>JAKSUQ010000019.1 GCA_024408855.1 bacterium | reverse complement strand
GTTATGAAGCCTAAAAAGTTTCTCATACCAGAAGTTTCGGTTCAGATGGTTTCCAAATCAGAGCACAAGCCGGTTAGTGATTTAAGAGAATTTGCAGAATTACTTCTAAAAATATTATATACAGATTATATTGAATTATACAAAATACAAAAAGGCTAGAAAGGTAACTTTAAAAATGGCAAAACAAGATATGAACGACAGAAAGAAACGTAAAACATGCTCTTTTTGTGCTGAACACATTGAAACTATTGATTACAAAGATGGTGCTAAGCTCAAAAGATATTTAACTGAAGCAGGAAAAATTATTCCGAGACGTGTTACAGGCAACTGTGCTAAGCACCAAAGAATGATTGCTAAGGCTATTAAACAAGCCAGAGAAGCTGCAATTATCAATTACGTTTTTGACTAAAATTTGCGGAATGGCAATACGTATTGCCATTCCAATTTTTGATTTTACAAAAAATAAGGAAAGAATTATGGATAATAAAATCACAATCAGATCCGACAGAAAAGACGATTACGTTTTCCAATACAAAGGTGAAGATGTAACTCTTAAAGCAGGCAGTATTCTCAGTATAGCAGACGGTTTATCAGAAGTAGTTTTGCCTACTTGCGTTATGAAAATAGTTAAAAATTTAATAGTCATAAAAGATGATGCAAAATAAGTTTGCACCTTTAAACTGATATTGAAAAGGCTTGTCAGAAATCTGACAGCCTTTTTTTAGATTAAATATGTGTTATAATGTTATAAGATATGTTTAAAAGAATTTGCAAAATAACATTTATATCTCATGGCGCAACAATTTATTCGACGGCAGGTATTATCAATGATAATTTGAAGTCGCCGAAATTAAATGATGTCGGAGAAGAAGAAATTGTAAAAGTATGTGAATATCTTACAAATAGGGAAGTTCACTATGATAAAATCTATACCGGTCCGGAAGCCTATTGCATACAGACTGCACAACAGATTGCAAAATTATTCCATCAAAAACCGGTTATGACTGAATTACAATCACGCAAACATGGAGATTGGCAAGGAAGTACCTTGGCTGATTTGTACAAAGAGTATAAATCTTCAATTATTTCAGCTACTCCTCCAAACGGCGAAACCTTAAAAACCTTTAATCGGCGCGTTTCTGTTATTATTAACAGACTCATAAAAGAAAACAAAGGAAACAGAATTATTATAGTAACTACACCGGAAGTTATACAATCGGTTTTGGCAAAAACATTAGATTTGGCCACTGAAAACCAACACAAAATACTTATTAAAACAGGTACGCTAACACAAATAAGCTATTTTGAGGGTTGGTCAAGTGTAATATATACAGGATTTAGTCCTTTATAAACCCATTGTAGTTATTTCACTATATGCATTAAGTATCTTATTTCTTACCTGAACAGCCATTTGCATACTTAATTCAGCTTTTTCAGCAGCAATCATAGCTTCATGAATACTGGTTGGACCCCCCATTGCCAAATCTTCCTGCATCTTATTTGCCTGAATTTTCATATCATTAACCATATTAAGACCACCGGCAAAACTTTGTCCCAAATTATTCATAAAAGAACCCAAGCTATTAGGATCATTTTTATCCTTAACAGGAACTGATTTGACAACAGAATCCAATGTTTTTTCAAAATCATTAACTTCTGTGTCTATTTCAAATGATGCTTTACCTTGTAAAAATTTATTATAATCATTTATTGCATTGATATTATTATAATTATTATCAAAACCTTGAATTGTCGTAGAAAAATCCATAATATTATCCCTTTAATTCTATATATTCATTGCAGATTGCATCATTGTCTTTACGTTTTCCGCAACAGTCGCATTTGCCTCATAAGCTCTGGAAGCAGCAATCATATCTACCATTTCTTCAACTACATTGACGTTCGGCAAATCAACGTAACCTTCTTCGTCAGCATCTGGATGAGATGGATCATATACTGTTTTAATACCATCCTCTCGCTCATAGATACCGTCAACTCTTACTCCTCCGGTTACCATTCCGTTATTAAGTGCAATACTCGCATTAATTAGCATATTTCCGGTTTGCGGATCAAATTGTGCATCAGCTGAATTACTTGAAAAATTGGAAGGACCCCTATTAATATTGTCCTCATATATAGTCCTGAATGATACATCTTTTTTGATGTATACACCTTTTGAACCATCCGGTTTGCGGGTAGTATTTATGTTAGCAATATTACTTGCTATCGTATCCATTTTTACCCTTTGAGCACTCATGCCGGAACCGGCTATATCAAATATATTGAAACTCATTGTCCTCTCCCAAAATTGTAATTATATTATTGCCCTCTTATTACTGTTGAAAGCTCAGAAAATTGTTTCTTTTCAAGATTTGACAGTACAAGGAACTGGGTACCTGTTTTTGCCAAATCCATCATTTCACGTTCCAATTCAACATTATTGCCATCAATATTTGAACCGCTAAAAGTATCCGTTACATATTGAGGTTTATAATCATCCATCGTATTTGACATTAAGTATGCCTTTTCTTGTAGAGTTGGAGTCCTGTATTTATGTATTTCTCCCGTAAAAACATCCACATTCGGCGGAATATACTCAATACTGTTTTGCCCTTTGATATAGTCTTTTAAATCCTCTCTTTCGATTATCTCTGAGAGCTGACTTTCAAAAGCAACCTCTTTTCTTTGATAATCAGGTGTCATTACATTGGCAATATTTGACGAAATAGCATGTTGCCTGTCCATCAATCCGTCCATACCAAGTTTTGTTAATTCAATTGTCCTTGAAGAAATCAAATCCATAATTGCACCTTTTTAATCAACAACTTTTAAAACTATTGTAAATTCTGTGTAATCCTCAGTTGAACGAGTAAGTTCAAGAGTTCCTGACATCTCCTCTATCGATTTTTTACAAATCCATAATCCTAAACCGCTACCTGAAGATTTTGTAGTAAATCCGTCTTTAAATATTTTCTCAGGTTCACTTATCCCATAACCATTGTTTGAAACGGATATACTTACTTCATCACCATTTTGCTCCGTCTTAATTTTTATATACTTACCATTTATATCATTTTCGGAATTTTCCGTTTGAAAAGACTCTGTTGCATTCTTAACCAAATTAATAAGAACGGCAGTCATTTTGTCAAAATCAATATCTACATTAACTTCCGCATTATTCTCGATTTGAATATCTATATCTTTACCCTCAGCGTAAACCTTACTAAGTTCCAATGCATTATCTATAACTTCTGATAACAAAACAGTCTCAAATTCTCCATTTTCATCAGATTTTAGAGAAAGTAATGTATTGTTAGCCATTTTAACCGCCTTACTTATTGCGGACAAAGAGGCAAGAACTCCATCTGTATTGCCATTTTGAGCATTCTTACGAATAATTTCCGTATATAAATCGCATATTGACAGCTGATTTCTAATCTCATGAGCAGAAATTCTTGTCTTTTTCCTCTCATAACCAATATCGTCCCGAACTTCCACACTTCTTTCTGCATATCCCAACACCGCTTCCTCGATTGCCTCATCCATATCATTAAGAAGTTTTCGAAACGACATGTTCAGCAATTTATTATCACGTCTGTCCGGTCTAAATCTTTCCTTATATTCGGAAATATCAGCTTTCGAATTTCTGCTTATAATATCTAATGCTTCATCTTGAAACTTTGAATTATAAAGAGAATAGTATCTAACAGAATTGTCATCGCCGGTACGATTGTCCCATACCAATATAGAAACATACCTGTGGGTCATTACGCATACAAACTCTGTATTTGCCCATACCTTTTCCAAAAGATTATCAGATTCATCCGAATACGATAAAGTCGTAATTTCTGAAAACTCTAATCTTTGAATAAGTCCTTGCAAGCCAAAATCTTTTTCTAACCTGTATAGTACAACTCCTTCCATCGGCTCATCCAATAAAGGTTCTATTGCCGAACGAATAAGGCACTTTAGAGAATATTTGGACAAATACTTATTTGCCTGAAAATCAATTAACTCTTTTAAATAATTCTGCTGTCTTACTATTTTTCTCATAATTCATTATCCGTCTAACGAATTTTATACACCCATCTTTACCTTTTTGGACAAAAATCCATTATTTATGGCATACAAAACAGCTTGCGTTCTGTCGTTTACTTGTAATTTCTGGAATATGTTATTTACGTGGGTTTTGACTGTTGTTTCTGATATAAATAATTTGCCTGCAACACCTTTATATGTAACACCTTGAGTTAAAAGTTCCAATACTTCTTCTTCTCTTTGTGTCAAGTATGACAAAAGATTTTCTTCATCAGAAGTTTGTTTTTCGCTTTCTTCTCTGAATGATTGTTGAAAATACTCGAAAAATCTTGACGAAAGAGCTAATGGCAAATAAATTTTACCGTTAATTACTTCTTCTATCGCATATATTAATTGTGCAGATGCCATAGTTTTTAGAACATAACCCTTAGCTCCTAATTTCATTGCTCTAAAAATTAAATCAGCATCATCATATCCCGAAAGTGCCAATACTTTTGTACCTAAATCCAACTTAGCAATTTCGGTAATACCTTGCAAACCATCTCTATCCGGCATATTCATATCCAATAGAACAATGTCCGGTTGAGATTTCTTAATCAAATTCAAGCCTACTGTAACATTAGTTGCAATACCAACTACATCAAAAGTCCCTTCCAAATTCAATAATTCTCTAATCCCTACTAAATGTTCATAGTTGTCATCAATAAGTAAAATTTTTGATTTTTTCTTAAACTCTCGTCTCATACACTCTCCTCTTTCTTCTCCCTTATTTATATACTTAAAATAATCTACATCTCATCCTACTCTATGTATCTTACCCCTTTTTAGATGATTCTTTCATCAATATAATGGTCAATTTTAGGGTATTTCTGATAGATAAAAAGATATAGACCATATGGTCAATATTAAGCCTAAAATCCGATAATTATTCGTTTATAATAATTTTCAAATTCATATTCTGACTACAATAAAAAGTGTAGTTGAAAAAGAGGAGTATCATCTAAGGATACTAAACTGTATATATGGTTTTTAAAATATTTATGGTACAATAAAACACATCCAAATCTCAACATTACAAAATGTAATATATAAGTGATATATGATTGAAATATAATGTTTTCATGATATAATAAAGACAATACGGAGGGATATTATGGCAAGAGTATTAATATCAATGTCTAATGACTTTTTGAACAGGGTTGACAGCATAGCTACAAGCGAACAAAGAACAAGAAGCGAGCTAATCCGAGAAGCATTGAGAGTCTATATCAAACGTAATAAAATATCAAACAACAAAAAAGCTGAAGAACATGCCAGCTTACTAACAGAACTGTTAGGATAATTAGCCTCCCCCCCAAAAAAAAACAATATACTGAACTTTTCAATCAATGATTGAGTAAAAAAGGGTGTTTTATTGATTATATTTACAGAAAGTATTTTATAAATAAAAAAGGTTTTTTGACTTCAAAAAACCTTTTTTAATATACATATTTGTTTCAAATACTATAATTTCCAACTATTTAAATATTCTTCCTGTTCAGGAGTTAAACTGTCAATTCGAATTCCCATTGACTCCAATTTTAACGTTGCAATAGCATTATCAACAGTTTCAGGCAATGTGTGAAGTTTATTTTCCAATTTACCTTTATTTTTAACTATATATTCTATACCTAAGGCTTGATTTGCAAAACTCATATCCATAACAGATGCCGGATGACCTTCTGCTGCAACAAGATTTACCAATCTTCCCTCTGCCAAAACATATACAGATTTACCGTTTGTAAGTTTATATTCATCCAAGAACGGTCTTATACGTTTAATCTCCAAAGTATATTTTTTCAAATCGGGAATATTAACTTCGTGGTCAAAATGACCTGCATTACACAAGAAAGCACCTTCTTTCATATTCATAATATGCTGAACATCAACAACATGCTTATCCCCTGTAACTGTCAAGAATATATCCCCTTCCAATGCAGCTTCTGCAATTGGCATTACTCTGTAACCTTCCATAGCAGCTTCGAGTGCTTTCAGCGGATCAACTTCACATACAATAACATTAGCCCCAAGAGCTTTTGCCCTTAATGCACAGCCTTTTCCGCACCAACCATAACCGGAAATTACAACAGTTTTTCCCGCTATAAGTATATTAGCAGCTCTCATAATTCCATCCATAGAACTTTGTCCTGTGCCATATCTGTTATCATACAAATGTTTTGTTAAACTTGTATTAACTCCCAACGCCGGAAATCTCAGTTCACCGGTACGTTCAAGGGCTTGCAAACGTATAATACCCGTTGTAGTTTCCTCTGTTGAACCTATAACCTGCGATGCTAACTCAGGTCTTTCTGCATGCAAAGTGGCAACCAAATCACATCCGTCATCAATAATAATATCAGGGTTATGGTCAAGAGCACTCCTTACGTGATTTCTATACACTTCAACCGTTTCACCTGCATAACCCAATACCGGAATATCCCAGTACTTAACAAGTGCTGCCGCAACATCATCTTGAGTCGATAAAGGATTTGACGCTATTAAAAGGGCATCCGCACCGCCGGCTTTCATAACAGTACACAACGCTGCCGTTTCTTTGGTAACATGCACGCAAGCTGACAATTTCAAGCCCGCAAACGGTTGTTCTTTTATAAATCTTTCCTCAATTCTTCTCAATACAGGCATATCTTTCAATGCCCATTCTATATTATTCTTCCCTTGTTCAGCCAAAGTAATATCTTTGATATCAGGCTTAATACTCATACAATTCATTTTCCTATCCTTATTCTTGTAAATTAGCTACACTTACAGTAAACATTTTATCACTAACATTTATTACAGCCCATCTTAACGGATTAATGTTGCGTTTTGTTAACTCATTTTCAAAATATTCCGTTGATAATTCGCCTGTATTTGGTATTTCAACCACTTCTGATTTTACTTGCATAAATTTTCCGTTACTCAACTGTTACCGACTTAGCCAAATTTCTCGGCTGGTCGACATCTTTTCCTAAAAATTCCGAAATATAATAAGCTAATAGCTGCAAAGGTACAATCGCCAAGGCAGGAGAAAGCATTTCATCAATTTCAGGAATACGAATAATGCATTCAAACAAATCAGTCAATTTTGTATCCTCTGAGTTTGTAAGTGCTATCATCCTTGCATTCCGAGCTTTAGCTTCCTCAGAATTTGAAAGAATTTTCTCATAAACTCCGCCTTTCACCAAGATTGACAATACAGGCATTGATTCATCCAACATTGCGATCGGACCATGCTTGAGTTCCCCTGCCGTATATCCGGTTGCATTAATATAACTTATCTCTTTTAACTTTAATGCCCCTTCTAATGCTGTTGGGAAATTAATCCCCCTCGCAATAAATATAAAATCTTTAGAATTAGCAAATTTTCTTGCACAAACTTGAACGTCCTCTTTATGCGAGAGCACTTTTTCAATTTTTTGAGGCAATAAAACAAGTTCTTTTTTCAACCGTTCCAAATCCTGTACAGCAACACTGCCTTTTATTTCTGCCATATAAATTGCCAACAAGTAAAACGAAATCACTTGTGCCATATATGACTTTGTTGCAGCAACAGAAACCTCAATTCCCGCACTTACAGGGATTAAGCTATCAGCCTCTCTCGCCATTGTAGAATCAGGTCTGTTTGTTATAATTAAAATATGAGATCCTTTGCTTTTTGCCTGACGTATTGCCGTTATTGTGTCAGCAGTTTCACCTGACTGAGAAACCCCAATAACAAGAGTATTTTTATCCGTAATAGTTTTTCTGTAAATATATTCGCTTGATGGTTCAACATCTACAACTATTCCGCAATACTGTTCAATTATATATTTCCCGACCATTGCAGCATGCAAAGAAGTACCGCATGCAACGATTTGTATTCTGTTCAAATTTTTAATTCTGTCTTTATCAAGTGTAACTTCATTCAATATTACATTTTCGTCGATAGCTCTCAATTTACCGGCAAGTACATTTCGAACAACATTCGGTTGTTCGTGAATTTCTTTGAGCATAAAATGTTTATAACCCATTTTGCTCAATGCAACAGGTTCCCAAGGTAATTCTTCAATTTTAGGAGTAAGTGCATTGTTATCAATATCAATCAGCTTCATGGAATTTGGAGTCAAAACTGCTATTTGATTATCATCAAGATACATTGCTTTCTTTGTATATTTTATTATTGCCGGGACATCAGATGCAATATAATACTCTCCCTCACCAATACCAACAAGCAAAGGAGCGTTTCTTCTTGTAGCAATTATTGTATCCTTAACATCCTGATGGATTACACAAAGAGCATATGCTCCCTCAATTTCCTTTGATGCTAATTTCACCGCTTCCGCCAAATCCTTGGTGTTAGCAAACTTTGAAGCAATTAAATGAGCAACAGTTTCAGTATCAGTTTGCGAACGAAAAACACAACCTTGTTTTTCAAGTTTTGCCCTTAGCTCCTTATAGTTTTCAATAATTCCATTATGAACTATCGCCACCCGTCCGCAATTACACGAATGAGGATGTGCATTTGTTTTTGTCGGAGCACCATGTGTTGCCCAACGTATATGACCAATTCCAATTGTGGACTTTTCTATATGAGCTCTATTTAAAGCAGTTACATCTTTAAGATTTTGCAATTTACCTTCCGCTTTGTATAATTCGACCTGATTATCAACATTTACTGCAATTCCTGCCGAATCATATCCTCTGTATTCCAAATTGGTCAATCCATCCAACAAAATATCCAACGCTGATTTATTACCAATATATCCAACAATTCCGCACATGCAAACTTCTCCTTAAAAATCGAACAGTTAAATAAAATATTTATACAAAATACTTTATTTTCCTCATTCCTCTATAATATTACCATAAATATTTTTGTTTAAAATATTCCGAATTTTTTCTTTTTTTTAGTTGGAGGAGTAGCATTCTCTTTCTTAACATAAATATCTGCTTCTAAATTCGACAATTTTTCATTGGCTACTGTATCATTAAAAAGTTGATATTGCGGAATATTATCGGGTGCATTCACAACAATTCTTTGTTGTGGCTTTATCTTTGCAACGTCACTATAATATGAATTAATATTTTGAACTTCATCTATATTATTCAACTTAAAATAAATCTCCGTATCTTAACAATTTTTGTAAATTCTCTTTTGGCAAATACATCATACCAGTTTGTGCAGGCAAATCAGGAATATTTTTGATTAAACAGTCCTTTATATGTTCATTTGCACTTTGCTCCACAAACCTAAACCCAAGTTTATAAAAGAATTGTGCCGGTGAAGACTCATTGCACAAGGGTGCAGAAAATGTAACAATTCGCCCCTGTATTTTATCATCAAACATAGCCTTTTCCGCAAGCCCCTTTATCGCTTGTGTACCCAAACCGCATCTCACTTGAGGGGCCTGTATATAGTCTATCACATAACATTCTTTTAAGTATTTTAATTTTCTTTTTCGCTTTCCCATTGCTTGAAAGAAATTTACATTATCATCCAAAGAATTTCCGTCATCTATTTCTTCCTCAACAACTTCTACATAATCGTCATCAATATCTCCTACAATAACAATTCCATCCCGTCGTTTGAATTTATTAACTCTAAGTGTCGCTTTCAGCCCTAACTTCGGAGTCTTAAACCCCAAAATCGGTGGTATTGGAGTACTATAATGCGACTGTGCCGTTTTGGCGACGCCCATTTGAAAACGGGCGTCAACACCTGTGATGTTGTTAATCATAAAAAACCTAACCTACTTTTAATCTAACCTTACTTATATAAAGTATTTTTCTTTATAAAAATTGCTATATTTAAGAATTTTAACGGGAATTTCTTAATATAACTTTACAATTAATTGTTTTCAGCAAATTTTGATATTTACATACATTTTCATAATTGCTATGAATATAAATCCAACCAATCTAAATCAACACAAAAAACAACAATCCGCATTTAGAGCTATCGGAACACAAAAATTATCTTTAGCAAAAACTGTCGGTCAATTTAAAGTTTCCGGAGACGATTTTACTAAAATCAGTGAAATTGCAGATTTACATGCGAAAATTAATGAAGTCTTTCACAAAAACAAATCCGTATTTCCACAACTTACAAAACTGTTCAATAAAGATACATTTAACAGGAGCGGATATCACACTTTCATTCTAAATTCAATTATACCGAATTTTAAATTATCCTTATTGATGACTCAAATATACAAAAAACAGCCCAATAATGAACTTTTTTCATTTATCGTCGGGGAAAAAGAAAAAGATGAAAATATAATTCGTTTTCGTATCAACAAAGACGGAAACAGTACAATACTGACAGACAGGTGGAAAATCAACGGAGAAGCTCAATCCGTATTACAACAACTTAAAAAAACTTCAAACAATACAACATACCTTGATAATATTTTAAATACAGTTAAAGACGTTTATTCAAGTTGCTTGGAAATCCTTAACGTAAAACAAAATGAACATATTAATACAAACGATCTTAATACTGTAATCAATAATATTAGAACTATCGAAGAAATTAACAGAAAGAATTCAAATACCTGGGTAGGATATTCTAAAGAAACATTTTTCAATAAACATAATGAAATAAAATATGATTTTAATACAAAACTGTTCTCTCACAACGATTATTTATACAACTACAGCGTATTAAACGGGAAAAACAACAAAGATTCAATAAAAATTGCAATACATGACTCTCAAGAAAAGCCAATAAAAATTTTTATAATCAGACCAAACGGGAAAATATATAATCGAAAAAAATTATCTGAACATCAAAAAATGACATATAAAGATATAGACATAGCTCTTTCAACTGAAGAAGAAATTGAAAAGTATAATTTAGTTGATCTCTTTGAAAAAATAAAAAATATTACAAATTCATACAAAACGTATATTACAGAAAGAAACGAAAAGCGTATTAAAAAATCGGCGGAAGAAAATGAAGAAAGAACGACAAGATTAGATAGCTCAGACGCTAAAACCATTATAGCCAATATCAACACGATAAAAGCATTTTTTGTTACTCATAACGGCTATCAAATAAGGAAACTTCAAAGGGCGATATATAATGACTGGGAAAAACGACCAAGAGAAATTATATGCGGGAAACTAACAAATTCAAAATACAGCCACTACGCATGTGTTGGAAATGCTAAAAACACAAAAGATCAATTCATAGTAAATTTATACAATGATAAAAATGAAATAATAAATTCCTTTGTTATCGATCAAAACGGAATTTTTTATAAACTAAAAAGCATTACAACCAGAACCTATACAGATGATAACTTAAAAATAATATCCGATAGAGAAATCCAAGAAAATGGTTTGAAAGAAATTTGTGAAAATATAAAATCCGCTACAATAAATTATTTGAATTTTATTAATAATGAAACAATTTGTACAACACAAAGAAGTAAACAAAAACATAACATTCCAAATGTTGACGCAAATACAGAAATTAAAACAGACAATCGAATTAAAATTAATGAAACAACAAAAATCAGTGAAACTATTAAAAAGGAAATTTTTGATACAAACACCCAACTGAATAAATTAAAAACAAAACACGGTGCCAAATGGTTTGAGCAAATAAAAAATGAATTTTTTGCAAAAAATAAAACTCGCATTGCAATACCATTTACCTACGAAATTATAAACAGAACTAACAGTCAAATTATAAAAATATTTATATTTGAAGATGAAAGCAAACAAAAACTTAAAAAATGTTTCATAATTAACAACAAACCATATGTTTATAAATTGAAAGATTTAAACCATTCAAATCAAATAAACCCTACAAACACAGAATTTGCCTGCATTGAAGATATTGCAGAATATAAGTTGCCATATATTTGCAAAATAATTAATAAAATCAACAAAATTTTTCTACAATATGCAACACAAAAAGCATCAAAATTTTCAGAAAAAACTTCAATAGAAGAAAAAGAAGAAGTTAGACTTATAAATAAATCTAAAACACAAAAAGAAAAGAAAACAATTTCAACAGATAAAAGAACTCGGAAATCAAGCTCACAAACAAAATCTCCAACTCATTGTAATTTTATAAATAACACAGAATTGTACAGAATACTTACAAAAATTTTTGATACACAACCTTCTGAAAGAAATGCAAATATAATTCCGTATGTAGGTTCTAACAACAAAATTATTTCGGCAAAGTTTAAGTTTATCACTTCTGACGGAAAAACACTGCAAATTACAAAAGCACTCACACCTTGGGGAATAAACAAGTTTAATTATTGTATAGAAGTTTATGACGAAGGAAAAACTTATTATTACAGAATTGACGGTGAAAAGAATAACAAAATCATTGAATGTGATGCTCAAGGACATATAATACTAACATCAGATAGACAATTAAAACACATAACTCAAGAAGAATATTGTGAAAAGTACCCGTTTATGGCTGAACATTTTAAACAATATGCAAAAGAAATTAGCAAGTTAATTGTATGATAACATAAAACCAACAATAAAAATATCAACAAACTTATCAATTTACATATAAAATTACCGAAAAGCAATCAAATATAGATATTAACTTTTGTAAACATCAGTTTGTCTTAATTCTATTACATTTTAGCACATTCATCATTATTTTTTATTAATAACATCTTAAATTTTAGCAAATTTAATTATTTACAGACCTTTCTACCAATACTATGAAAATTAATCAACCATCTACATTTCCGACATTCAAAGCACAAGGAATACCTTCCGTAGGTTTTCAAAATACTTTTAATAAGTGCCTTAGAACTTTTGTCGTACCTAAAGATGATTTAGCCAAAATTCATACAATTGCAGATATGTGTTGGGAAATAAATGATTTATTCTACAAAAATAAACTCTTAGCGCCTGATACCATTGAACATTTTGGCGAAAATGTATTTGCAAAAAGTGATAAATTACGTACATATTCTTTAAATTCAATTTTAAGCAATTTTAAATTGTTATTGAGAATTCCTACATTACATACAAAGCAGGATAATCATGAACTTTTCACATTTATAATCGGAAAGAAAGAAGAAAATGATGAGATTTTGCGATTTTATGTAAAAGAAGACGGAGCCGGACAAATAATAACAACCCCTTCAAAATTTGATAAAGAAGCCCCTGAAACAATAAAAAAACTCAAAGAAGACCAAAACAACGCAACGTATTTAGATACCATTTTAAATACAGTTAAAAATATATACGACTACCTTTCTTCAATTCATTATAAGAAACAAACCATACACATTAACCCTGATAAATTAAAAGAAACCATATCTAATTTTAGAACTATTGAAAATATCATGGATCAACATTCACAATCTTGGGGTTCAATGTACAAATTATTGTTTTTAAAACAATATCCTGAAACAAAATATAATACTAAAAAGAAAACATACACATATACAAATAAAGATAATGAAAACTGCTCTTATTATTTTAATGTATTAAACGGGAAAAACGTTAAAGATTTTCTAAGAATTACAATATATGATGCTTCTCATAAAACACCCAAAATATTTATAATTAAGCCGAATGGTGAAATATTTAATCCTAAAAACAGAGACGGAATATATTCTATGGCTAATGATGCATATATAACACTTGCCAAGGATGAAGATATAGAAAAATATGATTTAATAAACATCTATAACAGCATTAATGCTTACATGAACAAATATAAAGCATTTTTAGAGAAGCAACACGAAGTAACTTTGGGAAGACCAACAAAAAAACACAAAATAAGAGCAAAGAATACTGTACAAAATATTAAATTAGATAGTTTCGAAGCAGAAAATATTATAAACAACATCGGTAAAATAAAAACCTGTTTTGATACAATAACTTACACCCAAAAGCAATATATCATAGATACATTCTATAAAAATCTTGATATTACAAAACATAGAAAAGGGATTATATATGGTATGGTGCCAAATACAAAAAATCATTATTCATGCAATATAGGCAACAAAATAACAACAGGTAAACTTATAATCAATATATATGATGACAATGATAACATCTTAAATTCTTTCGTAGCAGATAAAAATGGAACATTTTATATCATGAAAGATGTCGAACGAAGAAACTTTACTGATAATTACTTAGCACTTATGTCTGATGAAGAAATTCGTACTAATCAATTAGAAGAAATTTGTAAAGATATAAAAAAGACTACTGATAATTATTTGGATTATATTAACAGTATTGATAAAACAAATTACAAAACAATGGTACAAACGATAAAATCAAAAACAAATAGTGCGGAAACTGTGCATCAAGAAATTATATACAGCAAACCTGAGGAAACAGTACATACCTCAAAAAAAATGGCAAACTCCACCAGAGATACAATACTTGATAAAGTACCAACTCCGCTCCTATCAAAGGTAAATGCTAATAAAACTAAAAATAAAATAAATAACACAGAATTGTACAGAATACTTACAAAAATTTTTGATACACAACCTTCTGAAAGAAATGCAAATATAATTCCGTATGTAGGTTCTAACAACAAAATTATTTCGGCAAAGTTTAAGTTTATCACTTCTGACGGAAAAACACTGCAAATTACAAAAGCACTCACACCTTGGGGAATAAACAAGTTTAATTATTGTATAGAAGTTTATGACGAAGGAAAAACTTATTATTACAGAATTGACGGTGAAAAGAATAACAAAATCATTGAATGTGATGCTCAAGGACATATAATACTAACATCAGATAGACAATTAAAACACATAACTCAAGAAGAATATTGTGAAAAGTACCCATTTATGGCTAAACATTTTAAACAATATGCAAAAGAAATTAGCAAATTATAAGTTATAAAAAGCGGTTCAATAAATTAACTTTAAATTAATCCTACGGCAAAACAATCGATTGACGAGAAATTTTACACTTCATAAGTTTGTCGGTTTATTATACTCTGATTGTCCGTCGATTGTCATATTATTGTCCGCAAGCAATAGACTTTTACTGAAAAATTAGTATAATAAAAAATATGGAAACCTATGATATAGCTAAAAAATTAGAACATTTTAACAATAATGGCTTATATAAAGAGGAACTAAAACTTGCAAGAAAGGAGTTTGTAAACGGCAACAAACACCCTTGTATTTGGTGTTTCTTAACTGATGCCTGTTGTACTATAAAAAAATATAAGAAACGTGGAAAAATTTTAGCCAATAAAGCATTAGAAGTAATAAATACAGAACTCGAAAAAGATAAAGATAATGCTGAATATTATTACGAACGTGGTTGTACAAAATCATGGTTAGATGATTGGCAAGGTGAATTACAAGACCAGTTAAAAGCTATTGAATTAGATTCAAACAATGCCAAATATTATTATAGAGCTGGTATTGCTTATCGAGGTTTAAAAAAATATTCAAAAGCCATTATGAATTTCAATATTGCAATAAAACTTGATAGCAAATGTACTGAAGCTTATTACGAAATAGCAACGATAATTTTTGCGGAAGAACCTACATATTTTGACAACAAACAAAAAAAAGCTATGAATATTCTGCTTAACGCACTTAAAGTTTGCGAAAGGAATAAAGATAATTTATTTACTGGATTATCATTTATGTATTTTTCTCAAAATGATTATATCAAGGCATTGAAATATGCAAATGAAGCAATTTTATTTAACAAAGAAAACGGAACAGGATATTATAGAAAATATTGCACATTGACTGCTTTAGGTAAGCAAGATGAGGCAAGAGAATATTTAGAAAAAGCCAATAAATTTGGTTATGATGAATGTTTCTAAACATTTTTTGCACCGTTTTCATTATCTGTGATACATTTTCTCAAACTAACGGTCAATTTATAACAAATCAAAGCACTAAAAAAGCCAGTCATAGACTGGCTTTTTTAAATTTGGGCCCGGAGGGATTCGAACCCACGACCAAAGGATTATGAGTCCTCTGCGCTACCGCTGCGCCACAGGCCCTTGTATATGTGGCGATTATTTAATTTTCAACTGCCATTGCCTGTGCTTGCGGTAGCGTTCCGCTACCTTCCTCTCCTCGAAAGATACTTAATCTTTCTCATCGGCAGAGTGCCACGGGCTCATGATATAATTATACTACCAACTACACAAAAAAAAATCAAGTTAATTATAAATTACCGTCTTATCATAATATCCAAAATCTACATCAAATATTGTTCAAAAGTTAATAAATCGACGAAAATGACAAGAAAAAGTCCGAAATTACCCCAACCAACATAGGAAGTATCCATATCATTATCGCAGCTCCCAAAACAGGTTTGAATAAGAAGCTCAACTGGAAAACATTGACTTGCGGAGCAGTTTTTGAAATTACCCCCAATATAATATCCTGCCCCAATGTTGCCAACAATATAGGAGAAGCAATCTGCAACCCCATATATAAAACATTTGAAGTCGTCTTTACCAAATAATCTAAATTTATTATCTTCTCCAACGGGATTTGCACCGCATAAATCGGAAATATCTCAAAACTTCTCAAAAGCGCATTGAATAACCAATACATCCCGCCAATTTGCATAAAAATACACAATCCGAGCAAAGTTATCATTCGGCTTAATATAGATGTCTGACTGTTTGTGGCTGGGTCCATTACCATTGCTGACGACAAACCCATTTGAGTATTTATCATATCACCGCCCGATTCAATAGCTAATATTAAAAGTTGTGCTATGTAGCCTATTATCGCCCCTACTGCAAAATTCAACACCCACAACAATAGAGGCGAAACCGAATTTGGAATTACTCCCGGATGCAACAGTGGAGTAATCATCAACGTTAGTAAAAATGCCAATGACAATTTGACCGTAGTATTTATTTCTTTTCTATTAAATATTGGTGCAAATCTTATAAAACCAATGAGTCTTGCAAATACAATAAAACCTGCCGAAAAATACTTTTCAAATTCCGGAAACAGTATTGCTATCTGACGAAACATTTCATCCATTATTCAAGCCCTCAACTGTTCCATTACCGTTTATGAACGGCGGTAAATCTATTTCAAAATCATACACACCATCAGGTATATCCAAAGTCATTATATCAAATCCGTCTGTTTCATCTATATATGTTCCGTTTTCATCAACCTTAACATTAAATAAAACCACATCTTTATTATTTTTTAGCAAACAAAACCTCGTTTGCCCAGCTTTTAGAGGATGTACTATCAATGTTGATTTATCGTTCATTATAGTTACAACCGGATATACATCTATTATAGAATTATCTTCTATCTTAATATCAGTTAATTTATATTTGTTAAAAATCATGCAATCTTCATATGCATTTGCTGTATGCACACAAAAAATCATAAATAACAGTATTAATATAAATTTATTCATAAACTATCTACCAAGTATTTTATTTGTTTCAACAAAATTAGGCTTCGGCATAGGAGTTTTAGGTGCCGAATCATATCTCAATCTTTGTTGTTTATCTATAAATGGAATTTTACCGGGGTTTTTCATAATGTAATTAAAATCACCCTTTGAGATTTTATCATTCATTTCACCCTCAAACGGAGACGTATACTTATAATAATTTGCAGGCAAAACATAATTATCGCTCTTTGTTACGCCGTTAAATGCCAATGCCGTTCCCTCATAAAAAAGATTTTGAAGCAATTTTATAAATCCCATTCCGCCTATGATAATAACCAAAAATACTGCAAAAATTTTCGGTGCCGCCGATATTGTTTGCTCCTGCACTTGAGTTACAGCCTGAATAATACCGACAACCAAACCTATTGCCGCTGCTGTTAATACACAAGGCATAGAAATTGATAACATTATCATAAAACCTTTTGCCAAATATTCCGATAAAACAGCTACTGATTCCATATAATTACCTTCTTTTACGTTAGTTATAACTTTGTACCAAACCTTGTACAATCATTGCCCAACCGTCAACTGCAATAAATATAAGCAGTTTAAACGGCAAAGATATAATCGTAGGCGACAACATAAACATACCGAGTGCTAAAAGTATATTCGCCACGACCAAATCCAAAACTATAAACGGCACAAATACAATAAAACCTATCTCAAACGCTACTTTTAATTCACTCAATATGTATGCGGGCGCAATTTCCCAAATACTTAACACATCTGGATTTTCCGGCATATCCTTCCGTTTTAATTGAACAAAAAATGCCAAATCCGATTGTCTTGTCTGCTTTAACATAAACTCTTTCAAAGGTTTTGACCCCTCATCAATCGCCATTATTAGGTTTTGATTTTTTTGATAAGGAATGGAACCTCTTTCATACATTTGCTCAAAAACACCACCCATAGTATAAAAAGTCAAAATCATACATAATCCGATTGTTACTATTGACGGTGGTACTTGAACGCCCATAGCCGTTTTTAATAGTGAAAACACTATGGTAAATCGTAAAAAACACGTCATACAACAAAAAACAAACGGTATTAATGAAAATAATGTCATTACCGTGAGCATCTGTAAAACAGGATTCATATCTTGCAAAACTGAATTCATATTCTTTATTCCTTTATTTTTTCAGCCAGACTTCGCATAACCGAATTACCTGACATCTTGTATTTTGTATTCATATTTATTATTGAACTGTCTATGTATTGACTGCGATTTGCGGACATTTTTCCGATATTTGTATAACTTTGGGTTGCATACTTATCGGTTTCCTCGCTCGCAATAGCAGGAATACTGTTTTCGCAATCACTTTTATTCCTTAGTTTGGTTAAAAAAGTTGTCCTTTCAGCATCAGAGGCAATTAAAAAATTTTCCTGTCCTGCAGAAATAACATACAAATTTTTCCTTGCACCGAGGGATAAAGTATCAATAACATGCAAACACTTACCGTTGCTTTCTTTTGTTTTGCACATGCTATTTTTGAAAACAAAGAATGCGAGCATTACAACTCCCACCATCGCCAGCATATACACAATAAAATTAGTCATATATCCCATTCATACCTCTCTTGATAAATAAACTCTTATCAATTTTTAATTCCAAAGTTCCCAAAGTCAAATCTCTATTAACCTTTTTCATCAACTTCAAAATCGCTGTAATCAAAATCTCCGTTATCTCCATCACCATTTTCTTCTGTCATTTCTGACGAATAATCATCAGAAGCTGACGTATCGGCATTTTCGTCATCATTAACTTTTTCGATTTTAACCCCAAATCTGTCATTTATAATTACCAATTCACCTTGTGCGACAATTTTACCGCCGACTTTTAAAGAAACTTTATTGTCGTAAACCGAACATAAGTCCACAACAAGCCCTTCTTCAATACTCTTTAATTCACCTAAGGTAACTTTTACTTTATCAAATTCAGCCGCAACATCAACTTGGATACTATCCCAAAGGTTTGTATTTGTACCGTCCATATCTTTTCCTCCCGCCATATCGTATGGTTCTACGATTTTATCATTAGGCCTTACTTTAAACTTCTGTACTATATTCTCACAAATAAGTGTCATTTCCGAAGAACTGCTGTTTTCAAAAACAACAATATCACCAATATCTAACTTTTTAATATCCGCAAGCGGAAATACAGTTGTGCCCAAACCAAGATTTACAACTACCGGACAATCAGAAAAATCTTCATCAGTAAATCTTTCACTTTCTAATTCTATCAGCTCCGGTATTAAAATATCCTTTGGTACTGAAATTATAAACTTAGCCGCTTCGTCAGAAATTTCATTTTTCACGAAATAAGTGAGATGCATAATTTCACTATAACGTCTGTGAGGTTCGACATTGAAATTCGGAGAAAGTGATTCGTATATAAAATCATTAAAACCAGTTATAATTCTTGCTTCTAACTCAGAAACTTCAGTTAAATCAAATTTCCTGTTATTTTTGCCCAAAACTTTATCTAAAACAACATTAATTGCTGCTTGAGAAATCCTTATGTAAATATCATTTTTGGCATTAATTTTAACCTTAGTTACAAAAAACGTATCGTTTTGGGATAAGATATTCATATTAGTACTAACGGATACAAGCCTGTATTCCAACCCATCAAAGAAATATTCATTACTGCAATTCTTTATAATTGGTGTGAATACTTTGTCGTACCAAGCATATTGTTTGTATAATTCATCAAAAAATATGGAATTTGTCATACCTGATCCCTACTATAATCCATACGTATCATAACGTAATAATATAAGCATGACATCATTCGTTTGAAGTACTAATTTAAAAAAATCTAAAAAGAATTACTTAATTAACCCAAAACCTAAGACAAAAACGCAAACAATAAACACGCCTGCAACAATAGCAGTTAGTTTATTTAATCCTTTTTCTGCACTTTTTTGTGAAGAAAACATTTGAGCAGCATTACCTATTCCGGCAATTCCGTCCCCTTTCGGTGAATGCATAAGTATTAATACAGTTAACAATATTGCGGATACAACCTGAATAGTCCAAACAAATGCCAACATTATTTATTCTCCTTTTTTATAAAATGTGCTCTTTTCGAATTGAGCTTTATGGTGTCAAATGTATACAACCTCGCGGGTCTTTTTGATGTTGATTTTGAAAATTCGTTTAATTCTCTGAGTCCTTCGGTCGTAATAACTTTCTTCCTGAAATTTCTTTTATCCAACTTCTTTTCCATAATAAGTTCATAAGCCTTTTGCATTTCAGTCAAAGTAAATTTTTCATTCAAAAGCTGATACGCAACCGGACACATTTCCAAACGTTCACGAGTACGTTTTAAAGAATATTGGATAATTTCCTTGTGATCAAATGCAAGTGGCGGAAGATTAAATACCTTATGCCAAGCCAAATCAGCTGTTGTAACAACATTAAAATCATCCGAACGAATAAGAGCAAAATATGCAACTGTTATAACACGAGAAACAGGGTGCCTGAGAGGGTCGCCAAAAGTATACAACTGTTCAAGATAGATATTATCAACAGCAGTTTTTTCTTTAAGAACTCTCATTGCCGCTTCATCAAGATTTTCGGACATCCTGACATATCCTCCTGGGATAGCCCATTTATCCTTAAACGGCTCATTATTACGTTTAACCAATAAAACCTGCAAATCGCCATTCTTTATGGTTAATATAACAATATCGACCGTTATCTCGTGAGTTTTAATTTCGTTAAACATTTTTCACCTATCATAATTCTACAATAAACAATTCTTTTTTGTATCGGCTAAAATCCATTTGTTACAAAATTTCACATACAAACCAATAAATACGGCTATTTGGGACTTTTTACCTCAATAAAAATCCGTTGACTTTATATTCAACGGATTTTTATATAAATTTAAACAACAATTTAGTATCTTATGCATTAATTAATGCACGAACTTCTTTTCTTTTAATTTTTCTTGTAGTCGTTTTTGGTAAAGCCTCTTTTGAAATAACAATATTTGTAGGACGTTTGTACGGAGCGAGTCTTTCTGAAAGGGATTTGACATCAAGTCTTATCATTCTTTCAATATCTTCTTCCGAATATGACCTGTATAAATCTTCTTTCGGAACAATTACCGCAGTAACTTCTTCCGTTCCGTCTTTTGCACCAAATTCACGAACGGTACCCAAAACGCAAGATTCTGCTATATATGTACTTTTTTCTATAACAGCTTCCACTTCTTCCGGAAATACCTTTTTCCCGCCTTGTAAGACAATCATATTTTTAATACGTCCTGTTATATGTATATGACCTTGTTTGTCTATTTGAGCAATATCACCGGTATGCAACCAACCTTCCGAATCAATAACTTCAGCGGTCATTTCAGGTTGATGATGGTATCCTTTCATAACAGAAGGTCCTCTTAACAGCAATTCACCCGTTTTCTCATCAACTTTCGATTCAAAATGACTCAACGGACGTCCGACTGTCGTAAAATCACCCGGCTTATCATAGTTTACCGCAACAACAGGACTTGTTTCAGTAAGTCCGTATCCTTGGTACACACGAATACCTATTCTTTCAAAGAATTTTCCGACTTCTGCATCCAAAGGTGCTCCGCCTGAAATACAAGCAAAGAATCTCCCGCCTAATTGTTCATGAACCTTTGAAAATAATATTCTTCTCATCTTATATGACGGAATAAATTTTGCTATATGATACATAGCCTTGAACATATATTGAGAAAAGGCAGAAGATGCAGAAATTTGTTTTTCAATTCCGGCCTTTAATAATTTCAAAAATGCCGGAACCAACAACATAAATTCTATTTTCTTTTCTTTCATAATTCCGGTAATATCTTTCGGTTTAAGACTGCTTGTATAATAAACCGTATAACCAAAATTAAGAAAAGTTGAAAATCCGACTGTCATTTCAAAAAGGTGATTCATAGGTAAAATTGATAACATTGAAACCTTTTCACGGTTTTGAATAACCTTAGGCAACACAACGGTTAAATCTTCAAGCTGAGCATTAACGTTCCTAAAACTAATTTCAACACCCTTTGGTGCTCCGGTTGTACCGGAAGTATATATTATTAGCGCCGTTGATTTTGAATTTCTTTGGCGCCATTTACCGTCAAATTTATCAGGTAATTCATATATATTCTTAATTTCACCATTATTTGCATGCTCATCATTAACCAAAATATGTTTTATTGACGGCACTTCTTTTTGAAGTTCCAATGCAATTGGTAAATAATGTTGAGAACAAATTAAAACCGTCGGCATGCAGTCAGACAAAATAGATTGTAACTCGTATTTAGAGAGCTTTATATCTAAAGGTACCGTTATTGTACCTGTCAGCACTGATGCAAAAACACAAGGACCATATTCCGGTTTGGATTCAGACAAAATTGCCAATGTTTCATCTTTTTTTATTCCTAAGTCTTCTATAAGATACCTTGCAATTTTTCTTGATAACAGACCTAAACCTTTATATGTAAGCTCTGCCCAACCATATGAGCCTTTCATTCCTAATGCAACTCTGTCTGAAAAATCCGCAGTTTTGTTTTCCAACAATGACAAAATACGACTATTCCTTGCTTCCATAATTCCTCCACTTTTCCAGCCAATTAAAATGACTGTTACATTGTATATTTGATATGCTTTAAAGTCAAATTTTTTAACAATCATCAACAGACAAATATAACATCAATAATATGAAGTAAAAAATTATACTCAAATTTTATACAAAAATCATCGATTGACCAGATGGTCTATATAAAATTAAAAAAATAAATCACAGGATTGATGTTTTGTATAGCAAAACTATAATAAACTACTAATGTAGACTTGGTAAGGTAGGGGTTATTATACCCAAAGAAAGAAAAAGGAGAGCTGAAAGTGCAACTTTCCGGCTTAAATATTACATTACAACGTATTAATGCGATTGAGAACAATTTTCAATCCTTAATATCGTATGTACAAAAACCTGATCAAGATTTTCAAAACATTCTTGATAAAAAGGTCGAAAATACAAAAAGTCCTGAAAAAGTTTCAAGAGAAACAATTAATGACCTAATTTCAATATACTCGGACAAGAACGGATTAGACGAAGATTTTGTTAAAGCAGTTATTAATCAAGAATCAGGGTTTAATCCGAACGCGACTTCAAAATGCGGTGCAATGGGACTTATGCAGCTTATGCCGTCTACCGCACAAGGATTAGGAGTCAAAAATGCCTATGATGCCGAACAAAATATTGAGGGAGGTACAAAATATTTAAAAGGTCTGATGGATAGATTTGGTAACGATAAATCATTAGCACTTGCAGCATATAACGCAGGACCTAATGCTGTTAAAAAATACGGCGGAATACCTCCGTACGCCGAAACACAAAATTATGTAAAAAGTGTTTTGGGTAAATATGATCGTTTGAAAGGAGCGGAATTATGATTGTCAGAGGTTTAGAAACATCAGCTAAAGGTATGCTTTCATTGTTAGAAATGAATGACAATATTGCTAATAATCTTTCAAATGTTAATACAGTAGGTTTCAAACGTGGCGGTTTGAGATTTAAAGATATTTTAGAGTCCGCTGTATATTCACAACAAGGCTCGATTTTAAGAAACAACCAAAGCAACTATCTTGGTGATATCAGCATGGGCTCGCAATCTTTGAACTATGTACACGACTTTTCGCAAGGAGCTTTGGAAAAGACCGGAAACAAATTTGACGTAGCCATTGAGGGGGACGGATTTTTCAAAATTCGCGATATAGACGGTAAAGAATCATATACAAGAAACGGATCTTTTGTTGTAAACAGTGATGATTACTTAGTTACAAAGCAAGGGGAATATGTTCTTGACGTAAATAACAGACGTATAAGAATGATTCCGGAAGATTTTGATCCTGAATTGTTCAGAGACAAAATGGAAATCATTATTGGCGAACAGGGCAACATTGAAATGAATTCATATGACCAAAAAATTCCTATGCAAACTATCGGTGTTTTTGACTTTTCCGATAAAGAAGATTTATTTGAAATAGGAGATGCAAGGTTTATACCAAGAGATATTCAAAATAATCCGGAATTAAAATCCGAAAAGTACAGTGTTCAACAAGGTATGTTGGAACTTTCAAACACCAATGTTATTCGTGAAATGATTAATTCAATAAGCACCACAAGAAATTATGAATCATTAACAAAAGTAGTAACAACAAACAACGAACTTCTGCAAACAGCAGTATCTGTCGGCAGATTAAGATAAGGCAAATAAACTGACTTAGGAGAGGAAATATATGTTAAGAGCATTGACAACAGCAGCAACAGGTATGATAGCACAACAAAACTATCTTGATGTTATCGCAAATAATGTCGCTAACGTTAATACAACGGCATTTAAAAAATCCAGAATTGAATTTCAGGATTTATTATCACAAGCTCAACGCAGTCCCGGAGCATTGATGAATCAAGGAACATACCAACCTGTCGGTATTGAAATCGGATTAGGTGTTAAAACTGCTGCCACAACAAGAGTCTTCACTCAAGGTGTTGCAATATCAACCGGTCGTCAACTTGATATAGAAATTGAGGGTGAGGGATTTTTGCAGGTAATGAAAGAAGACGGCTCTCTTGCATATACACGGGACGGCTGTTTACAGGTAGACTCCTTGGGACAATTATGTACAAATGACGGTTTATTAATCCAACCGTCTGTATCTATTCCTCGTGATGCTACTGAAATAACAATTACTCAGGACGGTAATATTTCGGTAACACTTCCGGGACAGACACAACAGTCCATAGTGGGCTCTTTGCAGTTGGTAAAATTCCAAAACCCATCAGGCTTACTATCTATCGGACACAATCTGTACAAAGAAACTCAGGCATCAGGTAATCCGGTTCAAGATACTCCTGGACAAAACGGTTTAGGGCTAATTCAACAAGGTATGTTAGAAGGCTCAAATATCCAAATTGTAGATGAATTAGTCGGATTAATAAAAGCCGAGCGTGCTTTTGAATCAAATTCAAGATTAGTTAACTCTTCAAACAATATATTACAACTTACTAACAACATGGTTTAAAGCGAAAGAATAACAAATGAATAAAAGATTTTTAACCGTAATATTATTAATTTTTGCCACAAGTTTGAACGTGAATGCTCAAACACTTAGTTCTGCACAAGTTAAAAATCAAATCGCAAAACAATTGACTGAAAACTATAAAAAAATGACAAATGCCGATATCGAAGTAAAAATTCCGGCAACGCCATTTGCACAGTTACAACTTCCGGACGGAAATGTTACATACAAAATTACGCAAGGCGGTGATAAAATCGTAGCTCGTGATATAAAACGCGTAGATATATACGTCAATGGAGCTTTTGTCAAAAATATAAATTTGCCGACTCAAACAGCAGTATATAAAGATGTTTTAATTGCAGCTGATTATATCAACAGAGAACAAGCCATAACAAGAGAAACGACAATGATTAAAAAGATTGACGTTTCACAAAAAATGGATTACGTTTTGTCAGAAAATGTTTTAAGTAAAGAAATGTCTGCAAAAAAAGCCTTTCAAAAAGGCGAAATTATAGATAAAAGGTTTGTTAAAATGCGTCCGGATGTTGCAAGAAACGAGGAAGTTCGAGTATTTTTTGTATCAAACGGCTCCGTAATGATTTCCATTAACGGGACAGCACTTGCAGACGGCATGACCGGAGATTATATAAATGTAGAAAATAAAAATTACAAAAAAGTATATACAGGAAAGGTTATCGGAGAGAATAAAATCTTAGTGAATATCTAAAATCACTTAAAAAAGGGTAAGTATTATGAAAAAAATTATTACAATAGCACTTATGTTAGCAATGTTATCTTGGACAATTCCTTGCCAAGCAATAGAAGCCTCGGTGAGAATTATGGACTTAGCACATATTAAAGGAGTTCGCGAAAACCAACTTGTCGGATACGGATTGGTCGTAGGTTTACCCGGAACAGGCGACAACTCACGTTCAACACAAATTACCAACAAGATGTTACTAAGAAATTTAGGTACGGTTATTGATCAGGAAAATTACATACAAAAAGGTGCTTCAGCCGCTGTAATCGTAACTGCAACAGTTCCACCATTCTCTAAAAACGGAGATAAAATAGACGTAACCGTTTCTGCAATGGCAGACTGTAAGAGCCTTGAGGGCGGTGTTTTAGTACAAACCATTTTAAAAGCACCAAACGGTGAAGCTGTCGCAGTAGCACAAGGACCTTTATCG
This sequence comes from bacterium, assembly GCA_024408855.1. Classification (GTDB taxonomy): domain Bacteria; phylum Cyanobacteriota; class Vampirovibrionia; order Gastranaerophilales; family Gastranaerophilaceae; genus CAG-196. The sequence continues at coordinate 9,666 of JAKSUQ010000019.1, read as the reverse complement.
GTTGGCGGTATTAATAAAATTGCCGGAGGCTCATCAGCAAGAACAGCAATTACTACATCAGGCAGAATTCCCGGCGGTGCTATTATAGAAAGAGATATTTATACTGAAATAGGCGACGAAAACTCAATTACTTTATGTTTGGATAAGTCTGATTATACACTGGTTTCAAGAATTGCAAAAACAGTATCAAGACTCGCTCCTTCTCAAGCAGTTGACGGAAGCTCCGTAAGAGTAGAAATTCCCCAACGATTTTTAAATGACAGAGTTACATTCATATCATTAATAGAAAATATGGAAGTTTCACCGACTTTGGAAAAAGCAAAAGTAGTTGTAAACGAAAGAACAGGCACCGTTGTAATAGGTGCTGACGTAAAATTATTGCCTGCTGCGGTAGCACACGGAAATATAACCGTTACGGTAACTTCACATAATGAAGTTTCACAACCAAATAGTTTTGCTAATGGTGCAACAGTCGGTTTTGAAAATGCCGATATTGAAATCAACAAAGCTCCCGGAAGTCTTATAAAAATGCCTGCAAACAGTAATCTTAATGATTTGGTTACGGCATTAAATTCAATCGGGGTAGCTCCTGTCGATTTAATATCAATATTACAAGCACTTAAAAAATCAGGAAGTTTACAAGCGGAATTGATAATTATATAAGAAGGAAAAAATATGAATTTTTCAACACCTACATTAGATTTAATAAAAAACAACATTAAAAATACACAAGTTGTCAATTCTGACCAAGTCTTGTATAATAGAATCAAGGAATCAGGAAATTCCAAGGAACAATTAAAAAAGGCTGCGGAAGAATTTGAGTCAATATTTATAACGAAAATGCTTCACGAAATGGATAAAACAGTCGATAAGACAGGAAGTCTTTTTGGGGAAAAAAGTCAATATGTGGATACTTTTAAATCAATAGTGTATCAACAAATAGGGCATGATTTAGCAAGCAATCCAAGAACAACATTCGGTTTAGCAGATCAGATCTATAAACAAATGGAAAAATATGTAGGTAATTAATATACAAGTACATGAGGATTTAATAGAATGCTTTCAACAATAGGTCAAAATAATAACGTTCAAAGATTTTCAGCAGTTAATGCGCTAAAAAACGGTGCCAAGGTAACAAGACCAAGCTCAAAAAACATAAATTCTGTTAATGAAGCTGAAGCCTCCGTTGAAAAAACGGCTCCAAAAGGTCTGTTGGAAAGAGTTGACGTAAACGACATAAGAAAATGTGCAGAATATGTCGGAGAATACGATATAACCGACGAAGAAATTAAATACGGATTAATGTACGGTAGAAGCGTAATAGCGGAATATTTGTGTTAAATACAACGTTATCTGATTTGGAGAGGTAAGATGAAGAAAATATTAACAATTATAGCAATACTTGCTTTCACAACAATTGGTGCAAATGCGGAATCGCTTTTCACCTTAGGAGCAACTCAAAACTACGCAGGAGTGCCACATTCTCTGTTTAGCGGTGTACAAGCAAGACAAATCGGGGATCTTGTTTCAATTATTATGAGCGAATCTGTTGCCGTAAGTGATAATCTTTCATATTCATCCGAAAAGTCATCTAATACAGAGGATACTTTCACTTCTTACATTAATAAATGGTTACATCTGTCAGTCAAAGATTCTAACGGGTATGGCGGTTCAAATGAAGTATCAAATTCAGCAGCCGGATCAAGAGCGTTATCAATCGGCGATAAAATTGCCGTCCAAGTAGTTCAGCAGCTACCTAACGGAAACTTAGCCGTACAAGGTAAAAAAACTATTGTTAACGGTAACGAAAGAATGGATTTCATAATTACCGGTGTTGTTGACCCAAGATGGCTTAACGTCGACGGAGAAATCTACTCATACCGAGTTTCTAACTTACAATTTGCACTCTCGGGCAGAGGCGCAATATCAAGAAGCCAAAACGAAGGCATCTTCAACAGAGTTATAAGATATTTATTCTAATATATAAAAGGTTAAAGTTATGGATAAATTCAAGATACAAAATATAATCGAAATCATTGACAAAGAAATCAAGGCTTACGAAGGTTTAAAACAACTATTTGAAGAAAAAAAAGAGTTGTTGAAGAAATCAAAAGCCGGAGATATCGGCGAAGTTGATAACAGAATTATTTCTCAAGGAAATGTCATAGAAAAAATTAATGATGTAAGAAAACAACTTACTATTGAAGAATTTGGCAAAGACCTTACTATGACTCAATATACAGAATATCTAAGTGAAAAATATGAAGCCTACAAAGACGAACTTGAGAAAAGAAAAGTAAAGATTTGTAAACTTTCTGAGGAATTAGTGTTACTAAATAATCAAAATGTGGAATTACTAAAACATGGCATCGTCATGACTAACAAGATGTTGGAAACCATTGTCGATGCTTTTGCTCCACAAGGAAGTAATTACAATGATACAGGTAAAGCGGATACGCATGACTTAGACATGTGGACCGTGAACGAAGAAATATAATGAGGTAAAAAATGGTCAGCTTGTTTTCATCTTTAAACATTGCATCAAATGCATTATCGGTTAACGAATCTGCAATCAGCGTCGTTTCACACAATGTCGCAAATATGAATACTGAGGGGTATTCAAAACAAAAAGTTAATCTTGCGACAAGAAATATTGCAGGTACTATCGGTAATAATGTTGAAGCACAAGTACGTTCAAACGGCGGAGTTATGATTGCCAATATTATGAGATATAATAATGATTACCTAAATAATTATTATCGTTCTCAAATATCAGTTCAGAAACAATATGAACAACAACTTGACAATTTAGGCGATTTAGCGGATATATTTGATGATTTGGACGGCGAGGGTATTGATGCTGCATTGGCATCATTTTATGAAGCACTTAACAACCTTAACGAATACCCTGCAAGTTCAACCGCAAGAATAAATTTCATTGAAACGGCTAAAACAATGGCTGCTACATTAAACAGCAAATATACACAATTAGATCAACTTTCAGAAAAAGCCTTAGGCGACGGAGAATCTCAAGAAGCACTTGAAAATTCGAAGATTTACAGCTACATCGGTACTTTTAATGACAAACTTTCAGAATTAGCAGAAGTAAACAAAGCATTACAAGTTACCCAAACGGGAACATTAACAGCTAATAATCTTTTGGATAAAAGAGATAAAATTCTTAACGAAATTGCTGAATATGTTGATATCAACGTTGAAGAAAGACAAAACGGCTCCGTTACCCTTTATGTAGGCGATACAGCACTTGTAAAAGGATCAGTTGTTACAGGTGAATTGAGTATTCAAACCGCAAAAGCATACTGCGAAAGCCACGTTCCTCCAATAAGTTATCCTGAGGAATGGGTTGATGCTGACGGGAAAAAACGTGAAGCCGCAGTTCTTAATATTGTACAAAAAGACGGAAATTCAGAAACAGTAATATACGACAATGCAAACAGCATATTCACCGGAGGTAATCTCGGCGGATTATTACATTCCGGAGATTTGAATGCTGACGGTATGAATGTCGGTCTTGCTCGTGAAGGACTTGATAAGTTAGCTCAAACATTGGCTGATCTTATGAACGATCTTAACATAAGACCCGGAGCTTATTGTATTAATCCTGATGATACAGGAAAATTGATGGAAACAAATCCGACAAATTATATATTTGTAAATAACAACGGCGGAAGAGAAGGAATTACGGCAGGGAATATTCAGGTTAATTCATCATTATTAACGGACGATGGCTACTGGGATATAGCATGTGCCTATTTTGATGACCCGAATAATTTTGATGAAAGAGCAGTCGGGAACGCACAAAACGTTGTAGATATGCTCGGGACAAGAAACAAAAAAGTTGATGCACTCAACGGAATGTCGCTTGAAGATTTCTATTCAGGAATCGTTGGCAAAGTTGCAGCCGGCGGTGGTAATATGCAAAATCTTTTGGACACCCAAAATGATATAGTAGATTCAATAGAAAATCAAATAAAATCGAATAACAGCGTTGACTTGAACGAAGAACTTGTTGATTTGGTTAAATATCAAACAGCATATGCCGCTTCAGCACAAGTTTTCAACGCTGTTAACAGTTGTTTGGATACCCTTATGAGCCTCGGAGGTTAAGTACAATGACAGAAAGAATTTCAACAGCATACAAATATGCTCAACTCATAGCTGATATGAGAATGAATCAATTTAATTATGACAGATTGACCGCACAACTTGCTTCCGGTAAAAAACTCACAAGCATAATTGATGACCCGATTATTGCAGTTAATTCTATAAATACAGGAAGACAACTCGGTCAAATAGAAACTTTTCAGCAAAATGTGGATATGGCAACAACAGAACTTGATGCTCTTGATGATTTAATGGCATTAGCTTCGAGTTATTTGTCAAATGCTTGGGGAAAAGCTGTTCAAGCTAACAACCAAACCTATGGGGACGGCTCATTACAAGCATTAAAAGTTGAAATTGACGAGACCATTAAGACCATGGTGGATTTGGCAAATACAGAATACGATAACAATTATATTTTTGCCGGTGCAAATACAAAAACCGTTCCGTATGAAATTGATGATGACGGGAATATAATCTACAACGGCACAGAATACACAAATGCAGATTATATCAGACAAACCGAAGTCGCTGACGGAGTGTTTGAAACAATTAATGTTCCGGGAGATAAAATATTCGGAACATACGTAAAAAAAGATATTACACGAGATTCGAACGGCTACGAAGTAGAGCAGGCTGATGACGGTAAATATTACTATACAACAAAAGTACCTTATACCGGCTCGGAAAGTGATTTAGAAGTTACACTGACAGATAATAACAGCCGAGTCGTTATTCAAAAAGATGACGGCAATTACTACTATGAAGACGATACCTTATATCAAGGTAATACGGAAGACTTGCATAAAACAATCAAAGATGCCGACGGGAATTTGGTTACACAAGATAAAGACGGGAATTATTTCTGGGTAAAAGGTAAAGAATACACAGGTGATGAAGGCGATTTAACAACTTCGGAAGAAGAAGTTGCAACCGGCGTCATGGGTGCTTTGAAAAAATTAAGCAACTCTATCCAAAAAGTCTTAGACGGTCATAGTGCAGAAGATGATGATTTGGCAAGAGCCGGATATGAAGAAATGAACGCAACTTTGGATATGTTTGCAGATTCACACCAAAATATCCTGAATGAACAAACAAGATTTGGTGGAATATACAATCGCATGGAAATGTCAGCTTCAACATTGGAAACAAATAGTGAAAATTTAACAACATATTTGTCTAATATGACCTCAGTTGATTATGCGGAAGCTATAACTCAATGGATGAACGCTCAATACGCTTATCAAGCAAGCATGCAAGTTGCAGCATCCACAATGGGAATGAGTTTATTAAATTATCTGTAAAAAATTGATGCGAGACCTTTCAAATAGGAAAAGCCTACAACATAAAATGAATTAGTCTACAATTTTTATATACTTACCATTTATAAGGACAAATAAGTCCTTTTTTTTTTGCAATTTGCTCATCATTCAATTATTCAAATAAATTTTTTGTACAAAATTTTTAATTACCCAGTTGGACTCCCTTTTACGGTAATGTTTTTCAAACATAAAAATATGATAATTTATTAGTCAGTATTCCTGAGTAAATTCGGGAAGTGCAAATAACTAAATTGATAATGTAAGCCAACTAACCTATTTAAAGGAGGTTCAAATGACGATTAAAAAACTTTCAGTGGCGGCTGCAATTGCTATCGGGATGGCAACCTGCACATTCAATACAGCCATAGCGGCTTGCCCATGCGAACAGCAACCTGTTGTTACTCAGGAAACTGCTTGCCCAATTGATGAATTACCTGTTGTTACAGGTGAAGCATGCCCTTGCGAAAACAATATCGCTCCAAAAGGATGTGATGTAGCACCGGCAGAACCATGCCCAATTCCAACCTGTTCTCTTTGTCCTGCTACAAAGAATTTGGATAGAGCTAACATGAAGCAAGTATATGCTTATCCTAACGGAATTTACGGATACAACAATTATGTAGGTACAAAGTCGGATTCGGTTTATTCAGCCGAGGGTTTTAGCATTACCCGAGATAATGCTAAATTGAGTACTAACACAATGGGAACAACTGTTGCATCTGACGGAAATATTACCGGAGCTGCTTCTAACATTCCTTGCCTAAACAGTCTTACGGATAGAAACGGCATCCCTATAATCCGCGATGAAAACAGAGTAGACGGAATGGGAACCCCTGTTCAAATGGGAACAGCAAACTCCATAAAAGCAATTAAAAAGACTCTCGAACCGTTCGATTTATCACAATTCGACAAAATGACCGGCGCTGCTTCACCTTTGCAAATGTTTGCAGATGTTCCAAACGGTTATTGGGCATCTTGTCCTATCGACAAACTTGCTACCAATGACATTGTAGTCGGTTATCCTGACAGAATGTTCAAACCATCAAGAAATATAACCAGAGCAGAATTTGCAACAATGTTGGTTAAAGGTTTTGAACAAAACATGTATTCTTCAGCACCTGAAAAATTATTCAGCGATGTTCCGATGAATCACTGGGCAAATTCAGCAATTACAGTTGCAGTACATCAAAATTTACTTAAAGGTTATCCGAACGGAATGTTTATGCCAAACCACAATGTAACAAGAGCAGAAGCTCTTTGTGCATTAGCTAAAGGAATAAATTGTCCTCAACTTGACAAATGTAAAGCACAAGAAATTCTTTCTCAATACACAGACGGAAGTTCAGTACCTGAATGGGCTCAAATTCCTGTTGCAACAGCTTTAGAAAAGGGGGCTTTGAATAATTCACTTTATCCTAAGACAATTTCACCGTTCAAAGAAGCAACAAGAAGTGATGTTGCATCAATGTTACAAAATATTCGTGTAAGTGCAGGTATTGACAAAAATCCTGTAACTGCAAATAACAATTGCCCTATTTGTCCGGTTGACAAAAAAGCATATGTAGAAAACGAAGAAATCGTTAATATTCCTACACTTCAACTTGAATTTAAAGACCAAGTTACAGCAAAATCTTCTCATGTAGGACAGAGATTTGCAGCTAAAACTCTTGAAGACGTAACAATTAACGGTCAATTATATCCTGCAGGCTCAGACGTTCACGGCAAAGTCGTAGAAGTTATAAGACCGTCAGGATGTCAAAAAGGTGCTTTAAAACTTGCATTTACTGAAATTGAACATTGCGGTTGCAAAGCAACTTTACCAAGACAAATTTTGACAGCACAAATTGACAAGTCGAATACTCCGAATATCATATCCAGAATGGTTACTGCTCCGTTCACATTAGCCGGTTCATTGGTAGGTATTGTCGGTAGAACAGCAGGCGGAATGTTGACTACATTGGGTAATGCAGTAGAAGATGTATCAACAGGTACCGGTATTGCATTGGGTGAAACTTTCCAAGGACAATTCCCGGCAGCAGGAAGAAGTGCTATGGATGTTGTAAAAGATACGGTTAAAGCACCTATCGATCTTACAAGAACTGCTTTATCAGGCACTATGGGCTTATTCCAGACAACAGGTGATGAAGTTGCTTACTTAGTTGATGCAAAAGGTTATAAAATTTCTGCAATCAATCCTAAGGAACACGTAACTATCGCATTTGGATGCAATGAACAATAATTAAAAACTAAACAAACTTAATAAAAAGACTCCGGCAGCAGTTTTTGCGGAGTCTTTTTATTTTTATAGCACAAAATATAACAGACTGTAACAATTTCTTAACTTTGTTGCAAAATTATCTTTAAATAGTATAATCTTTTATGAATAGTGTATTACACAGTAAAATAAGAGGAAAAAGAACATGAGTACATTAGAAAAAGTAAAAAAAGTTGTTGTTGACCAATTAAGCTGTGATGAAGCTCTCGTTACTCCGGAAGCAAGTTTCACTGCTGATTTGGGCGCTGACTCATTGGATACAGTTGAATTAGTTATGGCATTTGAAGAAGAATTCGGTTGCGAAATTCCAGATGAAGAAGCTGAAAAAATTCAAACAGTTCAAGATGCTGTTAACTACATTGAGTCTCACTCATAGTTCAACTTAACAGTTAGGTTTTTAAGAGGGTGCTGATTTTATGATTTTCACCCTCTTATTTATTGCAAAGGAAAATTTTATGGTAAAGAGAAGAGTTGTTATAACAGGAATGGGAGCAGTTACTCCTTGTGGTATCGGTGTTGAAAATTTTTGGAAATCACTCCTTGACGGCAAAAGCGGAATATCATTAATTGAAAGATTTCCAACTGATAATCAAACAGTTAAAATTGCTGGTGAAATCAAAGATTGTGATTTTAACCCTGAAACTTTGATTGACTCAAAAGAATCTAAAAGAATGGATAGATATACCCAGTTTGCAATGGTAGCGGCAGAAGAGGCCATTGCAGATGCCAAACTTAATGAAGCCGGGTATGACCCTTATAGAATAGGAGTTATAGTTAGTGCCGCTGCCGGAGGTTTTTATACATTTGAAAAAAACCATTTACAAATGATAGAAAGAGGGCCTGTTAAAGCATCCCCATTTACAATACCAATGCTAATTGTGGATATGGCAGCAGGCAGAATTTCAATGAAGTACGGTTACAAAGGAATTAATAAGGCTGTAGTTTCAGCTTGTGCTACCGGTACACATTCTATCGGCGATTCTTTCAGAGCAATTCAACATGGCGAAGCTGATGCAATGGTAGCAGGCGGTTGTGAAGCAACCGTTACATCATTAGGAATTGGAGCGTTTACAGCATTAAGAGCGTTATCAAAACACAATGAAGAACCTCAAAAGGCTTCAAGACCTTATGATAAAGACAGGGACGGTTTTGTTATGGGTGAAGGCGCAGGGATTTTGATACTTGAAGAATACGAAAATGCAAAAGCAAGAGGAGCAAAGATTTATGCAGAAATTATCGGCTACGGTCAAACTGCTGATGCGTACGACATTGTTGCTCCCGATCCGGAAGGCAGAGGAGCGGTAAAATCAATGCAACTCGCTATTGAAGATGCAGGCATAACTCCACAAGAAGTCGATTATATAAATCCGCATGGTACAAGTACAGGCTTAGGAGATAAGGCTGAATCGTATGCTATTGCAGAAATTTTTGGAGATAAAACTCAAAATCCAAACTTGCTCGTAAGTTCCACAAAGAGCATGCATGGTCATATGCTTGGTGCAACCGGAGCAGTCGAAAGTATAGTTTGCGTCAAAGCCATTAATTGCGGAAAAGTTCCGCCAACAATTAATCTTGATAATCAGGATGAAGATGTTGCAAATTTGGACTATGTTCCGCATAAATCAAGAGATAAAAAAATTCGAATTTCATTAACAAATTCTTTCGGTTTTGGCGGACATAACACAACACTTATTTTTAGAGAAGTTTAAAATTTATAATTTATAACAATACTATATAAAGCGGAAAGCGAGGATTATATATGAAAAAATTTGGTTTTACTCTTATGGAAGTTCTTATTGCAGCTGCAATAGTTGCAATTGGAGCAGCAATTATTGCTCCAAAAATTACCGCATTACAACCAAACAGAGACAAGGGAAAAATCTTAAAAGTTTATAAAACAATCAATACCACAGTTAATGACTTATTGAACGATCCGTCTTTGTACAT
>JAKSUQ010000018.1 GCA_024408855.1 bacterium | reverse complement strand
ATAACACCAATCAGCTAATGTAGTCGCAGGTAACTCTGGTGCTGTAACTAAACTAGTGCAATTATTGAACATACCATAATAACACCAATCAGCTAATGTAGTCGCAGGTAACTCTGGTGCTGTAACTAAACTATTACAGCCATAGAATATCCATGAATAACATTCATTTGCTAATGTCGTAGCAGGTAATGCTGGTGCATTAACTAAACTAGTACAATTATAGAACATATATGAATAACAACTATTTGCTAATGTAGTAGCAGGTAATGCTGGTGCTTCAACTAAACTACTACAATTATAGAACATTCTATTATAACAATAATTATTAGGTATAGTATCAGGCATATCAATACTAATTAATGACTGAATATTACCACTAACTTTGAATTTTCCTGTACCTTCAAATTTACTATATTTACTAGATGATGCACTAAACCCATTGGGGTTATCACCATACATATATACACATTCACCAGGTTGTAATGTTATCTGACTATAATCCCATTGATTCCATTGCGCGATTGGTAGTTTATTATCCAAACTATAATATAAAATTGGTGTATTACTACCATTGTTGCTTAAACTAATTGTACTTACTTCATCTACAGCAGTGAAATTAAGAAGTTTAGACGTGTCAATTAACTTAGTTTCATCTAATGTATCACCAACAAGTGTTAATTCAGTATCATCTTGTTTACTCATTTTCATTAACACTTTTTCTTCTTCGTTTTCTTTAATGTATAAAACAGTTGGGGAAAAATAATTATCATTTTTGGCTTCATCTAATGAAAAATATGTTTTTACGTACTTTCCCATATTATTTATTCAGCATTTTCGAATGAATTTAGTTTTTCAAGAACATCACTTGATGTTATAGTTTCAAACTCAAGTATCTTATTATTTACTTGATTAATACCTTTTGATAAGGCTAATTCAGCCAAATCACTTTCTTCTTTTGTATAAAAATCACCAACAACACCAGTGCTTGATAACACCTCAAATTCACCAAATGTTGTATTATCATCTTGAATTTCTTGTGTTATATATTCAGCACTCAATTTATCTAAATCATAGATAATACTATGTGTTGTATGCCAAATATCACCTTTTTCACGTGTTGTATCAAGGAACATTTGTCTAGCGTTTGCTTGTATTTCTTGGAAAATACTATCATCACTATGAATTGTTGTATCACGTAAACCAACAAACTCAGTATACCATGTCGCATTTTCAGCATAAGCATTGGTATAATACAATGTATTCATTATTAAATTAATACCAGTTCCGCTATTTAATAGATTTAAAGCAAGATTAGCACGTTCAATACCACTACCATAATCTTCAATACCACTATTTTCTCTTGAATAGTAATTAGTATTATCTAACATAGTATCTTTAAGACGGAAGTTCGTCATAACACCATGAAATTCATCGTCGAGTATGTAGGTATTAACGCCTTCAAATGTTAATATTTTTGTTGTGTTTTTATCAGCAACAAATACCTGTAAATCAGTTTTATTACCATCAACGATTGGTGGATAAACTTTTACATATTTTTGAATATAATCACACGCCTCTTGTGCTGTACTGAAGTTATCCAAGATGTAACGTACAATCATACTTGTACAAATTTCATCTTTTTGTTCTTCGGTTGGTATAGTACCAGTATCTGCTAATGAACGTGTAGTATTGCTACTTACAACATTAACGTTACACATTAAACCTTTTTCGTTAATACCATCAAGCATTCTGAAAGGTAAAATTTTACCAATTTCACCAGTAATACCTTTAGCAACTTCATCTTTTGTTAATGAAGAAATTGTACCAGCGAAACCTTTTGATGCATAACGTCCCAGTCCTGATTCACTCTCTACGATAAATTCTACCTCATTATCATAGTACCAATCAAGATTACGTCCAATTTTATTATCTTTTCTAACAACAGAACAAGCACCAACAGGTACATAGTGTGTTTTGAAATATTGTTTAGCAAATTCGTAATCAAGTGTTTCGTACTTAACACTATATAACAAATCAGTATATTTACGTGTAATTATACTACCGCTAGATATTTCTTGAATTCGTTTTTCACCTGCTTCGTCAATATTGGATAAGTCAGTAGCAAGACGACTCGCTAAACCAGCGTCGTCCATACCTTCCCAGAAATGTTCCCCTTTAAATAAAATTTCCCATTTATTCAGGTTAATTGTACCAAGATAAGGGTTATTAAAGTTATTTCCAATACCAACGTAAATAATACCAGGGTTTGGTATTTGATTTGTACCTAAATTAGTGATAGTCTTGTATTCTTTGCCATCTTCAGATAACTTAATACTATAATTTAAACCGCTAAAAGATAAATGTAAATAATATGGGTGATTTGCTTCTAAATTCTTTTCGGTATAAATAAAATTCAAAAGGTTCCAATTGGTACCATTACTTGACATTCTTACATTAAGTTGACTATCTTTTATAAAGATAGCCATACAAAAAGCACTACCAATAATATTTTGTGGCGTTGTAATATCCGAACCTGTGTTAAACGCCATATAAAAATCGAATGATTTATTTGTTGTATCAAAAAGAAATGGTAAAATACCATAACTAGACTGGCTAAAACCACTTAATTGTCCTTGATTAATTTGTAAATCACCATTAAGCGTTAAATTCGGGTATTTAAATAACTTTATTTCTTCAATATCTTGTTTAATTTTAGCGGTTTCACCTTTAATTAAACCTATAAGACGTATTAAATAATCTCTCATGTTTCTATTTTAATTAATCATTCATTATGGGTTCAGTGTTATTCCAATCTTCAGTTGCATCATCAGCTGTTAATGAAACCTTATGTGAAATTTCATCTAGAAGTACATTATTTTGTTTAACAAGTTCATACAATGTAGGGTCAGTACTTGGGTTATCACCAATAATATCTTCTAAAATTTTATCAGTTTTGATTTTAATTTGCTGTAGTTCAAGTGCTTGTTCAGGTGTTAAACCACCTTCTCCTCCACCTTCTTGTGGTATTGGCGGTAATACAACAGATTCAACACCGTTCCAATACCAATATGGATTTTTGTTTTCTTCGTTCATAATATTTTTTGTATATTTGTTTAAACATTAGTTTTATTTAATATAAATAGTTTTTAAACACAAAAACAAAACATTAAATGCTAACTTTTTATAATTGGTTTATAACAAGAAATCAACCGACAGTTAAAGTAATTGAAAGAACAATAGTTAAACTTAAAAAAACAATTTATAACATTGAAATTGAATACCCATTAACAGATGAAGAATGTTTTATTGATCACAATACTAATATTTAACGTGTTTGTTGCAACCGCAACCGTAATTAAAATAAATAACCACGAATGTTATAATTGTCATGGTACGACAATTTGTTGCACCATGTGTTGTTTTGGTGATACAATATTTTGTGATAATGATACAGTTATTTGTGGATATAAATTTAAAAATGATACAATATTAATTAATAAATAATAATATGACAAATATGATTGGTGCCATTATTGGCGATATATGTGGTAGTTTTTATGAGTTCAGTAATGAATCTAATTATGACAATATTGAATTGTTTCATTATGGTTCTAGATTTACTGATGACACAGTGTGTACTTGTGCAATTGCTAAATGGTTATTAGATACACATAAAGACGGTGAAGAATTAACCGATGAAGAAGTGTATAATAATCTAGCCAATAATTTGAAATATTTTTGTCAAAAACATCCAAATGCTGGGTATGGTGGAATGTTTCATGGTTGGATTTTTTCTAATGATAGTAAGCCATATGGCTCATATGGTAATGGTAGCGGTATGCGTGTTTCACCTTGTGGTTATTTTGCTAAAACAATCGATGAAGCCAGAGAACTAGCTAGAATTAGTGCAATGCCAACACATAATCATGAAGAAGGTATTAAAGGTGCTGAAGCAATCGCAAGCGCTATTTGGATGGCACGTTCTGGTGGTAATAAAGAACAAATTAAACATTATATTTCAATCGAATTTAATTATGATTTAAATCGTAATGTTGAAAGTATCAAAGGAACACATAGATTTAATGCAACTTGTCAAGTCACTGTTCCTGAAGCAATTATTGCTTTTTTAGATGGCAATAACTTTGAAGAATGTATCAAAAAAGCCATTGAAATTGGTGGTGATTCTGACACAATCGCTTGTATGACTGGTGCTATTGCCGGTGCATATTATGGCGTACCTGATTATTATGCTAATAGTGCTATGGAACTATTAAGCAAAGATTTAAAAGACGTTATCGTAGATTTTGAAACTAATTTAATTAATAAAAATAAATAAAAAATATGAATTTTGGAAAAGCATTAGAAGAAGCAAAAAATGGTAGACTTATTGCTAGAGAAGGTTGGAACGGAAAAAACATGTTTGTTTTTATGCGTCCTGGTGATTATGCAGCACCTTCAGTGGCAGTTAATTTTAAATCACTTCCTGAATCAGTTAAAAAATGGCTGCATAGTTATAAACTTGAAAATGGTGACAACCAAATTTATTTCACACCATATCTGTGTTTGAAAGCCGCAGACAATTCAATTGTTAATGGTTGGAACGCTTCACAAACCGATATGATGGCTGAGGACTGGTTTGTTTTTGAAAAGAATTATGAGGTGTTTTATTAATTATTTTATTGATTATAACTGGAAAATAACAATCAAATACCAACCAAAAGCAAAAGCGATTTTTGCTCCATATCTACCATTAACATGTACACCTGCTACGGATTTCACAATATCAAATCCGTCGGAGAATGTACATTTTATAGAAACAAAGTATTTTAAACAAATATGATTTATACATTGAATTTTTTTAAACAAGATAATAAATGGTATGCAGATGTGCCAGGGCATACACTTGAAGATAACGAAATGGTATTTGGTTCAGATACTTTATTGGATGGCTTATCATGCAATGGCGACAAATTGTCAATAAAGTTTAGTGATGAACCAATTGAAACATATGTTATTCATGCACACATGATTGAACATGATGATGATGGTGCAACATACTTAATAATGACAAATGATGGTATGGATGTATCTATGCTTCAACAACAATTTTGGATTTGCAATGTAACACATGATGTCTGTGGTGAGCACCCTAATGATATTTATATAATTAATTTTAGTTAATATGAATTTTATACTACAAACAATTAATGGTAATGTAACACTTGATATGTGTTTCCAAATGGAACGGGCTAAGGAGTATTGGGATTGGAGAAACCAAGATGATACTTTTAATTTATGGGAAATAAGTATTGAAGGTGTAGAAACCACTAAGGAAGATTATGAAGAATATACATTAGAAAAATTCGTTCCAGAAGAATGGTGTCCTGTTGGTACGATAGAGTTTGTTGAGAAATATCTTCGTACATACTTTGGTAATGATGTCGCTGATAAAGCAATGCGCCCTTTAAATGTACCAAAATGTTTTCTTGATAACAAAATGAATACTGGCAGAAATATCCTTAATTATGTTTTATCTGAGGCATTAGTTAATAGTGACACATATGATAAAGACGCTAAATATTTTATTAAGGATAATAAGCAAATTAAGAACCCACTCAATGGTATAATGACTTTGAAAGAAGCATATGATAAAGGACTTCAAGAAATTCAATGTTCACAATTAATTAAAGATGAGCATAATTCATCTGAATGGCGTGCATTTATACATAATGGTAATATTGTTGACATTAAAAACTATTCTGGTTCACCATTTGTGTTTCCTAACATCAACACGGTTATTAATTCATATATGTATCAATTAAATGGTACATTGAAAGAAGGTACACTTGATGTATATGTTGACGAAATAGATAGTGAAACTTATGTACTAGAATGTCATAAATTTTTCTCATGTGGATTGTATGGCTTCAATCAACTTGATATACTACCATTAATGTACTGGAGAACATATAAAGAAATAATACAAAATGTTTAGTATTTTAAAATATCTACTTGATTTTAAACCAATAACAAAGGAAGAAAAAGCAAAAATAATAGATTTTTATTTATATTCTACAATTGTGTTTTGTGATAATGATTTAATTTGTGAATATATTCGTTCCTTAACATATATGGATGTGTTTAATATTTTATGTGGTATTTCTGGTAGAAATAATATAATAAATATCGATTTTAAAGATTTATATTTTGATATTAGTTGGAGTCCAGATGGTACAATTAAAACGTTTAAATTTAATAAATAAACATGATTAGCGTAACTAAAACTTGTCAACACTGCGGCAGAGAATATACATTTTATATTAGTGGTGAACCATGTGGCTATAAAACTAATAATGAGTCACTTTGTCCAGAATGTATGGCTGCTGTGATTGCAGCACTTTCAAAAATACCTGTTAAATATTCTAAAACATGGATTGATAAAACTGATTTATTTGATAAAGAACAAATCAAGAAAATAATAACTTCTGGTGAAACATTTCAGTTAAATTGTATAAAAGAAAGTGAAAATGGGTTCCCAATAACACAAAAATTGATAACATCAGAATATAATTATTGCATAGATTTCTATCAAGATAATCACAACTTCTCATTATATTATAATGATGCTAATGACTATTATGTTATGGCACATGTTTATATTGATAACGAAACAAAAGAATTTAATCGTTTTGTTGAATATCTTAACAAAAAAGAAACTATAATTAGTAGTTATACTCTATGTCGAAAACCGCTTAAACTGTCTGATATGTCAGTACAAAAATTGGCGGAACCTATGGGGAAAATAATGTTTAGTGATATTAGGCTAACATTAGATAACCCTAAAAAGAAAAATAATAAAACACTGCCTAAACAAATAACAAAGTTAGAAAAAAAAGGTTGCTGGACTAAATTTCTCCAAGAAGGACTAGATAAAAAATAGTATATTTAAGAAAATGGAGTATAAACAATTTATTGAACTTGATCAATATAGTGAAAGGACTCGAGATTGGATATTCAATATGATTCAAGAATATAAACTCGATAAAATACCTTTTTGTGATATCCAAACACGAGAATTATGTGTACCATATTCACCACTTTTTTCACAGAAAGTTGATGAACACTTTATTAGCAATGATGTTATCACCGAAATTATTATAGATAATAAACTATTCGCATTACAATACGAACGTAGAGACTATTTCAATAAAACCGAAGTGACACAAATTGTTCTTGGTACTAAAGAAGATATTGATAATATTATGATAAAAAGCGACAACAAAGACGAAGCCAAACATAACCAATTAACCGAATTAATTGAAAATGAGAAAAGAAATATATAAGGAGTGCAGTTGTTGCCATAAAAAGAAACCAGGTGTTAAACTTTTAAAAATGGAAGATTGGATGACAGGTGAAGTTTATGAAGATTTATTTTGTCCTAATTGTCATGAACAATTATGTCTTGAAATTTAAAAACAAAAATGGAAAAGAATTATAATATTATTTTATGTGCTGAGCCTGAAAATTGTATAGGAACTGACACTTTTAAAGGCTATAAATTATATTACCGCATTAATCCAGATGAACTTAATTGGTTTCAAAGGACATTTGGAAATCCATGGAAAGAAATTTATCAATGTATTTATGACGAAATGTTTCCAATAACGTTTAATGATGAAAGCAGATTTCAAAAATATAAAAATAGGTTTAAAACAACAAAAGACATTGAAATATATGAGAATAATGAATATGAACAAATGTTGAAGATGCAAGAACGTATTGGAAAACATAAAGAAAGAAAAACATTATATTAATGATAAAAATCAAATAAAATGAAAGAAGAAGATTTTAGAAAAATACGTTTCATTAAACTCGAATCTAATGTTAGATATTGGGAAGATGCTGATGTTAATGGTGAAGAAGATGTAGATTTGTATGAGGCTAAGGAACCAACAAAACCACGTATGCCATTTGCAGTACCTAATGGTGAAAAAATCAATTACACAAATCAAGATGATTATAAATGGGTTATCACCATTGATACTAAAACAGGTAATATTGTAGGTTGGCCACAAGGTACAACCGCTAACGTTCATTATAAAACTTGTGATGAAAATTATATTACTTTCTGTGACGCAGCAAAAGAACCAATTGACGATGCTTATGAATGTTATGTACCAGGCTTTTTGTCAATCGGTGACTCTGGTTATGGTGATTATATCATCTTTAACATAGAAGAAAATGGACATATAACAGATTTCAGTTTCACTGAAGATGATATGGATGAGGTCATTCGAAACGCTTTTTAATTGATATGGAAAAAGAAAAAATTAATGAAATAAAAAATATAATTAAATCTTTTCGGATAAAGAAAAAAAAATTAACCGAACAAATAATTGCATCGAGAAACGAAACCGAAAGTGAAATAAAAAAATTTGCGAAAAGTTATTTGGAAAATACAATTTTTGAATGCAAATATACAAGTGCAAAAACATTTTATATTCGAAAAATTAAAGAAGTAACTTTAACTGAATATGGTTGGGTGGAGATATCATTTTCTGGCGAAGCGATTTATTGGTATAATGGTGAACCAAAATCAGTTTATTCGACAACAATTGAATATCCTTTTAGGGAAGATTTTAAGTTTGATGAAGTTAACAAATATTTTTCAAATACTTCTGAATCAATTAACAAATTTAAAGAAATTAAACAGAAATATTTGAAAAAATCGGAAAAACAATATGATTTTTATGATGTGCCAATTACATTATATTCACCAGTTATTTGTGTTGATAACCCAAAACGTAGGGGTGCGGTAATAAAACAAGATTTAGAAACTTTAAAATATACTGTTAAGTTTTTTGATTCTGAAGAAACTAAAGAATATGATGCAAGAGAACTAATAATGCTTGAAACTAAACAATAAATATGAGTTATAAAACTGGTGCTGAATATATTCAGGTTTATCAAGAACCAATTGGTGGCTATCAAGGAAATGACGAAATTGTCGTTTCTGCACTTGAACATGTTAGTGATACAAGAAGTTATAAAATAATTCAAAATGGAAAAGTAATTTTTGAATTTTGTGAAGATGATTATGCTTCTGGACAAACATCAATCATTGATGCATTATATTCTTTAAAATATGAAAACAATTCTGTTTTTCCCATTAAAGATGATTTGCCACGCCAAGATTGTGATAAACTTTTTATAAATGGTGAAATGCCTGAAATGTTTAAGGAAATAACTTCTAAACCAACTAAAAACTGGTGGAAAAATTTTAAAGAACCTAAAATTATCATTACTGAGATAAAGCCTTAATTATGCGAGAACTCAATTATAAAGATTATTTTTTAGAGAGTATGACGTTTCTTGCTGGAAATGATTCATTCTTGAGTCACATTGCCGCTATTAATAAAGAAGAACATCAACTGGGTAAAGAAGGTAAACTAACACCCGAAAGAATAGAAGAATACGAAAAAGAACGAAAAAAAGTTAAGGAAGAATTTGGTGAATACACTAGTCTCGAAAATGCTGACTTCTATACAATGGTAACACCAGAAACCTTTGATAATTTTTTCAAACCAGATTCAAAACACTATCATTTATGGAAAGAAACATATAATCTAATCGGTGAAAAGGTTAAAGGCGATTTTGGTACAGGTGTTCTAAAAGGACTTGCAAGTTGTCTTGACGATTATTATTGGATAATTGAAGAAGAAAAAACTAATGATACAGTTTGGTTTACAGCCGTTGGTAGTGTTGAAAAATATAATAAATGATTAGAAATTATGGGATATAGATTAACTTTTTACGATTGCCCAAAATCAGTAGTAAAGAAATTGGAAAGCATAACAAATGATGAGTGGGATCATGATAACTACGAAAAAACTTGTCCTTATTGTCAAGAAGATGTTAAGGAAATGTGGTACGATTGCACCATGTGGCTTTATTTCGATTCATTTAGACAATTATGCAAAGAAGGAAAAGAAGAACTCGTTTGGTCAAGGTTTTTTAAAAATAAACTGGAAATCGAAGATGATTGCTCATTTAATACGATGAATAAGGAACAATGCCTTTTCTTTATTAATCTAATAAGAAAACATATTATTTCAAGTGATAAAAATAAAATACTTGACAATAATGAAATGCGAGAATTAAATAATTTAATTGATGGCGTTATAACAGTTAATGAATTAGAAAAAAAACATTTTTATTTTGATATAGATGTCGAACCACGTTATAATATATTGGAAAAAGCTGAAATGATTGCAAGAGATGCAAGAATGGATAAAACTAGTTTCAGTATTTTCTATTCTGATGATGAAACATTTGAACGACATTTGAATAAACCATATATAGTTTCTTATGATACAACGTGGAAAGATACATTAACCAATCTTATTTATGTATATAAAACCTTTGATTGGGATAATCGTTGTATATTAATTTGTGGTGGATAATAATATTAACAAAAACATATGTGTATGGAAAAAATCGAAAATGCTTTAGAACGTATAAATATTGATAAACTTAATAGTAAACTGAAAGTTTATGCGGATAAATATAAAAAACTATACGACGAAACAAATGATATTAAAGAAAAGTTTGAAAAAGAATATCAAGAAAGAAAAACCACGCTTGATGAATTACGAAAAAAATTCATTTATGAAGAAAAAGAGTTTTATAAGCAATATCTTGATAAATATGTCATAGTTTATAACAAATACACGATATATGGGGCTAAAGTAACTAATATAAATTCACTTGGCCCTGGTAATAAATGCCAACTTAGTGGGGTAATATTTTCTTATTATAAAGATAATGGTATTTTTAGTGAATGTTTGTATATTAAATGTGAAGACTCTAGTCATCGTATGTGTTCCGATTGTTTCACTGTTGATGATGATGATGTTGTTAAAATTTATGAAGAAGAAGAATTCTTCAGTATTCTTGAACAATATATGACTGACACTTTTAAACGGTTTAAACAAACTTGCCAGAACTCTAAATCAAAAAAAGAAATTATATGTAAAGCATAACATTAAAAATATGTTATGCTTTTTTTATTTCAATTTTGTTTTTTAATACTATTTATTTGTATAATAAAAATAAACTATGTGGTTAGAAGCAACTTGTTCGAGTATTACACAACAACAATGGGATAAATTGATGAAAGGTGCCAGGAAATTAAACTATAATTGGCTGGTTAATAAAATTAAAAAAGAACTACCTGACATCTACCGTGATTTAAGACTTGATTTATGGAATCCATACTCAGGACAAACCTATGTGACAAAAACACATTATATATTGACATCATCAAGTGTTGAATACTTCTTCAATAAAGGTGAAAATGAATATAATGATTTATATGAAAATCAACAAACAAAAAATATGAAAAAACAAACTATTAAATTAAACGAAAACCAATTGCGTAATTTAATTAAGGAAAACATAAAAAAAACTTTAAAGGAAAACGCATTAACACCAGATAATTCTTATACTGGCAATGATTTAGATTATCAAACCATCAATGATAATGCTTATGCTGTTCTACCTAAAATGGAAAAAGAAGGTTTGCAAATTAGTTGGAAAACTGTTGCTGAATACCTAGGCTATCGATTGGAAACTCTAAATGATGAAGATTTAGAATTAATAAAAGATGCTATCGAAGATGCAATGTATGATGATGCAGCACAATATGGACGTACTCAACCAGATACACCTATTGACAATCCAAATGTCATCAATGAATCACAATTAACATCTTTAATTAAGGAACGTTTAAAGAAAACATTATATGAACATTATAGTCATGACATCGATGATGATAATTATTATGGCGGTGGATTACCTGATAACCAAGAACAAAATGTAATTCGAACAACTGAAGAAAGACGTATCACAAAAATTTATCAAACAATTAAACCATTATTAGATGAATTAACTGATATTTTAAATAATTGTGATTATTGTGAACATTACGATGAAATAATGAATGCAATTGGGGTTTTAGATAATTTACCAGAATTTTCAAAAAATATGACAACAACCGAAATTGACAATTAATAAATTAAAAAAGCAACCAAAACGGTTGCTTTTCTTTTTTAAAATGTCCCATTAATAATTTCTTGCCAATCTTCTTTACTCCAAACATCTACCATATCTTCTTCACTATGCCCATAACGCATTTCTTTCTTTAATTCTGGAACATATATATTAATCAACTTCTTTCGTATTTCATCTGCACTCATTAAACCCTTTTCACAATACCCATTAAAACGCTCATGCAATGAACCTAAATAAAACCCCTGATAAATGTACTTCTGCAATAAATTAGCAATTTTACCTGTTAACCTTCTTATTAATTGAATACCATTTCTTCTTCCTCTAAATAATGAATCTTCATAATTGAATTCTTTATCCATATCACTACGATAAATCTTCTCAAGTTCATTATAAACCTCAGTATCAGCATCGTAAATACTTCTACCTAAATATCTCTCCTTTATTACCCTATCAGCAATCTCACCAAATGCATCTTTCATACCATGCATGTATTCTACACGATTACCAGCACAACGCCACATTAAACCTTCCTTTATCTTCTCAATATTCGTCAATGATGTGATTAACTCCTCACACATATTATCATACATCTGTAACGCTAGGTGACTTGCTAATATTTTAACTTTGTTTTCTTCACTGTCAATTTTACCTTCATCAACAATATCCGAAACCTTTTCTTTATAGTTCTCATTATGATAATCGATCATACGACGTATGCATTCGTTATAGTCATTTTCTTCATCAGTACTAACCTTATCAATGTTACGCTCAGCAACATGCTCAACCTCACAAGAACCACTACGTATTAACGATATTGTAATACAATGCTCCTTTGATTCAAAACTGGCTTCAGTGCAATATAAACCTTTTCCATAATATACACCACTAAACTCATTATATTTAAATTCGTTTTTCTTACCGTATAATGGATTATCGTAATATTTAACAACCTCTAAATATTTTTCATTGTCAAAACCCTCTACTTCTCGTAATGCAAAATTACCTATTCTAAATATTTCTGTCATAATTTATTAACACCATTTAATTATTTTATCTTGTTCATTTAAGTCAATATAACCAACTCTATTGATGCATTCTGGACGCAAATTGTCTGTTATGTAAATACCACCCGGATAATTTGAATCTAAAAACATTTTAGTTTTTATTGGGATTTTATTAATATCAACGTCAAATATACAATATTTAAAATTATTACCAACACTTTTATTGTAATTGCACAATTGTTCGGATAAGAAAATTATTTCGTCTTCACTTAAACTTCCACGCATGAAATATATCCTTTCTGGATATTTGAATAATGTATTACGACACCTTGGTGAAAATCCAGTATCTTTTATCTTTTTTTCGTTATATTGTGGGGTGATATGATATAAATGTGTTTCTTGTTGACGTATTATTGCACTATCATCTTCTTGAATATTTTCTTCATATTGTAATGTTAACCATTCAACGTCATTTATTATGGTTTTATCCGCAACAATACTAAGATGATACCCACATACCCCAATAGCCTGATTTAATAACTCAACATTGTTACTAATATTTGGTATACGAACAAAAATAAGTTGTTTACCATTTTCGCCATCACATTTAGTTACCTGATTCTTTTTTAACATGAAATAATCACAAAGCCATTTAATCGTAGTATCAATCGGGTAAGTTTTAATTAAACCTTCATTTAATTTGCCTTTATCAAAACCGTTTTTAGAAAAATATAGTGAAATTGGATTACTATATGAAACTTTACCATGTGTAAACCTAAAGTCTAATTTAACATCTTCTTTTAATGTAATATTACTGAATTTCATATCATTCATTAAATTACGCATTTCTTTTGTATCATTCTTATATGCCATATTAAGTTTATTTTTTATAAATATACAAAAAAATTTTAGTCAATATAATAATATTACGATTATCAACCCCCGTTTTTTCAAAAATCTTATTTTTTTCTGGAAAAATTTTTTCGAATTTCCTTTTTTAAAAAACACTACCTACCCCTATGAAAAATTGCAATTTTTTACCCGGAAAATTTTTTTGCAAACGGGTTTTTGACACGAAGTACCCACCCCCTATGGAAAATGTCGATTTTTTACTGGAAAATTATCGTAAGCATCTGTGCCCCCGGTATTTGGGTAGGTGTGCCGAGGGTGAACGGGGGGAGGGAAACATAGGGGGGTTATGGGGTAGGGGGTACGGAGGTAGGTATTCGGTAGGGGGTTATGGGGGTGTACATAGGTAGTCCTCATATAGGGGCAAAATCTTTGATTTAAGCGCATCAAATATAAAAGTAGTATAAATATACGATTTAATAATATAATGCTCGTATACACGAAATATGTGTATGTATATGCGTGCGTAAAAGAATATAGAATAAAGTAAAATAAATGGATTATGCAATAGTTTTTTAATTTTTGTAATGATTTTGGGTTATATTTTTTAATTTTGCAAAGTGTAGTTAGCAAAATCCACAAAGTTACTAGTTTTTTGACACTTTTTTGCAATAAAATTTGCATATGTCAAAAAAAAGCTGTACCTTTGCAGCAGATTTCCAAAAGATAGGAAAACACAACATTATTAACAACTAAAAAATCAAACATTATGAAAACTTTTGAAAGTGTAGTAGAGAATGTAATTCGTAACATTAAGGGTTGCCAATTTGGTGGGCTTGAATACGAAAGCAAAGTAAAATTGACGAAAGCGCAAGCGGCTGATGTTTGCGGTGTAGATATTCGCAAAATCGTTCGTACGCAAGTACAATTCAATTTCTCTTATGAGAATGCGGTTGCCAATCGTGCAAGCAAGGAGCAAGGTGAAAAGGTAGAATTTACCGCAATGTCTTTGCCTTGGGGAAAGTGGGTAGACGGCCAGGTAAACAAACTTATTGAGAATAAAGGTGCGTTGTATGTTCGCTATTATGGTTTGAGCGGTGCAAGCATTGATGTTCAGTATTTTGTAGATGGCAAGCCCGCTACGGCAGAGCAGATTGCTAAGATTAAGCAATACACCGAGCGTGAGCCGAGTGCAAGACAGACTGAAGCCGGATTGACGGAGAACCAAGTAATTGCACGTTGTGTAGCATTGGCTAACATCATTTCGATTTCGGTGAATGGTGAAAAGGTATCGCGAGAGCAATTTGCTCTCGCAGCCTAAAAGAGTAACAATTCTTTGGACATAGATTTCTTATGCTTTTTGATAGAGTGGCTTGTGAAAGTCGCTCTATTTGTTTGTATATGTACTCGATTGAGTCCCAATGTTGATATAAATGATATATAAAAAAGCAAAATATTTGATATATACAAGTGTTTTGTGATTTTTCTTTGATATTTCTTGTTTTTGTAAAGTCGAGTTAGCAAATATCACAAAGTTACTAGAAAAATGTAAATAAAATGCGAAATCATTTGCATATGTCAAAAAAATGTTGTACCTTTGCATCGTAATTCAAAAACAACTAATTATGTTATTCAATTTAACCGAAAAAGACAAAACCTATCTTAAAAAGATTGGTTATATAGAGAGTGATTTTGAGCAAATTATTGCTGCAAGCAAATCTTGTGTTATTACTTGTAATAATCGTAAGAGTAGTATTCAATCGGCAATTAAAAATCTTGGTAGAGAGATTGTTTTAGGTGCATTGGGACGAGCAAGTTTTCATTGGACTTGTGCACGTAATAATGATGATAATACCAAACATTATTATTTCGATTGTTCCTCATATTTTGGATATTAAAACGATAAAAAATATTACAATTATGACAATTTTTGAAGTTGCAGCAAGACGCGAATACGCGTGGAAACAACAAGTCCGTGAAATGAGCGGTTATGAGGCTTTCACAACCTTTTATAGCGATTTCACTTTGGCTGAATTGGTAAGTGGTGCCAAAGGAGTAAAAGACACCTACAAGCGTGCTTTCAATGCTTGGAAAAGTGACTACAAATATATTACTGAAATGGTAATGGTATTAAACCATAAGATTTGGGAGCACTATGGGCATAATAGTGAGATGGCTGAAACCTATAATGATTTGTGGCAAGAGTTGGATAGTTGGTGTGGCGAGAACTTAAAAGGTGATGCGGCAAGATATTACTTTGAAGTGACTGATTAAAATAATTCAATAAAAACAATGTTTTTTGCTGATAGAGTGGCTTGTGAAAGTCGCTCTATTTTTTTAAATATAGGTATATGCAATATATAAAATAAACAAATAAATGAAACTTGCAAATTTTTGAGGGGAAAAATTTAGGAAAAGTGTAAAATGTAAAGTGTAGTTAGCAATTTACAGGAAAATAGGGGTTTTTTGCATTTTTTTTAGTGAAAAATTTGCATATATCAAAAAAAAGTTGTACCTTTGCATCGTCAAACAAAAAGAAAGGCTGAATATGAAAAATAAACCACCGCCTTAATAGGCTGATATTAAATAAAAAGATAGTATAATACAAAATCGTTATTAACCTTTTTAAGTCGTCTATGTATGGTGCGAATTAGAGGACAGACTATGTAGTCAATGGTAATGACATAGTTTATAAATAATTTCAAAGATATATTAGTTAAAATGGAGTAATGGTAATCGTGCTCACCACCATTATAGAGTAGCACATAATTCTCTTTGGCTATGAGAAATAAACCACCGCCCATTGGGTGAAAATATAATAATTAGATAGATTCAGATATAAATTAATAGGCAAACAAATTCGCTACGTAGCTCAATAGTGTTAGAGCGACACTTATACCACAATATACCGATAGGCGGTGAAAATAGCATTAAAAACCTTATGTGATTTGTGGTGTGTGCAGTTTGATAAATGGTGTTGAATAAGTGATTGGTTAATGGTTCAAGTCCATTCGTAGCAACTATATAGGTTTGATGGTTATAATGTTGTGGTAGTGTCGGCTTGTGAAAGTCGGCACTATTTTTTGTGTTATTGGGTATGTGATATATAAAATAGAAAAATAATTGATACCTGCAAATTTATTTTGTTTTTGTAAAGTGTAATTAGCAAAATTAACAAAAAATGATAATATTTAACAAATAATCATTTAAAAATTTGCATATGTCAAAAATTTTTTGTACCTTTGCACCATAATTCAATAACAACATTATAAACAACTAAAACAAACTATTATGGAGTTCAAATTTAACGATGGCGGTAGAGCCAAGTATTTCAAAGGTAAAAACGTTGCTGATTGCGTTACTCGTTCGATAGCAATTGCATCGTGTACTGATTACAAAGAGGTGTATAATTACATACATAAAATAAGTGGTGAAAGTCCAAGAAATGGTGTACGTAAGAAATACACTCGTCAAGCGGCAGAACATTTTGGTGGACATTGGGTTGCTTGTATGGAAATTGGTAGCGGTTGCAAAACACATCTTGTTGAGAGTGAATTACCAAAAGGTAGAATTGTATGCAGTTGTAGTGGGCATTGCGTTGCGGTTATTGATGGTGTGATAAATGACACATATCAACCTGATAGAAATGGTAGCCGTTGTGTATATGGTTATTGGGTGTTTAATTCTTAATACTTACAATTATGTTACTTGCATTAGGTATTTCAATTTACCCTATGTGGTATTTAGGAGAAAAGATATTCGGTAAAGAAGAAGAAATAACCGATAGTTATTCATTCAAAAATCATTAAGTGTTATGGGAAAAACAATTACTTGTTATCTTGATAATGGCGGTAAACATATTATCAAGTTAGAAGATGTAAAAGAAACATATGGGCACGACGATAGTCTACCATTTCATTGTGACATATATCTTCAAGACAAAGATAAAGGTTGTCTTGTTAAGGTTGGTTCCGCAATGAATGATGGTTGGGGTGGAGAAACTGAAATAACGGCATTAAATAACGATGCGGTTAAAAAGATTGACGATGTAGATACATTTCTGCGTAAGACATATAAGATACATTTAGAATGTGAACCAACACCTATTGAGTGGGATGTTAGACTAACTTATTTGATTGATTGTTTGGTTTATCGCTGTCTTTTAGGTGTTGTAAAAACGAATGTAACATCGTTAGAACATTGTTATAGTAAATAACTTTCATAAGATAATAGTAGTGATGTTTTGAATAAGGTGGCTTGTGAAAGTCGCCTTATTTTTTGCTTATTGTTGTAAATGATATATAAAATAAAAAAATATTTGAAACCTGCAAATTTTTGAGAGGAAAAATTTAGGAAAAATGTAAATTGCTAACTTGACTTTACAAAAACCACAAATATGCAAGAAAAATATACTTTTTTCACTGAATTATTTGCGTATGTCAAATTTTTTTTGTACCTTTGCATCGTCAAACAAAAAGAAAGGAAAACAATTATGATGACACCGAAATTTTGCAGATTGACTACCAAAGATGGTATTGAGTTGCATTGTTATGTTGAGAACTCGCACCCGACTCAAGGCTTAATTGATGTATGTGTCAATGGTAGGAGAAGTGCTTATCACGTTAGTTATCCTACGGCTGATACATATGCCGTGTTGCAGAGTGATTGCAAAGATATGACACTTCAGCAATTGTTAGATATGGATATTATTCACGAATAAAATTATACAATATTATGGCTAAAAAACAGCAATGGGAGTGTGAAAGTTACTACACACCAAAAGTACAAAAATTTACTAGGCGTGAAGAACGATACGATTGCGAAAGTGAATATTGGGAATAATTAATTTTAATATATACGATTATGTTTATTTTAACTTGTGTTAATGAAGTACATGATGTTGTGAAAGTTTCAACTTTTAATAGTCATGAAAATGCTTTTGAAGCAATGAAAGCGGAGTTTGAAAAAGAACTTAAATTGTTCAGAGAGTATCAAGGTGGATTCATTTATCAACGTCCATATCATTATCCACCATGTACAAGTGTTTGCCATATATCTAATGATGTATATGGCTATTGGTGGACAATAAGTGAGGTTGAAGAACCGAACATTCAAGATAACATCACATTCAATTCATTTGAGATTATTGCTGATGAAGATAACATTCGTATTCGTGATAAAAAAGCCAATAAGCGAATGGCTATTATCCCGGAGGTTTCAAATGTTGTCAGGATCGTACGAGTTTGATAATAATGTTCCATAATTTTTGTTGTTTGGGTGGCGGAGAAATCCGTCACCTTTTTCGTATGTATGGACTCGATTGAGTACCTTTTTTATTATTATGCACATATATGATATATAAAATACACAAATAAATGGAACTTGCAAATTTATTTGTATTTTGCAAAGTGTAGTTAGCAAAAAATAGAAATATATGCCAAAAGTGTAAATAAAATGTGAAATTATTTGCATATATCAAAAAAATGTTGTAATTTTGCAGCAGATTTCAATAACAACTAAAACAACAACAATTATGATTAAGGATTTGGTAATTAAGAACTATGGTGGCAATCAATTTTCTATTGATGGGCATTGTTTCTATGATACGGAGTTATTGGTTTATACCAATTCGCTTGTAGATGAAATTAAATCTAAATTTGGGGTTATTATACCTTTGAATGAAGATGTGCGTGCAAAAGCCAATTATTATCGTGGTAAGCAAGTTTATGGTAACATTGGACACCCAAAACGTATGTACATCAATAGCACTTGGTGTGATAAATGGGAACTTTTGACTGAACAAGATTTGCAAAGTGTTAAGGGTAGTATTACCACGTATGGTAATTATACCAAAGATGAAATCATTGAGTTAGCCAAAGCATTTGCTGATTACGTTAATAATAACGATGTGCTAACAATTGGTTTTATTGGTAAAATCACGTATTATGATATGCCGTATCTTTGCAATTGTTTTTCGGTGGCATTAGAGATTATTCGTTACTATAAACCATTTGTTGATATTAAAAATGGTGTTAGCCAATTTAAGCAGATGGTTGGGCATAAATATCGTATTGACACGAATAAATTACGCGATGAGAAATTAGTAGATGAACTATATGAATATGGGTTAATTTGGTGATTTTGCAAAGTGTAGTTAGCAAAAGTTATAAATATACATGAAAAATGCTATTTTTTTACTTAAAAATTTGCATATATCAAAAAAATGTTGTACTTTTGCATCGTAATTCAAAAACAACTAAAATTTAAACATTATGGAAACAAGAAAAGAACAAATTTTGAGTGAATTATTTTTCTCAATGACTAGTGATGATATTACAAGTTTTTGTCACACTTGCGGTGTTTTTACACATAAAAGGGAACAAGTTAAACTATATGATAGCACTTATATTGGGAGAACTATTACCCTAATTCATGAAGTTGGTGAGAGTGTAATTTTGTCACTCCAAAAAGAATTAAGAGGGTTAGGTAGTGCTTATATGTTTTGTTATTGGGACAAATATTGTGGTTGCTATCGCATCGAATTTCTTCCCGATGATAATAATGCTTTTGAGTCGGCTTTCGATTTTAAGAACCGAATTATGCCATTGCTTGAAAAAGCAGCAAATCTTGGCTGGGTTATTGAGCATAGTACTAGGAAACTGACTGATGAGGAAAAGGTTTTCATTGGTTACTATCATCCGGTTAAGGTGACGATTGAATATACCATCAATCACCCTATTTCCAATATGGGAAATGAAAAAGATGCAATCAAAGAAATACTTGGTGTTGATGATAGCATCAAAGATGGCTCAATCAGTAATTTCAAAATTAACATTGTTCAACAATAAAAACACAAACAACTATGGCTAAAATTAATTTGAATAGCGAGTGGGAAATGTTGGCTGAATACGAAACCAACGAAAAGGTTACTTATTCTCGCAAGGCTATGCGTCAAGCAAATAAGAAATAACAATATAAGGGACATAAGTATCATTTTATTATTTGGGCTTAAGGAAAGTCCGTATTAACGTTAATAATCGAATAGGAGTGTGTAAGTCCCAACACATTCCTATTTTTTTGTGTTGTAGTGTATGTGTTATATAAAAAAGCAAAATATTTGATATATGCAAGTGTTTTGTGATTTTTCTTTAATATTTCTTGTTTTTGCTAACTTGAGTTTACAATTTACAGGAAAATAGTGTTTTTTTGTGTTTTTTTCACCAAATTATTTGCATATATCAAAAAAATGTTGTACCTTTGCATCATAATTCAAAAACAAAAGTATTATGGTTAAAATTGAATATTAATACTATCGTGGCGGTACGTGGAATGATGGTAGCGAAATGTGCAAAGAAAGTGAACTAAAAGAGTGCATTAAAATTCTTAAACGTATTACTGACTATTATAGTCACAAAGTATATCGTAACATTTGTGTAGTTGAAAACTAAAAACTAAAACATTATGGATTGCAACATTGAAAAAGCAAAACAACTATTGGAGAACGGAAATGCCACAAAGGAGCAGATGGAAAGTGTTCTCAAAAGTATTGTAGAAAATTATTCTACGCGTCCTCGCATTGTTATCTATCTTGATGATTATAATAGTACGAGGGAGGAGATTATCAACGCAGTAATACCGAATTGTGATTGCAACTTTGGTTATGAACCCGACTTTTATACTTGTTGTATGGAAGAACGAAACAAGGTTGAACAATTGATTGAGGAACTGCAAGAACGTGTTGCTGAACTCGCTGACTTTGATGAAGATGAGATTGATGATATGGAGTGGTGCAAAGAACGTATTCAGCAAATAAAAACTGAATTAGACGAATACGATGTTGATTATTCGTGTTACGTCAATGAATAAACTAATTAAAAAAACATAATATTATGAACCCAATGTTAGTTGTACAAGTTAGTCCAAGACGAACAAAGTATGTCAAGTTTACTGACGATACGAAACCGAATGTAGGTGGTTATTTCTGCCAAGTGTACGAAGATGCCAATGGCGAATTTGAGTGTGATACTTTCACCATTGATAAGTCTGAAGTAAGAGGTGGCAAAACCGATGCAGAACGTTTGCGTTTGGCAAAGATGGTTGCGAACAATCGTGTTAAGTATATGTATGCACGATGATACAAAGGTGGCGGAGAAATCCGTCACCTTTTTTTATTAATATATGTATGCTATATATAAAAAAGCGAAATAATTGACATACACAAATTTTTGATAAGAAAAATACGAAAAAAAAGTAAATTGCTAACTTTACTTTACAAAAACGACAAAGTTACTAGAAAAATGCAAATAAAATGCGAAATTATTTGCATATATCAAAAAATTGTTGTACCTTTGCATACGATTTCAAACAACAACTAAAATTCAAACATTATGTCAAAAGAAAATGAAAGAAACTATCCGTTTACCATTGAAGATGTTAAGACGGAGATTAAGAAAGCCGAACGTTGGGACAATTCACGTTTTGATGTTGATTACGGAGAGTGCCGACACGGATGTGGTAGCAATTCAACTCACGCATATTATTATGTAATGTTTGGTTGGGTGCAATTTCAAGATGGCGGTAAATTCCGCAGTATGGCAGCTTTTATTGAAGATGTGTCAAAACGTTTTGACGAAATGTCAGCCAAGTTGGAAAAGGCTAATATCTTTTTCAAAAAAGGTACCAAATTCGTTTGTGATGGCTACGATTATTGGCATTGCCCTATTACCAAAGAACTTTCTTGCGTACGTGATTGCTTACTATTAAAACCTAGTACATATTTCATTGAGGTTCAAAAGTGGCTCAAAAAGAAAGCAAATTTTGATTTGGGTTTGACTGACTTGTATACTTGTAGTATTTGCCAAAAGCGCAGTAGTAAATCGTATAGTAACTATTACTATTATTCGGTTGCACACGATGGCATTTGGGGTAAATTCTTTAACGATTTGAAAGCCAACTATAAGCAAGGTAATGTAGTAAAGGTTGAGATTACCGAGCAAGAAAATATGGACTTTTACGATAGAAATCGTTATGAGTACGAACAATATGGTAATAAATCAGTTAAACTGAAAGTTACGATAACAACTGCAAGCGGTAGAAATCCAAGAACATTTATATTTGGTGAGAATTAAAAATGGAAATAAGTTTTGAAGAATATGTTAAATCATTAAACAAAGAAGAATTAATTGCATTGGTTCTTCAGTTGAATGATGATTTGAATAGTGTTAAAAATGAAAACACTAACAATATGTAACGTTTGTTGGTAAGCGGTGCAGTAAAACCTGCGACTTGATTTTTTAAAAAGAATGGGGTGAGAAATCGCCCTATTTTTTTGTGTATAGGTGTGTGATATATAAAAAAGCAAAATATTTCACATATGCAAATTTTTCAGTAACAATTTTCAGTATTTCTTGATTTTGTAAAGTGTAGTTAGCAAAAATCAGGTATTTTACTGTTTTTGTTATTTTTTTCATTAAATTATTTGCATATATCAATTATTTTTTGTAATTTTGCACTCGATTTCAAATAACAACTAAATAACACCATTATGAAAGGTTTTTATATTACAATGCAGATTACTGAAAATTGCGGTAATGTGTCACTCTATTTCTTTGAACGTAGATATACGAACTCAAAGCATTTTCATCAAATTAAATGGAGCGGTACGGCTAATAAACGTATCTTCAAGACACGTAAGGCGGCTGAAAGTAATTATGATTTTATTTGTGCAACATACAAAGGTGTACAAGGTGTTAAGATTGAACTACACGAATATTAAAAATACATCAATATGGGACTTATAATATTTTTTGAAACGCGTAAAAAGAACGCTGATATGGTAAGGTTTGAGAACGCAAGAAAAGAATTGCGTAAACTTTACAAAAAAGACGAAATGACGGAAGAAGATGATATGCGTGCTGATAGTTTGGAAGAATTTATTAATAGTGTATATACCACTTATTCCGTTTTCAGCAAATATAGTTTCCTTATGAATTTTTTCGGTTTTGCTGATAATTGCGAGAATGGGGAGTATATGGAGATTGCTAAATGTCAAATAGAAGATTTCATTGATGCAGCAAAAGAAGTATTGGCAAATCACGATTTAGCGCCAACTAAATTGCCTTTATGTACTGAAATGTCGCCTTGTTGGGGTTCTGCTGAGTACGATGATTATTATTTTGGTGATATTGAATTTGCAATGGAGCAACTTGATATAGCATGCCATAGTGTTGATTGGGATAACGAAATACTTTATATGTCAGCCAATTGGTAGGATTTTGCAAAGTGTAGTTAGCAAAATTGACAAAAATAGCAAAAAAACAGCACTTTTTCAATAAAAAATTTGCATATATCAAAAAAAAACAGTACCTTTGCATCGTAATTCAAAAGGAGTTACAAAACCACAATATTCACCTATAAAACCATTACAATTATGGCAAGTGTAAAACAACACATTCCTACGGCAAACGAACAATACGGAGTACGTGTAACGTTCATTATTCCTCTCGCAAGCAATAAGATTGAGGAGGACGAAAACCCTATCATTAGTGATAGACAACGTTTCTTCAACGTATTGGAAACCTCTCTCCATAAGTTTATCAACGAGAAAGGTGAGATTGTTGCCTACTACGAAACCGAAATGTGGAACGATGAGTTGGAGTATTTTGCCGAGCGTTTGAAGATTACCAAGTTACCAAAATGTAAGATTGAGCGTAATGTACATCTTATTGACTTTGTGCCCAACTTTGAGAAAAAGTTTGATTGGCTGAATACCACAGGTAGTGATACCACGGCTGATGCTGATGCAAACTATTGGGACGAGAAACCGCGTAGAGCGACTATCTATGATAGTGTGGTAAGTATTAACGCATTGCGCTACGCAGTATAATATACGGACGATATGACTGCACTAGAAACCAAAATATTAGCCTTGTGTGATGAGTTCAGCAAGGCTAATGGTTTTAACCCATCTTATGCAAGTGTAACTATTCGTTGGAACGATGATAAGACATTTGTACCGAACACGATAATTGCTATTGATGGTGACGAAACCAAAGAATATGACGATGATGTATTTTTCATTTGTGAAAGTGTTTCACATATGTTACCTATTTGTGCCAACATTGATTTCACAAGTGAAGATTTCATTGATACTGATGATTTCTACAATGAGATTGACAAATACGATACTGATGATATGGACAATGAAGATTGGACTTATTTACATCGTGGTGAAGATTTCACAATTGTAGATATAGATAATGTGTTTTAGTTGTTGGGGTGGCGGAGAAATCCGTCACCTTTTTTCATTTGTGAATTGATACGCTATATAAAAAAGCAAAATATTTGACATATGCAAATTTTTCAGTAACTTTTTTCAATATTTATTGATTTTGTAAAGTGTAGTTAGCAAAACCCAGAAAGTTACTAGTTTTTTGCACTTTTTTCATTAAATTATTTGCGTATATTAATTATTTTTTGTACCTTTGCAGCAGATTTCCAATAGTGGAGATTATAACAACTAAAACAACTACAATTATGACAAGAAAAGAAATTCAAGACAACATTAACTTGTGGTATCAAGCAAGCCGTAACTTGCAAAACGAGTGTGTTGAGCGCATTAAGGAAAAAGGTGGTATCATAACCATTGATAACGATGCTATTGAGGAAGATGGCGGACAGCCTTTGTGGGCATCAAGTGGTAGTTCAAAAGTAAAATATGTTTCGGTTCGTTATGACAATCAATTGTATTGTACTGACGAATTACAACAAGAGTGCGATGTCTATATCGTTGATTTAATGGAGTATCTTTTGAGTTTGGAGGACTAATTATGGAAGATAAAGAGTATTGGAAAAACTACGAACAATCCGTTAAGGAGCGTATCGAAAAAGCCATCAATGAAAATGGTATGGGATTTGTTATCAATATGGTAGCAAGTTTCCATTCTACACGTGGTGGCGCATTGTATAATATGAGTGATTATCTTAATGCAAAAGGATATTAAAATTGTGGCGGAGAAATCCGTCACTTTTTTGTATATAGACTCGATTGAGTCCCTAATGCATTTTGCAAAGTGTAGTTAGCAAAACCCAGAAAGTTACTAGTTTTTTGCATTTTTTTCACCAAATAATTTGCGTAATTGAAAAAAAAGTTGTACCTTTGCACTCGGAAACGTTAAACAACTAAATACATACTATTATGAAAAAAATGACATTAGAAGAAATCACATCTTGTGTTGAAAACATCACAATCTCAAAAGAAATGGTATCACACGCAGGCAAGGGTGGTTTTATTTCATTGGGAGTTGAACTCAAAATTATCAATGGTAGAACTACAACACCTTTGTTTTTTGTTGAGGTAAGAAAATCCGGAAAAGAGGTTGAGGTTAAAAAGTTTAGTAATTACCTTGATGCTGCAACACATTACTATAAATTGGATTGGCAATATTAATTTTAATTATTATTATGAAAAAGTTCGCTTTTGTCAACGCAACCGAAGAGAGTGCGTATGAGTATTGGAAAAATGAGTTTGTAACCAAAGCAGAAGCCGTAGATGCTTTTGTTAGACAAGCCAATGACTATGGTGTATTGGGCAATGTTTTGGAAGATAACCATTGCAAGAATACTGAGGAATTGGGTAATCTTGATGAGTGTGATTTTGTCGGTGAGTCCGAACAAGGTTATATCATTCGTATCTTCTTCGGTAATAAAACCAAGAATATTTATAATTGGTGTCGCCGTAAGCGTGCCGCTTTTATTGCAGAATGTTATTAACCATTAAAAATATTACATTATGAAAAATGTATTTTGGCAATTGGTAATTACCGCAGTAGTTGATTGCGAGAAACAAGCGAATGATATTCGCCTATACACCAACCTTAAAGGTGCAAAAGATGCACTTGTGCATGACTATAAATCATTTGTTGATAATATGCCAAGTGGATTTAATCATCATACGATTGAAGATAATTGTATGAGTGCAGAAGCATACGAAGAAGGACGTGCGATGGATAACGAGGTTTCGTGGGAAATCAAACCTATCAAGGTATGTGACGATGGTGATGGTGAACCATTTATTCGTGAAGAAGATATTAACAATATGGAGATTTTCCGTTTGTTGTCAATACCTGTCAGCCAAGAAAAACGTGATGCACGTTTGAATGTGTATAACGATGAGAATAAAAGTGATGAGGAGTATTTCGATTTGGTAATTCAGCAAATTAAGGAAGAATATCTATGAGTGTGAATATTGATATGATAAATGCTCTAAAAGCCGTTAGAAAGGCTAATAGAGAGAATGAAATAGCCTTATATGGTAAAACTATCAACCATAGTAGTGTTGTGCCGTTAAAAACGAAATATACACGAAAGGTGAAACACAAGAAAGGTTACTCTGCGGAGTAGCCTTTTTTATTTGCGCATTTGCTTGTGATATATAAAAAAGCAAAATATTTGACATATGCAAATTTTTAAGGCAAAAAAGTGCAAAAAACTGTAAATTGCTAACTCAAGTTGTCAAAATGCAGATAAAAGTAAGAAAAATACATTTTTTTCACCAAATAATTTGCGTAATTGAAAAAAAAGTTGTACCTTTGCAGCAGATTTCAATAACAACTAAAAACTAAAACATTATGGAAACTGAAAAGTATTATCAAATGGAAATGGAAGTACGCGAGTATCACAATAATAGTGAGCGCATACGCAAAGGTAGTCACATGGGTGCTGCATTGGAAGATTTTATTAATGGTGCAAGTACCGATACCATGCAAGATGTGGTTGACTATGTATTGACTTTTGCCCATCGTACTTTGCAGCAGAAGATTTTTACCCTTGCGTGCCTTATCATTAAGGGATTCGCTGAAATGGAAAATTGCCGTGTTGACGGACGAAATCGTGTTGCGAATGAAAAGGCTAAAAAGATTTATGCATTTATGCAAGAGAACTACATTAGTGTGCATAACCCTCTAATTTAATATAATATGGAAAAGACAAGAGTTATATTTCGTAAAGATTGTTTCGGTGTATTCGCCTTATTTCCCGATAATAAGGTAGCCAAAGGTAAGTGTGTTGGGTATTCGGTGCGTGAGAAACATTTCCATACCATTTACAATTACGAAATGAATGAGTCAAAACCATGTACTGAAGAAGAATATGCTCCTTTGAAAAAGGAACTTGAAGAACTTGGCTATACCGATATTGAAATTGTAGATAAGATATGAGAAAGTGTCCGGAATGTGGTGGTATCCTGGAATACCAAGGTTACGATGAATTTAGCGGTTACTCCGTTTTCCAATGTGAAGAATGCCATCGTTATTTTAATGCTGATGGCGAACGTATTTAATAACCATGTACTCGATTGAGTACCAAAAATAAAATAAGACTTATGGCAACTAAAACTGAAATACTCCATAGTGTTATCAATGATAAATTTGATGTACCGACAAGCAAGATTGATATTTTGCTAGATATGATGTTAGAAAATGATGCAACTGATGTTAAAAAGTATTTGAATGATGCTAAAAACAACTTTGTAATCATTGGTGATAATCATGATGTTTACCTTAATGACGATGGAACATATTTCGTATATGGTGACATCAATGGTGCACTAGAAGATTTCGATGTTATGCGTGATGAATATGCTTTGTGTATCACTACCGAATATAACTATTTAATGGGTAGATTTGACAACTACACTTTGCAAAATGAGGAAAATTGATGGGTAAATGCATTTTTTTCGACAAATTATTTGTGTAATTGAAAAAAATGTTGTACCTTTGCATCGTCAAACAAAAAACAACAACTAAAAAACTAAAACATTATGGTACGTAATTTAGATGCTTTCAAAGCAGCCAAAGAAATCAATGACAATCTTACAAACAATGAGTTGAATATTCAAAAGAAGATTTTGCTCACTCTCATTGATGAAATGAACAAATTTGTTAAAGATGTCAATGACATTGCTGACACTTATTACGCAGTAAAAAAAATTGATAGCGAATATGCTAAAAAGTTGTGGAGTTATTTATGTCAAAGTGGACTTACAATAGATGTAAATTCTTATTGGGGTTTTACTTGTGCAGTAACAAAATATTACTATACAAGAATTAGTGTCAACCCAAAAGGACTTTGCATTTATTATGATAGCGAACACAATCAATTGGAAAATTGGAACGAACTTAATTGGAAAGGTAATAATGCAAAGGCGTATATCGAAAACACTAATTTGAGTAGCGAAATCTTGGAGAATTATATCAATTCAACTAAGATATTTCTCGAAAAGTTTCCTATTTATCGTGACGAGTTTTTTAAGATGGTAGAACAACCGAATTTCAAATAATAAACTTAACATTATGAAAAAGTATAAATTGACAATTATTGTAGATGAATATTATGTTGCTGATAGCCTACACGAAATTGCAAGTGAGGTAGAGTGTGGTACTAACGAGGTAATGGACTATTCAAATACGTGTGGCGACCATTACCAAATAGGTGAAATTGTAGAACTTAATGCTTAATTAGA
The DNA here is from genome assembly GCA_024408855.1 of bacterium. Lineage (GTDB taxonomy): Bacteria > Cyanobacteriota > Vampirovibrionia > Gastranaerophilales > Gastranaerophilaceae > CAG-196. The sequence goes on along the minus strand of JAKSUQ010000018.1, from coordinate 12,192 downwards.
ATATGAAAAATCCATTGAAGAAAAAGAATTGGGAATATGTCACCATTGCAGAATTGCGTAGCCATTGGGACATCAACGAAAACGCAACGGAAGAAAATAAACTTTCCGATGGTTTTATTCAAGAACTTGCACCTTATATGAATGCATATGCTTATGGTGATATTGCAGGTGAGGGCTTGAGTGTATTTTGTCCAAAAGAGAATGATGAACTCGTTGCAATGTGGAACGATAATTCAATTATAACTTTCAATGATATGCATGAATATCTTGAAGAAAAAGGTTGGGTTTGCCACCACACTTCTTCACACTTTACTGCTAGTAAAAACGAATGTACTGCACATATTGATGGGCATAATTGTAAAGGTGGGTATCTTACATCAATATCTACGCATCAAAACAAATCTTTTGATGAATACAAAAAGTATTTTGATAGTTATGATGATTTGCAAACATTGGCACAAATGAAAGCAGAACTCAATACAATTGACAAGGATAGACTATGCCTTGATGAAATGAAAAGCGCATATCATTGTGCCGATAATATTGCCAAGATGTTTTTGGGTATTATTCGTAATACCGAAGAATATAAGGCTATTCGTAACGCAATGCAATATATTGCCAAAGGTAAATACATTGACGATAATTGTCGTCCTTTGGGTGACTATTGCGAAGAAATGGGCACAGGTAACTACGATTTGCTTTCATTGAAAGAGTATTTTCGTTTTGTGGATATGTTCGGTGCTGATGGTGACATTAAGGCTTATATTGCACGTTATGATAATGCCTATTGCGAAGATGGGTTATTCATGGCAATACAAGGCACAATAATAGATTTGGCTAATAAGTATATTGCAACTGATGGTAAGGAAAAAGAGTTTTCCAATGTACTTTCCGATTTGGTTGCTGATATATACGTCAAATTCAAAGATTATGGCGCTAGCACGTTTCCTATCAAAAAGTAATGTTTTAGTTGTTGGGGTGGCGGAGAAATCCGTCACCTTTTTTTATTATTACACGTGCGTCATATATAAAAAAGCAAAATATTTGGAATATACAAATTTTTACTACAAAAAAATATGAAAAACTGTAAATTGTAAAGTGTGGTTAGCAAAAACGACAAATATACCCTAAAAATGCAAATAAAATGCGAAATTATTTGCATATATGAAAAAAAAGTTGTACCTTTGCATCGTAATTCAAAACAACAACTAAAAACAAGTACAATTATGCTGAACAAATTTCAAGAATTGGTTAAGGAACATCGAACTAACTATTATGATGTTACCATTAATGGTGAAACACGCGTAATGCGTTTATTCTATCATGATGATAGTGATACCATTTGCTATTACAAAAAGGGTAGTCGCAAATATGGTTATCCTTTACGTGATTATACTAATATTACCTTGCATCAACAAAAGAAAACTGACGAGATAAAGCAAGCAAGACGTTTTCTTAAAAAATTCATTGCAATTCTTACTGAAAGTGGTTTATGGAAAAATATGCTTGATAATGCTATTGCCATCAATAACTTGAGTGACGAAGATTTACTCCGTTATTTGAAAGGTGACGAATGGGAAGTTGCAAAAGAACTTGGTATTAAGCGTTTTGGAACTGATACACTTTCATGTACCATCAAGAAAGGGTTTAAGAAAATCAACTACCATAAATATGATACGTGGGTTGAGGAACAATTTGCCAAGTGCATTAAAGAAAAAAAGGAATTTCGTATGGCTTGGAGAAAAGGTTATGATAATAGTGTTGATTGCAGACTAGGTGAAGATGGTATCATGCGTGCTTGGTATAGCGAAGAATTTAAGGGTTGTGGTAATGGACATTACTATCTTGCAGTAAATTCAACACACGCAATATTTTGTGAAAACGATTAATAAACAATAGACTCGTTTGAGTACCAAAAACTAAAACATTATGAAAGCAGAAACTATTAAAAAAATCTTTAACAAAAACAAAGGGTATAATTTTCGTATTGTCACGAATATTCCCGAGGGTAAAGGTATCAATGGTGTAAACTATAAAACCTATTATGGTAAGAAACTTGTTGTCAATAGTGACAAAAGAAAGTTACAAACAACTCACATTGTAAAAATCGATGATGATTATGTACACGTTATTTTCTGTGACAATGATGATTGGTTAAGCAATGGCACACCAATAAGAATATACATTGATGTTAATTCTATTGTTAGCATTGACATTTTTACAATGGATATTAATAACAATATGGGTTTGAATATTCCATCTAAATTTTAATTAACATGAAAAGAGTACACGTTAATTGGGACACCGATGGACAAGTTATCGAAATGCTCCCAACCGAGGTTAGAATACCTAGCGATATCAAGGACGATGAAATTGCTGATTATTTGAGTGACACGTTCTCCTATTGTGTAGAGTCATTCTATGAGGTACCCGACAAACGTAAGTTGTGTATTGGTGAGCGAGTTTTCAACTGCGATTACTTCAGTCAAGATTTGCATGGTTATGGTAAAATCTTATTGATTAACAATAAAGAGGTTGATGCCGAACTTGATTGTGACGATGAAGATAGCATCATCTTACTTGAAATGGAAGATAGCGGTAGCCAAAATGAAGTCTATGCTAACAATGTCTATCAAATAGCAAAAGATTTGACTGACAAGTATGGTGAAACTATTTGCTATGAACACAACGAAACTAATGGTGAATATCCGTATTATGTGCCAGCCAATGATGAAAACTACTATGGGTTTGAACTAGGTGTATAAATGAAATGGGGTGAGAAATCACCCCATTTTTTTGTTTGTAGGTATGTAATATATAAAAAAGCAAAATATTTGATATATGCAAATTTTTAAAGCAAAAAAGTGTAAAAAACAGTAAATTGCTAACTACACTTTACAAAAAACACAAATTCGTATTTTATTTGCCAAATAATTTGCGTAATTGAAAAAAAAGTTGTACCTTTGCAGCAGATTTCAATAACAACTAAAATAGAAAGGAAAAAGAATTATGAAAAAGTTTAGTGTAAACGTACATTATGATTTTTACGCATCCGTAGATGTTGAAGCCGAAACCGAGGAAGAAGCATTGGAAAAGGCTGAACGTATGGCAGATGAAATGTCAGTTACCGAATTTGAATGTAGCGGTATGACAGGTAAGTGTGTAACCAATTATGAATAATATAATATGAGAGTCAGTAGAAACAAAGAATATTCAGCAGAAGCTTGGAGTTATAGCGAACAACTTGTAGCACACGTTCGTAACACAAGAGGTTTCAATAATCTACATGAGATTATCAGTACCGCCTACGCAAAATCAAATGGTACTGCGTGTATGGTAATGGTTGTAGATGAACAAGAAAGTGTCCTATACCATTATCATGTGTGGGTAAATAAAGACAACGTAGTTTGTTATCGTTATCTTGGGTATTAATACCGATTTTGCTAACTCTACTTTGCAAAAAACACAAAAACAGCATTAAATCGCAAATAAAATACGAAATAATTTGCGTAATTGAAAAAAATGTTGTACCTTTGCATTGTCAAACAAAAAACAACAACTAAAACCTCACGATGTATAGGTAATCGTTCATACAACTATGGCTGATACGATGCTTTCTTTCTCGAATGATGCACTTGCAACTCGTTTCCTCACCAAAGAGGAGGTTTTCAAAAAAGCCCCTCACGCAGCGTTGACAAACCCTTCCAATCCCAATGTATCGGGACGTTACGTGCAAGCAACCACAAGCACGATTATTGACGATTTGGATAAGTTGGGTTGGTATCCCGTAGAGGCAAAACAATGCCGAGCAAAGGCAGGTAGCAAGGGTATTCGTAGTTTCCATATGATTGCTTTCCAAAATCCCAACGTAGCAATCGCTAACACCGATGGTGGTGTAGAGTGTTTTCCTCGTATCATTCTTACCAACTCTCACGATGGTTTCAATTCGTTTAAGTTTATGGTGGGGTGTTTTAGAACAATTTGCTCCAATGGTTTGGTTATCGCAACCAATCAAATGGTAGATATTTCTATTCGTCACATGAACTACGATTTTGAGGAACTGCGCCAAATGGTAGCACAATCTCTTCAACAAGTAGGTGAACAAACGAAGATTATTCAAACGATGCGTGACACCACTTTGGATAAGGCTAGTCAACGTGATTTGGCTATCAAGGCAATTCGTCTGCGTAGTGCCGTTGATGTCAAAGTTGAGGACATTGAGGAGAATACCATTGAAGAGGTTTTGAGCACTAAACGTGACGATGATAAGGGTGACTCTTTGTGGTGCGTATTCAATCGCATTCAAGAGAACGCAATGCATGGTGACTACACGATGAAAAGCCGTACCAATCATCGTATGCGTAAGATGCGCCCAATTAAATCGGTAGTTAAGGATTTGTCCTTCAATAAGGGACTTTTCCAAGCAGCAAGCGAATATCTTCCTTTGGCTGCATAACAATCAAGGGTGGCGGAGAAATCCGTCACCTTTTTTATTAATATATGCACGTCATATATAAAAAAGTAAAATAATTGACATACGCAAATTTTTAACACAAAAAAGTGTAAAAAACTGTAAATTGCTAACTCTACTTTACAAAATTGTTAAAAACTAGGTGTATTTGCATTTTTTTTAACAAATAATTTGCGTAATTGAAAAAAAAGCATTACCTTTGCAGCAGATAACAAAAAGATAATATTAACAACTAAAACTATTTACAATTATGTTTATTTTTCTTGTACCGGTTACTAACAACCAAAACATTTCTCGCGACACGTACGATAACCTTATGAAAACTAGTGAGGGTTATATGACAACATTTCTCAATATGTTGTTCGATTGTGATGGTATGCAGTTTTTTGATGCATCTACCACTAGCCGTTCCTCTCGCTATGAAAATATTGCTGATTTCGTAGAACGTTTCAACGATGAAGATTTTGATGGTGGTTGGTGGAGTTTCCTTGTTGATATTTCCGAAAATGAACTTATCAACTTTATTGAAGATAGAATGAACCAACATTCGCATCTGCGTGAAGTATTTGAGAAACAAGTTAATGCCAACAAAGTCGCTAAAAAGAAAAAGGAAGAAGAAGAACGTAACAAAATAAAAAGTTTAACCGATAAGGCATACTATATTAAAAGCCAATTGGAAAGTTTGAAAATGTATGGTTTCGCTAGTGAGGTTAAATCAACTATCAGTGATGGTGTTTATGTTGTTATTACACTAAATGGAAAGTATTTCTGCAATGTTAAGCCATCATTAACTGATGGACAAGATTTCGCTGATAACGATTTAAGTCGCTTTTCATGTTATTGTTTTGGTGGCACTTGTGAGGAACTTGTGAAAATGATTGCTGATATTGTTTCACGATAAAAAGAAAGGAAAATACTATGCAAATTAATTTTATAATTGGTGGGAGTCAAAAACCAATGGCTCCTACCAAAACAAAGGACTCGATTGAGTCTACAAAGAAAGAAACACCCAAGAAAAAGTCCTATAAGCCTGATGAACTAGTGGCTATTGAACTATACACTTCACATGGGTGTAAAAAGTTCACCAAGTCGGGTAAAAATTTCTTGGTTGAAATGAGTGGGTTATCACATACAACTAGCCGTATACCTGTCTATCATTTCCGCTATGGTGATATAGAGGAAATTAAGAAACAATTGGTTAATGGTTTTATTTATCGTTTTGATATTATCCATACCAATGGTGATGTAGAGGAAATCAACCATTTTGCTAACTCTACTTTACAAAAACGTTAAAAACTAGGGGTATTTGCATTTTTTTCGCCAAATAATTTGCATATATGAAAAAAATGTTGTACCTTTGCAGCAGATTTAAAAACAACAACTATAAAACCTCACGATGTATAGGTAATCGTTCTAACTATTATGGAGGCAACAACTATGATTAACAAGACTACCAAGAAAGATTTGTATTCTATCGACCCGCGTGCCATCGTTGTCGTTGATGGCTTTAACTCGCGTAGTGACTTTGGCGATATTAGCGAGTTGGCACGCCAAATTGACGAGCAGGGTATGCTGAACCCCATTTCCGTACAAGATGGTGGTAAGCGTGAAGATGGTACTACTATTTATAAACTCGTTGATGGTGAGCGTCGCTATCGTGCAGTTATGCAACTTATTTCCGAGGGTAAGGACATTGCACGCGTTCCGGCTATTCTCGTAAGCAAGAGTTTGAGTGAAGCTGATTTGCTCATTCAGCAAGGCTTGCGTAACGAGGGTAAGAACTTTAACGAGTATGAGTGGGGACAACTCGCTTATAAACTCCGCGAGAACTGCGGTTTTACCATTGCAGAGATTGCCAAGCGTTTGGGTAAGAACCAAGGTGTTGTAACCTATTGGTTGCAAATTCTTGAGATGGACACTCGTCTGCAAGAAGCTGTGCGTGATAACGTAATTTCCGGCTCTAATCTTCGCCGTATGCTCCAAGCCAACAACAAGAACCAAGATGCGGTTGTTGCCGAGTTGGAGAAACTCAAGGCTAATGCCGAGGAAAAGGGTGAGAAGAAAGTTAAGTTGGTTAAGCATACCGACATTGACTTGACTACCAAGACAGTTATTTATCGTGATAGCAAGGCTATTCTCAAGGGTATGGAAACCTTGTATTCCTACATTGCGAAGATTGAAACCAAGTATGGTAAGAGCAAGGCACTGAACCTTGATATGCAAGCACTCGTTGAGCGACTGAAAAACGAGAACGTAGATGTTATTCTCGAGTCTATGCTCGTTGATGCACCGACTGACGGAGAGGTTGCTGATGCAGCCTAATAGGTTGTTGACAAAATATAATGGTGAAATGGACAATCACAATTAAGTGGTTGCCCATTTTTCTTTGTTTTAAGCCACTTTCTCACGTTTAAGGTATAAATTATCATCTTTGTTAAAAAGTTGTCTTAAAATTGAAGTTTTAGTTGCGGGTGTTATATAAAAAAGTAAAATATTTGACATATGCAAATTTTTAGAATAAAAAAGTGCAAAAAACTGTAAATTGCAAACTATACATAGCAAAATACACAAATATACCATGTATTTGCATTTTATTTCACATTTTATTTGCATATATCAAAAAAAAGTTGTACCTTTGCAGCAGATTTCAATAACAACAACTAAAACCTCACGATGTATAGGTAATCGTTCTAACTAATATGGGACAATGTTATAAAGCTTGCTATAAGGCAGAAGAGGGTGGTTTTTGGAAAGGTTTCACACCTTGGGATTTTGGTGTTGGTGCAAAACTGATGGAACATTCTTACATTGGTAATAGATTCCTTTCTGATATTCTTCATAGAATTTATCTTTATCCGATGTCAGTAGTTTGGGCTGGTGAATATGCTGATGATAATATCTACGAGGATTGTGTCAAAGCCGAGTTTGGTGTTAATGGGGATTACGATGAAAATAAATTTATTTATTTGATAAATGAAACTAAAAAGGTTTTTATCGACCTTTCAAAGATTAAGAAAAATAAATATGGTGAACGCATACACCCATTGCCATTATTAACTGCTATTGGAAATGGACTAGGTGGTGGCGATTATTATGGGACTTGTATGGAGGCAATTGGAACTTGGGCAAAAGATACTATACAAGTTAATTATACCAAGCCTAATAGCCAATATTCCGAGGTTGAATATGATTTTGAAGAAAGTGATATTTATTAGTTATTTTCATGTTTCCGGTTGCGATAAGACAACGAACACCGGCATACAAAAAAAAGCAAATTTAAAAACAACAACTAAAACCTTACGATGTATAGGTAATCGTTCATACAACTATGGGACAATACTATAAAGCAGTCTTGAAGAAAACCACTGAAAACATTTGGAAAGGCATTGAACCTCATAACACAGGAACAAAATTGATGGAACATAGTTATTTAACTAATTCATTTGTTAATCGTGTTATGTGTGCTTTGTATCGTACTCCTATGCAAGTTGTGTGGGCTGGTGATTATGCCGATAATGAAAAAAACGAAACCAAAAATTTGTTTGGATTGGTACAAGAAAAATATCGGTTTGTAATTAATTTATTTCCGTTTTTTGGGTATCGTTATATTATCAATCACGATAAGATGGTATATATTGATACGCGTAAAATCAAGGCTGATAAGTGGGGGTATCGTATTAACCCATTACCACTATTAACTGCTGAAGGTAATGACAGAGGTGGTGGAGATTATCGTGGCATCAATAAAGAGTTATGTGGTACTTGGGCTAGAAACGTAATCTCTACGGATAATAGAAAGCCCGACACAATGAAATATACTGAAGTTGAGTATGAGTTCATGGAAGAGTAGGGTTGGCATTTTGCTAACTCTACTTTACAAAAAACACGAATTTACATTTTTTTCACCAAATTATTTGCATAATTGAAAAAAAAATTGTACCTTTGCATCGTAATTCAAAAACAACTAAAATAGAAAGGAGAAAACAATTATGAACATGTCTTATTGCCGTTTTCATAACACTTATGGCGATTTCTGCGATTGTCTTGATGCAATCCAAGATTGTGAAGAATTAAGCGAAAGCGAAGAAGAATATGCTGAACGTTTGTATAACGCAGCCAAAGAATACGTAACCGCTTACGAAGAACGAAAGGAGTATATGTAATATGGCAAAAGCAATACCACACCAATTAAATGCTTACACTTCATGGGGAACGCTTTGCACACATGAAAATTACCCATCGAAGAACAAAGCAAGAAAACAAGGGAAATGGCTTGTTGAGCATGACTTTGCATTTTCCTACACATTAACCAAATTAAGCAATTAAAACTTATGGCACATTTTATTAGTGTTACTCTTGCAGTGAGTGGAGAAGTACGTTTCATCAATCTTGATTACGTAGTTAGTATTAACCCTAATAAAGAAAAAAAATTCTTGTATAAAGGGAAAGGTGCTGATAGTGGCAGTGATTATGATGTAAACACCATTGTATTTAGTGATGGTTCAGTTATGTATATCGAACCACTTAACATGGAACATGAATGGTTCGAAATTATAAAAACAATTTAAAATAAAAAGGAAAATAAATATGAAAGTATATCAAATTCGACTTCAAGAATATATTCGCCATAAAAACCATTACGCTAATACTCATCTCGATTTAATTGTAGATGATAAGATTGTATATCGTAGTTATGACGAAGCCCTCGCTCGTGTAAACCAAATCATTGAAAAGAAGATTAAAAAGAATGGCTATCGGAAATACTGTATGCCATTGTCTATTGACAAAATGTCAAATATTCAACAAATTGGGTTTGCCACTGAATATGATTGGAAAATCCGTCGTTATTCTATTCATTGTATTACCATTAAATAAATAGACTCGTTTGAGTACATAAACTATGGCTACACACGCTTGTATCGCAATACGCCTTCGCGACATTGATAAAGGAAAGACAATTTCCTTCAATAAGAAACTTTTACCTCCTGGGTATAAAGTAAATATCCCTGATAGTGATTTGTCTAGGCTTACTATTACCATACCCGAAAATGCAACTAGTATTAGTATTGCAAGTCAATTTGATGGATATATCGGGCACGCTTATAGTGATGCAAGTATCGTCATGGGTGTTGGTATGCAATTGCATTTGGATTTCAAAACTTATGAACAAGTATTGAATCTAATGACACTTGGCAAAATCATTTCACTTGATTGCGATGAAAAGTCTGATAAGGATTTCAAATTTATTGATATAGCCCTAGCACATAAAGGTTATACACCAACAAATCCAATATTTGAATTTACCACAGACGAACGTGTTAATGCAAGCCTATTACAAAATATGCATTATAATACAGAATATAATTATGTATTCACGGGTAATCATTGGTGGTATTGCAAATGTGGAGAAAAGTCACTACATGATTTGGCTACGACTGTTAATCAAATACGTACGTTTAAAAAATTAGTGGCATAATTATTTGCGTGTTTAAATAAAAAGCAGTACCTTTGCATCGTCAAACAAAATTAAAAACAACACTTATGAAAAAGTATCTAACATTTATTTTGGTAATCATGCTTTCAATTAGCATGTATTCGCAAACTTCTACGTATATTTATCGTAGTAATCGTCCAACAACCGTAACGGTAACTTGTACAAACGATCAAACATATCGTGTGGCAACACCTAGAAAAACATATCGAACCACACAAGAAAGCGATTACTATCTTGATAAATGGCTGGAAAATTGGAAAGACACCAAACATCCAATCATTGGCTTGATGACACGCTTTGGTTACTCATATAATGATGACTCATTTATGTATGGTGCATCAATGTATTATCATGGTGGTAAATTGCTAGGCGTTACAGCAGGTTTTGATGGATATTGTGGTGGTAAATTGCCGGGAGGTATGCCTGAATGGGATATACGAATGGGGCTTATGTTTGGACAGCATTTCGCTTGTGGTGTGTTAGCAGGTAAATGTTCTATGGTAGGATGTAAAGATGAAAGTGAGCACGTAACACTTGAAGAAAATAAAAATCTATGGGGTGGTAAAGTAACTGAAGGTACTTATGGCGGTTTTGCTACATTCATTATGCCTGTTAGTAAACACTTCGCATTGAACCTTGATTTGGCTCTAACTAATCACACGGGATTTAATATTAGCCTCGGTGTTAATGCTTATCTACCAATTAAATAATAGACGCGAATGAGTACATTTTCTAAAAATAAAATCCCTAGTGGATTCATACAACTACATGAGGCATCTGACATGGAAAACCTTAAGATGCTAATGCTAAACAAAAACGAAATAAGCGATTTCGCTACTATACCTGGTCAACCAAATGGTAGTATCATATACACTAAAGCAGGTAACGAATATATAGTGGCAGAATCAATCGAAATCATTGAACAAATTCTAAAATAAAATCAATTATGAACGCAGCAGAAGCACTTACAATATATGCAAATGTAATGGGATACCTCTTCAATAGAGATAGAAATAAAGCATTCGAGTTGAATGATATAAAGTTCTATTCACCTTTGTTTGGTGATATGCACTTTAAAGCTCTTACAATGACTAAAGATGGAAAATCAGAAATCACAATGTCTTGCCAAAAGTATGAAAACGTTAAGTTTACAGAAGATGGTAAGTACGTTTTTGAAGACGGACAAGTAAGTCTTAATCCAATGCTTCTGCCTAAAGCATCTGAGTGGAGTGCTTTTATTCATAATGATGTACTATCTAAATTAATTACCGACGATAAGTTAAAGGTTATTACAATCACACCATATGAAAACAATGATGATTTTGTTGTACCTGATGATGCGATTACCGGTAGTAATTGGTGGTATATTGATGGTGAACTAACTAAAAATACTGATAGTGATAAAGCATTCTTCAAGTATCTTCCAGAACATCTTACTAAACCAGGTATTGATTGGCTGTATGTTGAAGATAATCACGGTATACCTCATAAGGATACCTCTTTGAAACCACATCCCTATATCAATGGTTTTTATCGTGTATTGTGTGGGGTAGGTAAGGTATGTGAGGGTTTCTTCTGGACAGATGACGAACACACTATTATCAATGAAGAAGATAACCAGGAATATCAGTTCTGGAAACAAAGAGGACTAGTAGTCCAGTACGACGATTTCAATGCAATAAATAATGCACTGGATAAATTCAGAGAAAAACCAGCGTTCCTATAATAGACGCGATTGAGTACATTTTATTTAATAACAATGAAAGAAACTTTTTATTCCATATTAACAGGTTTGCTTTTCCTCATGGCTGGTTGGTATGAAGATTGGTTTGTTAGTCTATGCTATATAGCATTTGCTTATATGGCTATGTATGGTTTTGCAAAAGAATATCATAAAAATAAAAAAGACAATGATTAATAAATTACGAATAATTAAAAACATTATCCTGTATAATAATCAACAGGAACTTCGTGCACCATGGGTGGTTATCTTATTTATTCTAACTTCACCTTTTATCGCACTGCTATTGATCTTTATTACAATTGAAAATTGGTATAAGAAACATTTTAAAAATTGATTTTTCTACCAATAAAAATTTGTATATTTAAGAAAAAAGCAGTACCTTTGCATTGTCAAACAAAAAGATGCTCCGCATAAATAGAAATAAATATAATAGGTAGCAGTCCTACCGAATTTACGCTTGTGGACTATCCAACTATGGATGAA
>JAKSUQ010000017.1 GCA_024408855.1 bacterium | reverse complement strand
ATTCCCGACATTATCCGCAAAGTTTTTGTTTTCTAATAATTCAGGATGTTCTGTAATATATTCCAAAATTTGACAGTTATATTTATTAACTTCATTTTTATCTATTTTCTTTAATGGTTCAATTTCTTCCATTTTTGAGAATAATTTTTCTTTAATTACATTAAATTCTTCATCCGTCAATTCTTTTATTTGAATTTTATCAACAGAAATTTCTGTTTTACCGGATACGTCAGCTTTTCTTGTTGATTTTCCTTGAGTCTCGTCAACCAATCCTATTTGAGGTTTTTGTCCATCAGGTTTGTTATCTGCCTCAATTTGTTGCTCAGTGTTTTCTTTCGTTTTACCATTAACATGCTCTTTCTCTAAAGCCGCAAGCTCTTTTAGTTCCGCGTCATTAAGAATAGATTTATTCTGTTTTTGTTTTAATTCACGGTATCTTTGTTGGCTTGCGACGGTCAGCTTTCCAACATCAGCAAGATCGTTTGATGAACCAATTACAATACCTAATAAGTTTTGTTTTAATAAACTTTCCCAATTATCATCTGTATCAAGTACTCCCATCATAACCAAATCACCAACATAGGAAATGAAAAAGTCTGTTCCCATTTTAGCTCCCTCTGCGGACATAAAATTCTTGAGTAAGGTTTTTTGAGATAGAACTGTTTTTAGAGCTTTAATTCTGTTTCCTGCAGTAATCTCCTGTTTTAATACAGATGCAAGTTTTTTGTCCAACAGCTTTGCAAAAGCCTGATTTCCTTTTTGCCCTGCCTTGAAACCTACAATAAATCCTCCTGCATCCATAAGACAATATTTAGTTATATCTTCCAGTTCTTCTTTACTTATTTCGTCTCTGGTAAGTGCTTCTGTATACTCAAGTGCATAATCTGCGGCCATACCACCGATTGCCATTTTGCCTCCGGCTGTAACAAGCCCGACACCAACTCCGGCAGCAGGAGATAAACACAGAACCCCTCCTACAAATGTTGCAACCATACCTGTAGTTTTTACAGCACCGGTGTATTTCTGTACAACAGTTCCGTTATCTGCTTTATATGCATCAATTAATGTTTCCATATTTGTATTGCCCAGAGCGTTTTTCTGTTTTGAATTATAATCATTCATATAACTTTCAAGTGATTTACCACCCAAAATCGATTCAAATCGCCTTGCCATAGTTTCCTCAAATGCATCAAGCACTTGGATTAAAGCATATAACTTATCAGAATCCGTATTTAACTGTTTTGTGAAAGATATATTTAAATTATTACCGGCTATTCCTATCCTTAAACCATAGATTTTCTTTGATTGAATAATGTTATTCAAATCGTTTGCTGCTTGTTCTGCATTATTCGCATAATACTCATTAAATAAATTACATATTTTCTGAATTTTATCTTCAGCTTTCGGTACATCTCCTGATTTATCCATAGCATCAGTAACTTTATCAAATGCAGCTGAATGTGGATTACATGCAATAGATTTTTGCAAGTCCTCTCTTACATCTTCTATCTGACTGTTCATAATAGACATTTTATTAAATGGAGCCATTACTCTTTCCATTTCACTTTTTGCTTCTTGGAATTCCTGATATGCCTCCGAATTAAAGTCCATTCCTTTTTCAAGTTTAAATGTTTGTTCAAAGTTTAATAATTCATCTTCGCCATAGTTTACATGTGGTATAATAGACACTTGACTTAAGTCATATCCCTGTTTATCAACGGTTGCAGAATTACCAGAAGATGTAATTTTAGAAATATCTTGTATTATTGAACAGGAAATGTTTTTAAAAAACTTTTTCTCAAATTCTTCATCCTTCAATATGCGTTCTACCAGATTATTTACACCCCAAGAAATGCCGTCATAAACATTTCCTTGCTCAGAATCATAATTGTATGCTGCATATTCAACTAAATGAGGTAAATTAAAATCAAGATATTGGCGTATTACTTTCTCTAATTGCTCTCTTGGAACATCCAAATCGGCAAATTCACTTTCAAAATATTCTCCCATTATTTTGTGCATCATCATTGCCTTAGCAGCATTGATTTTACGTTCAATATAGTCTTGTTTGGTTAATTCCCCGTTGTTCGCTTCTTCAAGAAATTGAGCTGATAAAACTTCGGAAAATATTATGCTGTAAATATAATTTGGAGATAAGCTATCGTCACATTTATTTTTTATTTTGTCGTACAATTCAGTTATTATTCCGTTATCACGAGTAAGCATATCAGTTGTCATATTCAAACTATTTGATTTAAGGTATTCAACACAATCGGCTTGTGCCGACCGGTTAGCTATATCATTGATGGAATTTTCAACTAAATCAGAAATATCTGACATACTTCTGTTTTTCGCTTCATTATCTGTTTTTAAAGATTCAACAGAAAAACCAAATAATTTTGCGAACCAGCTTACCATTTCCCTTTTATCTAATACACCGTCAGCCAAATACGAAGCAGCATCTTCTTTCAGCTTCTCTATTTCATCTTTATCAAATATGCTATTGGAATTTTTGTCATACTTCTTTAGGAATTCATTGTTTTCATCAATATTAATTCCGTCATGAATTTCAGACAAATTGATTTTCTTACCATTATTAAATTGTAACCAAAAATTTGATTGTTCCATTAATTTCCTTGCCAATCCATAATTTGACTTACTTTGTAATCAGGTTATGACGTTAAAAAAAATAAAACCCAACTTACCTCATGATTAACGTATCGTTTTGAAAAAAACTTTAGGATTTGTGGATAAATTGTAACAAAAGTTAATAATAAAAACCCTTGCAAATTTGAAATAAAAAATGAAATAAGCAAAGAACGTAACACGAACATAAATTTATATAAAGTATCTACAACAGAGAAAAATTAACAAAAAACAAAATCGGGATGACAGGATTTGAACCTGCGACCCCTTCGTCCCGAACGAAGTACGCTACCAAGCTGCGCTACATCCCGATTAATTTTAATATGTATTATTATTTTATTATCAATATGAATATCTTTCAAGTAAAATTTACTAATTAATAGATTAACTCAATAATTTAACTGGTAAAACTTTATATTATGTATTATTATAGTCTTATATCGTTATGAGGAGTTAGCATGTTAAAAAAAATATATTTCACTATTGTTCTTTTAATGGTGTCGTTGTCGGCTTTTGCATCTGATTTTACGGTCCATAAACTGCAAAACGGTCAAACATTAGTAGTTCAGGAAGTTAAAACAAATCCTATTGTTACAATTGATACTTGGGTAAAAACAGGTTCGCTAAATGAGAACGATTCAAATAACGGTGTTTCACATTTTTTGGAACATTTGTTCTTTAAAGGAACAAAAGCTCACCCGACAGGTGAATTTGACAGAATATTAGAATCAAAAGGAGCTATTATTAATGCGGCAACAAGTAAAGATTTTACACACTACTACATAACACTTCCGTCTGAATATTTTGAAAAAGCATTAGATTTGCATGCGGATATGCTTCAAAATCCAATGATACCAAGAAAAGAACTTGAAATGGAAAGAAAAGTCGTGCTTGAAGAAATTGCAAAAGATGGGAACACTCCCTCTCAATTAGCTTACGACAATCTTAATTCTCTAATGTATATAAATCATCCTTACAAAAGAAAAGTTATAGGGGCTGCCGATATCGTTTCAACTATTCGCAGAGAAGAAATTTTAGACTATTTCAACAAGTACTATGTTCCGTCTAATATGACAACTTTAGTTGTTGGTGATGTTGATACTCAAAATGTTATAAAAAAAGTAACGGAAGCCTTTGACTCGAATTGTAAAAAAGTTACAAAAAGTGCCCACAAAAAAGAACATCAACTTTTTACTCAAAGGCGTAAAACTGATTATGTAGATGCTAATACCGGTTATATAATGATAGGATTTCGCGGTGTTCCGATAAGTTCAAATGAAGTTTATGCATTGGATATATTGGCTCAAGTCTTGGGAGTCGGGAAGTCATCAAGATATTACAGAAATATTAAAGAACAAAAAGGTCTTGCTTATACTATTAGTG
Organism: bacterium; assembly: GCA_024408855.1. Taxonomy (GTDB): domain Bacteria; phylum Cyanobacteriota; class Vampirovibrionia; order Gastranaerophilales; family Gastranaerophilaceae; genus CAG-196. The sequence continues at coordinate 37,967 of JAKSUQ010000017.1, read as the reverse complement.
CCGATAATACAGCGTATAAAGAGGACGGAATTATTTATATATCAGCAAGTTTTAATCCATTAAATGCTGAAAAATTAGAAAAATCTATCTTTGATGAAATAACAAATATCCAAAAGTACGGAATTACTGAAGAAGAATTGATTACGGCAAAAAAAATAATTGAACAGGATACTTATTATGCAAGAGAATCAACTTCTGATATCGCTACAAATATTGGATACATTATGACCTTAACTGACTCTGCGGATTTGTACAAAAATTATCTTGCAAATATCGATAAAGTAACATTAAATGATGTACAAAATGTTGCAAAAAAATATTTGGGTGTGAATAAAAGTGCAGTGTCTACTGTACTTCCCAAAAATGAAACAATAGAAGCTCCTGCTATAAAGCAACATACTGCACAAAAAATTAACGAAGCTGATGGAATTACAAAATACATTTTAGATAATAACTCTACATTATTAATTAATAAGCATCAAAATAATGATATAGTTGCTATTTCAGTAATGGCAAAAGGCGGTGAATTTTTAGAAAAGAAAATTGGTGAAGGTACAATGGCCGCATCTGCAATGCTAAGCGGAACAAAAAAATATTCCGCACAAGAACTTGCAATATTAACAGAAGAAAACGGAATAAAAATTAAACCTGTTTGCAATTCAGACTTGTTTTCCATTAATATTCAAACCACTGCCGCACAACTAAATTTGACATTAAATATTCTTGATGAATTGTTAAATAATGCTTTATACGAAGATTATGAAGTAGAAAAAAAGCGAAATGAAATTTTAGGTAAAATTAAACAAAAAAGAGATATTCCAGTGAATATCGCATTAGAAAACTACAAAACTCTTATTTTTGAAAATAGTGTTTATTCGAATAGTAATAACATTATGGAAAAAGCATTACCTAAATTGACTGTAAGCGATATAAAGGCATATTACAACAGGATTTTTGATTCAAAAAACATCATAATATCAATTAATGGTAATGTTGATGAAAATGTAATTATACAATCTTTCGGAGAAATGTTGAAAGACAAGAAACAACCAATATTTAATTATTCAAATTACAAAATTCCAAAACTCAATACTCCTAAAAAAAGTACAGAAACAATCAAAGATTTACAAACTGCATGGTTGTTTATTGGGTGGCAAACTTGCGGTATAGATAATAAAAGAGATTTTGTTACTTTAAAACTTCTTGATACACTGCTTGGCAGCGGATTAAGCTCTCGAATATACAGAAATTTGAGAGAACAAGACGGGCTGGCATATCAACTTGGATCCCAATATTCACCGAAAAAATTAGGTGGAAATTTCTTGACATACATAGGGACTTCACCAAACAATGTTGAATATTCTAAAAATAAGCTAATGAAAGAAATTGAACGCTTAAAGATAGAATTTGTTTCTGATCAGGAACTATCTAATGCAAAAGAACGTTTGAAGGGCGGATTTATTGTCACTTTGGAAACTAATTCCGAAAAAGCCTCAGTAGTCGGAGGTTTTGAGACCCTTGGTTTGGGATACAACTTCTTAAAAGAATATACAGATATGATAGATACAATAACTGCTTCCGATATAATAAGTGTTGCAAATAAATATTTTACAAATATTAGTGTTGAATCGATAATTAAATAAACTTCCGGGTTATCTTACTTTATTTTCGTTTCCGTTAATTAAGCGTTTAATATTTTCCCTGTGCAAATAAATAATATAAAAAGCACTCAAACCACAATATATTATATAAGCGATAGGAGCTTTAAAATAATACATTACAAACGGTGAAACAACAAGAGCTATAATTGATCCAAGAGATACATATTTTGAAAAATAAGTTACAGCTCCCCATATAGCAGCAATAAATAAACCTGCAACCGGATTTAATGCTAATATTGTTCCTACTCCGGAAGCTACGGACTTCCCGCCTTTAAACTGCAAAAAACAGGATTTGCTATGACCTATAATTACGGCTATTGCTGCAATAACCGGAAGTATTCCGTATAAAACTCCCACGGTTCCGAATATCTTTGCCAATACAACGGGTGTAGCACCTTTCAATGCATCTGTTAGCAAAACTATAAAAAACCATTTTTTACCCAGTACTCTTTTTACATTTGTAGCACCGGTAGAACCGGAACCAATCGTTCTAAGATCTTGCCCTGTTATAGTCTTAACAACTACATAACCGGTTGGAATAGAGCCGATTAGATAGGCTATTGTAAAAGTTAATAAAACCTGTATTATAAAACTACTCATAGTTCCCCTTTTGTTTTTGTTAAATTTCCGTTTTTGTTAATTGAAGAGGGCTGTGTATTTTTTGAGTCTTAGCATTACATACTTTGCAAGAAAAACTCCTTTATCTTTAATTATTTTATATTGTGATACAAATCTGAAAATCATTTATAAAGTGTATTTTAGGATGTGGTACAAGTTTGCCTATCTTAATTTGCTCAAAATATTTTGCCCGTAGTATTTCAAGACTTGTTCAAATTGTTCATCTCTATTATCAATATTTTGTATCTTGAGAATTTTATCAAAGATATTTGTATAAACGAGGCTTTTGTAATGATTTTTAACCACTCTTATTTTATGGTTGTTAATTACAGACATTGTCCAAAACCAAACGTCATCAGATTTTGCTCCGATTTTTAGGAATATATCATCTCTTAACACTTCATTGGAAAAACAATTAGGTGGATATAAAACTCCTCCGGAGCTAATAATAAAATTATTATAATCTGCGTTCTCTTTGTTTACAAAGCTATTTTTATTCTGATACCCTATGATTTTGCCGGAATTGAATGATATTTCTCGGGCTTTATGTACGTGTATATCATTAGGGTTTGCAATATATGACAGATATAGCAATCTTAGCCAGTTTTTTTCATAATAAATATCATCATCAGCAGTAACAATTATTGAATCGTTAAATTCCTTGAAAGCATAGATTGATTTTGTATATGTTCCTATATCCTTAACAAAACGTATTTCCAAACCGTTTTTTATAAATTGTGTTATTTCATATGGTAATGAAGAAAGCGGAGCATTTTCATCTCCAAGCCACAAAATTATTCTGTCAGGTTTCAATGTTTGATTTATTAATGAGTACAAAATTTTTGGCAAATCATAAAATCTTTCAGGATACGAGGTCAAATTAACAATAAGCTGTACATCTCTTTTTATGTGAACATTTGTGCCGATATAGTTATTCAAATTTCTAATTTGATAATTTATAAAAGGGTTAAACATACCTCGTATATAAAATTTATTTGTAAAGATATTTTTCAACATAACGTGATACCTATAAATTTAGCGAGATAAATACTTTCTTTAGGTGTATTATTTGTTGGTGATTGAAATTTCAATCTTTCAACCCATTCGATAATTTTCTTTTCTCCTCTTGTAAGCGGCAGTTTATTCAAATTAAACAGACCTAAGTAGAGCATTTGAGGATTGTTAAAAGTTTCATTTTTTACAATTTTAGCAATATCCTTACCCTTTATATCTGATAATGGTTTCGTCGAAGACAGCAATTTATAAATATTTTGATTTACAAAATCATCATACTCTCTGCCATTATTGATACTAAAAGTTTCTAACAGTTCTTTTTTTAATCTGTGATAGCTCATGTCGTAGTTAATATTTTGAAGATATTTATCTCTCAAAATTTTTGTATTTTCCTCTAATTCAAATCCAAATCTTACTGAAAATTTTAAAGCTCTTACTATTCTTGTTGGATCATCTTCAAAGCTGTTATTATGCAAAACTCGGAGCAATTTTGAATTGATATCATCCTTACCGTTGAAATAGTCAATAAGCTCCCCTGTAACGGTATTTTTTGCTATTGAATTAATCGTAAAATCGCGTCTGTTCAAATCTTCCCTAAGTGAACATCCGATTTTTGTAATTACCGGCAGATGTCCTTTCTGGGGATAGATTTCAGTACGGGTTGAAGCTATGTCCGTTTCATCATTTCCGTCTTTAATTCTGACAGTCCCAAAAGCAGGATTTTCTCTTATTATATTCAAATTATTTGTTTTGGCAAAAGTTATTGCATTGCCCTCGTAGCACAAATCCGTATCCAAACAAGGTCGTTTGATTATTTCATCTCGAACGACACCGCCTACATAATACAAATTTTTATCTTTTAAATTATTCATTTTGATCTGCAATTTTTTTTTGAGATTTGTTATAAAGTATTGATGATATCAAAGAACTAATTATAAAAAATAACCCGAGCAAACCTGTTACAACTTCCGGAACTTCAGCGAATGTTGATAAAAACATTATGACAGCCAATGTTCCTATTGCCCAATGAGCACCGTGTTCTAAGTATATGAATTGTTTTAAAGTCCCTTTTTCAACCAACATTATAGTTAGTGAACGAACAAACATTGCTCCGATAAACAATCCTATGGTAATGATTATGATGTCTTTGCTTAATGCGAAAGCACCTAATACTCCGTCTAATGAAAAAGATGCATCTATAAGTTCTAAATACAAAAATCCAATCAGACCGGAGCATTTTACTGTATCGGCACAGAGTTTTGCTCTTTCTTCCTGTCTTTTTTCGAGCCATTCAGCAAGTCCGTCTATGCAAAGATATGTAATAATTCCGCATACACCTGAAATAAGTACGTTTAATCTGATATCAACCGGCATTTTTGCTAATAATAAACAAATTGCCAAAATTGTAGTTATAGAAGAAAATCCTTTAACAGCGGATAAAAGTTTAAATTTTTCTTCAATAAATTTAATCCAGTGTATATCTTTATTACGATTAATGAAATAATCAAAAAAGAGCATTAAAAGAAACGCTCCGCCGAACGTAACAATCGGAGCATGTGTAAGTTCAAGATAATGCGTATAGCTGTTAACATCATGCAATGCCATATTTAGAACTTTTGCAATATTTATTTTAGCAAATATTGCAACCACAGAAAGTGGGAATAAAAATCTCATTCCGAATACTGCGATTAGGATACCCCAAGTTATAAAACGTTGGCGCCATTTTTGCGACATTTTTTCGAGTTTTGTTGCATTAACTACTGCGTTATCAAATGAAAGGCTTATTTCTAATATTGCAAGTACGCTTGCAATAAAAACACAGGTAAAACCGGTTCCGCTAAGAACGTGATTTCCCCACAAGTAGGCGGTTATAAGTCCGAGTATTGTTACAAATAGTGAACTGTAAAAATATTTAATCATAGTTGAATACCTTCATGTTAATTAAATCAGTATGTGATAAGTCTTATAACAGGAAATCTAACTTAATTTAGTTAATTATTTCCGTTTTCCTGCAAAACATCTTCTTTTTGCTCACATTTGGAAATTTGTAGTTTGGTAATTCTTGCACCGTCTATTTCAATAACTTTAAAAGTTAATCCGTTATAAGAAGCCTCATCTCCTATGTTTGCGATATGACCTATTAATTTAACAACAAGTCCTGCAATGGTTTCGACGTCATCCTCTTCAAATTGCTCTTTGTTTAAGTCAAAAAATTCAACAAACTCATCAATTCTCATCATAGCATTAGCTTCATAAGAATTTTCACTTATTTGTTTAATGTCAGTTTCTTCTTCTTCATCAAATTCATCTTGAACTTCACCGATTATTTCTTCCAAAACATCTTCCAAAGTAATCAGCCCAGATGTTCCGCCAAATTCATCAATAACGATTGCCATTTGTGAATGTGATTTTTTAAATTCCAACATTAAATTATCCAAAGTCATTGTTTCCGGTATAAGCATAAGCGGTCGCAACAATTTTGTTATAGAGAAGTTTTCATTTTTAATTGCATTTGAGAACAAATCTTTGACATGAATGAAGCCCAAAATTTTATCAATATTGTCTTCTTCATAAACGGGATATCTTGTATACTGATTTTCCAAAACAAATTTTTCCATTTCTTCATAATTGATATCGCTCGGAATACCAATCATGTCAGTTCTCGGAGTCATTGCTTGTTTTGCCATCAAATCCGAAAACTTAAACATATTATGAAGCATTTCTGTTTCGGTTTCATTTAGAACACCTTCATTGTAGCTTGCATCTACAAGCATATCGAGTTCTTCCGTTGAATGAACCAAGGAAGCATTATCGGAAGATACGTGGAAAGCACATAAAATTTTATCTCCGCTCACCATTAACAACCAAACGAACGGCTTAAACAGAGAAATGAACATATCCATAGGGGTTGCTACTATAAGAGCCAACGAATCTGTATGTTTAAGCGCAAAGCATTTTGGCAGTTGTTCACCTATTAGCACATGAAAATATGTAACCAAAACAAACGATATTGGAACAGATATAATGTGTGCTGTAATTGTCGAATTGGCATTCATAAATATATTGATAACAGGCTCTGCTAACTGAACAATAGTAGCTTCCGCGACCCAACCTAACGCTATACTTGCGATTGTAACTCCAAGTTGTGCGGCAGCGAGCATTTTATTGGTTTCATTAACTAATTTTAAGGCTTTTTTTGCATTACTGTTACCTTCATTTGAAAGTTGCTCAAGTCTTGTTTTTCTGACTTTTACAAGAGCAAATTCCGAAGCTACAAAAAAACCGTTAACAAATAGTAAAAATGCTATTACGAAAATATTAATTAATATATCTGACAGGTTCATTTACTCTCAACTACCTTTAAATTATATTAATGATTTTACAATACATATAAATTTTTTGCAAACTGACAAAAGCGTTTTGATTGTTATATAATTTATTTATGAAAACAGGAGCATTAATCATACCGACAGGAATAGGTGCAACAATCGGAGGATATGCCGGTGATGCGGGTGTTTGTGCAAGAAAACTTGCACAAACATGCAACCTGATAGTAAATCCGAATGTTGTTAATGCTGCTTGTTTTTCTGCAATTACTGATAATATGTTGTATGTTGAGGGTTATACATTAGATGATTTCTTTAAAGGGAATATAGGATTAAAATCAGCTCAAAATAATAAAATAGGAGTTATCTTTGACAAAGCAATACCGAAAGATGTTTTAAATATTCATATTAACACTATAAATGCCGTAAAAACAGTATATGGGATAGATATTTCAGACTATGAAATTACTGATAAAAATGTCGGAGTTGAATTTTATATAGAATCATCAGGTATTTCAACCGGAAATGTAAAAGATTTGGAAACTATCAAAACGGCTGCATATAAATTGGTTAATCGTGGTTGTAATGCTGTTGCCATTGTTTGTTTGTTTCCGGAAAGCAATGACGAAGATTATGCAAACGGAAACGGAACGGATCCGGTAGGCGGAGTTGAAGCGATTATTTCGCACTATATTTCCAAAGAGTTGCAAATTCCTTGTGCACATGCACCGGCATTTTGTGATTATTCTATTCCGACAGAAATTGTTAATCCAAAATGTGCAGCCGAATATATAACTCCTACTTTTTTACCTTGCGTTTTATTGGGTCTTGCAAACGCTCCTCATATCGTAAATCCGGCTTCCGGAATATCAGTTGATGATATTGATTTTATTGCTGTTCCGTATGATGCATTGGGAGGAATTCCTGTCTTGGAAATGAATAAAAGAAATAAAAAAATTTATGCCGTAAAAGAAAATAAAACTGTCCTTAATGTTTCAAAGGTTAATTTTTCTGTAAAGTGTGATATAATAAATATATATGAAGAATTAACGGAGCTAATATGAAAAAATTTTATCAAAAAGGTTTATCAATTATTGAACTGTTGTTAGCATTGGGTATTATCGCAATAGTTGTAACTCTTTGTCTTTCAATTTCAAAGCATAATGCTGACAGAGCTTATAATCTTTATTACTATACTGCATATAAAGGAATGTATGATATTCTTGCTGAATTTCAGCAAGATGGTTTGGCGTTCGAGGACTGGCCTGGTGAATTAAGGAAAATTTTAAAAATACGTGAACAAGAGGATTGCGCTTTTACATCTGATAATTCTGGAATTGACGTAACAGCTCCAAATCATGTTAGTTACAGAATATTACGTACAACCGCAAACGCTAATAGGGATATTTACGTTGTATATATTGATGTTCCTCAACTTGGTTCCGATTCATCCGGCAGGCATAGTGCCGGCATGATTTATATGCCTGTAAGCGCTGATGAGAACGCTCTCCATCCTGAGGGAATAATATATCCTTTCTTTGATGCAAATGTTATACAAACTAATTTATTGACAAGGATTGATTTATTACCTTGTTATCTTGATGACGGTAATCCTAATCCTTCTACTCCTCCTGAAATTTTATCCTATAATGATGCATATTGCAGGAGGTTCTCAGGTTCGTTATCTGTAAGTTATAATGATGATGGTGCTTCAAGAAATGCAAATATTACTTGTCCAAATCCACCTCCCTCTAATACAGTCGGTGAAATAAGATACATAAATCCTAAAAAATTATAATTAAAATTAATAACTAAAAAGAGGATGTCCGCAAAATTATGGACACCCTCTTTTTTATATCCTCGATAACTATTTAATGTTTACTTTATTATTTTCATACAAGAATTGTGAGACTTTATCATTCAATGCTTGATGAGAAATTGCATTTAAAACGTTTGGATTTTGAGATAACTGTTTAAGCATTGAATTTGCATCCATTTGGTACATACGACTTAATTCAGATAATTTTGTACTAAAATCCTCTTGTGATAATGTTATGTTTTCTTCTTTTGCGATTTTGTCCAATACTAATGAGTTTTTAACTCTCATTGCAGCATCTTCTTTCAAGCCGTCAACAATTTGATTGTATCCTTGAGCTTCAACTGCTTGCTCCCAAGTAAATCCTTGCATTTGGAGTTTTTGTTTGTATTCCGCTATCAATTCATCAGTTTCTCTATCAATCATAGATTGTTGAATATCAACATTTGCATTACTTACAACTTTTTCAAAAATAGCTTTTTCAGAATTTGTTCTGTCAGTATCTTCTTTTTGCTTATCAAGATAAGATTGAATATCTGCTTTCAAATCATCAACAGTCTTAAAAGGTCCGACTTTTTGGGCAAATTCATCATTTAATTCAGGTAAAACTTTTGTTTTTATTTCATTAATTTTACATTTGAATACAGCTGGTTGACCTGCAAGTTTCTTTTCGTGATATTCTTCAGGGAATGTTACATTAACATCAAATTCTTCTCCAAGAGTTCTGCCGGAAAGTTGTTCTGCAAATCCCGGAATAAAACTTGAATGAGCCAAATCCATTTGATAATTTTTTGCATCACCGTGTTCAATTTTTTCACCGTTCACAAAACCTTCAAAATCAAAAACGATAATATCCGTGTTTTCGGTTTTTCTGTCGGTTACAACAACTGTTGTAGCAGATCTTTCAAGGAGATTATCCAATGATTTTTGCAAAGCATCTTCCGGTGTTTTATATCCGTCGACATCTATTGTTAGGTTTTTGTATTCACCCAATGTAACTTCAGGTCTTAGTTCTAATTTTGCAACAATTTTCATTTCTTGACCTACTTGATAATTATAGGATTCAACGTATGGTTGAGTTACAACATCAAACTTGTTATCTCTGATTACATCTGAGAAAATTTTAGGCAATGCATTTTCCAATGCTTCATATTTAATTTTTTCTACACCAATATGTTGTTCAACAACGTTTCTTGGAGCTTTTCCTTTTCTAAATCCCGGAATGTTAACGTATTGAGCAATTCTCTTTGCAGCATTGTTATAATAGTTTGCAGCATCTTTAGCCGGAACTTCGATTTCTACCTTTACCATATTTTCAGGCAATTTTTCAATTTTTGTTTCCATATACTAATCCCCTCTTTTTGTATATCAGCTATTATATAAGCTACAACAAAAGACAAGAATTGTAAAGAATTTTAGACAAGTCCCTCTTTTACAGCTTTAACTGCAGCTTGCACTCTGTCATTTACGCACATTTTTTGCAAAATAGAACACACATGAGCTTTTGCCGTATGAACGCTCACAATAAGTTCTTTTGCAATTTCGGTATTACTTTTTCCGTCAACAAGATGCTTGAGAACTTCAAATTCTCTTTCTGTAAGCGGTACCCTGTTTTCATCAGAACTGCTATCTCTTAAAAAGCTCAAAGATTCTTGTTTAGGGAACGAATCTAATACTTTGCGAGCAATCATAGGGTCTAACCAGCAAACCCCATTTGAAACATCACGAATAACATCTGCTAACTTGAGAGGATCAATATCTTTTAAGCAGTATGCCATTGCTCCGGATGAAAGTGCTGCAATAACTTCTTCTTCTCTGTCGTGAGAAGTTAACGCTATTACTTTAACATTATTATTCATTTCCTTAACTTTTATTGTTGCTTCAATGCCGTTCATACCTGCCAACCCCAAGTCCATTAATACAACATCCGGAGAATGTCTTTTTATTAATTCTAATCCGTCCATTGCATTATCGCTCTCCGCAACAACATTTATATCCTCGTTCGAATTTAAAGCACATCTTAAACCGACTCTTGTTAATTTGAAATCTTCAATAATAATGACACTAATAATTTTTTTCTCAATTTCAACTGCAGTAGGCATAGCTAAATCTCCTTGTTATTTAAGTTTTTCTCTAATTACAAGATTATTAAATAATAGAAAAATTTAACGGTATATTAGCCACCTATCTATATTTAATCTTTATAACTTTTTATAAGTTCTATAACTTCTTCTACGGAATAATTATTATGGGTAATATAAAAGTTTTTTCCTGTTTGTTTTATAATTTCGTCAATTGAAACCCCGTCTAAGAAAAGATTTGTATAAGGTTTTAGCATAACAGCCGGAACAACGATATAATCTGCTTCTATATTTTTAACCGTTTCTGTTAAATCTTTCGATGTTATTAGGCCGGCTACGGTTATTTCATTTCCCCAATATTTTGAAATAACCGGCGTTACAGAAACCTCTAAATTTTCTATTTCGTTCAATTTCTTTGTTATATATTCAAAAGCGGTTTTTGCAGCAACCGAACAAGCAAAGTTTAATTTAAGATGTGATTTGAGTCGTTTTGGAAGTTCAAAAGTGTTGAAATCATCAATTAAAGTCCTTAAAGAGCCAACTCCGTCATCAAGTTGAGAAAAATTCCCGTAATATGAACTTTCAGGGATAGGCATTTCTGCTTTTATAAAAAATTCATCAGAGCAGTATACATTTTTGTATTTATTCGCAATTTTTATTGTTTCGATAGCAATTTTCTTATCAATTGTTTTAAGAGCGGTTTTTCTGTATTTTGTTACTCCAACAGGTACAATAGCAACTGATAATACGCACTTGCCCAAAGAATGAAGATCTTTTAATGTCCTTTCTAATTCTTTACCGTCATTGTAATCAGGACATAAAACAATTTGAGCGTGAAAAGGTATTTCATGCTTTTTAAACCATTTTAAATTCTCCATAATCATTGCTGCATTTGGATTTTTAAGCATTTTAACCCTCAAATCAGGATTTGTTGTATGAACAGATATATAAAACGGACCTAAATGCATATTCGCTATTCTTTTTTTATCATTTTCAGATAAATTTGTTGTTGTAATATATGTTCCTTGAAGGTAAGAAAGTCTGTAATCATCATCTTTTACGTATAAAGATTTTCTCAGTCCTTTGGGCTGTTGGTCGACAAAACAAAAAATACACTTGTTCAAACAAGGTTTAATCTTATTAAAAACAGCAGATTCGAAAACTATTCCCAAATCTTCATCAAAATCTTTTTCAAGTTCAATTTCTTCAATTTCTCCGTTTTTTTTCTTTATTTTGATTGTGATTAACTCATTTTTGCAGAGATAATTGTAATCAATCATATCTTGAGGTGTGATGTCATCAATCGACAGAAGTTCGTCTCCTTGCTGAATTTTGAGTTCTTCCGCAATAGAATTTTCTAATACACTATTTATGAGTGCAGGCATGCTCAATCCCTTCTATAAGCGAAAGAAAATTTCTATACTCACAGCTTAAATTTTCAAATATCATCTTTGAATAAAAATTATCACTCTGTTCATATTGATGTGCCGTATCAATACCAATATGTTCTGCTTTAATTTTCAAAATAGTCAAAAGTCTTTTTAATTCTTTTTCATCTAATATTTCCGCACAATACAGTCTTACTCGTGCATTTGTCATAAATTGTATTGGATTTTCCGGCATTGTTTCCAATAAAAGTGCTTTGAGTCTTGTTTTTCCATTATTTGTAATTGAATAGCAAACAGAAGGTCTGCCACCTTTACTCATAAATTTCTGAGATTGAACAAATTCGCCATCATTTAATCGTTTTAAAGCAGGACTGATTGTCCCGTAACTCGGCAACATTAAGACTGAAAAATCTTTCTTTATTTGTTTTGAAATTCCGTACATTGTAAGAATAGATTTACTTAATTCATATAAAATAACAAGCTCAATCATTAATATCCTCGTTATTTATTACAGAAATAAATTCTTCCGCCAAAGCTAAACTCCACTTTGTGCCTGCATCATTTTTGATTATATTCAACGCATTATCTTTACTCAAAGCGTTTCTGTAAGGGCGATTTTCAGTCAATGCAAAATAAGAATCAACAATTAAAATGATTTGAGATTCAATAGGAATACTGTCTCCTGAAATATGCATTGGATAACCGGAACCATTCCAATTTTCGTGATGCTTTTCAATAATCGGAATAATATCTGTTATGCAGGTTATAGGTTTCAAAATTTCTCTTGCAGCGATAAGCGGATGCTGTTTTATATAAGCCAATTCCTCATCATTAAGCGGATCAGTTTTATTAAGTAAATCTTTAGGCAACATTGTATTTCCGATATCATATAACAGCATGGCTATTTTTAACTTATCTACATTATCTTTTGAGAGTTCAAACCTTTTTGCCAACAAAGTAGCTAACAAAACTTTCTTTTTAGATTTACCTTTGCTGTTTTCGGGGTTGTAAGTCGAAACCAATTCGTCGGATACTTGATAAATAAGTTCTCTATCTAAATTTGTTTCTTTAATCTTTTTGTTCAAAAGTCGTGAAGTTTTGTCATCAAGAGGAACTCTGTGTTTTGATAGTATATCAATAAAGGTTTCGATTGCGATTTCTTGCCATGAAATTTCTGAAATAGCTTTTGCAAGGGAAACACGGTTTCGTCCGTTGCGTTTTGATTCATACATTGCTCTGTCAACTAATTCAAGAAGTTCATCAATATCTTCGGAATGCTCGGAGTAAGTTCCAACACCGATGCTGGCTGTAATATGTCCGATTTTTTCCAGTTCTAATTTGTTAATGTTCTTTCTTATACGTTCAGCAAAAACAAGCCCGCCATTTGAATCGACCCCGGGAAGTATAACATTAAATTCTTCCCCGCCCATTCTTGCAGCTATATCAATATTTCTGCAACTGTTCTTTAAAACATCCGATACAGCCTTAATCGCAATATCACCGTAGTTATGACCGTAAGTATCATTAATTTCTTTTAGATGGTCTAAATCAATACCTATAACAGTAAATTTTAAATTTTGGCGGTTTGCACGCACCGCTTCTTTTTGCATAAATTCTTCAAAGTAGCGTCTGTTATATAATCCTGTCATACTGTCAGTTACTGCTTGTTCTCTTACAGCTTGGAATAAATCCGCAATCGTAATTGCTAATTCAATTTGTTTCGAAAAGAGGTTTAAAAACTTCAATTCATTTTCGGTTGCATGTTCTCTCTTTGAAAATACTATCAAATAACCAAAATCACTGTGATTAGACTTTAACGGCAGTATTAAATATGATTTTGAGGTTATGCTATTGGGGTCAAAGTCGGATACTTCGGTTGGCAAAGATTTTTTTATCAAGTCTATAACTTTTGTAGTTTGGTAGATTTCAATTTCCGGGTTTTCTTCATATAATTCTTCGATTTTCGGTAAGTGTAGTTTTATCTCGGATGGCATACTTTTAAAAATTTCTTTAAATGTCATCTCAAACATACTTCCTGAATAAGCAATAATTTGTGAATAAGATTCATCTCCATCATTAAAATTTTTGACAATGCAACTATGTTTGTAGCCCAATTCACCTTTTAAGCTGTTTGTTATAGCAATGAGTACACTTGATAGTGGTTCTGAAGAATTCATCATTTCCCAAATGTGCTGTAATGTAAGCATTTGTTTGTTTGCGATATCAAGGTCTTTGGTTCTTTGAGCGATTTCCAGTTCTAATTTTGCGTTTAATTCATAAACTTCAAGCAAGGATTGTTTACCGTTATAGACGGTATCTTCAATCCTTTTTATTTGCGTTCCAAAGTTTCTTAATTTATCTAAAAAGCCCACAAATATTCCTTTGTATGACATCACTAACCATATCAGTATAGCACTTCGTACAGTTTTCTTCAACACATCATACAATGTAGATTTTTAGGGATAAAAAACAAACGCTTAATTTTCTACATATTCTCTCAAACGTTTACTGCGATTTGGATGTCTTAATTTACGTAAAGCCTTTGCTTCAATTTGTCTGATACGTTCACGGGTAACTCCAAACAACTGACCGACTTCTTCTAAAGTTCTTTGTCTTCCGTCATCCATACCAAAACGCAATCTTAAAACATCTCTTTCTCTTGGAGAAAGTGTGCAAAGAACTTCTGCTAAATCTTCTCTTAGTAATTCAGAAGCAACTGTTTTGATTGGTGCATCAGCTTCTTTATCTTCGATAAAATCACCTAATCTTGAGTCTTCTTCTTTCCCGATAGGAGTTTCCAAAGAAAGCGGTTCTTGTGCAATTTTAACAATTTCTCTCAATTTTGAGATTGAAACGCCCATTTCAACAGCAAGTTCTTCTTCGGTTGGTTTTCTGGAAAGCTCTTGTGCCAATCTTCTTGTAACTTTTTTTAGTTTATTAATAGTTTCAACCATATGAACAGGGATTCTGATAGTTCTTGCCTGATCAGCAATGGCTCTTGTTATGGCTTGTCTTATCCACCATGTTGCATAAGTAGAAAATTTAAAACCTCTTTCGTGGTCAAATTTTTCAGCAGCTCTTATTAATCCTAAATTACCTTCTTGTATGAGGTCTAAGAATAACATACCACGACCAACATATTTCTTGGCAATACTAACCACCAATCTTAAATTTGCTTGTACTAATTTTCTCTTAGCAATAGCTCCCGGAGTACCGCCTTGTATAATTTTTCTTGCTAATTCAATCTCTTCATTTGTAGAAAGAAGTTTAATCCTTCCGATTTCGCGCAAATACAATCTAACGGGGTCTTCTACCGCAACAGAGCGTTGAACATCCATGATGCTATCAGGATCAGCATCTGAACGATCTGTAATATAGAAATCATCGTTTTTTACATTTGCACCGGAAGTTTCGATAATATCTTCAATATTATCGGTACCCAAATCGGTTTCTATATAATCTACCGAATTATCGTCATCTTCCTCTTTTTCGGAATCGAAGTCAAGCAAATCAATATTGTCTTCTTCCATAACACTAACTACTGATGATCTTGAATTACGTTTTTGAGTCATTATTTATCTCCAGTCCTTAATTTGATTTTGTCCCGAAGCTGAATTTGCAACTTTAGAGCTTCTATGTCGTCATCATTAACTTCATGGTATTGATTTCTCATTTTAGTTGTTTCATGCTCCGCATAACACTTTTTTAGTCTTAGTATATTTTCACCGACTGCTTGTTGCAGTTCCTCATCATTCAATCCGCTAAACGCTTCTGCCATTTCAACAAGGTCAGTTAACATTTTTGTTAAGTTATCATTCTCTATAAACTCTGTGTAAAGTTTTTTGATTAATTCCCTAACATTATTTACTGTACTTGTTAATTTGTCAATTGTATTTTTTACAATTATTAATGTTTCATCTTGAATGATGTTTTCTGGAAGCATTTCATTTATTTTTTTATAAAAATCATTGCTTCCTACTGATAGAAAAATACTCAATAAATTTTTTTGCACTTTTATTTCAAATTGTGAAGAATTTGTTACACTTTTTTCTGATGTGGCTATTGGAATAGTGGTTTTAAGGCTGTTCTCATATTTGCTCAATTCTTTCAAAAGGGCTTTTTCATTAACTTCCAAAATTGAAGCAACCATTTTTACATATTCAGTTTGTATAATTTTGTTATTAACATCTTTTAAAATTTCTATGATTTCCATGACTAAATCGGATTTTTCTTGCGGAGTTTTTACATCAACTCTTTTTTTTAGGACATTATTCAAAAGAAAATCAATCAATAACGGTGCTTCTTTAACATATTGGCAAAATGCTTCTCCACCGGTTGAGCGTATAAATTCATCAGGGTCTTTTCCTTGAGGAGGTGATACTACGCGAATTTCACATGCATATTTATTTTCAGAAGATGAAATATGGCTTTCATCAAACTGTTTGACCGAACCGAGTGCTGAAAAAGTTTCTTTTATAATATCACTGCCTCTTTTTGTAGCATTTTGACCTGCTTGATCCGTATCAAACGAAAGATATATTTTTCTTGATTTTGTGTATCTTGCAAGCAACTTAACGTGATCGGAAGTCATTGCTGTTCCGCATGAAGCAACGCAATTTTTAACTCCGTTTGCTTGAGCCGTAATTACATCAAAATAACCCTCCATAATCACAACAAAATCCTGTTCTTTTATTGTATTTTTTGCGGAATTTAAACCAAAAAGAGTTTTACTCTTGTTATAAATGAGGGAATCCGAGGAGTTTAAGTATTTCGGATTTTGTCCGTCATCTACCGCTCTTGCTCCAAAAGCAATGTAATCACCGTTTTCATTTCTGATTGGTATAATTATTCTGTTTCTGAAACGATCTATCCAGCCACCATTATTAGATTTCAATATTAATCCGGCTTTTTCCAGAATATCTTCATTAAACTCTTTTCGTAATTCTTTGTACAATGTGTCATATTTATTAGGTGCCCAACCCAATGTGAAATCTGCGATTATTTCATCTGAAATTCCTCGTTTTCTTAGAATGGTCATTGCTTTATCAGCATCACTTGCTGACTTTAATTGAGTATTATATAAGATTGCAGCTTTTTGGCATGCTTTCAGCATATCTGATTTTTGAGATTTGTTAGAATTTGAGGATGAAAATTTTTTGGGCAATTCAATTCCGAATTTTTCAGCCAATTCAAAAATAACATCTTTGTATTCCCTGTTTTGAATGCGAACAAGAAAATTGAGAGCATCCCCGCCGGCTCCGCATGAAAAGCATTTATAGATACCTTTGGAAGGACTTACGGACATTGACGGTCGTTTATCGCTGTGAAAAGGACAGATACCCCAATAATTTGCTCCGCTCTTTTTCAAAACTACATACTGAGAAACGACTTCAACAATATCCAATCGGTCTTTTATAAGTGATATGACTTCTTCAAAAGTGTTCGCAACTACCATAACAACATAATAGCATGAAGATATTACCGAGTGAAGTTGCAAAAAGTTTATATAAAAGGGAGGATGCTGAAAAATCTCAAAAATGACAAATATTTCATTTTTCGCAAACTCAAAGCCTTAATATATCTTAACAATTAGTCAATTATCAAGGGAAATAAGACTTTATATATATGTAAGAGTTATTTAAGGTAAACAAAAATGAATATAGCAATTAAAAAATTAGCAATGTTGGAACAAACTCTTTTGGAAAGGGAATTTGAAGCAAAGATTTCCGGATACGAGTGCTCTTATGCTGATGCCGAATTGAAATCAAGAATAGCGGCAATTATGGATAAAATAAGATACTAAAATTTTTCAACAATTGTTTTAAGATGGTAATTATGGATGTGAATAATAGTTGCATTTGTTCTAAAGTGTTAATTGTTTAATAAATATTAACAATTATGTTGACAAATATAAATGCTTTTGCTAATATGTAGACCTAATCGCAGACAGTTAGTATCCTTTTGTTAGGATTTAAATTATAAAAGCTAACCGAGGTTGGGTTAAGAGCCTGTTTGGTTCACTCAATTAAATATAAGATATAAATAGCTTATGATTATATGGATTTTGCGATTGGAAAGATTGCAAAATCTTTTTAGTATGTAAAAAAGGTCGAACACAATATAAATAAAAACAAAGGAGCAAAACATGTCAACAAAGGCTTTTAAAGAAGACAAAATTTCTCAAATAAAAGAGAAAGTTGACAAGGCACAAGTAGCAATTGTTACAGAATACAAGGGCTTAACAGTTGAGGAAATTACTAACCTTAGAAGATCGTTACAAAAAGAAGACGGCGATTATATGGTTACAAAAAATACTCTTGCAAAACTTGCTATCAAGGGTACACCTTATGAAGTTTTGGCTGATAGTCTAAAAGGACCTATTGCAATTGCTTTTGGTTTTGCAGATCAAGTTGCACCTGCAAAGGCTTTGTCTAAATTTATTAAAGATACAAAGAAGGGTGAAATTCTTGCAGCAGCAATGGACGGACGTCTAATGAATGCGAGTGAAGCTAAAGCATTAGCAAATATCCCATCAAAAGCAGAAATTTACGCAAAAATGCTTGGTTGTATCAATTCTCCGGCTTCCGGTATTGTTGGTGGCATAAATGGTGTTATGTCGGCATTAGTCAGAACAATGGCAGCGGTCAGAGATACAAAAACAGCTTAATATTAAGCAAAAAAGTAATACTACAAAAAATATAAAAAGGAGAAAATCATGAGTGTAGAATCTATTTTAGAATCAATTGAAAAATTAACTTTGTTAGAAGCAGCTGAATTAGTTAAAGCTATGGAAGAAAAATTCGGCGTTTCAGCAGCAGCACCTGTTGCAGTAGCAGCAGCACCGGCAGCTGCAGCAGCTCCGGCTGAAGAAGAAGCATCTGAAGTTAACGTAATTTTAGCTTCTGTTCCTGCTGATAAGAAAATTGCAGTTCTTAAAGAAGTAAGAGCTATCACAGGTCTTGGTTTGAAAGAAGCTAAAGATTTAGTTGACGGAGCTCCTAAGCCAATTAAAGAAGGCGTTAAGAAAGAAGATGCTGAAGCTATCAAGAAACAACTTGAAGCTGCTGGCGGTGTTGTTGAAATCAAGTAGTTTGATTACATTTGATGTAAAAAACAGGCGGTTAATTTTAACCGCTTGTTTTTTTTGAGTAAAACTTTTACTTTCACCAAATATAAATTAGATTTATTTTTTAATTATCATAAAAGATTTTAATGATCGTCCGGTATCATTTGCCTCGGTAGAAACAACATGAATATCTTTATAATCGAGAGAAGTTGAACTTCCGCCGTCAAATGCCATAGCACTATCGAGTTCATATTTAGCACACAAATCCCTTGCTTCATATATAGTCATAGGATTTTTGTTCGTAACTATAAATATATGCAATTCTTGCTCATCATTAGGTGTGGACTTAAAGCCGATAAGTGTTCTCGGAACTTTATGCAGCATAGAAGCCGATTCACGTATTACATTTCCGTCTTTATCTTTAACTATAAAAAATTCTTCTTCAAGCCTTAAATCCGGCAACAATCTTGGGCCGCCTTGAGCAGAAGTTTTTACTGAACACAAAAAATCTACCTTTGTATCGTGAGAAGCTATTTCATAGCGTAACTTGCCGTCGCAATCTAAAATTCTAAATTCTGTTCTGTTTAATATTGTTTTTAAATTCTTTCTTAAAACCGGATTTTGCAACAAATTTTCGTTAAAAATTGGTTCTTCAATATTTTGATAATCATTTGCTATATACGAAATTGTTTTTTGATTTTTGGGATCAAAGAATCCGGTATTGATTGTTAACAAAGAATTGCCACGCATATGTGCTTCCCGATTTGTAATTAAATTTGGAGAAGATACGAATTGAATATTTTTCTTGATTTTGTTACCGCTTAAAATAATATGATAAACCCCGTTATCGTAATCGACTTTAATAGGAGAAGCATAGCATGCCAAAACTAATAAACATAGTGTTAATAATAAAAATGTTGTTTTTTTCATAATTAAATATCCCTCGATTTGTAAAACATCATTGTTGCGGCAAGAAATGCTAACGGAGGAAATGATGCTGTTATTATCGGATGTAGAACTCCTTTTTCCGCAAGCAGATCAAAGAAAGGAAGTGTTATGTAATAAACGAAAATAAAGCCGATTGCAATAGTAAAACCTATTAATCGTTGTTCTCTTGGCTTTGAAAATCCTAAAATACACCCTAATAGGGCTAATAGAATACAAACTAACGGATGTAAGTATCTTTGTAGATATTTATTCAAGAACAACCGGTATTCGTCATCCAAACTTTCTTTTTTCAATAGTTTAACATAAGATTTCAAATTTTTGTTTGTAATTTCACGTTCTTTTTTTGTGGAATTTACCATTAACGTATAAGCATTTTCAGCAACATCTCCTATCAGAATATCTTTATGTGAAATTTTTCTTATTTCATTAAATATTCCATCAGAGTTGATGTTATAAGAAGTGATGTCATATAATTTCCAACAAGATTTACCGTCAGGTGTTTTTCCCATAACTCCGCTTTTTGCAATGTATAGTTGTTCCAGTCCGTGTAAATCACTAAAAATTTGATCATTAAAATTCATGATGATAATTCCGTTCATTTTATTATTCATAAACTTTGAAACAATAACTGATTCGAGCGGATTATTATTTTCGTCTTTTTGTGTATAAATAAACTGTGTTACAGGATTTCTTTCCTTAATTTCAAGCAGTTTTTGGCAAGAATGAGGTATCAGTTTGTCGTATGTAATAAAACAAAAGATGGTAATAATTAAACTTAATACTATTACCGGTCGAATAATTCTTCCAAAGGACATTCCGACGGCTCTAAAAATCGTAAGTTCAGAATCTTTGCTTAACTTATCAAAAGTAAATAGTGAACCTAATAACAATCCAACAGGAAAGGCTTTGCCTAATATTTTCGGAATTTCATATACTAAAATAAGCATGCCGGTATAAGGAGTTATGTCCCCGCTTAATACGCCTTTGATGACTTTTAAGAGCATTTCCGGTGCAATCCATACTATTATAAAGAGAAGAATTGCAACAGTTGTAGCAAAAAGAACCTGCTTAAATATGTATTTGTCATATATAGTAATGTGTTTTTTCATATTATAGCTTAAAATCCTTTCCAAGGTAAAATTCACGAGCTACCGGATCATTTGCTACATTAGTGCTGGTGCCTTGAATTTTAATTTTTCCGTCGAAAATTACATAAGCTCTATCTGTTATGGATAAGGTTGCTTTGGGGTTATGGTCGGTAATCAAGACTCCTAAACCTTTGTCTTTTGAAATTTTTTTGATGTTGTCTTTGATATCGCCTATCGCAATCGGATCGATTCCTGCAAAAGGTTCATCCAATAGTAAAAAATCAGGACTTGCTGCTAAGGCTCTTGCGATTTCAACTCGGCGGCGTTCTCCTCCTGAAAGAGCTATTGCCGGTGATTTTCTCAATTTAGAAACTCCAAATTCCTCAAGTAATTCCTCTAACTTGTCTTTTTTTTCTTTTGGGGACAGCTTATCGTTCATTTCCAAAACAAGATTTATGTTTTCTTCAACTGTCAATTTCCTAAAAATAGAATTTTCTTGCGGAAGATATCCTATTCCTGCTTTAGCTCTCAAATTCATTGGTTGAGATGTAATGTCTTTATTATCTATATAGATACTTCCTTTGTATGGCTTTACCAAACCGACAATCATATAAAAGGTTGTCGTCTTACCGGCACCGTTTGGTCCTAATAAACAAACAACTTCTCCTTTATCAATGTAAAAAGAAACGTCATTTACAACACTTCTGTCTCCGTATATCTTAACAAGATTTTTGGCTTCAATCCTCATCACTAACTCCTTTTTAAAACATGATACATCAAATAATAAAAGATTAATTGTAACAAATTGTTAAGAAAATTATTCAAAACAGGCAATTATTAAGAACAAAAATACTTTATTAATATGTAAGGTTAAAAGGTTAATTTAATAGTTTAGGAGGTTGTGATGAGCGACGGTTTCGCAATATCACCAATAGGTTTAAATGGTTTAGGATCACCAAGTGAATATTCGGCAATGTTCGATAGTTACATGCCATATAACTTGGGTATGTACTCACCTTCTGCTATGATGAATGGATATAATATATTTGGCTCAGGTAGCGGATATGATATGTCAGGTTACGGGCTGAGCGGATTGAACGGATTAAACAACGGATACAATATGTTTGGTTCAGGTAACGGCTATAATATGGCAGGTCTTGGAATGGGCGGTTACGGAATGGGTAGTTATGGAATGTACAACCCTGCATTTATGCAACAAATGCAACGTGCTCAATATGAAATGGAAAAAATGAGTTTAGACCACGCAAATGAAATGCATAACAAAACAGTTACAAGTGAAGCAAACGCTTATGATGAATCTTTAATTGCATCTATCAGAAAAGGAATGGCAAATGCAGATATAGAAACCGGGGTTTATAACTTGTATAACAAAGTAATGCAAGGGGACCAAAACGGTATTTGTGAAGAATTTAGCAAACTTAGAGACTATATCTTAAAAGAATACAAGCAACAATATAAAGAAAAAGCAGGTCGATTGGATTTAGATGCCGCAGTAACAAGAGAAGTTGAACGGCAGTACGCTTCAATAATAGGCGGTGGGCATGAGCTGAAAGCTGACATTCTGGCTCACGGAGACGGTGCTTTTGCGAATGGCTTCCTCCAAGGTTTTAGAGAAGATCATCATGAAATGGATGTGTCCAGAACCTTGAATTACATATACGGAACAAGAATTGACCAATATGGAGCAAAAGAACATGACAGAACATTTGGGAAGGTAGTAGGTAGTACTGCTTGGGGTTTAGAAAACGGATTAATCGGTGCAGGTGGCGGAATTGCAGGATTTAGTGCATTAGCATCAATTTATGGCGGTTTAGGATCAGCTTTTACCAAAAAATCGTTTAAAGATCTTACCAAAAGAATGTTTACAAAGAAATGTTTATCAAGAGCTGGCTGGATTGGAGCAATAACACTGGTTGGATATAGACTCATAGCCAGATGTTTGCGGAATAACAAAGCAGAACAAGCTGTGGCATGTTAATTAAGACTTGATACCATTTTGAATATGAGATTAATTTTATTATATAAATTAAAAATGGAATATTAACCGTGAGTTAATTCAATGTCCGTTTAGACTAATTTTTTGATAGCAATTTCCGGTTGGTATAAAGAATTAAACAAAGAGTTTAACCTTAACCTTTTAATAACTAATGGCTGTTTATATGAAATAGACAGCCATTTTAAACGAAAAATAAAACTTGACAATAAGTATTGATATTTTATTATAGAAAGGTAGAGCAATGGGACGTCGCCAAGTGGTAAGGCACCTGGTTTTGGTCCAGGCATCTCGGAGGTTCGAATCCTTCCGTCCCAGCCAATTGAGAGCCGAAAGGCTCTTTTTTGTTTCAGAATTTATAATAGAGTATATTTTGATATCAGTGTGTGTATTATTTCACATAGTTTGTGATTTCATCCAGTTTGAGATTTTTCGGGTATTTTGGAAAATTTTTTGAAGTCGGAATTTTTCATTTGAACTCGGAAATTTTTTTTGGATATTAATGCACAGTTTGACTACGAGTGTATAGCAACACACATTTTGAGAAAAACAGACAGTTTGATTATTTTCGCTACAATACCCTATTAGTGCGACTTTCCCCAGTCGGAAGTTGTTAAATATTTTAAAAATCAAACTGTGAATACTGTGCATGTGCTGTGCGAAAAAGTGCACAAATTGTACATCCAAAACATTTTGATTATAATACCTCACCGAGGGATGAGGTCGTAGCCGTACGACAGTATGGAGTAACGGATACGGGTGGGGGTTATACTTATATTTGTTCAACCACCTCCCGCTTTTGTAGTTTTCGCAAGCTCAAACACAACTGCGACCTCCTCCTAAAAGAGGTTATTTGTGCGAAAATGTGCACAAATTGTGCATTAAAAACATTTTAAATATTTGTCGGGTTGAAACCCGACATATCGACTTTTTCCCTAACTTTTCTATTCCCTTATAATAAACCATTTGTTCTTTTGGATTAAAATTTCTCATTTATATAAACCTTTCATTTTTATATTATTTCTGAATAATTGTTTTATCCTGGTTCGTTACGGAATTCTTCTTCGGTTCTTATTCTTTTATTACTTGGAAGATTTAATGTAGAAAAATCAAAACGATATCCATCATTATTTCTATCTTTTAAATTTACTACATTAATTTCATTTATTATGTCACCGTCAAAATATTGCCATTTATAATATGTTGCAATTCCATATTGCTTACTTATACAAGCTTCTCTATTTTTACTAAATTTTATATTTATGCAATCTTTTGTTATTTTAGTTACTTTAGGTTTTTCATTTTTATCCCAAGTCTGATAATCTGCATAGCAGGTTGAATCATACCAATGAATTATACAATTTCCTAATAAATTTTGCCTATCAATAGATTGTTTTAATGTCGTATCTTTGTCATATTTTAAATCTTCTTCATAATAAGATTGACCATCGCTTTGTATAATCCCTTCTGGTCCAAATAATTTTGGATGTTCATCATTAGCATTTAATATATAGCTGTACAAAAAAGGACTTTCATAAACTCTAATAGATTTGTCAGGTGATAAAGAATGATTCTGTAAATATTCTTGTCCTTCGTAGTACCACAAATCTTCATTATATATATTTTTAAAGTGATATCTTTCATAAATTCCAGTTGAAGGAGTTCTTGTGGTTTCAGTTTCGGCTTCTATGTAATATGTGTTCATTTCTTGTTTTTTCTTTGATTCCTGTATAAATTCATCAACATTAATTAACATTGAAGGAATCTTATCAATTGCTATCTTTATAAGACCAATAACTAATAAGACAATAATAGCAATTGCAATATCTCGCCAGTTTATATCATACTATAGTTTTTCTGTTGCCTGTAATTCATTTAATAGTTTATTTAGATTTTTTTTAGAAGATTTCATCTTCTTCTTTTTTTTATGAACCATTTTTTATACCTTAGTTTAATGCTAATGAAAAATAAAATTTTACCATTGTTTTTTTAATACTTTTAATCGGTAATAATCATAAGGAGCAAGAATTGCAAAAATGACACTATATGCTATTGTACAATTTGTTAAAGCAGGAATTAAATGCGTTATAATTTCATACATAAATATTGCAATTAAAGTATACACAATTGCCTTTAACCACATTCCTTTAAATAAATAATAAAATGTAGAAAAAATGTATGCAGCTATAAATGTTCCTATACCACCGTTTTTAAAAAAAATTTCTTTGTTTATTCTAACTCTATCTTTATTAGACATTGTTTTATTTTCATAATATTGTTGTATTAATCTAAATCTTGCTTTCCAAGATTCGTCTACATTTAAACTTTCAAATGATACAATTTCATCTATCATATTTATTTTATCTTTCTATTATTGAAACTTTCTACACTATATAGTTGATTACACCTTTCCTATTATAACTCATATTTTGTTTCTAAAAATACTATATATGTATCAAATTTAAACTTTTCTAATACATTTTACCTGCTAAAATTGTTAAAGGATTTATTAAAACCACCAATTGCATTGCTGAAACCTGAAACAGCTCCAGTTACTGAATTTATTGTTCTTGATACATTATTAACATTATCTGCCATTATTTCTATTGAATTTTTTTCTTTAGCAAATAGGTCGGGTTTTAACCCGACAAAAATGATAAATTATTCAAAATCTAATTCGGAAATTTTATTTATATCATTTAAATTGCACCAATTTATATCATAATAATTATTATTTACAAATCTCATAAATGTCGAAAATTTCCAATCTCTCGGCGCTACATTGTAATGTTTCATTGGATTATAGTGAATATAATCAATATGTTTATACAGATCGTTTTCATCTAATATAATATGTGCCCAATATCGACTTTGCCAAACTCCTTTTTCTTTTTTATGCTTTTTACCCTCTGATAAATTTGAATTATCAATATTAATGTGGCGAGAAAAATATGTTTTAAAACATTTTACAATATTTGGATATTCATTAATCACTTTAGGTTTTATAATAATGTGAATATGATCTTTTAATATTGCAATTGCTACAATATTAAACATAATTTTTGATTTTGCATAGTTTAAAGATTGTTTTATTAAATTGATATACCCCAAAAGAAATTGTTTACGATTGTAAGTGACAATTGTAATAAAAACCATTGAATTAGGAATAAAATATCGTTTATAATTCATATTTTTATTATATTACTCTTTTTTGTTTCAGAATTTATAATAGAGTATATTTTGATATCAGTGTGTGTATTATTTCACATAGTTTGTGATTTCATCCAGTTTGAGATTTTTCGGGTATTTTGGAAAATTTTTTGAAGTCGGAATTTTTCATTTGAACTCGGAAATTTTTTTCAAAAAAGTCAGAAATATTTTTTTTAAAATTTCATTTAGTTTTCAAATTTTGTGGAACGGTTTTAAATTAGGCTATATGCGGGATAGCATATAGCCTAATTTTCACACACCTAAAATCAGATTTGAAAAATCTCAAAAAATTGTCATTTTGGGGATTTTTCTGCATCTTCATTATCATTCGGTTTGAAATAATTCTCGGAAATTTGAAAAAATTTGAGTTAGCAAATCTTAGTAAACTATTTAGATAATAACCAAGATACGCCATAATATAGAAAAGAAGACAATTTATAGGTTTTTCAAAATATGGCAGATTCAGAAAAATACATTGACATCAACAAAATAGCAGAATTAAAAGGACTAAAAAGCAATCGTTCTATTAGAATTGCAATAAATAAAGGAACATCTAAATATAAATATAGGAAAATATTCCGTTCCGAAAGATGTTTTATATCAAACTTTAATGTTTGTATTTTTCTATATAGCAATAATTATAATATCAGGATTAATAATTTCTGTATTAGAAGAAAATACGTTAGTTGGAATAACAGGAACTATAAGTACGGTAGGGAATATTGGCCCGGGATTAGGTCATATAATAGGGCCGTTGGGAAGTTATGACAGTTTGAAAAACTTTTCAAAAATAATTCTTACTTTAGATATGTATATCGGACGTTTAGAATTAATCCCATTCTTGGTTTTATTCCAAAAAGATTTATGGCATATCAAAAACTAAACAGATGTGATTACTAAACTTCAACGTCATCCTTATCGTCATAACATATAATAAAGGTGGAATTTTTTACAAATATCATTCCTTAAATAGCGTTGCTTATAACTGGAAGTTTCGAGATAAAACAAAAAATCTTTGTCTTTACGCAAATAAAGTTTATCCTTATCACTTATCAACTCAAATAATAAATCATGGTCGAGGTTATATACTTTTTCCATTGAATCAAACGAATGAGCGGCTGACATATGAGAAAATACTGTTTTTCCGTTATTATCTTGTATTTTCAGAACTTCTTTTAGTTTATCAGGTTGATTTTTAAGTGATGCAAAAACAATATCAAACATCCTCGGTATAGCAATTAGCGGAGTATCACCATCTTCATTCTTCTTTTTAAGAAGATTAACCCATTGTTCTGTATCCAAAAGTGTTGCCAGCGATTTTACTTTGTTTAATTCTCTATCATAACTCTCCTCACTCCTTACATTATGTCTAAATAAATCCAATTTAAACAAATCAATATTGTTTACATCTCCATATACTTTTTCGATCAAAGGTTGAAGATTATTTTTAAACGGTGCAAATAATACATGATTTTTATCAGGAAAGCATACTTCTGATATAAGACTTTCTCCTAAAAAACTTTGTGCGGTTAAAAGTTTCGTACACAAATCAAGTCTTTGTGATAAAGGACTAATCAATGTTTTAGCGTTATTCGTATTTTTGAAATACTCAAAATATTTGTGAAATCTCCAACGTGCGTAATAAGCACTACTCGGCGGACATACTTGGCTATACCAATGTTCCGGTTTGTTTTTATAAACAGATGCCCAATATTCAAATTGTTCGTTATTTGATTTCTCTACTGTACCAAATCCGTCATTGTCAGCTCGAAGAAGCAAGTCATGTAATCTTTCAAATTTAAGGAACTGTTTGCCAAGAGGTATTTGCTCATTGTAATAAAGAGCTACTAATACTTTCAACTTATCAACACCTGCATCAGCAAATACGGTTTCATTATTCGGACCTCTTGTTGTTAATAATAATTTATATAATAAAACATCATCAGGTGCATCTTTTAAATAATCAGTTGCGATTTTGGTACACTCTGCATCAAGCTTAAATAATACAGGTTTACTCTTATTATCATTTTTTGTTTTTAATATTTCGGCAAATATTTCCGGAGTCATTTTGTCCAGATTTATAATTTCACGTATATCCTTTGCCAATATATTTTTATCGCTTAATAAACAATCGGATACCCCCATAAATAAAGCCTTTGATACAAAAGGAAGTTCTTCACGGTTTGGAAGCCGTACTTTACCTAATACTCTGTATAATTCTTCGCGATTGCCTTTAAAATTTGTATCAGCAGAATTATTGCATGCCACATAATTATTCTTTTGTCGAACATTTCTACTGTTATAATTGTTTGTTATAATTGGTAAAACTTTCATATTAAATCTCTTATATTATCCATACCTATATTTATCGGACATCTGAAATTTTCATTATTTATGACTTCCTTTTATTAATTGTTTCCGTTTTTGAGGTTTAAACTTTACTCCTAAATCAAATCTGGAATTACCTTTACATCCATCCTCTGATGTACCCCAATAAACAGCCGAAAAGGCATCAACACCATTTGTAATTGCTCTTCCAATTTGAAAAACAACTTCAGCAGCTGGCTTTAAAACACCATTATTAATATTAAGTGCATACCTCGGATTAACCCCTACACTCCATTTACCCAATTGTGAATCTAACTTTATTGGAGTAACTGTTACTTTATAATTATGATTTTCTTTTTCTTGCAAAGTTTCTGCATAAAGTTCCGCAGAAGCCTTTACTCTATTCAATTCCTGTTGAGAATATAAATAAGAAGCCACGATAGAACCGCCAACACAAGTTTTATTCGTCGTAAAATCATAACCTGTATAAGCCACACCACCTACTGTAAAGTTATTATTGAAATCTTTAACAACATTAACACCGGCTATTTCCAAATTGTGTCCGTCAAAAAAAGTTAAAGATTGTCCCAGAATACTCGTATTAAAGCTTTTACCATCTTTAACTTGTTGAATCGGCAAAGTATCGTTCTCCGTATAAACCGGTTCTATTTCATTTTTATTTGAATCACTCTTTACCGTCTGAGCTATTACAGGAGTTGTAGAAGCTGCCACAGCACACAATGCAAGTGCTTTTAAATTTCTCCCGAACTTTCCTATATTTCCCACTGCCGCAACCGGCGAAATTTTAATACTCATTATTTATCCTTTTACATACTAACCCTCAATTATATAAAACACGTAAAAATATTTTTTTGCTACTAAATGTTAATTATTTTTAACATACTTAGACAAAAGACTGCAAGCAGGCAAGGAAACTATTGCCGAAACTCCGATTGTGCAAATGGATGTTAATGCGGAAATAGTTAATCAAGATAGCGATTATGTCAGAAGAAAGAAAAATGCTGCATGGGGTATACTTTCTGCTGCATTAGGGAAAAGTGAAAAATGGTTAAGAATGACACTTGGCTCTAAAACTGATAACAAAGGAATGGTAAAAAAACGTGAAAATATAGAAGAACTTTTAAAAGAAACATCTGATAACATCGCAGGTGGTAATGGAATGTTGCCTGAATGGAGAGAGTTTTATACCTATAATGAGGGTGAAATAGATGCAGATTATAACTTGGCAATGCAAGCATTAAATGATGTTTTAAATAATAATTGGGAAGAACCCGAAAACGAAATTGAAATGAGAGAAAGAGAATTAGCAGAATATTACACAGAAACTATAAATTACTTCAAAGATAAGTTTGCAGAAGCAAAAACAGCAGAAGAAAAAATGGAAATTTTTGATAATGAAACAGTAGATATTTCTAATGAATTTCTTTTAGGTGAAATTGTGATATTATTAGATAAAAGTATTAACAATGAGGTAAATAATGAACCATCAAGAATTTATGAAGAAAGTCAGAGAAACAATAGCCAAATATCCGAATTTGACTCCGGAACAGTTGGAAAAAGCATTGATAACATCTCTTTATCCTCTAATCAGGGACAAAGTTCAGAAGAAATAAATCCTAATGAATTAAATCAACTTAAAAACTTACCTAAGTAAGAAAAGGTACATAATGGTGCTTTTACTGTTTCTGAAAAGGCTATTGAGTTATTTAAAACTGCTGATTTTTCAACCTTACCGCATGAATTCGCTCATTTTTGGCTTGATAACATGTGGGAGTTTTCAAGAAGTGGCAGAGCAAGTGAAGCCTATATGAATAACTTTAACTCCGTTCTTGATTGGTTAGGAGTAAAAGAAAGTCAAACATACTTTACAAAGGCACAACAAGAAAAGTTCGCACGTGGATATGAAAAGTATTTACTTAACGGATATGCACCAAACGGTTTAATACAGGGTGCGTTTGATGATTATATTTTATTTAAAGAAATATTTGTGTGGAGACTGGAGTTTATATTCCGTTTGAACATCAACTACTTCAGAACGTGGTGCAGTCTTAGGGACATCTTCCCCTTTTATTTTGCCGTTTTTAAGCATATCACCCAAAGTTTCTTCTAATTTTACGTCTTCTGTTGTTATCTTCTTTTGTGGAACGTCTTGTTTTATAGTTTTTTTCTTTTTTATAAAATTAACAATTTTGGGAATTTCTTTTTCTTCCGTAACAACCTTTACATTATCCTTGGCAGTATTTTCTTCTGTATTAATCGTTTCGTCGGTGTATTCCGTTTGAACATTTTCTGCTTGATTTTCTTCAATATAAGTTTCATTATTTGAACTTTTACTGTTATATATAGCAACACCGGCTACTAATGCCAAAACTGTTGCAATGAGCACGGTAATTATTGTTTTTTTTGTCATAACGTATCCTTTCATAACAAAAATTAATTTTATCCTAAAAAGGAGTTCCACTTAAGTTATTATATCAATTTTTATAGGTTGTGTCTATATTTTCAGCACAAACACGCACCTCTATTGCTTTTAAGGAATAAATATGATATAATGAGCTGGTGTTTATTATGGTAGGAGAATACTTATAATGAAAATGTATTCAAATGAAGAATTTGAGGCTCTTTTAGCCCAATATGACTATTCTTTTAAAAAAGGCGATATTGTTAAAGGTGTTGTTTGTGGATTTGAAGCTGACGGTGCAATTATTGACATCGGTTCAAAGTGTATGGCTTTTGCACCTAATTATGAAATTGTGCCGGATAAGAAAACAAAACCTGAAAGCGTTTTGGAAAAGGCTCAGAAATACGAGTTTCTTATTACTCAAGATTGTGATGAAAATGGAAGGTTTGTAGTTTCTTATAAAAAAGTATATTTGGCACATGCTTGGGCAGAATTGCTAAAAATAAAGGAAGCCGATGAAACTATTTCAGTTACTATAACTCAACAAGTTAAAGGCGGTCTTATTGTTGATGTTTCAGGTATTCAAGGATTTATTCCGCAAGGTCAATTATATTCAAAAGAAACGGCAACAAATGTCGGAGATAAAATAAATGTAAGAATTCTTACTTTGGATAAAGCTCAGAACAATTTGATATTATCCAACAAAAAAGTTTATGACACTAACATGGCAGAAACAAGAAAAAATGTTTTTGCACAAATAGAAATTGGTCAAATTGTTAAAGGCGAAGTTGTAAGGATTACTGACTTTGGAGCTTTTGTAAATATAGGTGGAGTCGATTGTTTACTCCCGCTTTCTCAAATTTCTTGGAAATGGGTTGAACATCCGACAGATCTGCTTACTGTCGGACAAGAAATCAATGTAGAAATTATTGATATAGATCACGATAAACAGAGAATAAGTTTGAGTCTTAAAAATACAGAGCCTGATCCGTGGATTAAAGCAGAAGCAGAGTTGCATGAAGGCGAAGTTACAAATGGTATTGTTACGAGAATAAAAGCATTTGGAGCTTTTGTAGAGGTCTTGCCCGGAGTTGAAGCACTCCTTCCGCAATCAGCATTAACAGAATTGCAAAACACTAACGGTAAAATTGTTAAAGCCGGAGATACAATAGATACGAAAATTATTAAATTTAATCCGAAAGACAAACGTATATCATTGGGCTTGCCAAATGATACCGTATAAATGATTAGTACTTGTTTCGGGGTAAATAACAAAAATATGCAATATTGTGTCATTGTTAAAATTAAGATTCCTCTTTATTTGTATTTAAAGAGGAATCTTTTAATGTAAGTTAATGGTATTTAATTAATGATAAAACTTTTTATTTGTCCTTTTTTATATTTTTTGTTGTGTCTTTAACTTTTTGGGTGTAATATTTCCAATTCTGATTCTTTTCAGCAGGCTTAATAATTGTCATTGCATTTTTATAAACTTGATTATTAGCATAAGCATTTACAGTATTTGGATAAGCACTTTGTATATAATTGTTTATTTCTCTTATTCTTTTTGTTGTTAATGGATTTTCTCCAATATCAAATCTATATTGTCCTGCTGTTTTGGTTAAAATTGTAATTAAGGCATTTGGGTTATATCCTGCGTGTGCCATTAACTCAATTGCCAATTTATCAGCATCATAATTCTGCTTTTTAGCTGTAAAAGCATATACTAAACCATGCAAACTTCCTCTTAGTACACCTGTATATGATTTAAGACAATGTGCAATTTCATGCGATATAAGTGCTGCAACTTCATCATCACTTGTTACATGTGCCAAAAGCTGGTCGCTAATAAGGACTCTTCTGTTTAGATATAATGTTCTATAAGATACTGTAACATCATCATTTATTAAATAAGGACTATATTGTTTTGGTGAATATACACCAAAAATTATGTGTTTATCGATTTGATTAGCGTTAAGAATTTTAAAACCTATTTCATCAACGTACTGATAAGCAGGGCAAGTATATGTAATACTTTGTGCTGTTGCCGGATTACCATTAACTTGTTGTAGAGTTGTTGCATTTACCAACGAACATGTGCAAGATAAAGCACATAACAACCCAATACCTAAAAATTTCTTTTTCATACTATTCTCCTTTATTTTTAAACTGCATAATAAACTTATTCCACAGGGGAATAAATTTATTATATCGGTATTGTATCATAATTATGATACACAACGCAATATGATTCTCAGTAAACATTGTTTAACCATTATTAAGAAACAAATAGAATAATTATAAGGCTAAATATGGATAAAACAAATACTTTTGGGAAAAAATTACAACAAATCAGAAAAATGCGAGGTTTAACCCAAGCAAAATTAGCAGAACTTGCAGGTGTACATGAAAAACACATCTCTAAGTTGGAAACAGGCTGTTACAAACCAAGTTTTGAAACTTTGAATAAAATATTAAAATCTCTCGATTTAAACATAGATGATGTTGGTTTTGAATTTAAAAATGTATCAGTAAACGACAACCCATTTTATATAAAATCAGTACAGATTTTAAATTCAGCAAATGATATAGAATTAGAGTATTACTATGGTATATTAAACCAAGCACAAAAAAGCTTAGCATTGTTCAAATAACTATTTATGTATGAAATAATTTTTCCACATTTTTAAATTTGATAAACTTTAAAATTTGAACAAGTTCTTTATATCATTAGCAGAATTTTTGAGTAATTCTTTTTGTTGCTTAACTGTATCTACCATGTCTTTTACATTTGTAACGGTTGTCTTTACGTCTGTATCCACATTAGTTTTTAAAGATTTTATTGTTTCTTGTATACTCTGAGGCTGAATTGCACTTAGATCCGGATTAGAAAGCCATTTGAATGACTTAACTGACGACGGGCTTGTTACATTTCCATTAAATACAACTTTAAAATCTTTATATGCTTTAGTACTATCAGTCAGAGCCGGAATATTTTCCGTCTTTTCCGTTTTTGGATTAGACGTTAAAATATTCACAATATCAGCAGTCTTTGTACCAAACTTTGGAATATATGAGAGTATTTTCGAAGCTGACAACTCGCCTACCGGCCCTAAGAGCTTAACAATAGCTCCATCCATTCTCCCAAGTATGTTTACATTTGTATACCCGCTTATCAAATTATATGAACCTGTTATATAGTAGGCAAGACTTTTGCCTGTACTTTTAATACTTGTTAAGTTTGCATTACCGTTTGAAAACGTCAGAGTTCCATCTATATAATCGAATTGCGCAGAATTTCTTACAGGCGCTAAATTAGAAAATGATTGAACTGTTGTTTTTAATAATGCATTACTTACAAGATTGTTTGCTTGCAAAAAGTTCTCTAAACGACCGATTTTACCAAATGCACCGTTTGAAATTTTAAAGTTCAAATTCCCGCTCAAAGATTTCATCATAGAATTAAAGTCAGGTAAAACTGAAATTTTCATATTAGTATCAAAATTTAATTTACCGGTAAGAGCATTTTTAATACCGGCTGCTCCTGCAACAGCTTTTTCGGCATTCATATTTTCACCTTTAAAGCTCAATTTTGTTTCGGCATTCGCAAGATTATATACAATATTTCCCGCAAAAGTTCCGTCAAAAGCATTACCTTTAAGATTATTCAAATATATGAAAGTATTTTTTAGAGAGAAATCTGTTGAAATATTTTCTGCAACTATACCGTTGTTTGTCAATTTTGATACAGTGGCATTTCCGTTAAGAATTTTACCGTTAATTTTTATAACAGCATTTTCTATGACGACGGGAATTTCAGGAATATTAATCGACGGTGTATTGATTACACCGCTGCAGTTCGGATTAGTCATGCTTCCGCTTATAAGTATATTTCCATCAAATGACATTTTTGATTTATTAAATCCCGGAATGACAATCGTACTTCCCTTGTTTGCATTGAAAGTTATATTTATATTTTGCTTTGCCATGTTCATATTTCCGCTGAGAGTTGAAGAAATATCGCCGGTTGTAACAAAATCCAAAATCATTTTTTCGGTCATATAATTTTTAATTTTACCGGAAAGGCTAAAATTAATCTTATCAGCTGAAATAGCAGACGGATTAATTTCTATAACATCTTC
The DNA here is from genome assembly GCA_024408855.1 of bacterium. GTDB lineage: Bacteria > Cyanobacteriota > Vampirovibrionia > Gastranaerophilales > Gastranaerophilaceae > CAG-196. The sequence continues at coordinate 2,845 of JAKSUQ010000017.1, read as the reverse complement.
GCTTATATTTGCTGAAAGTTTCGGCACACTTACGGTTATAGCAGGATTAACAGCTTTAATATTTAATCCTGTTGCAACACCGGAAATATCTTTGCCGTCTGTAATAACTTCAATTTTAGTATTAGGAATAATTAACCTTAGGTCGGCAGGAACATTTTTCATATCAAGATTTGATAACATAACTTCCGCTTTAGGTTTAATTTTATCCGGTTTTCCCTTTGCCTCAACCTTAAGAGAAACAAGTCCTGAATTTACCTGATTATCTTTTAGCAATGATGCCTGACCGAGAGCTACCAATAAGCCTTTAAGGTTTAGATTGTTTGCTAACAAATGTAAATCAACTGTCGCATCATCTTTAATAGTACCGTTTAATTGTAAAGGCTGGTTAAATATTGAGAATCCGACATTTTTTATATTGATATTGTTATCATTAAAAAGAATATCCGCAATGATTTTGTCTATCGATATATTGTAAAGTCCATATTTAATCGACGCTGATGGAATTTTAAAATAGCCGCTTGATTTTACGGATTTCATATCGGATTTAACATTAAAATCAGCATCTATACTGCCGGTTGCACTAACTGTTTGCAAATCTTTGATATTAAATGTTACCGCAAAAGCATTAACAATTCTGAGGATATTGGCAAGTTGAGCTTTTGACTTAACATTCATATCTATTTTTGTATTTTTACCGGATTTAATTTCGCCGGCTAAAGTTGAAATTTCGTTATTTGCAGTATATAAATCAGCATTAATATTGATTTTTTCACCTTTAAAAATAACCTTTGCATTACTTGGCGGAATTTTAATGCCATTAGGCGAAACCGAGAAATTATCAATAATTACAAACCCGTTATTGGAATTTACTGAAGTTGTTATGTCAGAAGTTGCATTAGCTGTTATATTATAAGAATATAAACTTTTGAAAATATCTATGATATTTACTTTTATATCTTGTTTATTTTGTTCTTCCTTTGGTTGCGGATTAAATACAAGCTCATGCAAATCCAAATCCGGCATTATTTTATTATAAACCTTTAAATCATACTTAAATTGTTCACGATTTTTTAATTTTACGTTCCCGTCAAGTGCAACCTTTACTTCTTTATTCAGAATAAAATCGGTTACGTTCAACTTGTTACCGCTTATAACATATTCATCTCCATTACTTGCATCTGTAAAAGTAAGCATATATTTTTCGACTCTTATATCAGGTAGCTTATTGGAAAGTCTTAAACCAAAAGGTATTTCAATTTTTTGCGTTTCGGTTTTTGTATTTTCTTCCGTTTTCGGGAAATATTTTTCAATCGCAAAAGATCCGTCTTTATTTACTTGTAATACAGCTTGAATGTCTTTTAACCTTACAACATCAACTTTTATTCTTTTTTTCAAAAGAGAAAGCAAAGACATTTTGATTTGCAAATCATTTGCGGATAAAATCTTATCTCCGTCAGGAGATGATAAATCTACATTTCTTAATCTTATACCAACGGTGAATTTAGGAGTTGTAACGAGCCCAAACTTTCCTGTTTTAAGCTCCAATCCGGTAGATTTTTTGACCTCCTCGTTCAACTGTGGAAGATAATTATTAACAAGTGGGGATACTATAAACGGTAAAAACAAAAATCCGATATACACTACTCCGACAATACTTGCACAAAATATCCCGATTTTTTTCCACAAACCTGCGTTCATAAATTACCCCTTATATTAACTTTATTATTTTTTATTAAAGAACAAAAAGGATTAAGACTCAACTACATTGAGTAATCGTTTCCAAACCTCATCAATGCTGCCATTTGCGTCAATTTTGTATAAAACACCTTTTTCTTTGTAAAAATCTATCAAAGGAGCCGTTTGTTCAAAATATGTATCAAAGCGTGCTCTTGCTATCTCTGCATTGTCGTCATCTCTTGTCTTTAATGGTACATTGCACTTGTTGCAAATATTCTCAACCTTAGACGGTTTAAATTTTTTGTTATAAATTTCTCCGCATTTAGGGCAAGATTGGCGATTTACAATTCTATCAATCAATAATTCCGTATCAATATCAAAATAGATTGCTTTAAAAGATACATTTTGCTCTCTATCTACATGATTGTTGATTTCTACCAATTTTTCAGCCTGTTCCATACTTCTCGGATATCCGTCCAAAACATAGCCGTCATTGCAATCATCTTGTGAAAGACGTTTAGCGATAATAGTTGCAACTAAATCCAACGGAACAAGATGTCCTTGATCAATATGAAACTTTGCGATTTTACCTTCCTCGGTTTCACGTGCTATTTCTGCTCTCAAAAGAGACCCCGTATCAATATGAGGATATCCCAAAAACTCTGATAACTTACTTGTTTGAGTACCTTTACCGCATGCCGGCGGTCCTAAAAAAATAAATTCCTGTTTCATAAAATGCTCCCCTTTTGTAGCTATTATAACTTTAAGAAAATAACTCATCAAGCATCGGAGAGTGGAATTTATTTTTTTATACTTCTGCAAACACAAAAAATAAGAATAATTACTTTTACGTATTATTCTTATTTATTTCAACTATCATATTCAATTATGCAAAATAATTGATATTTTGAGCATGCACCGCATCACAAACTTCTTTAGGTGTTATCTCACAATTTATGTTAGCAATTCGAGCCAGAGTATTAGGATTACATCTAATATTTCTGGTTGCATAATCAGGAGGGGTTTGTTGGCTTTCAACTCCATTCACCGGTTTGTTGTCAGATGTCGGAGAACCAATATTAATGTTATCCACCGGTTTGTTGTCAGATGTCAGAGAACCAATATTAATGTTATTCACCGGTTTGTTGTCAGATGTCGGAGAACCAAT
>JAKSUQ010000016.1 GCA_024408855.1 bacterium | reverse complement strand
ATAACTTCAACAGAAGATAATACAGCGGATGCAATATCTGTAAAATTAGAAAAAATTGCAGAAGAGTTGAGAACCTTAATAACTTCAACAGAAGATAATACAGCTGAGGCAATATCTGTAAAACTAGAAAATATAATAGCCGAGCTTGATGTTGAAAAGGAATTGTTAAACAAGATTGATGAAAATATTGATGGGGATTTGACAAGACAGTTATCAATAATTGAAAGCAATTTCGAAACATTAATCTCGCAGATAACTATTTTGAATGACAAGTCAACATTAACTATATCTGATAAGATAAATGAAACTTATGAAAATGTATCGTCGAATATTCAAAATGAAATGTCCAACAAACTTGATGAATATAAAGTCAAGATTGAAGAAACCTTTGATGTCCTTGGTCAAAGATTATCAGTTCAATCGGACTATTTAAAGGAAAAAATAACGGTTATAAATTCTGAAATTAAAAATGCATGTGCTGAGCAAACAACAGAAAATTGCAAGCAGCTGGCTGAAATTACAGAAACATTAAGGCTAATGATAGAGGAAAAATTGAATATATCAATGGCGGATTTTTCTGATTTCAAATCGAGAATAGCTGAATTTACCGATTATATGGACGCTTCAAATCAGTCATTAATTTCCAATTTGAAAGCACAAATTAGTGATATAACAAAGTATCTTGATACGGTAATGGATATTCAAACTCAAGAATTATCAGATAGATATGATGAATTAACTTCAGTTTTAAATAAAAATTCCGAATCAGTAAGTAAAGAAACTTCTGAAATTAAAGAATTAGTTCTTTCACAGTCAGAAATAGCAAATAATGCCAATGAAATTCTTACGGCTATGCAAAATTCTTTGGCAACAAACGGTGTACAAATATCGGATTTAACCTCAGTTATATCAGAGGATGGTTTGAAATTGAACAAATTGTCCGAAACAGTTGATTTGGCAAATGCTAAATTATCGGAAATTTCTGAACTTGGAGCTTCAAATAAAGAAACTATTATTAATACATTTATAGATAAATTGAAAGAACATTCAGAATGTGTTACTCAGTTATCGTTAACAGAACTTCAGTCCATAGAGAATAGTGCTGAGCAATTAGCTGAACAAATAGAGATTAATAAACAAAGTATTAGTACGGCAAAAGATTTCTTGAAGGATTTTGCAAAAGCTGAGATTAGTAAATTAGCAAAAGAAGTTGAAAAAGAAACTGATGCGATTATGGCTGAATTATCAGACCAGTTTAATTCTTTGAAACAATCTCAAACGGATGAAACAATAAAAATTACATCCGGAATTGAGGCTGTTATTGCAGATCATGTTTATAACAATATTGAAGATTTAAAATCGTATTTAGATGTAAAAACTGATAATACGATAATGTCTGATAAATTGGATAATTTAAAATCCGATGTTACTTCATCTTTAAGCACACTAATAACAAACTTGAATAAAATGTTGGAGGCTGATGTTTTCACATCAGCACTATCGGATTACAAATTGGCAAATGAGTTGCTTATAAATACTGCGGCAGATAATATAAAATCAAGATTTGATGCTTTTGTTAAAGATAATGAGAAGTTTATCTCCGAAGTCATTAAAGAGGGTGATTCAAATATTTTACAAAAATTGGCATTGTTTGATAAAAAATTCGTAGATACGGTTGTTGAAAAATACGAAGAAATCAAATTGATGACGAATCAGTATAATACTGCTTTCGATAAAATTGAGGGTGATATAGGTGAAGTAATTACAAATATTGAAGATGCTCAAGTCTTTATCCAGGCTGAAGTTCAAAAATTAGCTGATATCATTAATAAAAACAGCGAATCTTCAAATGCTGAGATTGCGAAATTAAACGATTGTTTTGATAGCTTAAGAGCACAAATCTCGAGCAAATCTTTTGATGAAGCATTTCAGGCTTCAATTAACAAGCAGGTTGCTTCATTAGAAAATTTAATAGCGGAACAATTAGGGTATATCCAAGATATTAGTGAATTATGTACTCTAAACCTACCTGATGTTACAGAAATGAGCGTGTTGGTTAAAAATTCAGTGTTGACTTCATTGGATAATTTAACAGAAAGACTTGGCAGTAAAAATTCAGAAGGAATTATAGAAAAAGAAATTAAAAACACAAAGTCTGAAATTATTACTCAAATTTTAAATTTGTTTAATCAAATATCTTTTGTTGCTGAACAAGAAGAAATTCTTGATTTTATTCAAGAAAAGCACGACGAATTGATAACTGTATTGAGTCATATAGTTACAACAACCGAAACTATTCATGAAGTTAATGATAAGTTGGGTACAGTTGATAATCAAATAACAACGATAAAAAATGAAATCGGAAGCATAAATGAAAAAATTAATAACATAATATCTTCAGATGGGGATATCGATTACATATACAGTTTGCAGGATTTGGAGGCTGATATTGCTAATTTAAGACTTGCCTTGCAAAATGCATCACAAGAAAATAACTACAAGCAAGAGTTCAGTGATTTAATAACTTCAACGGAAAATATATATAATTTAGTGGAAGCTATTAAGGCAGAAATTCCTGACAAACAGTCATTTGAGGGTATTGCGGAAGATTTGGTGAGCATAAGTTCAAGAACTAATAAGTTGCTTTTGGCTTCAGATGAGTCTTATAAAACACTTCAGGATAATTTACAGGATTTCAAACTTGTTATTGATGATTTGGACGAAAGAACCAGAAATTTTGCAAGAGAGTCCGGCATGGATAAAATTAACTCAAAATTAAATGCCCTAAATGTAATGATGTCAAATGATGCAAAAACAAATCAAGTATTTAATCAAGTTTTTGAATACTTAGCTGAATGGGTTGATAATGCAGGGGCTCAAATTAATTCAATATCAAATAAGATTGAAACTTTGGATGATATAGGACAAATTAAAGCTATGTTGTCTGATTTGAAAGCTGAAGCGGAAGACAATTCAGACAATATTGAGTTAATAGAGTCGTTAGGGAATATTTTTGAAAAACAAGGTAAAAAGATTTCTGCGATAGAAACAAAATTAGATAAAATAATTGTTGAAACAACTATATTAAGTAATAATAAAGTCGATTTTTCACCAATGGAAGAAACTCTTAACAGTTTCTTGGTTGCAATGAATGATAAAATTGCTTTACAAGAAAATAAGATAAATTCATTGGAAGACAAGCTGGTTTCTTTATTGGCAGAAAAGGATACCGCTCAACTGACTAAAAAAGTTGGCGGAATGGATAAACAAATAGCTAAATTAAATAAAAGTATTGAAAAAATAGCCTCTCATGTTGTTGAAAAGTGAACTTAACAAACTGAAAACGAAATTAAACAGTAACGGTATTCTTTCAAAATCGGAAGAATGTTGTTGCTATGCGGAAGATGCTTTAAATACAAGAGATAAAAAAAGGAATCCAGATTTAGTAGTTTTTGTTGAAACTGTCGAAGATATTCAATTTATTTTGAAGTACGCATACGAACACGAAATTCCTGTTATAGCAAGAGGTGCCGGAACAAACATGGTTGGTGCCTGTACCTGTCCTAATGGCGGAATAGTTTTAAATTTTACGAAAATGAATAAAATATTGAATATTGAACCGGCAAATATGACAGTTACTGTTCAATCAGGAGTTGTATTAGGTGAATTAAAACAGGAAACAGATAATTTCGGTCTTTTTTTTCCGCCGGATCCATCAAATTACAAGGTTTCAACCATAGGCGGAGCTATTGCACAATCATCAGGCGGTGCTTTGTCTTTCAAGTATGGGACTATTAAGGATTATGTTTTGTCGTTAAAGGTTGTTACTGCAAAAGGTGAAATTATGACAATCGGTAGCGGTACAATTAAAGATGCAACAGGTTATCATCTTGCGCAGCTGATGGTCGGTAGCGAAGGAACTCTTGCCGTTATTGCTGAAGCTACTTTGAAATTAATTCCTAAACCGGAAACAAGGCGTTCATTACTTGCGTATTTTGAAAATATTGAGGATGTCGTTTTTGCGGTTGATAATTTGGTTACGTCTAATATATTTCCGTCTGCAATTGATTTCATGGATAAAAATTCAATTATAACGGTTGAAAATTTTTCTAAATGCGGTTTACGTACGGAGTATTCAGGAGTTTTGTTTGTGGAGTTGGACGGACAAATATCTTCTATGAATGAACAGTTAGATAAAACAAAAGAGATTTTGGAAAATTCTAATGTGAAAAATATAAGAGTAGCAAAAGATGAGGCCGAATCAGAGCTCTTATGGCAAGCAAGACGTGTTTCATATGCAGCAACAACGGCTTTAGCTCCTGATGTTATCTCAGATGATATAATAGTGCCGAGAAAAAATTTGGGACGTATGGTTAATAAATGTCATGAAATTGCTGAGAAATATAATTTAAAAATGTGTTTGATAGGGCATGTCGGGGATGGAAATCTTCATCCGCAAATAGCCTTGAACTTGGATGATGATATAGAGTTTAAAAATTGTATGGATGCAAAAGCAGAAATGTACAAGTTTGCAATTCAATTAGGAGGAACCTTGTCAGGCGAACATGGTATCGGTATTGAAAAGAAAGAATACATGGCGAACTCCGTTGATATAACAGCTGTTGAATATATGAAGGCTATTAAAAAAATCTTTGATACAAAGAATATTTTAAATCCGGGAAAAATATTTTAAATTTAGATAAAGGAGTAAATATGGATATTATAGTTATTTATTGTACAGTACCTAATAAAAAAATGGCAAAAGAAATTACAAATGTTTTGATGAAGCATAAACTTGCAGCCTGCGTTTCCATGATTGAAAATGTGCAGTCCGTATTTTCTTGGGATGGTGAGGTTGTAAAAGAAAAAGAAATTTTGATGATGATTAAAACAAGACGAGCAAATTATGGCAAAATCAAACTTGTAATAGAAGATTTGCATGACTATAATGTACCTGAAATAATAGCGTTACCGATAGTTGATTGTTCTGAAGATTATTTGAAATGGTTGGTAAAAGAAACAAATTCATAGAATTAGTTAAATTTGTTGAAAGTAATGGTTTAACACTAAATATCGCTAAAAATAAAGCTCTTGGTCATAAGGGATTTTTTAAAGCAAAAAATGGTGATTTGCGGATAGATATTGCCAAGGGATTAGATGAGGATGCTATTGTAAGGACAATTATACATGAATTTATTCATTATGTTCATTATAGCTATGATAAAACTCTAAGCTCTTTAGATTTCATTTTTAAAGGATATGAGTCATATAATGAGGAAGATTTATTGAAATTAACTGTTGAAACTATTCCCAAATCATCGGTTAGTCCGTTATTTGAGATGAAAAATAATCTTCATAACAGTATAAATGTGTATTATAGTGAATTACATTCTGTATATCCGGATTTTAAATTAAGCAAACCATATTGTAAATTAGAAAAATCATTAAGACATACAGATTTAAGATATCTTTTAAGTTACGATAAAGTAGCAGTTTATAAAGGTTTTGAAAAAGTTTTTTATTCAATAAAAGATTTAGATAATGATTTTCAAAATATAGGTAATGATATTAAAACATATATTAAATTAAAATCTGCACAGCGGGCTTTAAAACGAGTAAATAACAGAATTTCACGATTAAATAAATATTATAATTCACCGACAGAACTTTTAGCACGTTCAATGGAACTTTATTATACATCACCGCATATAGTTAAAGAAATGACTCCTGATTTGTATAAAATATATGAAGATGTAATGAATACAAATAAAATACCGCTTTTGACAAGTCTGCTTCGGGTTATGGAATTTTTTGAATAATATTTATATTATGTATTGTCATGTTATTGTTAATTTTAATAAAATGTTATATTATGGAATTAGATAGAGAGAGTGGCAGGTATTAATGAATAATTTAAAAATATTGAGAATTGTGGCGATTATATTGTTTGTAATATATATAGCAATACCGCCTTACAATAAAATTGCACAAATTGGTTATTGTTATAACAATTTTAGCATGTTGTATAGTCAACTTATTGATAGCCAAGTTCAAGAAGAATATATGTTCCACCGTAATAATGCTGTATATTTGGCGCGAATGAACAGTAAAAGAAGTGCATTGAGAGAGATTGACAGAGCTATTGCTTTAGCTCCGTCAATTATTCAAGAACAAAAAATGCAAGAACTATATGCTGACAGAGCTGAGATAAGATTATATTTTAAAGAATATAAAGGTGCATTAGATGATTATTTAAAACTTAATAACCTTAATATGACTGAAAATCTAAAAGTAGCAATGATTTTAAAGCAACTTGATAAGAAAAAAATGGCTTTATCTTATTGCAATAATATTCTATCAATAGATATAAATGCTTATGCAGGATATTCGTGCATAGCTGATTTGTACGCAAGTGTCGGAAAATACAATGTATCTGTTGCAGTTTTTGATTTGTTAATTGATAGAGTGCCAAACAGGGCTAAATATTATACAGAAAGAGCAATGTATAAAAAGTTGTGTCGTGATTTGGAAGGATATGAGGCAGATTTAAAAATAGCACATGATTTATCTCCTGTTCAGTCAGATGTCGTACCGATTGCTGAAGCAGTTCTTGAACCTAAAAATGTTGATTTAAAAATCGAATAATAATCTTAATATATAATTAATGTCGAATGTTTTTTTTTGTTTTACAATGTTGATATGTAAAGGATTAGATAATGGAACATTCGGAATATTCGGTAATAATCATAGGCAGTGGCTTGGCAGGGTTGTTTTCAGCCTTAAAGCTGGCATCATACAACCATTTGCCTGACGGTATACTTTTAATAACAAAAGAAATATTAGGTAAAAGTAATTCCAAATATGCTCAGGGCGGTATTGTTGGTGTAATGTCGCAAAACAATAAAGACAGTGTTGAATTGCATGTGAATGATACGCTTAAAGCTGGGTGTGGGTTGTGCGAAAAAGAAACAGTTGAGTATATATCAGAGCTTTCAGATGAGGTTATTAATGATTTAATAAAAAATGGAGTAGTTTTCGATAAAGATTCTAACGGAAATATTACATTTACTCTTGAAGCAGCTCATAGTGTGAACAGAATTATGCACGTTGGCGGTGATGCTACCGGTAACGGAATAACAAAAGTCTTGGTTGATAATGTCAGAAAAAATCCTAATATAACTGTTCTGGAACATTCTGTTGTAGCCGAATTATTAATCAATAATGAGAATAAGTGTAAGGGCGTTGTTATATATAATGAACTTACCGGGGAACACCAAGTTGCATATTCTTCCGCAACTGTTATCGCAACAGGCGGTGTAGGTCAGCTTTATAAATATACGACAAATCCGTCTTGTGCAACCGGTGACGGTATTGATTTGGCATATAATGCAGGTGCGGTCATTCGTGATATGGAATTTATACAATTTCATCCGACGGCATTGGCATTATCTCCTACAAGTAATGAGCGTTTTTTGATATCTGAGGCTGTTAGAGGTGAAGGTGCAAAGTTAGTGGATAAGTCCGGAACTGAATTTATGGGCAAATATAGCGATAAACGTGAACTCGCACCAAGAGATGTTGTAACAAGAGCAATTTACAAAGAAATGCAAGTTACAAATTCTAAAAACATGTACTTAAATGCATCAATTATTGATAAGGAACGCCTTTTAATGCGTTTTCCAACTATATCAAGAATATGTATGCTACGAGGAATCGATATTTCGACATCTCCTATTCCGGTAGCACCGGCTGCTCATTATACTATGGGAGGTATTAAAGCTGAGGTTAATGGAAGAACTTCTGTTGACGGATTGTATGCCATAGGCGAAGTCGCTTCAACAGGATTGCATGGAGCAAATCGTTTGGCAAGTAATTCTTTATTAGAGTGTGCTGTTAGTGCATATGAACTTGCGGATTTCTTATCGTTTGTAAATCTTGAAATCCCGCATGTTATTGACACTTCTATTATGAAAACGATTGACTTATATAAAAAACCAATTGATGATGCGGATTACGATATACCAAAATTGAAAACTCGTTTAAAAGATATAATGTGGAATAATGTCGGTATAATAAGAACTGAGAATGAACTTATGTATGCAAAATCTCAAATTGCGGAATTAAAGGACAATTTTAAAAGAAATCGAAAATGTGCTAATATTCAGGAATATGAGTATAGAAATATGCTGACTGTTGCTGAAATAGTAGCAGAATCAGCTATTCAAAGACAAGAATCCCGTGGTGCACATTCGCGTTCAGATTTTAAGCAAACGGATGAAATTGCGAAACATTCAATAATTACAAATAACAATAGAATATCAACGGAGATTGCACAATATGCTAAGTAAATTTTATGCAGAAGAACACATAAAAAAAGCTTTGGAAGAAGATATAGGCTTCGGAGACATTACAACCGAATATTTGACAAATGAAACGGATAAAATGTCGTGTTTTCTTAATACGAGGGTAGACGGTGTTTTATGTGGAAAAGAAATCTTTAAAACAGTTTTTGAAATTCTTTCTGATAAAATTGAAATAAAATTCTATTTTGATGATGGTGATAAATTTAAAAAGGGTGATAGGATTGCAGATATTACCGGTCCTGCAAAGTATATCCTGATGGGAGAAAGAGTTGCATTGAATTATGTGCAACGAATGAGCGGTATTGCTACGGAAACGAGAAAGTATCAGGATGCTATCGGTGAATTAAAAGCAAAAATTGTTGATACAAGGAAAACGACTCCACTCTTCAGAGCTTTTGAAAAATATTCCGTAAAAATTGGTGGAGGAAGTTTGCATAGATTTAATCTCTCTGATTGTGCAATGATAAAGGATAATCATATTAAATATGCCGGTTCATTGACCAATGCGGTTAATAAACTTAGAAAAGAGATTTCTCATGCACACAAAATAGAAGTTGAATGTGATAACATTGAACAAGTAAGCGAAGCATTGGATTGTGGGGCGGATATTATAATGCTTGATAATATGTCTGTTGAGGATATGAAGAAATGCGTAGCTTTAATAAACGGTAAAGCGATTGTAGAAGCAAGCGGTAATGTGAATTTAGATACAGTAAGAAGAATTGCTGAAACCGGAGTTGATATTATATCATCCAGTGCAATAGTCGCAAAGGCTCCTACTTTGGATTTGGGACTTGATATATTATAAAATATTGACTGATAACAAATGACAATTTACAATAAATAATAAGTATCTCCTTGTAGCTCAGTTGGATAGAGTGCGGGTCTCCGAAGCCCGAGGTCATGGGTTCAACTCCCATCAAGGAGGTTTTTTTTATGTTTTGTGTGTCTTTTGTAACGAATTGTAACAAAATTATCTCAAATGTTAAAGTTTTTAAAATTTGTGCCGTAATACATAGTAAGGAAAATAAAAAAGGAAAACACAACAATGGGAATGGCAGCGTCACAATCAAGATTATTGTCTCTTACCTCGCGTATGCATGATATCGAATTGCGATCTCAACGTGTAATGGCGGATAAGTTGGCCTTGGCAACTCAGGAAGATGAGGTGTACCAAAAATATTGTGATGCAATGGATGCCAAGAAAATTCAAGTGGCATACATGGATGATGGGCATAGACAATTTATGGATGCTAACTTTACTTCATTGTGTACTTATAATGATATGATGTGTAAACAATATATTATACAAAATTCACGAAACGGTAATATTATTGTTTCTCAGGAAACATTTGATGCTTATGATATTTATAAAAATGATAAATATAGTTTTGCATGGGCAATGCTCGGTTTTGAAAATTTTGGTGATCAAATTGCTGGTGCAGCAACTAATGCCGGTGATTGTATAGGTATTAATAATTCAAATTTAAATGATTATGTTGGGCCTTTTGATGGTGATGGCAATGATTTATATATGTCAGGTATAGAACAAATAATTTTTGATAATTATGCTTCAGATAAGTTAAGAGATCTGTATGCCGATTTAGATAATTATTCTTCAGATCCATTATTACATAAAGAGAAATTAGCAGAATTCAGAGATGCATTGTATAAAGAACTTGGTAGTAAAATATACAAATTAATGAGTTATGATCAAGATATGATAGGTATAGACTTATCATATCCAGACCCGACTGTTTTAGATGAATATCTTAATGGTGATCATCCAAATTGGGTACAAGCTGATTGTGATCAGACTTTTGATAGTAGTGAATTTAATTATTATGTCAGATTATGGGAAGCAATCGATCAAGCCGGTGGTTGCGAAGTTATGGATCCTGAATTTCAGGGTAATAACGAAGAAGGCACTATGTGGTTCAGTAATATGTTACAAGCTGCACAGATTAATCTGATGGAATACAAAGACGACAAAGGGTGGGAAAATCTAACTCTTGCAACAAGTATCGGAGACAATTACCTCAAAGAAGCTTCCCTTGATAATTTAATTAAAAAAGCAGAAGCTGAATATGAGCATGAAATGAAAATTATAAATCGCAAAGATGAAAAATATGATAATGAATTGAAAAAATTAGAAACAGAAGAAGAAGCACTTAAAACAGAACGTGATACTTTGAAAAGTACAATAAAGGATAACATTGAAAAAACATTCAATCTATTCTCTTAATATGATGTAAGATAGTTTAATCGAAAAAGGGCAATGCTCAGAGATTAATCTAACAAAATTTTTCCTTTTTCCTTTTTCCTTTTCTTTAGCCGCTTGACACCAGACAGGCGGTTTTATTTTGCTCATTTTACGAGTGTGTAGTCGTCAAATCTTCTACAAAACATTCCAAGTCGTCAATCAATTTTTTCCCAAAAGAATTATATGCTCTTGTTGCTTGTTTTTGGGTAAGATTGATTATGTCTGAATGTTCGTAATCGGAAGTTTTTATAATATTTGAGAAGTAATCGTGTTCCAACTCGACATCTTTTATTTCAAAAGGTTCGCTAACTCCGGCAATACCTTTGCTCGTTTCTATTGAACTAACACCGTCAAAAGGTTCGATTATCATTCCTGATGGAATGCCAAACCCTGCAACGCTTTGAGTTTTTAGTATCCCACTTTGAGGAACATTCATTGCTTTATCTAAAATGCTTGAAAAAGTATCGTCATCCAAGTCAAAACCTTGCGGTTTTGTAATACCGCTAAGTCCTTGAGTTGCTATATGTCCAATTATATTTTCCATTAAACTCATAGTTCTATCTTAGACTATCTAATATAGTTGCTCATCCTCCCAAAAGTTGAAATTCACATAATACGCATAAAAAAGCCACCTTTTTAAGGTGGCTTTTCATTATAATAATTAAAAATTATCTTGCTAATTGGCTCATAACTTCATCTGCAAAATTATCGTTTCTCTTTTCGAGACCTTCACCAAGAACAAATCTCTCAAACTTAACAATATTCATTTTGCCTGAGATTAATTGTTCAATAGTTTGGTCCGGATTTTTAACGAAAGGTTGTTCAATTAAGCATTTTTGAGCCATTAATTTGTTAACACGACCTTCAACAATTTTAGCTCTGATTTGTTCTGGTTTCTTTGCCAAATCTTCTTTACCCATTTCAATTCTTGTTTCTTCATCAATTACTGATTGAGGAATATCTTTTCTTGAAACAAATTCAGGAGCAGAAGAAGCGATGTGTAAACAAATATCTTTTGCAAGTTCATCATTTTTAGCATCTGTATTCAACAAAACACCGATTTTACCATTGTGGATGTATGTTGCACAGTTGCCTTCATATCTAATAAATCTTCTGATTGTAATTTTTTCTCCGATAGATGCAATTTTTTCTTTGATAATGTCAGAAATTACTTTTCCGCAACTTTCGCAAGTTGAAGAAAGTAATGCATCAACATCTGCCGGATTTGATTCAGCAACTTTCTTAGCCAAACAATCAGTTAATTCTATAAATTCGGCATTTTTTGCGACGAAGTCAGTTTCGCAGTTAACTTCAATCATAGCACTTGCAGATTCGGAAACATAAGAACCGACTCTACCTTCTGCAGCAATTCTGCCCATTTTTTTATCAGCTGAAGCGATACCCTTTTGGCGTAAAACTTCCATTGCTTTATCCATATCTCCGTCAACTTCTACCAAAGCCTTTTTGGCATCCATCATGCCGGCACCGGTTCTGTCGCGAAGTTCTTTTACCATTGTAGCTGTAATATTCATTTATAATTTCTCCTTCTTTTATTAGAGTGAATAGTGAATTGTGCTTATTTACTTTGTTAAAAAACTAAATCAGTTCTACGGCTCACTAATCACTAAAATCAAGTTATACTGTTGCTTCAACACCGGCATCTGCTGCTGTAACAGCTTCGACCTTAGATTTTTTGTTAGCGTTGTTTTCTTTTAATTGTTTTCCTTCAAGAACGGCATCAGCCAATTTAGAAGTAATTAATTTAATAGAACGGATAGCATCATCATTACCAGGGATAATGTAATTAATTCCGTCAGGGTTAGCGTTTGTATCAGCTAAGCAAATAACAGGGATACCTAATTTATTAGCTTCAGCGATTGCGATATCTTCTTCTGCTTGGTCGATAACGAAGATAATATCCGGCAATCCTCTCATTTCTTTAATACCGCCTAATGTTTTGCTTAATTTAGAAATTTGTCTGTCTAATTGAGCTTGTTCTTTTTTAGGCAATTTTTCAGAATGACCTGATGAAACAAATTCTTCAAGTTCTCTTAATTTATTAACTCTGCCTCTGATTGTTTCAAAGTTGGTAAGCATACCGCCGAGCCATCTTCTGTTAATATAGTAAGCACCTGCTCTTGTAGCTTCTTCTGCAACAACTTCTGCGGCTTGTTTCTTAGTACCTACAAAAAGTACGTTTCTTCCTCTTGCTGCGAATTCTCTAACTGCTACGCAAGCAGAGTCTAATAAATCGGCAGTTTTTCTCAAATCCAAGATATAAATACCGTTTCTTGCTCCGTAAATATACGGTTTCATCTTAGGGTTCCAGTGTTGAGTTTGGTGTCCGAAGTGAACGCCTGCTTCTAAAAGTTCAATAAGTGTTTCTGTTGACATCTTTTGTGTCTCCTTTGTTATAACTGTGTTTTACTACGGGCTGTGAGATTTCATCAAAACTTCAGAGTCATATTTTTGAATAATTCGGCTAAAAATACTTCAAAAGCTATGTATTCAATGGTTTTGACTAAGCATTGCCTATCAAACCTCATAACCAATTATATCGTAATATAAACATTCTTATATAGCAAGTTATTAATCAATAGCGGAGCGAGTTGTGTAAAGTTATTTAACAATTTCGAGCATTTGTTTGGTGCAATTTTTTGAATTGTGAAATTCGTATGCAATGTTGTAACATTCTGTAACGACTTTGTTATAAGCGGTTGCATCCTCTAAATAGCTTTCTATTTTGAAAGTTAAGTCTGAAAAATCTTCATAAAAAGGCATATGTCCGTTAAACAGAGCAAGTTCATCTCTGTAATCGCTTATCATTAAACGTTTGCAAGCAACTGTTTGAAAAGTTCTGTAATTAAGCGAGGATATTCCTTGAGAATTCATATTAAAAATTATTTTAGAATTATTTATAGCTTTAGCCATATCTGTTTCATTGTCAATAAAACCTTGATAAGCGTTTTGTATCAATTCCGGATACTTTGAACGTTTTTTTGCATCTTTGAAATGTCTGTCGATAGCAAACCACGCTATTTTAAGGAACGGGAGTTTGACTAATAACTCTTCAAAGAAGCTCAATCTGTAATCTGTATCCAATCTCCCCGCAAACATCAAATCGAATTCAGGATTAATCCCCAAGTCTTTATATACATCAAAGTTTACAAAATGTGGCATATAGTGAATATGCTTAAAATTTTCAGAATAAGTGAGCTCTTTATCCCAATAAAATGTATAGTTATCGTTGTCATTCAGGTATTTTAAATATTTTTCCCATTCAGGGCCTGACGTTTTGTTTCTGATTTCATCAGAGAAATAGTTAACTGATTTCATTTTAAGGTTGTTGTCTATTTTTATTTTTAATCCGGAGAAATCATAGCCGACGATTTGTGAATAGTCATTTTTTAGTAATTCCTCCAAATTATTTCCAAAGAGTTCGTCATAGATATCAACGATACAGTTATTTTGTCTGTAACCGTCGATGATACTGCTCATAGTAAGTCTGCCACCGATACTTACCGGAAGAATTGCCAAAACGTACTTCTTTTTACCACCCTTATTCATAAAATCCCTATGTATATTTTAACATTATAATTTTTATTAAACAATAATAAAAATTTACAAATAAAGGATTTTTATGATATACTTATCAGTACATGGGTTCGTAGCTCAGTAGGATAGAGCGGCGGTTTCCTAAACCGCGTCTGCCGCGAGTTCGACTCTCGCCGGGCCCAGATTTAATAATTATATGTTGTATGCTTAAATATCTGTTTCTTCCGGAACTTCTTCAACTTCAATATTGCCATCTTCTTCAGGAATTTCTACTTCCGGAACTTCCAATATGCAATCATTTACTACTGCATCAACGTTTTCGGTATATGACTCTATTCCTGTGTCATACGTTTCAAATGTTGCATCATTAAGTTCTTGAGTGGCTTCTCTGGATTTTATTGTTGTATCAGCTATACCTTTAAAGGTTCCTTGTTCTTTTGCATTAAATCCGGCTGTTACTCCTGCTGCCATAGAAGCAATCCCTATAGCTATGTTCCACCATCCACCGGCCATTAATTTGATTCCTGCTGCTGTACCGCTTATTGAAGTTGCGGTTTGTGAAAATTGTTCTACTGTACAGTTAGTTTTTGTAGCATCGTCATATCCGGCAACTGCTTCTGTGAATCCTTCTGTTTCGGCTGCAATTTCGGCACCTGCATCAAAGAAATCCAATTGGGCATCTATATCGCTTTGTATATCGCCAACAACATCTGTTGCTTCACCTTTAACGGTGCTCATATCATCACCTAAAGTTACCATTTCTTCTCTGAGAGAGTTATACAAATCAACTTCGTCAGATTTTAGTTCACCGCTTTCAGCTTTTGCTTGTAAGTCTTCAAAAGATGCTTGATAAATTCCATAATCTGCAGCTTGATCTCCAAAAGTGTTATTAGCTTCTTCCGTAACAAACTCGGCTTCTTCTCTTAAGCACTCAGCTTCGTCTGCTGCTGCGACCATCTCACCTTGCGCTTCTGTTGTTGCTTCTGCATACTCAGCTATACCTTCTTGAGCTTTTTCGCAAGCCTCAGTTTCTTCTTTGTTCGGTTTGCGTATGAGATATGAAGCTACTTCAGCAACTGCACAAACTGCTGCTATATAAGCACACACCTTCCCTGCTGCACCTTTCCCGCTTTCCTTTGCTGCCTCTCCTGCGGCTTTGCCAACTACTTTTCCGGCAGTTTGAGATGCAACGACAGCACCGGCAGCACCTCCGACTCCACCGAGAATGCCATCAACTGTTGTTCGAGTTTTTCTTGTTGCTTTATCCTCTGCAGAATTAGCATAACCGGTAGTTTCTACGGCATTTTCCTGACCTAAATCGTAAGAGTTGCTATATGTATATGAAGTATCATCAATTACGTATCTTGTGCTATCGCTTGAATCGGAATATTGTTGCCATTTTTGAACGTAGGTTGAGCCCCAATGGGATTCAAGTTGATTGATTTGGTCTTCTGTAACACCAAATGTATTTCCGCCGTTTGTATAATTCAACCACAATTGTCTTGCAGCTGTTGCATCATTCATTGCTTCATTAAATGTTACTGCCATAATCACTCCTTAAATTTTATATATTTCAGTATATATAACGGCACATTTCCCTAAAACTTTAATGTTTTAGGGAAATGTTTTACAAAAATTTACATAAGGAATGATCAAAAAATCTTGTTAGTTTTTTGACTGTTTGTTAGCTCTGTGAGTTACATAGTTGAAAATGTTTGTGAATATTGTCAGAATTAACATCAGAATAGGTGCCTGACATAGTACCATTATTATTCTGTACTCCCTCATGAAGATAGATTCTACCATAGATGTGTATATGGGTGTGATATGGGTCACTTGGATTCCCAATTACAATAAAACTATTATCATTGTAGTAATAATTATTCATTTTCGGGAAGTTTTCAGTTATCTGAGCATTATTGCCTATAACTATTGTGTTGTTCCTTGTGACATGTGTATTGTAACCTATTGCTATTGAATTATCACCTGTTACTTCCGCTGTGTTTCCTATTGCAATTGAATTTTTTGAATTTTCACCGTTTACTTTTTTGTTTACTTTCGCTGTGTCTCCTATTGCTATTGAATGATCACCATAAACTATTGTTTGATATCCGAGTGCTATTGCATTCGGAGCAAATGCTCTCGCGTAATATCCTATTGCAACGGAACCAACACCGGGGTTATCACTACCAGAAGTGTAATTAGCACCCTCGCCAATTGCAACAGATTGCGTATTTGCCGTCGCATTAGCTCCAAGTGCTGTTGCATTCATCTCTGCTGTTGCACCAGTTCCAAGTGCAATAGCAGACTCAGCTTTTGCGATAGCACCAATTCCATGGGCGATCGCACCGGTAGCTTTTGCAAAAGCCCCATAACCTATTGCAATGGCATTAGCTATAAAACTACCGTCGTCAGCTTTTGTCCTTCCATACCCGATTGCAGTAGAATTTTTACCTGCTTCTGAATAAGCACCTATTGCAGTCGCATTTTCAGCGATGGCATTAGTATTAGCGCCTATTGCAGTCGCATTTAGAGCGGTGGCATTAGCATCAAAGCCAATAGCAGTCGCATATTGTTTGGTGGCAGTAGCTGCAGAGCCTATTGCAGTCGCATTTAGAGCGGCACTAGTATTAAAGCCAAAAGCAGTCGCATATTGATTGGTGGCATCAGCATTAAAGCCAAAAGCAGTCGAGCAGTTTTCTATTATATTTTTTGTTGTCAGTGCTAATATTCCGTCAGTCCCGTTATAGAGCAATCGTGCTCTATCAGTTGCACCATTAAATCCCAACATGAGTTGCGGGTGATTGCTGTCGTTTGTCTCTATATACATTCTTGGTCTATTTCCTAAAAGACCAGGTACAGTTGTTGAACCGATAACTGCTGTCCTGTTTCCATCACCAGTAGGGTTAAATGCGATTGAACCGGTTAATCCTATATTCATCCACTTGCTATCACCGGGAGTGGCGGCATTTGATAGTTTCTTGGAAACCATAGGAGCGGATGCGGCAGCTATAATCGCAACGATAAATAATACAACCATCATTTCCATTAGGGAAAAACCTGATGTCATAAAGCTATTCTTTTTCATATGTTCTCATCCTCTTATATTAATATATATTCAAGTATATCATATATACCAAAACAATTCAACCCATAAGTTATAAAATTTTGTGGAAATCTTTATTGTTATTAACTACGTCATGCTGAATTTATTTCAGCATCTTACGCATAATCAAGTACAACTACAAGTTGGTAAGATCCTGAAATATGCCTCAAATTTATGTTTTGACTTTAAACCATTTTCTATATTATACGGCTATTCGGGATGACAGGTATATTTATCTGAATTTATTCTGGAAAACAATGAAACAAAATTCTGCATGACAGATTACAAAACAAAACCCTAAAATTGACTTTATGTTGTCAAAATTTTAGGGTTTTATTTCAATAATTATACTTTTTATTCGTTTGCTACTCCGTTTGTAGTAGCGGTTCCTGTTTTATTTTTATTCTGTTCTGTAACTTCGAGTTCGTTATCTTTACCTGTGTCTCCGCCTACAACAGTACCACTATCGGTTCCAGTTCCGGTCCCAGTTCCGGTACCTGTCCCTGTTCCTGTTCCGCCACCGATTCCGCCGGTAAGAGCTGCTAAATCTACTTTTTGGTTATTTATATAAAGATCGCCAGATATATAAACATCCTCAGTTGTGTGTAATTCTCTAACGGTTGTTTTAGTGGAATTAAGGAATGTATCTGTGTGGTCGCAAAGTTTGCCTATTATTATTGTATTGTCAGCATGTTCATATAGGTCATTCCCTATTACAATTGAATTTTTACACCTTGCTTTTGCATTGTAACCGATTGCTATTGAACCTTCTCCTGTTGTTGTTGCTCCGACTCCGATAGCAGTCGACTGTTTTGCAGTATTTCTTACGGTTGATAAGCTCAAATTTCCTTCGTTTCCGTAATATAAAGCAACTGTATCAGTTTCGTTATCATAACCTAAAACCAGCTGAGGGGTATCTTCATTATTTGTTTGTATATACATTCTGCCATCTTGTCCGGTAGCAAGCCCACCTATTCCAAGGCTTCTATTGCCGATACCTCTCGGATTAAATGCGATTGAGCCGGATAATCCGTCGCTTATCAACGCAGAACTACCGCCACCTGCTGCATTACCATTGGCAAGTTTCTTGGAAACCATAGGAGCGGATGCGGCAGCTATAATTGCAACAATAAATAACACAACCATCATTTCCATTAGGGAAAAACCTGATAACATAAAGCTATTCTTTTTCATATTTCACATCCTCTTATATTGATATATATTCAAGTATATCATATATACCAAAACAATTCAACCCATAAGTTATAAAATTTTTGTGAGTAATGTGTAGTCAGCATTGAACTTAACTGAAATTCGGTATGATGAGGTTATTCGTTACGATATTAATACTTTTAGCGAATCTTTATATGGTTGGAGTTTTAATTCTTCTGTTTCTATTTCAGCAGAATCCGATTCGCATATTTTTATAAAATCAATATATAATTTTTCAAATAAAGCATAAAAAAGTTTCGCCTGATTGTCCAGCCTTGATATTATCGCCAAAGCGTCGTTGATATATGTTTGAGCTTCTTCGTACTCAGATGCTTCAAGTGCTGATTTTGCCATAAAATAGTAGCCTATCATCAGAATATTAAACATTGAAGTTTCTTCCGCTCTATTAATTATGTCCAAGAATATTGTTTTTGACTTTTGTACCAAGTTCGCTTTCCCGTATGCATAACCTATTAACAAATCCGCGAAATATTCCAAGTCCTTTTGGTGAATATCGTTTGCAAGAAGTTTTGCGTGATAAATATTTCCTGCAAATGTTTTTAAATCGTTTTTGTGCTGTGCAAATTCCTGCAATATCAGATATACAACTTTTGAGTATGCTGGACAATTTTCCAAATCTTTTGTTAAATAGGTTTTATCTGCTAATGTATCTTTTATTGCAAGTATACAATCTTTGTCAGGAATGTCCGTTCCGATTATATTGCATACCCTCTCGGTAAATTCTTCCAAATTGCTGTCTAAAAGAAGAAGTTTTGCAAGGGCAACTGTTCGCATTGTATCTGTAATATGGTCGATAAACATACTTACAGAAAAACTCTCCGGTCGTATCTGCTCTATAATTTCAGGATTGATTACTTCCAGAATTTCGTCAGCAATTTCTGCACATTCGCGATAATGCCCTAAATTATACAAAATCTCTATATGTACAAAAGAAAGTAATAAAAATTTGCTGTTAACCTTGTTGTCAACTATTAGTGTCGGATTTTTTATTCTTGTTAAAATGTTATGCAAAAGTCTTAATGCATCTGTATAGTTTGAATTTATCAAAGCTCCTTGTAACATCAAATTGGATAGTTTTAATATCTTTTCGTTATTATTTTCGTTGAGAGCATCAAGCAAAAGGATGTTCTCTATATGATATATTTTACTTGGAGCATAATCATACAAGTTTAGCAATATGCTGTTGTATATCTCTTTTTTGTTCTCCTCAATTACTTCTTTCGAAAGATTTGCTCCTGTTAATTCGATTAAGGATAAAAATTTAAAACAATTTTTGAGGTAAGAATCATAATCCCCTGTTGCCATTGCTTTATTTGAGTTTTTCCATAGTGTCAAGTATTCTTCCTTATATGTTTGCAGTTTATCAAACATTGTTGCTAACAATGTTTCATTACATATTTTCCCGATTTTTGAAAAAATGTTTTTTACCAAGAATGTTTCAGCTTCCGGTTTCATTAATAACTTAACCGCTTCCTCCAACAAGGGATAATTGTAAAAGCTTATTATATCATTGTTTATTTTAATAAACTGATTTGCTGCTAAAAGCTCAATACATTTTTGTAAATCAGTTATTTCGAGTTGTTCTAAGGTTGAAATATGTATCTCAGTAGAGATTAAAAATGCATAACCAAAAATGAACGATACAGCCGAATTCTTACTTAAATTTTTTATGCGAAGTTTTATTAATTCCTGCAATGTAGGTGCTAAAATGACAGACTTTGAGTCTTTTATAATTAATTTATCTTCAAAATCCAGTAGTACTCCGGTTTCTTTTAAATAAGAAATTGCATTCTTGAAGTATAAATATGAACCGGCAAAATTTTCCGTTAATTTTTCGAAGTAAAAAGAGTTTATAAAGTCGGAAGCATTCGATTTTATCGTCGATATGCAAGACTCTAAGGATGATGTTGTAAGTGTTAATTCCGTATAAATTTTTGTTTGTAATAATTTTTTAAACTTTGTATGTACAGCCGTTCTTTCATCTACTATAAATACAAAATTCGGTTTTATCTTATTAAAATTGTCAAAGTACAAAGACAAGGTTTGTAAAGAAGTATCGTCTAAGTACTCAAAGTTATCAACAATGATAACAGTCTTATTAAGTATAGACAAAAACTTGCTCCATAGTTCCATATATGCGAATCTTGCATCTTCGGATGTCAGTGAATTTATGTATTTACCGGAACAAAAATCAAACAGTTGCTGAAAAACTGACAAATTGTTTTTATCTATGTCTTTAAAAGAATTTGTGTAAATACCAATCGGCAGGTTGTAATATTGTCTAAAAACTGTTTCAAAAAAGCCCCACGGTGAATATTCCGTTTTCTCTGTACAAGAAATATTAAGAACCTTATATTCCTGTTTTTCAAAAATATCAATAATATCCGCAATATCTGCTCGATAATCTTTTTCCGATTTAATTGTGAGAATTTTACATTGTTTAAAATCGATTGAGCTTAATTTGTTTTTTATTGAAACCGCATTTGTACTATCGAATGTGCATTTTGCCGATATATCGAAAACTTTAAAGTTATTTGTATTTACTTTTTCTTGTATAATAGGATTTTTGTTAATATTGATTTTCTTTGCATTATAACTTTCATCATTTGTCTTTTCATTAGGCGGTAGAACATAACTTTCAAGTAATATTTCATAAAACGTTAGAGCCGTTCCTTCAGTATCAAGCGAATAGAGTGAATCTGTTTTGTATTCCTTGTTGATTTCGTCCCATACATATTGATCAATTATCAATTTAAAACCTTTAAGATATCTTTTGTTTTCTTTTTTTATAATCAATGGCTTTACATTGTTTTTATAGTCTTGTATATCTAAAAGATTTTCCGCTTTTTTCTTTGTAATAGTGATTTCTAATCCTAAATTTATCGCTAATTCATTTTGTATTTTAGCGTTAAGATCAGTCATTGCATTAATTAATTTTAATGAAAAACGTACGGCTTTATTGGCTGATGTCGGAAACGACAATTCTTTGTTCATATTAACAATAAAAGCATAGTCATATTTTATGAATTTACCGCCCGAATTTTTAATCTGTGCAAGTAATAAATTGTATAACTTATTAAAAAATTTGTTATACAAATCTTTTGATTTCAATAAACGTCTAATTTTGTTAAGATTGTTAAATTTTATTGAAACTGATGCTATTTCATCAGATTCACATTCCTGATAGGCTATGGAAGTTTTTATCGGGAATTTACATTTTGAACAAACTTCATTTGTTGTCGGATTTAATTGCGAACATTTTGAACATTTAACCAATATTGAATATCCGCATTGTTCGCAAGTTGCTGTTTCATTAAGGGCATGACAATTAGGACACTCTAATAATAAAACTTTATGGCAGTGCGGACACACTGTTTCTTCGTCAGCTATTATACTGTTACATTTTGGACATTGCATATAAGGATTTTTCTCTTTAATTCTTCTTCTTTTGATATTATAATTCAAATTTTGTTATATTTAAATAATCTAAATGATTTATGCTATAATACATTTGTGTTTGAATAATTAAAAAAGGGAGATTAGATGACTTTACTAAATATTATTACAGAACCTGCGATTATTATAATTACAGCTTTTTTTCTGTTTTTCATTTTAACCGTACTTTACAACTACTCGAAAACAGAGAAAAATCTTTGTAAAATATATGATTTTATGAAATCCTTAAATAAGAAAGAAATTTCATACAGATTCAATGAACTTGATGAATATATGTCAGATAATGCTTATACGGTAACAGCATGGGACGATTTGAAGAAAGCTCTGATATTCCCGGATAAATTTTATAATTCATCTCAATCTGCCGTAAAAGCCGATTATAAACCTGAAATATATCTGACGGCAGATGCATCATATTTTTTTAATGAAGATACTTTAATACATTCCAAAATAAATTATAAATTTATACAAACCATGCCAACACTGTTAACAGGGTTAGGACCGTTTTTTACATTTATGAAAATGGCAATAGCATTTGGGGTTGTAGATTTTTCTTACAATACGACTTCAAACCCTCTTAATCAATTAATTTCAAGTATTCAAATAGCGGCTTTGTGTTCAGTGTTTGCAGTCGGATACTCTCTTATTTTTATGTTTATTGAAAAGGTCCTTTATAACAGAAAATGTAAAAAATATTATTTACTTATACAAAAAGAATTTATAAGATTGTTTGATATTTGCTCGAGTGAACAATTTTTGCTTGATTTGGTAAAAGAAGCAAGAGGTCAAGGAATTAACAGTGAGAAAATTTTAAAATCTTTACCTGAGAATTTTGCAAAATCCGTGAGTAAATCGTTGGGTGATATAACTACACCATATTTGGAAAATATTTTGTACAGTTTGAATAAGCTGAACGAAAAATTTGATAAAGGTAATGGTGGAGATGTCGTTGATAAGTTATTTTAGTATAATGCAGGTTGAAATATGAGATTAAAACATAAACCGGAAGAAAACGATACAGCAAATATTTTTTGGATTACTATGACCGATCTTATGACCGGTTTGGTTTTGGTGTTTATAATTATGTTTTTCTATGCCTATATGAATGCACATTTCAAACAAGTAGAACAAAAAATGGCACAAGAAAACGCAAGTAAGGTTCTTCAGGAAAGCCTTAATAATCAAAATATTACAGCAGGTATAGATCCGATTTCGGGGGTCGTTAAAATTTCGGATCTGGAACTTTTTGATTTGAACAGCTATACTTTATCTGATAAAGGAAAAAATTATTTAAATAAATTTGCTCCGGTATATTTTAATTCACTGTTTGAAAATGATTATTTAAACAAAAATATTGACAAAATTATAATACAAGGACATACGGATTCACAAACATATGCAGGTAAGTATTCTCCTGATGAACAGTATATGAAAAATATGGAACTTTCTCTTAACAGGGCATATTCTGTCGCTGAATATATGACAAGTACTCCGTATAACAAAAAGAATGGTGAACGATTAAGAAAGATGATAATTGTTGAGGGTGCCAGTTTTTCAGAACCTGTTTTTGTGAACGGTAAGGAAGACTATAATAAAAGTCGTCGTGTTGAATTAAAACTTGTTATGAAAAAATAATTCATTTTATAATAAAAAATAGGCAGGAATTATCGTTCTGCCCATTTTCGCTATATTGTATATGAAATTTTAAACAATCCCTTGTGCCATCATTCCATCTGCTAATTTTTTGAAAGCAGCAATGTTTGCACCGGCAACGTAATTCCCTGTACAACCGTATTCTTCAGCATTTTTACGACATGTATCGAAGATATTAATCATTATTCTTTCAAGTTTTGCTTCAACTTCTTCAAACGTATAATAAAATCTCATACTGTTTTGAGACATTTCTATTGCGGAAGTTGCTACGCCTCCGGCGTTAGCTGCTTTTGCAGGTGCTACCAAAACCTTATTCTCCAATAGAAAATCTGTTGCACTCTGAGTACATGGCATATTAGCACCCTCTCCAACTGCCAAAACGCCATTAGCAACTAATTTCTTAGCTGAGTTTAGTGTTAATTCGTTCTGCGTTGCACAAGGAAGTGCAATATCTGTTTTTATATCCCAAATCGGAGAATCTTCACTTGTCCGTTCAAAATATTGTGCATTAGGGCAACTTTGAAGGTATGTTTTAATTCTTTCTCTTTTAATTTCCTTAATTTCTTTGATTATATCAAGTTTTATTCCGTTCGGGTCATATATGCATCCGTTTGAATCGCTCATTGCAACAACTTTTGCTCCGTTTTCAAGTGCTTTTTCGCAAGCATAAATTGCAACATTTCCGGAACCTGAAATTGTTACCGTTTTATCTTTGAGAGTTTCATTATGTGCTTTAAGCATTTCTCTGACGTAAAAAATCAATCCGTATCCGGTAGCTTCTTTTCTCGCAAGCGAACCGCCGTAACATATTGCTTTTCCTGTAAGAACACCGCCCTCGTAGGCATTTCGAATTCTCTTATATTGACCGAAAAGATACCCGATTTCTCTCGCTCCGACTCCGATATCACCGGCAGGAACGTCAACGTCCTGACCGATATGCCTGTATAATTCTGTCATATAACTTTGGCAAAATCTCATTATTTCATTATCAGATTTTCTTTTTGGGTCAAAGTCGCTGCCACCTTTACCACCACCTATCGGAAGTCCTGTAAGTGCATTTTTAAATATTTGTTCAAACCCTAAAAATTTTATAATACTTTGATTAACGTTTGGATGAAACCTCAAACCGCCTTTGTATGGACCTATAACTGAGCTGAATTGTACTCTGTAACCTCTGTTAACGACTACTTTACCATTATCATTAATCCATGGAACCCTAAAAACTATAATTCTTTCAGGTTCAACAATTCTTTCCAAAAGGGATGTTTGTTTAAATTCAGGATGTTTATCAATAACAGGCTCAACTGTTTGTAATACTTCTCGTACAGCCTGAATAAATTCAGGTTCATTGCTGTTTTTTTTCTCGACTTCCTCTAATACAGAACTCAAATATTCGTTCATTTTATTACTCCTCTGCTACTTATAGTCGTATCTATATTATAACGTATTTGTTAAATTGTAAATATAAAATTAATATATATATCAACTAAAATCTGTTTTCCTGACTTTGTTTTAAACCGACTTCATTTCCTGCAATCATAAGTGCGATAGGAATTATTCTTCCGATTGAATGAATTATCGGAGATTGTGATATATAATTTGCAGCTACAACAACGTCATCCAAATGGGCAGAATAGTCGGTTGCTTTAACTTTTCTTCCGTCTTTGTTATTAAATATTAAGTTGTTAATTTTATTCATAATAAAATTTGCGAGGTAAACTCCGGCAAACACTCCTCCCAATCCAGCAATAGCTTTTCCCCATTTTGAGGTATTTGCAAAAATCTTATCAACAAACAAATCTACCGTAAGTATTGGTATGCTGATATTCCCTATTTGCAAAAGAGCTTCTCTTGCTTTTGATTTACGATTATTTTTATTTTTGTCAATGATACATCCGCCAACAAGACCGCCAATGCATGTTCCTGCCCCGATTGTAATTATTTCCGGAGCTTGATAAGCGACTTTTGATAAGTAAGAATTCTTAATATCTTTAAACATATCTTTCGGTTTTAGAGAATAATTAGCTCTCTTAGCAAGGATTGCTAACGAAATTCCGACTCCTAACGCAGTAG
Organism: bacterium; assembly: GCA_024408855.1. Classification (GTDB taxonomy): domain Bacteria; phylum Cyanobacteriota; class Vampirovibrionia; order Gastranaerophilales; family Gastranaerophilaceae; genus CAG-196. The sequence continues at coordinate 18,206 of JAKSUQ010000016.1, read as the reverse complement.
TAGTTGCAACAATCACTTTTTGCTTCCGACTATAACCATAATCGCAATGTTTACCGTTGAAACTTTCAGATTGTATCAGTGGCGTAATGCTGTAAGTATTTATATTCTGGCTAATCTTATTCATAACACAAACCAACTTTTATATAGAAAAACCATAAAAGAATTTTTTTGCTGAGTTATGAATAATTGTTAAAAAAATTACATTAAAGGAAAATAAAATTTTGAAATTTCTTCAAAGTATTTTTCTAATGCCCTATATCCGTTATATATCTCATTAGTAATAGCTGCGTATCTTCCTGCAACTATAAATTTTAATTCTTTACAACGTATCTGCAAAATTGTATCCGCATCTTTTCTTAGCAATTCATTATTTGATGTTGACCACTTTTTCAGATAAGACAGTTCTTCATTAATTTGTTTGATTGTAGAAAATTCTAACGTATTAAAATCATATTTTTGAAGTAGCTGACGTTCTGTGTTAGAAATTCGACCTTGTACAGCTTGAAACTTGTATACTTTTTTAATGATAATGTAATTATCTGCAACTCGTTTGTGTGAGTATGGAACGGAGCTCTTTGCTAACAAAGCTGATGTCGAAAGGGCTGTAAATGCATCATCATCTCTCGAAAATGTACTTTGTGCAGGGTACATTGTGTCTGTCTTCTTATTCGCCACTTAATACTCCTTTATTTTGATTTTAATTCATTTATATATTAGCTTAATAAAATATAAATGTCATCAAATTTTTAAAAAATATTTACAAATAGCTATCTAAAACTTTTTGTAAGCTCAATAGAGATAATTTTAATAACAAAAAAGGCAGATGTTGTCTGCCTTTTTATATAATTTAATATATTTCTGCTTAGTTTAAAGAATTGCTTAAAACAGGCATATATTTTCTTAAAGTTTCAACCTTGTCTAATTTTTCCCAAGGAACATTAATGTCATTTCTTCCCATATGTCCGTAAGCTGCAAGTTTTTGATAGAATTTGCCACCATTTTTAGATGGCAGATTTCTCAAGTCAAATTCTTTTATTATAGAAGCAGGTCTAAGATCAAAAGAAGCTCTTACTATTTGAGATATTTGGTCATCAGAAAGTTTGCCTGTTTCAAATGTATCAATGAAAATTGATACAGGTTCTGCAACTCCGATTGCATAAGCAAGTTCAACTTCACATTTTTCTGCTAAGCCGGATGCTACGATATTTTTAGCAACATGTCTTGCTGCATATGCAGCAGAACGGTCAACTTTTGTTGGGTCTTTGCCTGAAAAAGCTCCGCCGCCATGACGAGAATAACCACCATATGTATCTACGATGATTTTTCTGCCGGTTAATCCTGTATCGCCTTGAGGACCGCCTACAACAAATCTGCCTGACGGATTAATTAAGATTTTGGTATCGGAATCCGGTTTGATAGCTTCTGTTTCAAATACATAATCAACAACATGTGTTTTTAAATCATCTGATATAATACGTTGAATTTTTGAATTATCTGAAATTCCGTTAATTTCAGGTGCGTGTTGCGTAGATAATAAAATTGTATCTATTCTCGCAGGTTTACCGTCAACATATTCAACTGTAACCTGCGATTTACCGTCAGGTCTGAGGTAATTTAATATACCGTCTTTTCGTACCCGAGCTAATCTGTAAGATAATTTGTGTGCTAAGCTGATAGGTAAAGGCATATATTCGGATGTTTCATCACACGCATAACCGAACATAATTCCTTGATCTCCTGCACCCAATTCTTCGGTTTCAGAAGCGGATGTATCGGCATTTTCACTTCTTGTTTCTAATGCTTTGTTAACACCGTTCGCAATATCACAGGATTGTTCATCAATACCGGTTAAAACGGCACAAGTGTTGTAATCAAAGCCGCCACCTGAAGCACCATTATATCCTATGTCTTTAATTGTATTTCTCACTACTTGCGGAATATCAACATAGCAGTTTGAAGTTATTTCTCCGCAAACAAGTACCATTCCGGTTGTAGCGGTAGTTTCAGCAGCTACTCTTGATGTCGGATCTTTTGTTAAAAATTCATCTAAAATAGCATCAGAAATCTGATCACATACTTTGTCGGGGTGTCCTTCCGTAACAGATTCGGAAGTAAATAAAAATCTTTTTGATGTCATTCTTCATTTCTCCTTAATTTATATCTTGCCGGTAAGGTTTTTAATTCCGACCCGGTCTGTTAATCAGCAATATTCTATTATAAAGCCTTTTAAAAAGCAAGCGATAAATGTTATGACATAGAAATTCTTAACTTTATTTAACTATTTGACAGTAGAAATATTTACGTAGAAAATAAAAAAAGAGAGGGTAATATAAGTATGATTAAACAGACTGTATTGAATAAATGTCACACTGATTTGGGTGCAAAGATGACGGATTTTGCAGGTTGGAATATGCCTGTGCAGTATATTTCAATTATTGAAGAACACAAAACTGTTAGAGAAGCCGTAGGAATGTTTGATGTTTCGCATATGGGAGAAGTTATTGTTCAAGGAAAAGACTCCTTGGCATTTTTGAACAAGATTTTACCACAAAATATTTCTCTTCTGACTGATTTGAAAGCTGTTTATTGTCAACTAACTAACAAAAACGGCGGAATAATTGATGATTTAATAGTTTATAAATTATATGATGAAAAATATCTTATAATACTAAATGCGTCCCGTATTGAGAATGATTATAGTTGGATGCTTGAAAATAAATTAGGCTATGATGTAGAGATAATTAATAAATCTGACGAATATTCAATGTTAGCAATACAAGGTCCATTAGCTTGTGAAATGCTTAAAAACTTAGGTATTAAAGATTTACCGCCGTTTTTCTCGATAAAACGCGATACCTTTTTCGGAGTTGATATGTGGATTTCCAGAACCGGTTATACAGGAGAGGACGGCGTTGAATTACTTATGATGAATGAATTTGCTGTTGAGATTTGGAATAAACTGTTAAATGCAGGACAAAAATACGGACTTAAGCCAATCGGACTTGGAGCAAGAGATACTTTGAGGCTGGAAGCGGCAATGCCATTGTACGGAAATGATTTGGATGAAAACACAACCCCGGTTGAAGCAGGTCTGAAATGGTCAATTCCGACTTTAAAGCAAGAAGATTATAACGGAAAAGCTGTTATAGAAAAGCAAATAGAAGAAGGTGTCAATAAAAAATTAGTCGGCTTAAAAATGCTTGATCGTGGTATAGCAAGACATGGTTATGATGTATATTATAATAACGAAAAAATCGGAACTGTAACGAGTGGCGGAATCTCTCCAACAAGAGGGGATAATATTGCAATGGCTTATATAAAAAATCTTGACAATTTGTCTGTTGGCTCTACAATTCAAATATTAATAAGAGAAAAACTCTATAATGCGGAAATTATAAAAAAACCGTTCATAGTAAAAAGAAATAAAACAGTTGTATAACGAGGAGAACGATTTATGAATGATAATGTTTTATGTACAAAAACTCATGAGTATATTATGGATAAAGGTGGGGATATTTATGAGACAGGTATAACCGATTATGCGATAGAGCAGTTGGGCGACATTGTATTTATTGAATTACCAGAAACTGATGCCGAATTTACTAAAAATGAAGTTTTTGCAACAATAGAATCAGTTAAAGCTGCATCTGAAATTTATATGCCGATATCAGGAAAAATTGTTGAAATTAATGAAGAATTGGTAAATAGTCCGGAATTGTTAAATGATGAGGGATATGAAAACAAATGGTTGGTAAAATTCCAATCAACTGCCGATCAGGTTGAATTTGCAGATTTGTTGGATTATATGGATTATAAAGAAGAAGTAGAATCATAATGAACAATTTTATAGCTCATACGGAAAAGACTATAAATGAAATGCTTGAGAGTATTAATCTTAATTCTGTCGAGGATTTGTATAAAGTTGTTCCGGTTAATTTTGAAACCTTTAGAATGGGCAATCCTTTGAGCGAAATGGAAGTCCAAAAAAACATAAAATCTTTGGCAAAAAAGAATCGTACCGATTTTGTAAGTTTCGTGGGTGGTGGAGTTTATAACAAATTTATTCCTGCGGGTGTGAATTATTTGGCACAACGTTTTGAATTTTTAACGGCCTATACCCCTTATCAGCCTGAAATATCACAGGGAACTTTGCAAATCATATATGAATATCAAACTATGATTGCACGATTGACTGGCATGGATATAGCGAATGCATCTCTTTATGATGCTGGTTCAGCCTGTGCTGAAGCTGTTTTAATGGCTTATAGAATTTCGAAGGGCAAAAAAAATAAGGCTCTTATTTCAAATAAATTGAATCCGAGGTACAAAGAAGTTGTTAAGACATATTGTTGGGCCGGCGGAATTGAAATTGAGTGGTTTGATACTATTCCCCAATCTTGTGAGGACTATTGTTGTGTGTTGGTGCAAAATCCGGATTATTATGGTGAGATAAATGTAATCAATAAAACGGAGACTATATTGATTGTTTGTGCGGATATATCTTCTCTTGCCATATTAGAACCACCATATAATGCTGATATTGTCGTCGGTGATGTTCAGCCGTTAGGTATATGTATGTCATTCGGCGGTCCTCACGCAGGTTACATGGCTTGCAAAGAAGAATATATGCGACAAATGCCCGGACGACTAATAGGTGCAAGCCTTGATGCGGATGGCAACAGAGCTTATACCTTGACAATTCAAACGAGAGAACAACATATTAAAAGAGAAAAAGCAACAAGTAATATTTGTTCAAATCAATCGTTAATAGCATTGTCTGCAACGATATATTTGAGTTTGATGGGAGAAAAGGGGTTTAGGCAAGCATCAATTTTATCTGCAAAATTAGCCCATATGCTCGCTAAAAAATTAATTAAAATTGGTGTTAAGGTTTTCAATAAAAATTTTTATAATGAGTTTGTAATTGAAGTAAAAAATGCTAATGAAGTTTTAAATAAATTAAAAGCAGCTAATATTTTGGGTGGTATCAAATTGGATGAAAGAAAAATCTTGGTTTGTACAACCGAAATGAATACGGAAGAAGAAATTAATACTTATGTAAGTAATATATAGCAAGGAGTTTGTAATGAATAGATTTGTTGGTATAATCGGTGTAATTGTTATTTTTTTGATTTGTTATGCAATTTCCAACAACAGAAAAGCAATAAATTATAAGACTGTCGGAATGGGCTTTGTACTGCAAATTTTTCTTGCAATATTTATTTTTAAAGTTCCTTTGGGACAGAAAATGTTTATGCTTATAGGCGAATTTATAAGAAAAATTTTGGAATTTGCGTATGACGGAGGATCATTTGTTTTTGGAGCTTTGATTGATAATAATAAGTTGGTGGAATTGTTCGGAAGCAATGCAACCATATTTGCAATTCAACTTATATGTTCAAGTATTTTTATGATGGTTTTGGTGAACATACTTTACTATTATGGAATTATGCAGAGAATTGTTGCTACTTTAGGAAAGGCAATGAACAAGTTTATGCATGTATCCGGTGCTGAAGCACTGTCAAACGTAGCAAGTGCTTTTGTCGGACAAATAGTTGCTCAAATTATGATAAAACCGTATTTGGAAAAATTAACACGTTCAGAACTTCTTGCATCAATGGCGGGCTCTATGGCATGTATTTCAGGAGCAATAATGCCGATATATATTAGTATGGGAATTCCTGCTCAATATTTGCTTGCTTCCTCTGTTATGGCTGCACCTGGAGCATTAATATTAGCTAAAATAATTTATCCCGAAACTTCTGAACCTGAAACGAGAGATAATATAAAGATTTCAAAGAGAAGAACTTTTGCAAATGTTTTTGACGGTATATCGAGCGGTGCTTCAGAGGGAATGAAAGTTGCTATAAATGTAACTGCCATGTTGTTAGCACTTGTAGCGTTGGTTGCTTTTATCGACTGGCTGTTAGGATTAACCGGATTGTTCTTCTATAATTACGTTCCGGGATGTTCTCATTTTACATTCCTTTCTGTATTATCTTTAAAATATATTCTCGGCAAAGTTTTTGCAATATTTGCTTTTATAATAGGAGTTCCGTTGCAAGATGCATCAACCGTTGGTGCTTTAATGGGTACAAAAATTGTTTTGAATGAAATGGTTGCATATGTTGACCTTTCTCATATGGTAGATTTGTTAAATCCAAAGAGTTTTATGATTGCAAGTTTTGCTTTATGTTCATTCGGAAATTTCGGATCAATAGCAATCCAAATTGGCGGTATCGGGGAGCTTGCTCCTAATCAAAGAAAAAATTTAGCAAGATTAGGTTTGCGAGCACTTATTTGCGGTACTTTAAGTTGTTACTTATCGGCTGCAATAGTTGGCGTGTTATTATAAATTAAGTATTCAAGTCTTGATGAAATATTTTCTAATTCCCCGAGTCTTTCTTGTGCCATTTTTAGCATATTTATGTAATGGTTTCGTTCTTCGCTTAACAAAATTTTGTTGTTTTCTTGTAGGCTGTAATAAATTGAAGAAAATTCTCGTTCTTGACAGGCTTCTTTTGTTAATTGAAGTATACTTTTAAGATAAAAAATTTGATTAAAACAATCTTCGCAGTATAACTGTGCCATCTTATGATTATCCATACGAGAGCCTCCGTTTTGGTATGTATTTGACTATTCTTAATTACTAATATAATTTTAGTATACCAATTTTTTACAAAAAACTATTCACATATTTTCCAATTTGAAAATGATGAAATTATTTATAAGTTATAAATGCATTAAGATATTGTATTAATTCGTTAAAAGATACATTATTAGGTGTTTTTAACCTGTTTTGCAAATATTCATCTATTGTGGATAAAATTTCAAGAAAAGTGAATTCAGAGATATTCTTGTTAATATAATCATCATAGATGTTTAATAAATAAGCATAAGTGTCTTCACCGTTATGCATTTTAATTTTTATTAATGCTTTTTTTAATGCATCATTGGGCATATTTACATTTATTATATCTTTGTAAAGTTTAGCTGCGTGTTTTAAATTTGAAACGATACTATCTTTTGTTTGATACTGTATCATAGTTTCAAAATAGTTTTTAAAATATCCGAATAAGTCAGAATCATTAAATTCTCTATAATCAAATTTGCTTCTGAAAAAAACTTCAAAAAAGGCTGTTATTTCGGCCCTTTTATTATCAAAAAGGTCTTTAAATTCCTTCCAGCTATCCTTTATATTTGTATCATTAAGGTAGTTGTCCATTAACAATATAGGGTTGATATTTTTGTGATCTTTATTTAATGAATAATATAAATCTCTTGGTTCAATAGTTTTTGTCTCAACTTTTATTACGGAAAATTTCTGTAATGTTTTAAAGATAGTAGCTGCTTGAAGTTCATTTTCTTTAATTTGACTCCATATTTTATGTAAAAGCACAAACATAGGATGTCTTTTTTCATTTCCGGAGAGTCTTTCGCCATATATAATTTTGTCATAAATAGTTTGCAATTTTTTATTCATTCTCAATTTTGTTTGAGTTTTATTTAACAAATATTTTTGTCTGATTGTATTTATGGCATTGTCGTTTTTTTCGGATGTTTTTTTATAACATTCGCATATCGCATGTAATAACAATGACAAGGATAAAATCCTGTTAAAGCCGTCAACCAAAGTGTATTGTAACGGAGTAATTTCGTGAGTATAGATGACTCCTAAATTAATCTCCTGAATGAATTGACAATCTTTAGAAACAAATTCTAATAAATTTTTTAACTCCAAATCGCATACAGCGTATTCAACGGTATGTAGTAATTTAATACTATTCAAAAATTTAAGCAGATTTACTTGTTCCATCAGTTACTCAGTTAAAATAAAACCACCGGACGGTACATTTCTTAATTTATTTCCGTCTATTTTGGCTCTTAGATTTTTGATATATTTATAAACATAGTCTCTTGGCAAATCAAGCAGTTCTGCTAAATCTTTTGCAAATACGGTTTTGCCGACATTATTTAAAAAATATTCAAAAACGAGCTGTTCTCTGTCAGTTAAGGTTTTCTTTAAAACAACATTAATTTCTGATTTCGTAGAAAGTTGTTCAACTTTATCTAAAAGTGTTTCTTTTGTTTCAACCTGAGTTAATTTAGGAGCTTTTTTCATAGTTTTTTTGAATAGCTCTTTTATTGAGTCGTTATCTGAATCGGTAGTTTCAGCACTTAACTCTACAGTTTTTTGTAAATTTTTTCTGTTTATTGAAAACGGTGTATGCGAAAGTTGACGCTCTCTTTCAAACGCTCTTTCCGCAATTTCAGAAAAACCGTCATTAATATTTGCGTTAGTATTTGAGGAAGTGCCTCGTGTCATAACTATATCGACAACATCATTGGTGGCTTTGCTTTCTTCCACTGATTTTCCTAATCTTGCCGCAAACTCTTCCAAAGTGATTTTTTCCAATGAGCTTCTCCATTGTCTTATCTCTTCTTTAGTCAAATAATTAGGCATCCAACATCTCCTATATTAAAACTGTGATAGTTTACTTCTATTATCCCCATAACGGATATCTTTTCTATAATGTATCACAAAAAATTTTAAAATGTTTAAAATGTTTCGTGATGTAAAGATTTTTTTTAGTTACTTTCTGTAATTCTACCCGGCAAATGATTTTGTTGAAGTGTATGCAAAAGATATTCTGCGCTTACTTTATTTTTGAAAATTCCGACTTGAAGCGTGTAGTTATTTGATCCCAAGCATTTTACAATAGGATTTAAATTGAGATTGGTTTCCAAAATTATATCTTTTGCAACTTTTGCCTGTTCAGCCGAAGTATATGTTCCGATATAAACTTTGTACAACAATTCGTTTGCAGGTTGTTTAACTTCATCTTGTTTAATTTGTGGCTGTTCTTGAATAGCAAAATTTTCATTATTAATTGTTTCAGTTGTTTTATCCGGTATAGTTTCAGTTTGCATATCGTTGGTATTTCGCATAAGTTCGGAAAAACTCTTACCGCTGTCTTCTTCTTGTATAGAAGTTAGTCGACCATCCACATTCTGGTTAACTTCAGTTGCTTCAGAATTGTCGTAGTCGCCGATGGAAACATCAACTGACGGTGAAAAAGACATTATAAGGAATGTGAATACAAGTAACATTCCAAAAAACGTAAACAAAAAAAGTCTTACTATTGAATAATCTTTTTGTTTTCCCGGCTTCATATATTTTTTATAACCGGCTTTTGTCATAATTAAACCCCTCGTACTTTTGTGCTTGCTAAAATTATATCATCAATTTCATCAGAATATCGTTTCATAACTTCTTCCGCAAAATTTTTAATATTTTCAATACCTAATTCGCTACGCAATCCGGATGTTTTAACAGGTGTTCCTTCAGATACAATATTTAATCCGGTATGAATAAGGACTGATGTAATTGATTTTGTAGCAATCGAAACTGATAATTTCCCTTCGTTAATAATTAAATCATCACCGTTTCTTTTTATATAGATATTTTTTCCTTGCTTTGTGTAAATTTCTTCAATTAACTCTTTAATTATATTTATAAGGAGTCTTTGTCTAAAAACACCTTCTTCCAATGAAACTCCGAATTGTTCCGAAATAAAACTCAACATATATTTGCTATATATTGGTTCATTGTTTATAACATCTTCAATATCAACCATCTCTGTAAGTTTTACTTCACATTCACCTGCAAATGATACAATGGAATCTCCCTGAATTTTAAAGTTCTTATAAATCCAATGCGGAGCAAGTTGAGAACCTATGTATTTAATTTCCTCATCTATAAATTTAGTTTTCATACTTCTCCAAATAACTCCTCAATATATTTTTCACAACGATTTGTGATAAAAGCCTGTTTTAAGTGATTACATGATTCACATTTGCCACAATGTTTGTTCTCTCCGGAGTAACAGCTCCATATTAAATTCAGAGGCATTTGTTTACCAACGGCAATTTTTACTATATCACTCTTGCTATATTTTATCAAGGGGGCTGTAACTTCCGGCATTACAAGCGTTGACTTTGTGAAAAGTCGTGTAATACTACTTCTGAAATCTTCCGTGTTATCCGGAAAATTTTTACTTTCATCTTTGTTTGCACCATATATTATGTATTTATAATTAAATGTATCACAATAGCAAGCTGCAATATTTAAGAACAAAGCATTCCGATTGGGTACCCATACACTTTTGGCACTTTGTTCCGTAAGCAAATTACTCGTAGGAATATCATCAGAGGAAACCAAACTTGTTTTTGTAATTTCTTTAAGCCAATCTAATTTTATTACTTTGTGTTCAATTTTGTAATAATCAGATATTTTTTTTGATGATTCAATTTCTCTTCGTGCTGATTTTTGTCCATAATCAAATGTAAGAGCAAGTTTAATGTTGTATAATTCGTCAGATACGATGTAGCCTATTGCAACCAAGGAATCTAATCCGCCGGATAGTAGAACAATAGCATCTTTATTGGCCGTCATCATTATCCACCTCGTATTCGTCAATAATAGCTTGTGCTTCTGCTTTTAAGAATTCGCTATATACCGGCAATGAAATAACTTCATCTAAAATATCCCTTCCTGAAAGATTGTATATAGCGATAAGTGCATTTTTCTTAACATCATTATTCTCGTCATTAAGGCATGGTCTTATTAAAGATATAGCATCTTCGGATTGGCTGTTCATAATGGCTTCAATAGCATTAATTCTGACCATAGGAGAAGAGTCCATCAATGAATTTTTAAGTGCAACAAGTATATTGCGATTATTAAAATTCATTTTTCCTAAGGCTTCAATAATTTTTTCTTTTAAGAATGAAAATTTACCCAAAAAGCTGTGTTTTGCTTCCAAAATTGTAATTAGCGGGTCGATAACGCTTGTATCTCCTATTAAACCTAATGCAAATGTCGCAGATTCTTTTAAATAAATAGATTTTTCTTCTTCATCCTCTACAACGTCTAAAAGCGGTCTGACTGCATATTTATCACCTATTCTGCCTAACGCATCCGCACAAGCAAGTCTGATTTTATAGTGTTCATGCTTGTTATTAAGGCAATCTAAAAGCACGCTGAGGGAGGCTGAGTCTTTATAGTTTGCGATAGCTTTAATGCAAATGGTTTTTAGATTAATATATACATCCTGATTTTTATTATTCGGAATTGGAGTTTGTACCATCGAAAGTAATATAGTAAGAGTTTCTTCGGTTTTGTGTGCATCTGTCAATTTGATTATTTGATAGAGTATTTCCGGATCATTAATATTTGTAAGACAATAGTTATATATACTTACAATCTCTGCATCATTATAAAATTCTTCCAAATTTATAAAATTTTTGACGATAACTTGTGCAGAGTCTTTTCCTACTCCACATTTTTCAAGGATAGAATTATAATCTAAAATCTTATCATTCACACCATAAAACATACAATAAAAATAACTTTTTAGCAAAAATTTACAGAGTTTAATAATATATAACTCTCTTAATATTTCTTAACAATTTGAATTAAAAAAGGCAATTTTTTAACACAAAACGACTTTATAAATATAAGGCAGTTTATAAGGAGTTTTAGATGAACGAACAAGAATTGAATGCAGCTATTTCTGTTATTGCTGATCCGATTGAAAATGTATATAGATTAGATTCTCGCAAAGCTGTTGAAGAAATTCGAAGAATTTGCAGAATTTTTGCAATCTCTGAAGCTCAAAGTAATAAACATAAAATGCTTTCAATCAAAAATTTGGTAACTTTTAGATTGGTATTGAGCAATAATTAAGATTATAAGTATTAGCTAAAGAACGGAAAAAAGGAAAAGAAAAAGAAAAAAGAGTCGCAAGTCGACTTTTTTTTATGGTTAAAATTTATCCATTGTAGTATAATCGGATAAAAGAGGTGTATTGTATGGCTATAAAATCTTGGACAGAATATTTTTTGGATATGGCAAAAACTTGTTCTTCACGTTCAAATTGTTTGAGAGCAAATGTGGGTGCTGTGATTGTCGGGCAGGATAAAAAAATAAAAGCAACAGGTTATAACGGAACACCAACGGGAGTAGAGTCTTGTTATGAACGAGGCAGATGCTATCGTATTGAAAATAATATCGAATCCGGTACGAGGTATGAAACTTGTCGGTCAATTCACGCCGAACAAAATGCTATAATACAAGCAGGTCAAGACCGTTGCATTGGTACAACAATGTATATATACGGACATAATTTTATTTGTATATTATGTAAACGCTTTATAGTTCAAGCAGGTATAAAAGATGTTTATCTTAAAAAAGATGACAATTCACCTGTTACTCATATTGCAGTAGAGGACATAAAACGTGAGCTCGAAGAATGCTCGCACGAATTAAAAGTTTAATTAACCCCTGTTGCAGATTGTTTGAGCAACGTATACTCCTGATGCTGAGGCTTGAATTAAACCTCTTGTTACTCCTGCTCCGTCGCCTATTGTAAATAGGTTCTTAACACCTTCTGTTTCAAGTTCATTTGTTAGTTTTACCCTTGCAGAGTAGAATTTGACCTCTATGCCATAAAGCAGAGTATATCTTGAAGCTGTACCTGGTGCAATTTTATCGAGCGCAAAAAGCATTTCAATAATACTTTTCATTTGCCTGTAAGGTATTACCAAACTTAAATCTCCAGGAGTAGCACAAGTAAGGGTTGGTTCAATAATACTTGATTTAATTCTTTCAGGAGTCGAACGTCTGCCTTCGAGCAAGTCTCCGAATCTCTGGACAAGAATTCCGCCTGCAAGCATATTGGCAAGGCTTGCAATATGTTGTCCGTATGCAATTGGTTCCTTGAAAGGTTCTGTGAACTTTTTACTTACTAATAGTGCAAAATTTGTGTTTTTTGTTTTGATATTTGCATAACTATGTCCGTTAACAGTAGCAATTCCGTTGTAATTTTCCTGAACAACTTCTCCGTTAGGGTTCATACAAAAAGTTCTGACCTCATCACCAAATGTTGGTGAATAATATACTAATTTTGATTCATATAGTTTATCTGTGAGCGGAGCGAATACCGGAGCCGGTAATTCAACTCTGACTCCAATATCAACGGCATTATTTACCATTCCGATTTTGTTTTTTGCAAACTCATGTGTAAGCCAATCTGCACCTTCGCGTCCGGGTGCAATTATCGTGTACTCTGAATGTATAATTTCGCCGTTATCAAGCACAATTCCCTTAACTTGTTCACATTCCACGATAAGACTTTCCGCTCTTGTGTTATTTAAAATGGTAATTTTATCGTTCAAAAAATCTTGCATGTGTTTTAAGACATCAAGGCTTCTTTCTGTTCCGAGATGTCTTACCGGTGAATGAACAAGTTTTAATTCTGCTAAGGCCGCTTTCCTTTCGATTTCTCTGAAAGTTTCCATATCAGTACCAAAGACTTCGTTAGTTGCACCGTGATCCAAGTACATATTATCGGCATAACTTATATATTCTTCAACTTTTTCTCTCGTCATATAGTCGGAGAGGTGTCCGCCAACATCCGGTGTTAAGGTGAGTTTACCGTCGGAAAAAGCACCTGCACCGCCCCATCCGCAAAGCAATCCGCATCGTTTACACTTAATGCATTTAGGAGAACCTTCTCTAATCGGGCATTTTCTCTGTTCAATTTTTTGCCCTTTTTCAATCAGAATAACTTTCCAATCAGGTCTTAATTTAACAATTTCCAATGCGGAAAAAATTCCGGCAGGACCTGCTCCGATAATTGCAACATTATACATTCCCAACGACTCCTATAATCCTCAACCCTTTTAAAGATAACTTAAACAAAAGGGTAAATCAACCATATTAATTTTGAAAACAAATTTTTGTTTAAACAATTAACTAAGACAAAAGGATTATAATTGTCTAATACTTTAGAATAATTTTTTTGAATATTATTAACAAACATTTACATATTTGTTGCGGGTAGTCGAATAACATGGTATTATTATGTTATAGGTAGTGCAATCAAAGGTGTGAAGAAGTTAGATTTTATATATAGTGTAGCTCAAATGATAGGAGGAATTCCAAATGAACGTCACATCAACAGAAACAAAAAAAACTGTTAAGTCAGCTTTCAATGACGAATTTGAAAACTATCTCAGAAAACAACAAGTGAAAACGACATTTAACGGATCTGAAGTTGAATCTTTTTCGTGGTATAAGAAAGCGTTAGGTTTGATTTAGTATCGTTAATAATTGGTTTATAGAAAAAGGGCGGTACCTGCGGGTGTTTATGCCCTTTTTTGTATATTATTATGCTTATCGTTTTAAGTAAAAATACAAAAGGTTGTATCATAAAAAAATATCTTGGCTGTTTTGTATAATTACAGATTATCCGGTATGATATATATGGATTGACTTTATATTATACGATATTATTTAACTTTTTTTCCTACTTTAAGGGTTTGACCGACTCTGATTTTATCGTTTTTAAGACCGTTAAGATTTTTTATTTTTTCCGCTGTTGTATTGTGTTGTTTTGCAATTTTATCTAAATAGTCGCCGGACTGAACTTTGTAATATATATAATTTGCTTCATTTTTAAAATAATCTACGCATGAATCTGTCAATAAATTACAGTAATTGTCAATTAATTTTGAATTTGACAGACGCTTTCGTCCTGCGGGAGAGTTCATAAATGCTACTTCCCAAAGGATTGCAGGAGTTTTCTTCGTTGATGCGGTTACTAAAACTTGTGTTCCGGTTGGCTTTAATAGTACGTAATCAGGATTATCTGTATAATTGCCCGAATTATTTTTAACGTAGTTATCTACCTTACCTCTAAATATTTCGGCAAATTCCGAGGAACCATCTCTATAGTGTTGTATTTCCATTCTGTCTTTTTGCTTGCTTTCTGGGTTTTCTGAACAGTTAACATGTATCGAAATAAACATATCAATTTTGTTGTTTCTTATTTCATTACTAATAAGTGCTTCACCTATGGAATCTTTCCCCTCACGACCTTGAACATATATTACTTTGGCACCTTTTGCACGTAATTTTTCTGTTAATGTCATTGCATTGTCATAGTTGATAAGATATTCATGCGGAAGGTTGTCTCTTCCAAGTGCGCCGGGGTCATCTTTTGTTGTCCCGTATCCATGTCCGGCATTTACCATAATAGTTTTTCCGCTCAGTGGTCCATTGGTTATTGTCGGTTCAAATATGTGTTTATTTGCTACAACTTGGATATTTCCATTTGCATTCTTAATTTTTCGTTTTTCTTTCAAATATACTCTATTACCGACTTCGTTTGCCATATTAACTGTTTGAACTTGGGTTGTTTTTCCGGTATTATCTTTTGTTTCTGTTATTTTAGTTTCACGGTTATAGTCTATATTGTTGAATAGAATAACGAGTTCTTGACCTGCATTGATTTTGCCTCTCCATGATAAACCGTTAATCTTTTTTAAAGTCGCAACATCAATATCAGCTTTTTGCGCAATTTGTGTAAGGTTGTCCCCTTTTTTTACGGAATATGTGTATCCAGGTATTTCAATATATTGACCAATTTCTAATTTATCGCTATTTTCAATTCTGTTTAAATCTTTCAAAAAATTTGTATTCAAGCCATACATCTTTGCAATTTGTGCAAGATTATCACCTTTTTTTACTTGATAGGCAATTTTAATAACTTTTATTTTATCGCCTTCTTTTATTTTATCAGGATTTTTAATGTCGTTTTCGTCCATTAAAGTTTTTTTATCTATTCCGAATTCGCTTGAGATTTTATTAAGATTGTCTCCTTTTTGGATTGTGTATTCAAAATTTAATAATTTTAATTTGCTTTTTCCGACATCTTTGGTTGTGCAAGTTGTCTTTTGTACCAATTTATCTATTGCGGTTCCGGTCATATCATGATTTTCTTGCGTTTGAGCCTTTGCTTCTGCGATTTCTTCAAGATTTTTTGGGAAATTCGCATTAGGTATTACTATCACCATGCCGGGCTGGAGAGGTTTGTTAGCATTGGCAGCACTGATTGAATCTGCATAAGTTTTAATTTCCAATCCGCTTGCTTCTTTTGGCAGATATTTTCTTGCGATAGCTTGGTAGCCTTCGCCCTTTTGTACGGTATATGTTGTATTTATACTTGGTTGATATTGAAATCGCTGTGTAGTTTGAATATGAGGGTTTATTGGTTGATTATTTATAATTACAATAGGTTTATCGGGAACAATTTTTTGGGGTGGGTGTACGGTTGTCCAACCGGAGCCGTTCGCTAACTTGTTAAGTTTGTATTCTTTGTGTTTAAACTTCAAAGTTGTAGGTACGGTAATTGTTTCATCTTTATTAAACATTCTTGAGGGATTTGGAAAACCGTTAGAATCATTATTTGCCAATTTTATATTATTTAGTTCTGCAAGTTTTTCAATTAAAGCTATTGTAAATTCTTTTCCTTCTCCTTGAGGTCGCAGTGCAAGAGCGGTTTTGTATAAAGAAGTTTCGCTCATGCATTTGTATTGAGCAATATTTGAAGTATTTGTAGAGTTTGTATTATTACTTTGATTTGTAATCTGGGCTATTTGACCTGTATAAGTGTTATAAATGTCGTCAAAATCTTTTGTTGGTTTATTGTTTGCTTTTGCACATTTTATGGCATCATCATAAATCTCTTTAACAGCTGCATCTATTAATGTTTTATTAACATTAGGTAACTGCTTAAGTCCATTTGCAGCTAAAATTACTCTTGATAAACTCCTTCTGTAAATACCTGGGTCATTAGCAGCCTTTGAATCGGATGCAGGTTTTGCATATACCAAATTTTTAAGTACAGGTACCCAGTTATTGTTTTTCAATGCATTAGACACCAACTCTTTTAATCCGCTATTACTCATTATTTTTGTACCATTTTTAAATTGGTAATCTAATAATGCTTCTTTTATCGAATTTGGAAGTTTCTCATATGTATCTTTGCTCAAATAACTACATATTTCTGTCTTTGAAACTTTGTTAAGATATTCAAATAATTGCTCAAAGGCTTCGGCTTCTGTTTTTGGAGGATTGGTTACAGTAAGTTCTCCATTTACATTTTTTGCTTTTCCGATAGATTTCATTGCTAATTTTCTAAGTCCAAATCCGTAAGTAGATATATCATATTTGTCTTTTGATGAGGTGTTAGCTACATATTCATTGTTCTCATTTTTATGCCCTTCATAATATCGGATTAAATCAATAACATTTTTTTGTGATTTTAGAATAGCATTATCGGTGGTCATTTTAGAAATTGTATATGGATTTATTTCCAATGCTTGCAGGTTTTGATTATTAGTTAAAGTATTGTCATCTTCCTTTATTAATTTATCACTGATTTCGTTATATTCATTTTTGTAAAAAATTATAGAAGTATTTTTGCTGGCATGATTAGCTTCATTGTTTTTTTTAGAAACAATGATTTTCGCTGTTTCTACTCCAGTAATTTTAGACATATTATCTCCTCTTGTTTATATATTATATATAAGTTCTAAAATTTAATAAAATTGATAATTTTGTTCGAATTATGTAAAGATTTGTAACAATATTCTTAAAAATCCTAAAGTTTTGAAAAAATATGCCGTAGTACATGACACAAAGGAAAAACGTAAAAAGGAGTAAATATTATGACAAATAATATCGGAAGAATTTTCGGAGGCGGAAGTAATTACAATATTGGCGGTTTCGGACGTTCAAATAAAGGCGAAGAAGCTGAGCAACCAGCTGTTCAAGAAAATGTAAAACCTAATAACGAAGATATGTTAGTTTCTGCGGATAAGGTTTTAGAATATCTTTCTTCAAATATGGTAGATGTTAAGAAGCCGGTTGGTACCGGTGAATATAATGTAGCTCCTGATGTTGCAGCAAGAATTGCAGGATATATGGACCATTTTAAGGTGGCTTATGATGTTGCCAAAAATGAATTGGGTTCAGAGGAAGCTGCATTGATTGTTCTTGATTTAATGTAATTTAATTTTATTATAGCAAAATATTTCTCCTATCTTAATAAATTTCTACACTATTTAAAATGGTTAATCGAAAGATTAGCCTTTTTTTTACCAAAAATTATGCAAGTTAGCATGCCAAATCGAAATTATCAATATGTAAGATTGTCTAAAATATGCTATTTATAAATGTTTAATCAATAGTAAATAAATCTTTTTCAATCCCCTTGCAAAAAAAAAATAAAGTAATATAATAGAGGAACGCGGTTGAAAAGCTGCGTAAAGAATAGTGATTTGCACGAAGTCAGACA
>JAKSUQ010000015.1 GCA_024408855.1 bacterium | reverse complement strand
GAAAAAATAGTTTATGACGAAGAGGGCTATGTTAAAGAAGTATACGACGCAAACGGAAAATTGACACGTGATATAGATCGAAACGGTAACGGCACGGTAAATTCTTACTGTGATTATGAATACGACGAAAACGGAAAAATGACACGTCACATAGAGCGATGGGCTGACGGCACGGTAAGGGGCTACCATGATTATGAATACGACAAAGAAGGAAAAATGACACGTGAAATAAATCGAAATGCTGACGGCACGGTATATAGCTACTATGATTATGAATACGACAAAGAAGGAAAAAAGACACGTAAAATAGTTCGAGACGGTGACGGCACGGTAGGGTACTACTATGATTATGAATACGACAAAGAAGGAAAAATGACACGTGAAATAGAGCGATGGGCTGACGGCACGGTATATAGCTACTATGATTATGAATACGACAAAGAAGGAAAAAAGACACGTGCAATACAGCGAAATCCGGACGGTTCAGAATACACAGAAGAATAAAACATATCATAGAACAGGTGCAATTTCATTGTTGTCCCGAATAAATTCAGGAAAATATACCTGTTATCCTGAATAGCCGTGTAATATGGGAAATGGTTTTATCGTCAAGACATAAAATTAAGGCGTATTTCAGGATCTTATCAACTTGTAGTTTTGCTTGATTATGGGTAAGATTCCGAACAATTTGAAAATTAAGTATTCACAGATGTTCATACTGATTTTCTAAATTTTCGGAATGACAGTTGTTTCTTATATTTTTATTATTTAAAAATTATCATGTATAACAGTGGGTGCAATTCAATGCACCTGTTTTTTAGTTAATTATATAGGCTTGGTGAAGCTATTTCTAACCAATAAAGTGCTGAAATTGGTAATTTTGAGTTCAGTATGATTGGGAAATTTTTGCGGGCGGTTACTTGAAACAAGATTTACAAAATGATGTGGAGCTCTTTATGACGTTATATTTTACAATAACTTTACATAGTATGGTCATAATGGATTTTTAGTGTAAAATGAAAAGGTGATTATGTAAATAAGGATATCGGATGTCGATACAGGAATGGTTTGATAAACGAAAAGAAGCTCAAATTGAACGACGAGCAAAAGAAATGCACGGAATTGAAAATACTGCATCAGGTGCTTGGATAAAATGCGTACATTGCGAAGCTCAGTTGATGCAATCAGAGCTTGAAGAAAATTTAATGGTTTGTCCGCATTGTGATTATCATTTTAGAATTAATGCAAAAACACGAATTGAACAACTTTTTGATATTAATTCTTTTGAAGAATTATTCAAAAATGTTTTACCAACAGATCCGTTGGAATTTTTTGATACAGAATCATATAAAGACAGATTAAAACGTGCTACGGATAATACCGGACTGGATGAAGCTGTTATAACAGGTGTCGGGAAAATTGAGGGGCATAAAGTTGCAGCAGCAATTATGGATTTTGACTATATGGGCGGTTCTATGGGAAGCGTTGTAGGTGAAAAAGTTACAAGAATTATGGAAAAAGCCGTTTCATTACAACTCCCTATGTTGGCTGTAACATCATCAGGTGGTGCAAGAATGCAGGAAAGTGCTTTGAGTTTGATGCAAATGGCTAAAACGTCCTGTGCCGCTGCAAAACTTGATGAAGCCGGTATTTTATATATAAATTTGCTAACTGAACCGACTTTTGGCGGAATAACCGCAAGTTTTGGAACTTTAGGCGATATTATTATTGCCGAACAAGGTGCAAGAATTGGCTTTGCAGGCAGGAGAGTTATTGAACAAACTATTCATCAGAAGTTGCCTGATGATTTTCAGACTGCTGAATCTTTGCTTAAATGCGGTCAAGTCGATATTGTTGCAAAAAGAAAAAATCTCAGAAAAACTTTAGCTAATATATTGGATATGCATGGGGTGTAAGTCATGGCTGTTGTTTTAGATTTTGAAAAACCTATTGTTGAAATACAAAATAAAATTAATGAATTAAAAAAAATGAGTGCTGAATCAGGGATTGATATGTCTAAGCAGATTACTACGTTCGAAGAGCAGGCACTAAATTACAAAAAGGAGTTGTATTCAAACTTGAAGCCTTCACAAAAAATACAAATTGCTCGACATCAGGAAAGACCAAAATTTTTGGACTATGTGGATTTAATGTGTACCGACTTTATCGAATTTCACGGTGATAGAGAGGGGACTGACGACAGGGCTATAATCGGTGGTATTGCAAAATTAGATGGTAAATCGGTTATGATTGTCGGTATTCAAAAAGGTAAGTCGACAAAAGAAAATTTGGAATATAATTTTGGAATGCCTCAACCGCAAGGTTACAGAAAAGCATTGAGATTGTTTAAGCATGCAAACAAGTTTAATATTCCTATTATAACTTTAATTGATACACCGGGGGCTTATCCCGGAATTAAAGCAGAAGAAACCGGACAAGGTGCCGCTATTGCTATGAATTTGAAAGAAATGTCCAAACTTAGTGTGCCTGTGATTTCTATTATTACCGGTGAAGGATGCAGTGGCGGGGCTTTAGGTTTAGCTGTTGCAAATAAAGTTATGATGCTTGAACATGCATACTACACGGTTATTTCACCAGAGGGGTGTGCTTCAATACTTTGGAGAGATGCTTCTAAGTATGCAGATGCGGCAGAGGCTCTTAAAATAACTTCAGTAGATTTGTTAAAGCTCAATATTATTGATGAAGAAATTAAGGAGCCTGTTGGTGGTGCTCATAACAATTATGAGCAAATGGCAAAATCAATAAAGACCTCATTAATAAAAGCGTTAAATGAATTAAATAAATATTCACCTGCGGAATTGAAGTCGCAAAGATATGATAAATTCCGTAACATGGGTGTCTTTTTAGAAGTATAGTTTTATGCAGGAAAAAGAATCGAAAAAAGTAATAGCTTTAATGTCCGGTACATCATGTGATTCTGTTGATGCCGGTTTGTGTGAAGTTTATCCTGATTTGTCCGTGAAATTAATTCATGGGATTAATCATTCGTTCCCGGAACATATCAGAGCAAAAATTTTTAGTGCCTTTAGAGGTGATATAAACATAAAAGAGCTCTGTCAGTTGAATTTTGCAGTAGGAAAATGTTTTGCTGATGCAGCTAATATTTTGATAGCTGAGTTTGGAAAACCGGATTTTATATCTTCTCACGGTCAGACTGTTTATCATTATCCTTTTGATGAAAAACTTGATAATATATCTTTGAAAAGTACGTTACAAATAGGTGAAAGCTCTGTTATTGCAAAAGAAACCGGTTGTATGACAATATCGAATTTTAGAGAAAAAGATATTGCTTATAATGGACAAGGTGCTCCATTAGTTTGTTTTGCAGACGAAAAATGGTTCAAAAATTCACTTGTACAAAATATTGGCGGAATATCAAATGTTACAGTCGTTTCTGATGAAGTTGATACATTTGGATTTGATAACGGTTGCGGTAATATTATGATTGATTATTGCATGCAAAAGTTTTATGGCAAAAAATTTGATAAAGACGGTGTTGTCGCAGCTTCCGGTAATGTTTGTGAGAGTTGGCTTGATTGTTTATTGCAGGACGAATACTATTTTATAGAACCGCCTAAGACTACAGGACGAGAATATTTTTCGGTAAAATATATTGAGAATATTTTAAAAACTGCTCCTGAAAATCCGGAAGATATTATAGCTACATTAACAGCTTTGACCGCAAAAACTATCGCTCAAAGCTATGAGAGATTTATATTTCCTTTTGTAAGTGTTGATGCTGCAATAATTGGAGGCGGAGGTGCGTACAACAAGACGTTAATGAACTTTTTAAGGACTTATATTCCTAAACATGTAGAATTGAAAACTCATGAAGATTATGGGATTTCCAATAATTATAAAGAAGTTATGGCTTTTGCACTTTTAGGATATTGTAATTTTTATAATATACCTAACAATATACCTTGTTGCACCGGAGCGGAAAAACGTACAGTGTTGGGCAAAGTTACAATGCCGTAGTTATTTCCATAATAAATAGCAAATTTTAAAATTATGTGTTTTGTGTTAGTATATAAAATTTTTAAAGGAATTTTTATAGTATGCGGATAAACAGTACAAATTCAAATTCATTCAAGGCAAATGTTCCAAGTAATATGGCAGCGGTTTCGGGGAAAAAATGTTTTATTCCTAAAAATATAATTGAGTGTAAATTTGCACAAAAAAAGAAAAATCCTCGTAATAAATATGATATTGAATTGGTGAGATTTCCTTTTGGGCTTTCTTTAGGACAAACTGTAAAAAAGAACGGAAGATTGCTTAAGTCCGTAGTATTTGATACGAAAAATGGAGAGGATGATTTTTTAATTACTTCTAAAAATTTTTCATCTTTGACAGGTAAAATCGAAACTTGTTTTCAATATAGAAAGAATGAAAATGAAATTTATTCTCTAAAATATAACCCTTTAACTGAAAAACCTACGGAACAGAAAATATATAATAAAAACATGAATCTTACTGAAGTAAATTTAGTTGATGAGCACACGGGACAGTGTTATCCTTATTCGAAGATAATATACTTGTCAGATAATGAAACAATTCTTGAAAAATATATCGAAAATCCTTTCACAAATGATCCAATTTGTAAGGAAGAATATTCTACTGATGGTACCGTTAATACAATAACGTATTATGATAAGGCAACCGGTGATATTATATGTGCTGAACAGTATTATCCGGACGGAAGTACTGTTTTTATGAGGTTAAAACCTTGTCCAGAGAATAACAACACTATATTAACGGAATGTTTTGCAGAAGACGGAAAAACCCTTGTGTGTCGTATTGTTAACGATATTGAAACGAATAAGCCAATTCGTTCATTTGAATATAATGATAAAGGTATTTTAACAAGAAAACTCGAATTTGATCAGGAAACCGGTATAGATTATATTACAGAAGAATACTATAATGATGGAATAACTATACAATATAAATCTGTCAAAGATCCTAAAACGCAAATTGTAATATTGATAGAAAGTTATTCTCCGGATGGAAAATCTTGCATAAAAAGTTATTTCGATAATATTACCGGAAAACAAATAAAAGTAGAAATGCTGGATAATGGGTGTGTGAGAACTTTTTCTTAAAATTACCCTTTTAATATGTAACATGATATAATTTTTTTATGACAACAGATAAAATTACAATAAGGGGAGCGAGGGAACATAATCTTAAAAATATTTCCCTTGAAATACCTAAAAATGAATTGGTAGTTTTTACCGGAGTATCAGGTTCAGGTAAAAGTTCGCTCGCTTTTGATACTATTTTTGCTGAGGGACAAAGACGTTATATTGAAAGTCTATCTACTTATGCAAGACAATTTTTGGGGCAAACTGATAAACCTGATGTAGATTCTATTGAGGGCTTAACTCCGGCAATATCAATTGACCAAAAATCAACAAGTAATAATCCACGTTCAACGGTTGGAACCGTTACCGAAATATATGACTATTTAAGACTTTTGTATGCAAGGGTTGGAACGCCTTATTGTCCGATTTGCGGAAAACCGATTAAACCACAAACCATTGATGAAATTGTGGGTAGTATTATGAGCTTGCCAGTTGGTACAAAAATCCAAATACTGTCTCCACTAATTAAAGGAAAAAAAGGTGAATATCAATCTCTGTTTTCTGAGTTAAGTCAAGAAGGTTTTGTAAGAGTAAAAGTTGATGGTGAAATATATAATCTTGATGAAGATGAAATTAATCTTGCAAAAAACAAAAGCCATACAATATCTGTTGTTGTGGATAGAATTGTTGTGAAGCCTGAAGCTCGTTCCCGAATTGCTGATAGTGTACAAATTGCACTGGAAAAAGCTGATGGAGTTGTTAATATTGATGTGGTCGGCGGAGAAGAAAAAATTTACAGCGAAAAATTGGCTTGTCCGGATTGTAATATAAGTTTTGATGAACTGACGCCGAGAATCTTCTCATTTAATGCACCTTATGGTGCTTGTGAAAAATGCGGAGGTATCGGTGTCGATTTGAAGATTGATGCGGATTTGGTTGTTCCTGATAAGACAAAATCGGTTAATGACGGAGCAATATACCCATGGAGTAAATCAGGGACTTCTTATTACGAAGATGTTTTGAAAGCTGTTCAATCTGCTTACAATATGGATTACTCATTGCCGTTTAAGGATATGCCTGAAGAACACCAAAATATACTCTTGTACGGCTCTGAAGAAAAAATTTCAATGAGAATAAGAGATTTTGGAAGTCATAGATACAAAAATACTGTTCAAAAGTTTATCGGAGTAATTCCGTTTTTAATGAAGCACTATAATGTTGACAGTGAGTACTGGCGAAACGAAATCGAAAAATATATGGTAATGACTCCTTGCGAGGCCTGTAGCGGAGCAAGATTGAAGCCTTTTCCTTTGGCGGTAAGAATTAATGGTAAAAATATTTTTGAATTTTGTACAATGTCTATCGATAAAGAATATGACTTTATAACGGATTTATATCTTGAACTAACAGATTTTCAAATGAAAATCGGAAAACAAATTTTAGATGAAATAAGAGCAAGACTTAAATTTCTCATGGATGTCGGACTTTCGTATCTTAATTTATCAAGAATGTCAGGCACTCTTTCTGGGGGAGAAGCCCAAAGAATAAGACTTGCAACTCAAATCGGAAGTGGTTTGTCGGGTGTTTTATATGTGTTGGATGAGCCTTCAATAGGGTTACACCAAAGAGATAATGACAGATTGATAAAAACTCTCATAAAATTACGTAATATGGGAAACTCTCTAATTGTAGTTGAACATGACGAAGATACCATCAGAAATGCCGATTATATAGTAGATATTGGTGTGAATGCAGGAGAAAACGGCGGACACATTGTAGCAAACGGAAATGTCGAGGACATTATTTCTTGCGATACCTCTCTTACCGGAAAATACCTGAGTGGCGAATATTCTATTCCGGTTCCTCAAAAAATAAGAGTTGGTAACGGAAATTACTTACAAATAAGAAATGCACACTTAAATAATCTTAAAAATATTGATATTGATATCCCGCTTGGGAAAATTGTTGTTCTTACAGGAGTTTCCGGCTCAGGTAAATCTACCCTTATGCAAAATCTTATTTATGAGTATGCGGTTCATAAATTAAGAAAAAATAAACCAAAACCGCAAGGTGTTGATGAAATTTTAGGGTTTGAAAACTTAGATAAAATTATTGATATAGATCAATCTCCAATAGGACGGACTCCTCGTTCAAATCCTGCAACTTATACGGATGTATTTACTCCGATAAGAGAATTGTACGCTAAAACAAATGAAGCAAAAATGAGAGGGTACAAACCGGGAAGATTCAGCTTCAATGTGAAAGGCGGAAGATGCGAGTCATGTACAGGCGACGGTGTTTTAAAGATAGAAATGAACTTTTTGTCTGATGTTTATGTTAAATGTGATGTTTGCAAGGGGAAAAGGTATAATAACGAAACTTTAGAGGTTAAATATAAAGGAAAAACAATTGCTGATGTTTTGGAAATGTCTGTAAAAGAGGCTTATGAATTTTTTCAAAATATTCCGCAAATAGCAAACAAATTAAAAACATTAGCGGATGTAGGTTTGGATTATATTAAACTCGGTCAAAGTGCAACAACTCTATCAGGCGGAGAAGCTCAGAGAATTAAATTAGCTTCCGAACTTAACAAACGTGCAACGGGAAAAACTTTGTATTTACTTGATGAGCCGTCAGTCGGATTACATTGGGCAGATTTGGATAAACTTATCAAAATCATTCAACAGCTTGCAGATAATGGGAATACAATACTTATTATTGAGCACAATATGGATTTGATAAAAGTTGCAGATTATATTATTGACTTAGGACCTGATGGTGGTGATGCAGGCGGTGAAATTGTTGCCTGCGGAACACCGCAAGAAATTGCGGATAATCCAAAATCCTATACCGGACAATATTTAAAGCGTTATTTAAAATAAATAAAAAAAGTAATATTTTTAGGTTATAATTTTTTTTATGCATAAAAAAAGATTTTTTTATATAAAAGATTTGCTTAGTATGGCTACCCCAATAATTATGGGAAATCTTGGCTTTATAATGATTGGCGTTGGTGATGTAATAGTTGCCGGCAGACATTCGACAGAAACACTTGCTGCTATAAGTCTTGCAACAGCGATTACTAATTGTATTTTGATGTTTGGAATTGGTATTCTTGTGAGTACATCAGCGTTGCTTTCTAATTACAGAGGTATGGGGAAAGATATAAGCAAATATTTTTATCCGTCAATTAAGTTTGCAATGTTGCTTGCGGGAATGACATCAATTATTATTTTGTTGGCAATTCCATTTATTGATAAATTAGGTTTTGAGGCAAATCTTGTACCTATTATTAAAGATTACTTTTTTATAACGGCATTTGCAACCTTTGGAGGGTATTTGCATTGTGTTACCAAGGAGTATTTACAAGCCTTTGAAATTGTAGTGTTTCCTAATTTGGTAACAATATTCTGCATATTTTTGAATTTATTCTTAAATATAATTTTTGTATTCGGATGGAAATATATTCCAGGAATGGGGGCAATAGGACTTGCTATGGCAAGTCTTGTTGTGCGGTATTTTATGGGTATTGTTTTGCTTTTATATTGTTATATCAAAACAAATACCAAAAAATACAAAGAGTTTAATTATTATAAAGATTTAGTGAAAATTGGTTTGCCGGCATCACTTGCAATTGTAATAGAATTTGTCGGATTTAATATCATAGCAATAGTTATGGGCAGAGTTTCAGGAATTTATGCGGCTGCTCATAATATTTTGCTAACTATAACTAATGTAACATTTATGTTACCTTTAGCAATCTCAAATGCTGTATCTGTAAAAGTCGGATATTCAAATGGTGCTAAGTACATAGAATCTTTAAAAGCATATGCAGGACGTGGGCTTGCTGTATCTGTAGGGTTTATGAGTATAACAGCTTTGATGTTTGCATTATTTCCGAGATTTTTAGTAGGTTTATTTACACCTGATGAAAATCTAATAAATGTTTGTGTGCCTATTGTGTATGTCTTAGCATGCTTTCAGGTTTTTGACGGATTGCAAATTACTTTGGCCGGAATATTTAAAGGTTTAAGGCAAACAAAAATTGTTATGTTTTCGAATCTTGTATCATATTGGC
Source organism: bacterium (assembly GCA_024408855.1). Taxonomy (GTDB): domain Bacteria; phylum Cyanobacteriota; class Vampirovibrionia; order Gastranaerophilales; family Gastranaerophilaceae; genus CAG-196. The sequence goes on along the minus strand of JAKSUQ010000015.1, from coordinate 37,376 downwards.
TATTAGCATTTCCGATTGGTTACATTTTAGCTTTTTATTATAAATTCAATCTAAAAGGGTTTTGGATAGGAATTTTATTTTCTTCTGTCGTTTTGTGTACAATTATGTTACTATTATTGCGGAAGAAATTTTGTGAAATGAGAAAATAATGCCACATTTTTTTATAAAATCTGATAATGTTAATTCTGATATACTAATAATTAATGATGTCGAGAATTATCGGCATATAGCACGCTCTTTAAGAGCGAAAGTCGGTGAAAAACTTGTGTTGATAGATGAAAATCAAATAAGCTATGAAACTGTAATATCAGAAATAACTACTGATAAAATCGTATGTAATATAGTTAATAGTTACCGTTCAGAGAGGGATTTGACGTTCAACCTCTTTCTTGCACAGAGTCCTTTACGAAGTGATGCTCAGTCAATAATTATAGAAAAAGCGACTGAACTTGGTATTCGAGGAGTTTATCCGATTATAACTGATAATTGTGCTGTTTCAAAATCAATATCCGATAAAAAAATTGATAAATGGCAAAAGATAATGTATGAAGCATCAAAACAGTGTGAAAGGGCTAAAATTCCAAGCTGTTATCCGCCAACAACACTTGCAAAACTTTTAGAAAATAATTTCTTCAATAAAATCATAGTTTGTGCAGAACGTTCTACTGAAATTACACTCAAACAGTACCTTAGCAAATATCCGATTTTAATAAATGAAGATGTGCTTGTAATAATTGGTCCCGAGGGTGGATTTTCGGCAAATGAATTTAAATTTTTTAAGTCGAAAAATTTACCGCTAATATCGTTGGGAGACTTGATATTGAAAGCTGAAACAGCGGTGATAACTGCATTAGGAAATGTTATATATGAATATCAAGGATGATTTTATTTTATCTGAAATTAATGAGGGTTATCTTGTCGGCGGTTCGGTGAGAGATTTTTTGTGCGGTAAAGTTTTTGTTGACAGAGATATTGCTATTAAAGGTGCTGAAAAATTTGCCGGTGATATTGCTAATAAATTAGACGCAACTTTTGTTGTTTTAGATTCTGAAAATTTAATATATCGTGTAGTTTTAAAAGATAAAATAAATTACCTTGATATTACGGAAATGCAAGGTGAAACTATTGAAGATGATTTGATGAGACGTGATTTTACAATTAATGCAATAGCGTTTGATTTAGCTAACGGAAGTTTTATTGACATTGTTGGCGGTCAAAATGATTTAAAAAATAAGGTGTTAAGACAAATCCAAGATAAAAATTTTGAAGATGATCCGCTTAGAATACTAAGGGCTTTTCGTTTCATGGCAACAACCGGCTTTGATTTCGCCCCTGAATTAAAAGAAGCTGTCGGCAAGTACAAAAATCTTATATTGAAGCCAGCGAAAGAACGAATATCTTATGAATTAATTAAATTATTTGGAGGAGAATACGCTTTTCAGGCTCTTGTTAATGCTGATAAATACGGAATTTTGGAAGATTTATTCCCTTGCATAAATGAGATGAAACAAGTTCCTCCGAATACTCATCATCATTTAGATTTGTTTCATCATTCTTTGGAAACAGTCAGAAACATTGAGCTATTATACTTAAACTCTGATGAAAATATAAAAAAGCATCTTGATATCGTATCTTTTGGTGGATTTCCAAGAATAAATCACTTGAAATTGTCAGCTTTTTTGCATGATATAGGTAAATTTTCGACTTGGATAATAGAAGAAGATACAGGCAGGCATAGATTTATAAAACATGATGATGTCGGAGCAAAAATGTGTGTTCCGCTTTTAAAAGATTTAAAGTTCTCAAAAAAGCAAATTGAATATGTCTCTTTGATGATTAAAAATCATATATATCCGTCTAATGTAATTTCATCCCTGGAATTAACCGACAAAATAATGATGCGTTATGTCAGAAAAATGAATGATAATGTTATAGATAATATTTTTTTGGCAAAGGCAGACAGATTGTCAGCAAGAGGAGTTGATATAACTGATGAAATGGTTGAAACCAATATTACAGGACTTAATAATTTGTTGAAATTTTATATGTCTGTTAAAGATACACTTGAACCGTTGCCAAAATTGTTAGACGGTTTAGAAATAATGGAAATTAAAAATATTTCGCAATCTCCCTTGTTGGGGAAAATTATAAATGAACTTCATGAGGCTCAATTAAACGGAATTGTTAATACAAGGGATGAAGCTATTGAATTTGTAAATACATATGAAATTTAAATATATACTATGTTGCTAACGAGATAAGCTATACTCAAAAATAGATAATCTGTTTGCAATAATATTTTTATTATGTATTATTGAATTCATGGGAGTATAAAATGACAGAGCAATTTATAAATTCTGATATTGCAAAGAAGTTGGCAAACTATCGCTTACCGAGATATGAACAGTTATCTTCTTATCCTATTATTATGAGCCAATTATTGGCAATGTTGGATGATTACTTGTCAATATTTACAGTTCCCGGTGAAGAGAAATTGCTAACTCAGGCTATGATTAACAGCTATGTAAGAAAAAAAATTATTGAAGCCCCGGACAATAAAACTTATACAAGAAAACATATCATACATTTGATAAGTATAGGAATCTTAAAACAAGTTTTGTCATTGAGCGAAGCAGGAATGTTTGTAGAGCAACAAATAAAACAATATCCCCATGAAGTAGCATACAATTACCTTTGTGCAGAAATTGAGGATGCTCTTAAAATAACGTTCGGTTCAAGGAAAATGTCCGAATTTAAAAATGCACCTAAAATCGTAACACCGCTCACAGAAGGAATTCGTTCGGCTGTAATAGCTTTTGCCAACAAAATATATGTTAAACAGTGGCTTTATTACGAAAGTCATAAATAGTTTTAGGCCTTCTTATCTATTGACATAAATCTATATTTGATATAATCTAAACTTGGATTATAGATGGTGTTATGTTTTTAATAAGGATAAGAAGACTGATATGAAAAAAATTATACTATTGGGGATTATAACTTTGTTATTATCATTCGGAGCTTTTATGAATGCATATGCAATTCAGGATGTGCCTGCGGTACAAGCTAAAAAAGCAATTCAGAATGCTCATAAATTAGAAATAGCTTTTGTATTTGACAGTAATGCCGAAAAAACAGGTGAGGTTTTGAAAACCTACAAACCGATAATTACAAAATCTCTTTTGCCTGATTATCAGGCGGTTTTCTCCGAGGATTTGATATTTAAGGGTAATTGGGATGAACAAAGCTCAATCATTGCCGCTCAAAAGGCATTAAAATCAAGAGCTGGCATGATTGTTTGTTTTGGTTATTGGTCAGGTGAATATTTAAAGAAAAATAATCACTCAAAGAATGTAATTACTGTTGATGAATATGCAATAAGAGGATTTAGTGATAAATTTTTTAATCCTGTTCAACAATCTGTTAATGACTTTGTAGTTTTTCAGAGATTGGTTCCAAATTTAGGAAAAACTGCAATTCTTCTTAATGAGAGAATTTACAATTCCAAAAGTAATTGGAATGAATTGGCAAGGAAAGGGTTTAAAGAAAAAGGGTGTAATGTAGACTTTGTGATTATACCGGTAGGAAGTGATATCGAAAAATCATTAAAAACAATGCCTAATGATGTGAAATCTGTATATGTTACGCAGGTTTATAACTTATCGACTGAACAAAGAAAAAATTTATATGATTATTTAGCACAAAAGAAACTTCCGTCCTTTTCTTCAATGGGAAAAGAAGATGTTGTCTTGGGTGCAATGTTAGGAACTTCAACGAGAGATTTAGATAAAAAACTGGCTGAAACGGTTTCTTTTAATATAAAAAATGTACTAAAGGGAAGTTCGGTTAAAAGTACTCCGGTTACTTTTGTTGATGATAATGTTTTGTTTTTTAATAAGGATACTGCGGAATTAATAGGGTATACTCCGCATGTCAGATTGTTAAAAAGTGTAGAAGTTATTTCAAATAAAAAACTTGAAGTGAGAAATTTGGGCTATATATTTGATGCTTTTGCGGAAAGGAATTTAACTGTACAAAGGAAAAAATATCTTATTGATGCTGCAAGACGTGCATTAGTTTCTGCCTATTTACATTATTTACCGACATTAAGAGTTGACTTAGGTCATCAAACTTATAATTCGGAATATGCTAAGTCATATTCTGATGTGCCGACAAGAGTCGGGGTTTTTACCTACGGAATAGATCAAGTTCTTTATTCTCCAGATTTGGTTACAAACATTTTGGTTAAGCATAAAAAATTGAAATTTGACAAGGCTGAAAAAGTGTTAGCCGAACAAAGTATGGGCTTGCAGATTGCACAATTATACGTCGATTATATAATGATGAGTAATAGTATTAAATATCAAGAGCAGTATGTGGATGATGTTAAAAACTGCTATGCAATGGCAAAAATAAGGAAACTTTCCGGTAAGTGCGGAGATGAAGAAGTTTTGCGTTGGGCAGGCGAAGTTAATCATGCCGAAAAAAATCTGCTTCTTGCAAGATCTGAATTTGATAACGTAAAAATTCATATAAATCAATTATTAAATTCCGATCAGACCTCTGATTTTGAGCTTGCACCGATAAAAGTTACAGATTCGGCATTCTTCCTTTCGGATATAAATCTTTTAGATCACATAAGAACACCGGACAAAATGGAAAAATTTACGCAAATGCTTGTTCAGGAAGCGATTTATGTATCTCCTGAAACAACAAAGCTAAAAGCTGCTATTGCTATGAAAAAAGCAGAAATGGCAAATTATGGTCAAAAGTTCTTTTTACCTAATGCGAAGTTAACATTGGAACATTCTAAACAGTTTGACAGAAATTTACCGTATGAACAGGTTGGACATTATCAAATGGCTACTCCTGCTGCAATAGCGTTGGGCGGATCTCCGTATTTGGGATTGGATAAAGATTCAACAAGGTTTATGATTGTAGCTCAATGGAAACCTATCGAAGGCGGAACTAAAATAGCAGAAATGGCACGTTGTAAAGCTGAGTTAAATGAATTAAATACATATTTGGAGGAGGTTAATACTGAAATAGAATTTAGTATAAGAACCACAGTAAACAGAGCTATTGCAAAATATTTGTGCATTGAACGTGCATACAGAGCATTGAGTGCCGAAGAAGAAAATTACAGATTAGTTAAAGAAAAATATTTGATGGGTAAAGTTACTATTCCGCAAGTTTTGGATGCAATGAATGCTGTTAGAATAGCAAGGGAAGATGCTGCAAATTCACAATATGATTTCTATAAAGAATTGTTGTGGGTTCAAAGAGGATTGGTCTCTGTAAATTGGGCGAATGCTTCTGATGAGGCAAGGGAATTTATTGCTAAACTAAAAAAAGAACTTGAACCGGAAGCTGATATTAATGTAAACTTATAAAAAAGAAAAGACATATACTATGACGAATGACAGGAAAGAAAGATTAAGAAAAGCATTAATAAGAAAAAAAGTCTTGGCTGACAGAAGAACGATTGATAAATTCTTGGCAGAATGTACTTCTTTGAATAATTATTTTAAAATGGAAATTTCGACATACGGAGATTTGGAAGCAATTACGGATACTTATAATAAAGTAAAAATGACTTATACCGATGTCGAAAGCTCAATATCATCTTTATCTGCTTTTATTCAATCAAAAAGAATTTCGAAAGGTGATTTTGTTGATATATTCACAGAAAATAATGGTAGGTGGGCAATCGTAGAGCAAGCCTCTATGCGTTGCGGAGCGGTTTGTACTCTGCGGGGTTCTAATGCTCCTGTCGAAGAATTAGATTATATTATTGCTCATAGTGATGCCAAGGCTCTTATTATAAAAGATGGGATACTTTTGAATAAATTGAAACCATTTTTAGGCAAGTATTCTTTAAATTTCATAATTATAATGTTTCGTTCTGAAAAAGACGATTTACTTGACGTTAATTGTCCTGTCTATTATTTTGAGGATGCGGTTGAGCAAGGTAAAAAGTGTAATTTTATTCCGCCGGAACAAAATATTGACGAACCTTGCTTGATGCTTTATACATCAGGAACAACCGGTAATCCGAAAGGAGTTTTGATAACTCACAAAAATATATTGGGTCAAATTCCTTCTATAAAACTTGGATTTATGTCAAAGATGGGTGAAAATACCTTGCAAATACTTCCTGTATGGCACTCTTATGAGCAAATTGCTCAATTATATTACTTTATGTCAGGATGTCATTTGCATTTTACAACTCTCACCGGTTTGAGAAATGATTTGATTAAATATGATATTGATACATTAATGTCTGTTCCGAGAATTTGGGAAGCTATGCGCTTGGGCATTTTTCAAAAACTTAAACAAACATCAATAATAACTTATAAAATATTTGATTTTGCTATTAAGACAAGTATAAATTACAAAATTCACAGGATGTATTCGGAAAGAAGAATTACCAATAAAAAAGGAAACTACCATTTAGTATTGGACTTGTATCACAAATTGGCAAGACTTTTTTTGAAACCTTTTCATATGTTGTTTACAAAAACTTTGTATAAACAAATAAAAGATAAAGCAGGAATTAATTTTAGAGCTTCAATTTCCGGCGGTGGTGCTTTGTCAATGAAAGACCAATTATTCTATGATGCAATAGGTGTTAATCTAAGAGAGGGATATGGGTTGACGGAAAGCTCTCCTGTATTAACTTTGAGAAATGTTGGTGATTTGAATTTCTTAGGCTCAAGCGGTCGTCCTATTTTAGGAACTGAAATTAAGGTATTGGATATTGAAACAGGTGAAGAACTTGGAATTTTCCAAAAAGGGGTTGTATATGCCAGAGGTTATCAGATTATGAAAGGTTATTATAAAGACGAGGAGTCTACAAAAGCTGTATTAAGTGATGACGGATGGCTGAATACCGGTGATATTGGTTGGTTAACCGCTGATAACAATCTCGTATTAGTCGGACGAATGAAAGAAACAATCGTTCTTTCGAATGGAGAAAATGTAGAGCCTGTACCGATAGAAGAAGCATGTTTAGAAAGTCCATATATTGATCAAATTATGCTTGTTGGGCAGGACAAAGTCTCTATTGGGGCATTAGTTGTTCCGTCTGAGGCAGCATTGGAAAAATGCGGAATACTTGCCAATGAACTTAAATCAGGTACAAACTTAACTATAACAAATCCGACATTAAGAGAACTTTTAAAGAAAGAAATTTCCACATATATTAAGAACAAACAGAATCTGAAACCGTTTGAACAGATTAAAAGTTTTGAAGTTATAAAAGAGAACTTTACGATGGCAAATGGTATGATGAGTCAAACCGCTAAGATGAAACGTAATTTTATTTTTGAAAAATATCAAACGCTTATTTCTAATATGTTTGACAAAAAGTAATTATTTAGTCCTGCAAGTTAGGTGAATGATGCTGTGTTTTTGTAATATTCTTCAACAACTTCTTTAATGTTTTGTTTATTTCGAATTGCTTTCTGGAGTTTACCTGCATAAATTCTTAAAACTTTTTTGTCCGGATTTAATCTGACAATACTGTATATCATTTCGGCCATATCTGCAACCATTTCCAGATTGGATGGATATATTTTTTTATTGTTTGCAATTTTTGCAATTTTAATAAAGTCAGGATTTGTTAGTAATTTGCAATCTGCCTTTTCAAAAATTTCTAAAAGTTCTAAGTAAACATTCTTATCTTTAACAGTCGTTTTATCCAAAAATGTTTTTAATGCTATGATGGTATTTTGTTGCTCTGTATGTGAGTGTAGTACTTTAATCAAAGATTTTTTTTGTTCATCATTTAGTTTGCTCATTATTTCTTTTAATGCTTGTTTTTCTTGTTTAGAAGCAGCATATCGTAATAAATCTTTATCTTTTTCAAAAATGTTTGGTTTTTCAAGTCTGCCATGTAACTTGTTTTTTAAATATAATCTTTTATCTTTTTTTGTGATATCTAAAGTGGCTTTGTAAGCATTAGTAAGTGCTTCATAAATCAATCCGTATGACGAATTAGGGTTAGTGTATTTATAAACTTCACTTGTTACTGTGTATGCAGGTATTTCCTTAGTAAGTATATAACGCAAGCAACTAAATTTTTTTAGTTGGAAACTTCCTTTATTATTAGGGTTAACATATTTGCTATGCAAAGATTCCTTTATGGATCTAACAATCCCAAGTTTTCGTTTTTGTGTTAAGTATTCGTCTATTTTTGTTATATTTGTTTCTTTTGGTATAAATTCTCCGGTCTTGTCAATACACCATGAAATCTCGTTGTGTATTGTATCTTCAACCTTATGTCCGCTTATCTCTATTTTAATAAGGTCTTTTATATGGTTTTTATTAAATAAATTATTAATATAAGTCAGAATTACTGATAATTTCCTTCGGATGATTCCTGAAATCATGTTGTTGTTTTCCAATGCGTGCTCAACTTCATGTGCCAAGGCAGTACTTTCTGTTGCTATATCGTAACAGAAAGCATTTTTTTTACCAAAAGGCATAAATATTGGTTGCTTTTTACTTCCATTGTCAATTACGGCAGCTATAAAATCAGATTGTAGTATTTGGGTAATTTCTTGTTCAGGAATTCCTGTCTTTTTAAGTATATTGATTACTTCATTATCAGTAGTTATTATTTGTGGAGTACATCTTCTTGGGAGGGTTTGTGCAAATACTGACTCAATTTCCTCCTTGTTAGCTAACCTGCCAAGGGATTTTGTTTTGTCTGCAAGGGCTTTACCTGTATTTGTTGCCAACCTAACGGCAGCCTTTCGAGATAATATTATCCCAAACTTTGAAGTTAAATTTGTTACAGCAATACTTAACGCTTGTACCATCTTATTATCCCCATATGAATTCTTCTTATATTTATATTAAGTTTTGTATTCCTTATTTATTGATCTTTTGGGAGTGTTTTGTAACAAATTGTAAATTTGTATCTGTAAAAGTATCAATTTTTTTACAAAAAAAAACTTTTTATATTTGTACTTTACCACACGAGGATTAATATCATGCGTATCCTGTCAGGATTATTGCAAGCTGCAAAAACAGTTGTATCTAAGGCTACAGAAATAGTAGCTGATACATTCTCTCGTGATGAAAATAGGTCTGATAAAAAGAATTGTGAGGTTAGTCGTGAGGGTATAGAGTTTGAAGCCAATACCAAAGAGGGTAAGCGTAGGAAGATTTATTCGAAGTTAGCACAATTGACTGCTATTAATGTACAAGATGCACAAAGATACAATTACATTGAAATATATAGTGGTTTATCAACAGAAGAATTAATAAATTCGTCTGATGCTGAGATTAACAAAATTATTGAAAATATGGCTTCCGAATCAGATATAAAAAAAGCAGTAAATAAAAATGCAAGAGCAGAAGTTAGAAACAGGTATGGCATAACTCTATGGGACAGATTTCTGTCAGTATTTAGTCGATCTTTGGCGAAAAATATAGGCGTAGATGAAAATATGTCTGAAGAGGAGTTTAATGAAAAATTCGCTAAATATGTTGATAAAGAATATGATGATTTAGAGAGTTGTACGGATGAGGAATATCAAGAATTTATTGAATCTATTTTAAAAGATATTTTTGTTGATATAACTTCCGGTAAAAATAGTGCTCCTGTATTGATATCAAAAATGATTAATGCATTATCACTGTATTATACAGATAAAAACGAAATATTAAACGTAATACAAGATTTGCTTTATTCTGCCGGAATTGATTCTCCGGAGATGGCAGCTTGTTTGGATAAATATCGCATGAATTTTGTTACTGCTCATGATAATAGATATGGCAGAAAGTGTACTACAATGACAGCCGATACTGCATTAGCAGTTTCAAGGGATATTACTTCACACTTGGATGATGAAGGGTTGAAGAGTTCATATGATAGGATGGAAAAAAATCTGACAAGTTTTAATCAAGCGAGATTAAATGAACTACTGGAAAAAGAACGCTCAGGTATTGAACTTACAGCACAGGAAGCTGATGAATTAACAAGTTTATTGTTAATTAAACAGAATTATAACGAAGCAGGTACTGCCGGTGCTTTAATTGGTGCAAAATCAAACCAAATAGCAACGCAAAATTCATTGTATAAATATTGTGAAGATGTTGTTGGTACGATTTCCTGCATTGATGGATTAGATAAAAATGTTTTTGAATTGATAAATAAATATGCAAATGAGCATCCAGAGAATTTGCAAAAATGGGAATCTTTGAGTAATGAATTAGACAGAATAACAGGCGGAAAATATACAGAGTATACAACAATGTCAAATACAGCTCCTAATACGCAATCATCTACGCAAATCTCGCAAAATCCTGCATCTAACGAGCTGGCAAATCAAAATCAGAATAATAGTGCAGATGAAATAATTTCACGGTCTCAAAATAATAAATATGAGTATGTGGGCATAACTGTTGAAAATGGACAAAAAGGAAGTACAGGTGAAGAAATTGATGTAAATTCTCCTCGATATTCAAATAATAACAGTTATATTGGTAGTTTAAGATTGTTTGCAACAAATCCGAATAGTGATGATAGGAATAATAGAGCAAATGTTGAGAAATCTGCTATTAAAAATATAGAACAAAATGTTGCTGAAGAAGGAGCTTTAAACGTTCCGTCTCAAATTAAATTAGAACAGTTGTATGAAAAATACGGTGTTTCAGGTATTTTGAACTCTGATTTTTCGATACAGGATAAATGTCTTGCACTGTACAACAAAAAATTTGATGCAGAAATATATGCTAATCGTTTGTATATACAATTGGATGACGAGGGCAAAAAGTATGTTTTGTTAAACTCTAATGATGCCCTTACTTCATATACTATTCGCAATGCAAAAGTCAGTGTATTAAACGCAGTTGAGGAACAAAGAGTAACTTACGACAGAACGAAGTTAAAAAAACTCATTGAAGAGAAAAAAGGAAGCAGCTTAACCTAAGTATTGAGATTGTTGAGTTTTTTGTTTTTTACTCGAGATTAAGAATGCAATAAGTCCTAAAGCTCCGCCTATACCTCCGGCGATAGCAGCCTGTTTTCCTGCCAGATGCCATTTTGCGCTGTTTTTGGTCTTTGAAAGTGCCTTAAAGAAATCTTCACTAACATTATCTGCTTTTACAAATTTTTTATTTTGAGTATCCCAGCACGCTTCGATATCGTTTTTTGCAATTTGAATTAAATTATCATTTGATGTCTTCAGAGAATTTTTTATTGTTTTTTTATTACTTTTTAAGTTTTTATCAGTTATATTACTCATATATTCATCTAACGTCATTCCCTTAAATTCCAAAAATGCGGTAGTTCCTTCAGGATTTTTTTCAAACAAGTTTTTTAGTTCTTCCGGGCTTTTAACCTTGTCGATGCTATTTTGCATAATTTTAAATTGATCGTAGATTTTTTTCTCATCACCGCCGATATTATTCAAATATTTTTCATAAGTACGAACCGCAAAATCAGAATTAACTTCATTGTCATTTATAACCGGATTTTTTAGGAACCCGATGACACCACCGACAGGTGCTGCAACTGCTGCACCTCCGATTACCAATCCGGCAGCAGACGGTGTTTTTTGTTGAGGATAATAGCTATAATCGTAAGTAGCCGGCATGACTGCTTGCGGTTGTGTCTGAGGATAGTAACCTTGTTCCGCATAATTACCCTGTTGTTGAGGATAATAAAGATTTTGTTGAGGATTAGAATAATTTACATTTGAATCTAAATATGACATAACAACGCTCCATAATTCTACACATCTATATAAAGTTTTTTTTTGAGTAACAATTGCTTTTTTTGTTAAGTTTTGTAAATAGCAAATATTGTAAAGTTATTTATTAATGTTTTAAATTGCTAAAAAAAACCACCCGGTGTGTGTCGAGTGGATTTGTTTTCTGCATCCTAATGGTCTTTATTAGTGTTTATTATCTAGGAGTTTATATGATTTTTGGGGTATATTGCTATTTAGTGTTTCGGCTACACTTAAAGTGTGCACATATATTATTGCATATCAAAATTTTAAGTCAACCATTTTTACTTATCATCTTTACATAACTTAATAAAGTTTTTTAAATTTGATAAATACATGCAAGACAAAATGCTCTCTGTGATGATGTTGCAAGGTTGTATAAATATAATATAAATTTATTGATATAATGTAAAGAATTGTTGTTTATATAAAATTAAATATATATACCTTGCTATACTGAATAGCGGTTTTTATTATGTTAAAACAAAAAAATAAGGGTATTAATTGTAAATAATACCCTTATTCTATTATATTATTTTATTTAATTTTATTCTTCACTTAATTGAGGTGTATGTCCTGCTTTGTTATGTTTAAGCAAGACTCCTCTTTTTGAAGTTTGTATAAAATTAATCATTTTTTCTATATATTCATTCATAGGTATTTCAGCTTTTATCTTTTCGATAGCTTGAGAAGTGTTATAATTTTCTGAAATCAATAATTTGAATGCTTGATTTGTCGCCGTACGGATTTCTTGAGGGACTCCTCGTCGTTTGAGGGCAATTACGTTTATACCGATGGGATAAGCCGGTCTGCCATCACCTTTGGAGTATGGCAAAACATCTTGTCTTGTTGCTGAAAATCCGCTAATTATGGCCATATCGCCAATTCTTACGTTTTGGTGGAAAACGCTCATGCCACCGACAAAAGCACCGAACCCGACGTGTACATGACCTCCCAATGTTACCAAATTGGCTAATATAACTTGATCTTCCAATACGCAGTTGTGAGCGACGTGTGAGCCAACCATCAATAAACATTTGTTACCTATTCTTGTGGTATTGTCTCCGCAAGCAGCTCCTCTGTGGATTGTAACATTTTCCTTTATTATAGTATCGTTTCCGATAACCACTTTTGTTTCTTCGCCTTTGTAACCCAAGTCTTGAGGCTCGGAACCAATTGTTGAAAATGGAGAAATTGTGCAATTTTCACCAATCTCTGCATATTCAATATAAGCATTTGCAATAATTCTTGTGTTTTTACCTATAATTACGTTTTCTCCGATAACTACATTTGGACCGATAGTTACGCCATCCGCAATCTGTGCTGACGGATGAATAACTGCTGATGGATGTATTGAGGATTTTTCCAATAAAGCTGAACTTGTCATTATTCTTCTCCATATTTCTAATTACAAATAAAAGTATATTATAAAAATTTTGATATTTTAAAAATCCTTATATAATCTTTATAAATCAATAAATACGTTTTAAAATGCAAACGGAATTTGGTGCCAAGTTTAGATTTTGATTGTTCTTTGAAATGTTATTTCTGTAATGATTAACATAACCGCTACCGCCATATTTTGTGCTATCACTGTTGAGGACTTCTTCCCAGACTCCATCAGGGAAACCGTAATATCCATAGGTGTTTGAATGAAAATTATTATTACCGTAATTTTTTATAACTAATATTTCTTCATTATTGCATTTTAAATGATGTATATGCGTATGTTCTTCGTTATGTTTGTAAGTGCTTATTATTTCTCCGGAAGTAAGCGCTTTAGAAGACTTGACGAGTTTGGATAAATCAGTTATAAAATTTTGCATTTTTGAATTTAAATTGTTAGGGTAAGTCTTTTCTCCTATAATGCAATCTTTTCTCGCAACTGATTCAAGGGTATTATATCCTTTTTCTTTATCTTGTGGGTAAATATTGCCGTAATAACTTTCTCTCAATTCTTTTTCGTTTGAAAATTCTCTGAAAAATTTAAAGAATGAGGTTTCTACTTCATCATCACCCTGAAAATACATTTTAGGTCCGGGAAGAGTAAAAACGGTAGCAAAACCAAGTTTTTGTTTAGCAAATGCTATATTAAAGGATCTTTCTAAATCTTCTTTTTTTATATAATTAAAAGGCATCAGTCCATATTGTTTTGCGTAGGTATTCAGATCGTTTTCCGAGATATTTGGTAAGCATTTGAGGTATAATTCTGTTAGTTTTTGTCCGAGATGTGCGGCTCGTTGTCCTCTTTCTTCCGTGCTGCCGGTTCCGACTTTGTTAGATAAGTCCAATTGTTGTGTAATTATTTTTTGAATAAGTCTTGTTCCGTCCATGTTACCGATTTCGTCATGGCTAAGTATGTATTTGACGGTGTTTTTGTATTCAGGTTTATTTTTTAAATTTTGAATAAAATCATCAATTTCTTGTAAATTAATGTCTTGATTTTGCATAAGATTTTTTGCAACGTCCTTAAATTCGAAATCCCATGTACAATCAAAACCTATTTCGTTAGGTGTTGCATGCAGAGAACCTTGTCCGTTAAGTTCCGCATATTTATCTAACATATTAATATAATCTTCATGTTGCATTTCCGTGTTGCTATATGCTGTAAGTTTATATTCATGGCAATTTGTATTTTCTGCAATTAAGAAAACCATTGGATTATGGTAATTAATTTCGCTAACGATTTGTTTTAGAAAGAAATTTGAGTCGCACTGATCTGTCATATCAAATCTTAGTCCGTCAGCTTTAAATTCATTTACCCACCATAACGCAGCGTTTACCATTAAATCACGAACATAACGGCTGTTTTCGCCTTCATAGTTTAATTTTGCCCCAAAAGATCCGTCTCCTTTTTCGTATGGGCCTGTTTTTGCCAAGTAATCACCGTCTGGTCCCATATGGTTTGGTACCATATCAATAATTACATTAAGCCCTTTGCCATGGGCGTAGTCGATTAATTCTTTTAATTTTGCTGCACTACCCATATTTTCGTTGATTGCAAATTTATCTACACCGTCATATCCCCATTGTAGTGAATATGTATTTTCAACAGGCATAATTTCTAAGGCTGTTGCTATTCCTTTTTGGGCAATTTTGTCTATGTGTTTTTTTGCTTTTTCAAAAGTACCATCTTGAGAGAGAGTAGGTATATTAACTTCTTCAATTACTAAATTTTCCAGTCCTCGCAAAGGTGATTTTCTGTTGGCAGTAATTCTTCTTGGATCTGTTCCGTTGAGCCAATCTGTATTTTGCCATTTGTAATTGTCTGAATTATAAATTTCGCTCCAACCATTTATATTCGTTTGCTTTTTTGAATAAGGATCTTTTACAACTTCTATTTCGTCATTGTCATTAACAATAATATAACGATATTGGGTGCCTTCTTTAGTTTTAATATCGTTAATTGAATATATGCCGTTTCCTTTAGCTTCCATTTTGTATATTTTCGATTCGGAATCTTTTGGAGCTATAATTTTTCCCGCTATCCCTAATTCTGGCTTTGACAAAACCTGAACGATTCTGTCTTTTATGTTGCCAAAATTACTTTCGGCTTTTTCGGCAATTTCAACAAAAACTTGTTTTGCATTTGGAAATGTAAACATTTTAAAACTGGTTTTTCCTGTCTCTTTAACAAAATTAGCTCCCCAGGAAGCATGTTCAACCCAATTCCGTCTAAAACTCGGACTACTCTTTTTTTTGTTGTTAGTAGTCGGTAAATAATTAAAATGACCATTAATTCTCATATAATCTCCTAATATAACACACACCGATATTATTTATAAAACGTATAAAATTTTTTTTTGCTTTTTTATTTTTATTTTTCAGAAATATAACCGAAATTTTTCAGCACTTTGTCTTTTTTTCGCCAATCTTTTTCGACTTTTACTACAAGTGAAAGAAAGACTTTTTTTTCGGTAATTTTTTCAAGTTCCAAACGGGCATCTGTGCCGACTTTTTTCAGCAAAAGTCCGCCTTTACCGATAAGGATTCCTTTTTGACTTTTTTGTTCACAATATATTGTGGCATAAATTTTGTCTATTTCATCAGTCTCTTCGTATTTATCAATCGTTATTGCGACAGAATGAGGAATTTCATCAGAAGTATTCATAAGAATTTTTTCTCTTATAATTTCTTCCGAAATATCTCGCATTGTTTCTTCTGTAACGACGTCCTGCGGATATAGCAAATCTCCGTCAGGAAGTTTTTTGAAAATATTATCTAATAAAGTGTCCTTGTTACGACCGGTTTTGGCAGAAATTCTTAATATTGGCAGATTTTCTTCAAAAAGTGTTTTGTAAGATAAAATATTTTCTTCAATTTTTTTTAGGTTTTTAATTTTGTCGACTTTGTTTATAACTATTATTATCTGTGAATTTGAAGTTTTTAATAAATTTTCAACAATCCACTTATCGCCTTTACCGGCAGGTTCTGAACCGTCTGCAAGAAATAGTATCAAATCTGTATCCGGAATAGCTAATTTTGCTTCATCCATAAGGAATTCACCTAACTTGTTTAATGGTCTGTGTATTCCGGGAGTATCGACAAAAACTATTTGACCTCGTTTTTCGGTATATATCCCTTTTATTCTTTTTCTTGTGGTTTGGGCTTTATCGGTTGCAATGACTATTTTTTGCTCCAATATTTGATTTAAAAGAGTTGATTTTCCGACATTTGGTCGTCCGATAATTGTTACGAATCCGCTTTTCATATGTTGAAAGTATAACATAAAAAAAGATTATTAAACAATAAAAAAGAGTCGACAGATTTCTGTCGACTCTTTTTGTTTGTTAGTTTTTTTTCTATCTGTACAGAACCTTATAATTATTTTCAAATACAGAACCTGCACAATATGTTGGGTCAGTTGGAACTGCATCGTTTGGACATTTGGTTCTATGACTCCAATGTTCAGTATCCGTAGTAGCATCAGATGAGGTTGCATTATTCCATAAAATACTGCCTTTTGGTCTCAATGTTCCATCATCATATAATACGAAATAAAATCTATCTTTAGAGTCAAGATTTGGCTCTGTTTCAAACCCGTTAATATCAACTGCAATCATTGATAGTCTACGACGATTACTATCTACAATATCATTAACACCTTCCAGAGCAACATATTGAATAGGAATATATACAGAAATACCATCTTTCGTTGTTACGATATAACCATCTCCAAAGCTATGACTACTTAAATTGCTATCCGGAGATGCACTACGAGTTGTGCATCTCATATAGGTCCTTAACCTATTTACATATTGTTGTGTATTAAGATTTTGACCGTTATGTGCTAAGCCGACTATACTAACACTTGACTCTTCTGTCAACATCATTTCATTAGCAAGTTCAAATGATGAAACTATTTTTGCTAACTTTGGACCAATTTGAGCATTACCTGTATTTGTTACCAATGACGGCAACGTAATTGCGGCTACAACTCCGATAATAGTTAATGTAATCAGAACTTCCGCAAGCGTGAAACCAAATTTTTTCATAAAGCTACCTTTCTTATTATATTGTCATAATATCATATTTTAAGCATTTTGTCCATATTTGAATATAAATTATTAAATAGCGGATTCTATAAACCCACCGCCCAACAAAATATCGTTATTATAAAAAACTGCTGATTGTCCCGGAGCAACGGATTTTTGTAAATCTTCAAACATAACCCTGATTTTACCGTCATTTTGAGGTATTAATACCCCATTAAATGGACGTTGTGTTGAACGTATTTTTATAAGAACCTTAGTTTCATCTGTTATTTGCTCTGTTGATATCCAATTTATGTCAGTTGCAATAAGTCCACGTCGGAATGTTTTATCCGCATATCCTACAACTACTTCATTAGTGTCTTTCTTTAGTTCAAGTACATACAGTGGTTCCGGAGCAGAAATCCCGAGTCCTTTTCTTTGACCGATTGTATAATTCCATATTCCGTTATGTTTACCCAAAATCTTGCCGTCAGTATTTATAATATTCCCGCAAACTTCCTCAACGCCCAAAAGCTCATTATAATCTCCGTTATAAAAATCTTGACTGTCAGGTTTTTGCGCCACTTCAAGCCCATAATTTGCAGCAATCTTACGAATCTCTTCTTTTGTATAACCGCCCAGAGGCATTATTGTATTTGCCAGCTGGTCTTGACTCAATCTGTACAAAAAATATGATTGATCTTTTTGAGGTAAAATTCCGCTTTTTAATATGTATCTTCCGTTTTCGCCCTTTTCAATACGAGCATAATGTCCTGTTGCAAATTTATCAAACTCAATTCCGCTTTCTCTTGCAAGCTGCGGAAAAAGTCCGAATTTGATTTTTGGGTTGCATTTTATGCAAGGATTTGGGGTTCTTCCGTTTAAGTATTCAGTTTTGAAGTCATTAAGGATATTGTCTTTATAACCTTTTGAACAATCAATTACATGAAATGGAATGCTTAAAGTTTTTGCGATTTTTTCAGCAAGATTTATGTCTTCAATTTCGTCAGGACTGTAACATGACGTTCTTTGACCGCTTCTTGGAGTTGGATCATTCTTATCCCAAAGGGACATTGTTGCTCCGATTATTTCGTGCCCCTGTTCTTTGAGAAGTAATGCAGCAACGGTTGAATCAACTCCGCCGGATAATCCAACAAGAATTTTCATTATCTTGCACCTGCTGTAACAGCATTCATCATTGAAGAAATACATTTTTTTGCATCATCAAAAATGTTTTCGTTAATTTCAATCTGATAATTTTCGGTGATTAATGAATTATAAATATCTTCCAATGATGTGAACTTCATATGTTCACAGATAATGTTATCTTTTATCGGTATAAATGTTTTGCCCCATCTGTTATTCAGGCTGTCTCTGTTCAACCTGTCAGTAACACCTTTTTCCGTAGCTATAACAAACAACTTGTCTTTGCTCGTTTTGCAATATTCCATTATTTCTTTTGTGGAGCCGACAAAGTCAACGATATTCGTTACATCTCTGCGACATTCAGGATGTGCCAATATTTTTGCATTCGGATATAACACCCTTGCATTTTCAATATCTTTGGCTTCTATTTTGTAGTGGGTAGGGCAATATCCGCTATATGTAATGATTTTTACGTTATCTAATTGTTTTTCTATCCACTGTCCTAAATATCTGTCGGGCATAAATAAAACTTCTTTTGCATTCAAACTTTTTACAACATCAAGAGCATTTGAGCTTGTACAGCAAATATCACATTCTGCTTTGACTTCTGCGGTCGAATTTATATAACAAACTGTCGGTATATTGGGGTGTGCATTTTTAAATGCTCTCAAATCATTAAGATTAAGCATATCTGCCATTGCACAACCCGACTTGGGATTAGGTAATAATACTTTTTTATCTTTATTGAGAAGTTTTGCACTCTGTGCCATAAAATGTACACCGGCAAAAACAATAATGTCTGCCTTTGTTTCTGCCGCTTTTTTACTTAAATAAAATGAATCCCCAACATAATCCGCAACCTCATCAATTTCTACCGGTTGATAACAATGTGCCAGTATAATTGCGTTTTTTTCTTTTTTTAATGTATTTATTTTGCTGATAATATCCAAAACTACCTCAATTTATAACCTGAAATTATATTTACGATTAAATTATAATGATAGCAATAAGTCAATATTTATAATAAAAGTGTCGGCAAATACTATGTCGACACCTTTTATCAAATTTGATTTTATTACTAAGCTACTTCGATTGCTCCAACAGGGCAAGCATCAGCTGCTTCTTTAACACAATCTTCATTGCCTGCAACTCCTGCTTCTTTAACTGATGCAACATCTTCTACATGAAAAACAGCATCACAAATTGATTCGCAAGCACCGCAACCTATACAAGAATCATTAATTTTTACGTTCATTTTAAATTCTCCTTTTTTATCTGTTAACCAACCCATATCGGGTATCATAAATTATTATACAACGAAATAAAAAAAATTAGAACAAATGTTCCCAAACCCTGTTTGCTATTGAATCAAAACCTTTCTCAAGTCCCAAATCAGTAGGAATTATTCCTTTTGAATAGTACAATACAGGAACATATTCTCTCGTATGGTCAGTTCCTGGAACGGTAGGATCACATCCATGGTCGGCAGTTATAACCAATAAATCATCTTCGCCGATTAGAGGAAGAATTTCTGTCAAATATTTGTCAATTTCTTCAATTGCTTTGCCATATCCCTTTGCATCATTCCTGTGCCCAAAGAGCATATCTGTATCGACAAGATTGGTGAATATAATTTCACGACTTTCATCTTTTATCTCGGTATCATTATATTTGATTTCCGAGAGTGCAAGTTCTCCTTTTAGAGCTTTAACGGTTAACTCCAGTCCTTCTTTATTTGAACCGGTATGAATAGCATGGGTAATTCCGGCTTTTGAGAAAATGTCCTCAATCTTTCCGATACCTATCACTTTGGCACCGGCCTTTTTAACCTTATCTAATATTGTATCTGACGGAGGAGCCATTGAATAATCACGTCGGTCTTTCGATATTCTTGTCGGTTTTCCGTCTATTATCTTGTAAGGTCTTGCAATAACCCTTGCAACATTGTAATTTCCTTCATCCAAAATCTTACGTGCCTTTATGCACCATTCATAAAGCGTTTCTATCGGTATTATGTCAGTGTCAACTGCAATCTGGAAAACGCTGTCTGCTGATGTGTAAACAATAGGAAATTTTGTTAGGTGATGTTCTTCGTTTAATTTTTCGATTATGGCTGTTCCGCTTGCCGGACAATTTGCTAAAATTCCATTGCAACCTGTTTCTCTTATAAATTTGTCAATTAATTCTTTTGGAAAACCATTCGGAAATGTCGCAAAAGGCTTTTCGGATATTAGTCCTGCAATTTCCCAGTGTCCGGTCGTGGTGTCTTTTCCTTTTGATTTTTCTTGTAAAGTTCCATATTGAGCTATCGGGGAGGATGTCCTATTAATCCCCTTAAAATCCTGTATATTACCCAAACCCATTTTTTCAAGGTTTGGAACATTAAGTCCGTTGTTAAAGTTACAAACATTCTTAAGTGTATTACATTCAGGGATATCTCCAAATTCTGCACAATCAGACAGGGCACCAATCCCCATTGAATCTATTACGATAATAATTGCTCTTTTTTTCATTTTTTTCTTCCCCCATTGTGGTTTATTATAACATATTTTCATGTTATTATTATAAAAAAGTTAAAAATTTAAACAGGAGATAAATTTATGCAAGCAAGACATGCTTCCCGAGAATTGACACTTTTACTCTTTTCTCAACTTGAAAAAGATATAACAAAATATTCACATGCAGATTTCGAAAATATTATGGTCAAATCCGTAAGAATACTTTCTGACTCTGCTTCAGAAGATTTAAAATTAACATTAGGCTCACTAATTGATATAAAAAGTTATCTTGAGGATTATGAAGCGGAGCATGACTCAAATCTTTCAAGACCGATTGGAGCTGCAAATAAACCGGTTCAGATTCCAATGACTGATGAAATGATTACAAAAGTGGATACAATGCTTGATGTTGCCGAAAAAGCTATTTTAGCATTGGAAATAGCTGAGTTTGCAACTCTTGAAAATCAATCTGAAGTCCAAAATTATTCAGCAAAAATTGCGGAAGAATACAAATCTCATAACAAAGAAATTGATGCTCAAATCCAAAAATATTCCAATGGTTGGGATATTTCCAGACTCGTTAAAATGGATAAGGATATTTTGAGAATCGCTATAACAGAGCTTTTGTATATTCAGGAGACTCCTGTTAAGGTTGTTGCAGATGAAGCTGTTGAACTTGCAAAAAAATATTCAACAGAGGACTCATCTTCATTTGTAAACGGTATTTTGGCAAAAGTTATTTTGGAGAATGGACTAAAAGGGTAAATGGATGATTGATGAACGAGCTGTATTTTCAATAAGAAACGCAAAATTTTATCTTCCGCACTATAAGACTGATATTATTTCGGCTAATATGGTTAATTCAAAAGACTATTGGGACAATTGGCAAGGCGGAGCTTTGGGAATTATTGACAAATACTTGAAAGACAAGTCAGTAATTATTGATATTGGTGCTAATATTGGAAGTCATACTGTTTATTGGGCTATTGAGCGTAAAGCAAAACGAATATATTCTTTTGAGCCTTTGCCTGATACGTTTGATATTTTACAAACAAATATTCAGCTTAATTTGTTGAATAAAATTGTAAAACTTTATAATGTTGGTTTGTCAGATGAAGAATGCCGTCAAGATATAAATCACTATGATGAAGGTAATATTGGAAATACAATTTTTGCCAAAAAAAAAGGCGGAGGTTTTATATTTAAGCCTCTCGATTCATTTTGTATTAAAGAAAAAGTGGATTTAATTAAAATCGACGTTGAAGGTGCAGAAGTTGAGGTCTTAGTAGGTGCGAAGAATACAATTTTATTAAGTCATCCTGTGATTGTTATTGAAAGCTTTAACAGAAAACAAGAAGTTGATGTTTTTATGCATGAAATCGGTTACAAGCAAATCGAAACAATAAGAGAAAACGAAGACTATATTTATGAGTATGCGGGCTGATTATGTGGAATTTTGTAGATAAATTAAAATCGACGGTTGTCAAGACAACTCAATCATTAGTAGGGAACGTTGTTAATGCTGTTTCTGAGCAAACAGAATTTTCCGATTTCGTGCTGGATGATATGGAAGATGCTCTTATACTTGCTGATGTCGGGGTTAATTACGCAGCTGAATTGACTGATAAATTGCGTAAGCAAACAAAAATTAAGCCTTCAGAGGTTAGGGAATATTTAAAATATGAATTTTTATCGACATTAAAAAAAGCCGGAGATGCTGAGCTTAAATATATAAACGGAGAGTTGAATATATATTTTATAACAGGTGTTAACGGTGTTGGAAAAACAACGCTTATCGGAAAATTAGCTTACATGTTTAAATCAAAAGGACAAAAGGTGTTAATTGCTGCCGGTGATACTTTTAGAGCCGCAGCGGAAGAACAGGCTGATATATGGTCAAAACGCTCCGGTGCAGATATTGTTAGGAGAGATAAAGCTGATCCTGCATCTGTTGTTTATGAAGCAATTCAAAAAGCAAAAAATGAAAAGTATGATGTTATACTTATTGATACCGCAGGCAGGCTCCAAAATAAATTTAATTTAATGGAAGAATTATCAAAAATGAAATCTGTTGTTGATAAAAATGCTCCCGATTCATTAAGAGAAAGTTTATTGGTATTGGATGCAAATACCGGACAAAACGGACTTCAGCAAGCAAATGTTTTTAAAGAATGTGTTAATTTAACATCCGTCGCACTCACAAAAATGGACGGAACAGCAAAGGGTGGAATTGTACTTGCGATAGCGAAAGATTTGGGTTTGCCGGTTAAGTTGGTTGGTGTTGGAGAAAAAATTGAGGATTTAATTCCATTTGATCATGAAAATTTTATAAAAGCGTTGTTTGAATAATATAGATTATATAAATTATTATCATATAATAATAGGGTTGAAAATTTATCAATAATGTCTTATAATATATATATATTGGAATATATATATTTAATATTAAAAGGATTTAAGAAATGTCAATTTCATTTAGCGGTTTAGCATCAGGGCTTGATACGTCAGGTTGGGTAGAGGCTTTAGTATCGGTTAAACAAGAAAAAGTTAATCTATTAAAAACAAAATTAAATGGTTTAAGTACGCAAAAAAATACTTTAAATTCAACGAGAGCTGCCTTTAGCTCATTCAGATCTGCACTGGAAAAGCTAACTGATGTTAAATTTGGCGGGACTTTCGATTTGTTTAATAAAAGTATAGCAAAATCTTCCAATGAGGAAGTTTTTACTGCAACAGCAACAAATTCTGCAATAAAAGAAGATTATAACATTTTCATAAAACAACTCGCTACGGCGACGAAAGCTGTTTCAAATGAGTCTGCAAGTCGTGTGGCTGATGATGAAACTTTACTATCAGGTATCGGCATAACTAACGGTAATTTATCGGTCTATGTTGATGGTTATAAACATGTAATTAATATTGAAGACGGTGATAAGCTAAGCGATTTAAAAAATGCGTTTAATGAAATAGGTGTTGATTTAAGTATTGATGGTGGTATTTTAACTATTAAATCATCTAATCCTGAGGATTATGATGTTGTAATTGGTGCAACCAATGATACTACCAATTTTGTTTCAATATTAGGCATGGAAAAAGATGAAAACGGTGTTTATCATTCTTCAAACGCTTTGTATAAGGCAAATATTTCATCAAAACTTATGGATGAAAATGCTGGGTTCCGTGATAATATTACAGCTGGTACTTTTACTATCGGTGATGCTGAATTTACGATTAATGAGGATACTACACTTTCAAGTTTAATCTATCAAATTAACAATACAGAAGCCGCTCAAGTTACTGCTTATTGGGATAGTACTACCGGAAAAATTAATTTGACATCAAAAATAGAGGGGGCTTCATACATAAATGTTGAAGCCGGTACAAGTAATTTTACTGATGTTATGGGTTTTACGACAACTGAGAGAGATGAAAACAATGCTATAGTTTCATCAAGAATGTTTATTGATAACCAAGAACTTGGTCAAAATGCTTTATTTTCAATAAATGGTACGGATGTTATATCTACTTCAAATACAGTTACATCTGATATATCAAGAATAGACGGTGTTACTATTAAATTGAATCGAGTTAATACAGAAGAGGACGGTGAAACAACTCTTAGCATAACTCAAGATACAGGTGAATTAGTTGATGCAGTTAAAAATTTTGTATCAGAATATAATAATATGATGGCACAAATTAGTGAAGTTACTGCCTCTGGTGCTGATCTTCAAAGAGAGTCAGCTTTAACCAGTTTTCAAACTTCAATCAGAAATCTGGCAAACAGTCGTAATGACTCAAATGGAGGAGCTTTTAAATTACTATCTGAGCTTGGTATTTCAACGGCGAAAGCTGATGGTAATAATCTTTCAACTGATACTGCAAATTTGACTTTGGACGAAAACAAATTTATAGAAATGTTTGAATCCGATCCGGATTCTGTTACAAGTATTTTGGCAGGGGAAAACGGAATATTAAATATGATGGAAAATTCCGTTGAAACAATGCTTGCAGCTACGACAGGTTATTTTGATATCAAACAAAATACCATAGATAGTGATATCAAAAAACAACAAGAAAAGATTACAAAACAACAAAATAAAATTACAACATATCAAAAGCAACTGGAAGATAAGTTTAGTAATATGGAGTTGCTTATTGCTCAAATGCAACAAAATTACAGCTCTTTCCTTGCAGGTTAATTGTTGGTATAAAACTTTTGATTAGTTTTGTCAGCGTTTTCAAGTTGTTTAATCTTTTCGTTTACATTTTTGTTTGAAGAATTTGGTTGTACTTTTTTTAAGTACACCAATGCTTTTCGAGTATCACCGAATTTTTCGTAAATATCCCCAATTTTGTAGTATAAATCAGGATTTGAACAGGATAAATATTTTTCAGCTCTTATATATTCCCTTAATGCAGACCTGTATTGTCCTTTTTTATAATAAAATTCTCCAAGATAATAATAGCCGTCAGAATAGTATGGATTTATTCCGATAGCTCTGCATAGGTTAGACTTTGCATATTTGTATTTCCCGAGTTTATCGTATAAATTCCCAAGTCTGATTGAATATAATTCCTTTTTAGGATTTTTGTTTTGTAAAATTGTGTACAATAATAATGCTTTTGACATATTTTCATCAGGTTCATTGTTTACTGATGAAACATTTGCAATATTGTAGTAATTATTTGCTTTAGCAGAAAGTTCGGATTCGGATAAATGTGAATAGTTCACCGGTATGGTATATTTTATTCCGCCTTTTATTGAAGTTGCATACGAAATTGAGCTTGTGCAAACTGTAAAAATAAATATAAATAAAATTGTTATGGAAAGTTGTCGCATAATTTTGTCTTAATATTGTATAATAATCTATTGTATCAAAAAAGTTTTTAGTAGAAAATTGTTATAAGGTATCCAAGTAAAAGGAGATAATGTTGAGAGAACTGACTTGTTTAATAATATTTACGGTATTGTCAGCACTTTTTGCAATTTTAATGGTACTTGCAGGATTTATTTGTCAATATAGTAATAAATCATTAATCAAAAATTCTACTTACGAATGTGGTGTAATACCATTTGATAATGCTCATATGAAATTTGATGTTAAGTATTTTAATTATGCAATTTTATTCTTAATATTTGATGTTGAAACAATTTTTCTTTATCCGTTTGCGGTAAAATTTTCAATGATAGGAGTTTTTTCTGTTATTGAAGCCTTTATATTTGTAACGATATTACTTTTTGGATTATTTTTTGCTATGAAAAGAAAAATGTTGAGGTGGATATAATGAATGTTATAGTTACATCCATAGATTTCTTTTTAAATTGGAGCAGGAAAAATTCTTTATGGCCGTTAACTTTTGCAACATCTTGTTGCGGAATTGAAATGATGCAGACAGTTGCATCTAATAATGATATTGCAAGATTTGGTTCGGAAATTTTCAGAGGTTCGCCGAGGCAAGCGGATTTGCTTATCTGTGCAGGGACAATTACTTATAAAATGGCACCTGTCTTATTGAGATTGTATGAACAAATGGCTGAACCAAAATATGTTATTGCAATGGGTGCTTGTACTTGTGGTGGCGGAATGTTTGCAGATAGTTCATATTCCGTAGTAAAGGGTATAGATAAGATAATACCGGTTGACATATACCTCCCTATGTGTCCGCCCAAACCTGAAAGTCTAATTGATGCCATTAGAAAATTACAAAAAAATATTAGTAAAGAAACAATATTAAAAAGAAAAGAATTTATGCAAAAACATAGACCGGAATTTTATAAAAATTGCAAAATTATTAATGACGACTATGATATCAGTATTACTAAAATAGGAGTTGAATAAATATGAAAGCAAATTTATATGACATACAAAATATCATTAGTAATTGTGTTCTTCAAGATGATAAGATTGTCTTGAAATCAGATTTGCACAATACAATAGGGCTTATTAAAAAAAACTATGGCTTTGATATGTTGAAAGAAATCATAGCCATAGATCATCAAAAAGACGGTATTGAACTAATGTACAGGTTATATTCAACAGAAAATGAAGAAGACTTGGTGATTTCTTATACATTAAGTACCTCTAATGAAGCAGAGAGTGTTACTGATATATTTTCTTCGGCGATTGCTGATGAAAGGGAAATTTATGATCTGTTTGGTGTAAATTTTCTAAACCACGAAGATTTAAAACGATTATATATGAGTGAAAATTGGCAGGGTAATCCTCTGCGCAAAGATTATGAGCAAAATAATTGAGGCTGAATAAGAATGAATAATTCTCGCTTAAAATTAAACTTAGGTCCTCAACATCCGTCAACGCATGGTGTGTTGCGACTTGTATTGGATTTAAACGGAGAAAAAATAACTGCCTGTGAACCGGACGTTGGCTATTTGCACAGAGGAATGGAAAAAATGGCAGAGAAACTTTCTTATATCCAGTATTTACCATTAGTAGACAGAATTGACTACTTGGCAGGCTTTTTTTATTCCGAATTGTTTTGTCGTAGTATTGAAAATGCACTTGAAATCGAACTGTCAAATCGGATTAAGGCTATAAGGGTAATGTTGTTAGAGTTGAACAGAATAGCTTCTCACCTGTTGTGGATAGGTGCATTTCTTATGGATTTAGGTGCTGTTTCGCCGTTTTTCTACGCTTTTAGAGAACGGGAGTTGATTTTACAATATTTTGAAAAGATATCAGGTCAAAGAATGATGAATAATTACTTTGTTTTTGGCGGGCTTAGACATGATATTTTTGATTTGGATGATGTAGAAGAAATTTTGAGGATTTTACCTGAAAAAATTATTGATTATGAAAATATAATTACTGAAAACCCAATTTTTATACAACGTACAGCACAAAAAGGAATTTTGGAAGCATCAGATGCCATAAATTATGGAATAACAGGTGTTAACCTTAGGACAAGCGGTTTTAACTTTGATTTAAGAAAAACAGATAAGCTCTATGACGGATATGAATTTGATACGGTTGTTCTTGAAAACAAAGACAGTTGGGGCCGGTATAAGGCAAGAGTTCTTGAAATCAAAGAAAGTATAAAGATTGTGGCGCAGGCAGTCGCAAATATAAAGACAAATACAATATATGAGGCAACGAAAATCAAACCTGTTAATTTAACTATTCCAGAAGGTGAATATTGTTCTGAAATTGAAGCACCGAGAGGATTAGCTTCTTGTTTTATCATATCTGACGGCAATAAAGCTCCGTACAGATTAAAGTGGAGAACCGGCTCGTATTATGCAGTTAATCTCTTGAGAAAACTTTTGGTAGGTACATATATTAATGATGCCATCGCGATAGCCGGTTCATTGGATATAATTTTGCCGGAGGTCGATAAGTAATGAATATGTTGTATTTTTTATATATCGAATTTTTAGCAAAATACAATATTCCGCAATGGTTTGGAGATATAACTTTTTACTTTATACCGGGCATAATTATATTTTTTGCTTTGTTGGTTGTAATACTTTTTTTAGTATTAATTGAAAGAAAACTTTTGGGTTGGTTTACCCAAAGAAAAGGCCCTAACAGAGTGGGATTATGGGGGGTGTTGCAAACGGTTGCAGATGCTTTGAAATTGTTATGCAAAGAGAATATTACTCCTGACAAATCAAACAAGGTATTGTTTAACCTTGCGCCTATTCTTATATTTTTACCTGTAATTCCTATTTTAGGAATTATTCCTTATAGCTCAGAATTTACATTTGTAAATTTACGAACCAATATGCTTATTTTTATTGTATTTGCGAGCTTGCCGGTATTATGCATTTTGCTTGGCGGCTGGGCAAGCAATAATAAATATTCCCTTATAGGGGCGGTAAGAAATATTGCTCAAATTCTCGCTTTTGAACTGCCTATGGCATTTACTTTGATTGGAATTGCAGCATTAGCTTCGTCGATAAATCTATCGGACATTACTTTGGCACAAAATAATGCAAACGGTGTTGTCGGGTGGTTTATAATTCCTAATATTATCGGATTTATCATTATGTTTATATGTACTCTTGCCGAATTAAATCGTTGTCCGTTTGATTTGCCAGAAGCCGAAAGTGAGTTGATTTGCGGTTATAATACAGAATATTCCGGAATGAGATTTGCAATGTTTTATTTGTCCGAATACTCAATGCTTTTTGCAAACACACTTTTTATATCAGTTTTGTTCTTGGGCGGTTATCTTTCACCATTTGGAAAGTATTTAGCACCGATATTATTGCCGGAAAGTATAGGAAATGTTGCAATATACTTTGAACAGGCTTTTTGGCTTATTTTAAAGTCCTTTTTGATAATATTTATTGTGATATGGGTTAGAGCTACTCTGCCAAGAATGGCATCTTTTGACTTGCTTAAATTCTCTTGGTGTTGGCTTCTTCCGATTTCTATCTTAAATCTGTTTTTTATAATAATTCTGAAATGCGGAGGGTTGTGTGCTTAAAAACATTAAATATACTTTCCTTAGTTTATTTACAGTCTTTAAACATCTTTTTATAAAGTCTGTAACATTGGAATATCCAGAGAAAAAGAGTAATTTGCCGGAAAATTTCAGAGGGAAAGCCGTTGTCGACGGTTGTGTCAAATGCTATACCTGTTTGAAAGTATGTCCTGCAAATGCAATTATTTTTAAAGATGAGCAAATTGAAATTGATATGAAAAAATGTATATTTTGCGGTAATTGTGCGTATTATTGTCCTAAAAAAGCCATAAGGATGAGCCATGAGTACGAACTCGCAACCGATAATAAACATGATTTAAAATTGTTGTACGACGTATCAAATGAGGTTAAAGAAAATGTATAATCAAATAATTTTTTATATTTCAGTATTTTTAATTATATTATTTTCTTTATTAACAATTATGTTTAAAAACATATTTTATTCCCTTTTGTCAGCTATTGTTGTTTTTTTTGTTACCGGAATTCTTTTCTTTTTGTCTGGTTCCGAGTACAACGGCATTGTTCAACTTGCTATATATGGATTTGCAATTCCGATTGTGTTGGGCATAAGTGTTATGTTCGTAAATACTCAACAAAAAGACAAAACTAAAGACGAAAACAAAACTACTAATTTTCGTTATGCAGTTTTACTAACCTCTCTTGTATTTATAATGGGTATTTATTATCTGATAATAACTTCTTTGACAATTAATCCTAACAGTATAAATTATACTGAAAACTCAGTGATAAGTTCGTTTGATAATATAGAAATATTTGCAAAAGGAATTTTCAACCGTTATGCTTATGCTTTTGAGTTATTATCCGTAATTTTAACAATGATTGTTGCAGGTTTAACCATTTGGAAAAGGAGAATCCAATGATAGATATAACTCTTTATCACTATTTATTTGTAGGATTAGTTCTTTTTGTAACAGGTCTGACAGGTTCAATTATATGCAAAAATGTTATAAAAGTATTGATTTGCATAGAATTTATACTGACCGGAGTGAATATAAATTTTGTGGCTTTTGCGACTTATTGCGGAAGTCCGTCATTTGATGGTTATATTATGGCGCTTTTTTACATTGCAATCGGAGCTGTTGAATTTGCATTAGCTTTGTACATATTTTATTTAATGTATGGCTATAAAAAATCAGATAAAATTGATAATTATGGAGATTTATAAGTTTGAATAACATCTGCGACAATTTATTCTTAATTATTTTGCTACCGTTATGGATATTTTTAATAATAATGGCAGGTCGTTTCTTTGCAGTTTATGTTAACAAATATGTTATTTATATCTTAACATTGCTGTCATCATTTTCAGGAAGCTTATTATGTGGGTATATGCTGACGACAATGCCGATTGATTCAATATATGAAAATCAAATTCCTTTTATAAAAATTAATGATTTTTTAATTTCAGCAGGCATTTATGTCGACAGAGCGGCGCTTATTTTTGCATTAACTTTGTATACGGTAAGTTTTTTAATTCAGATTTTCAGCATATATTATATGAACAATGATAAAAAAAAGTACAGATTTTTTGCATTGTTAAACTTGTTTAATTTTACATTGTCAGGATTAATATTTAGTCCAAATATGTATCAGATGTATGTTTTTTGGGAACTTGTCGGTCTCACTTCTTATCTTTTAATAGGATTTGAATACTCAAAACCTGAAAAATCATTAGCTTCAAAAAAAGTATTTATAATAAACAGAATAGGTGATACTGTTCTTTTGACCGGAATAATTATTTGTTCTTACTTGATGTATTCCTATTCTCCGTCCAAAAGTTTAACTACGCTTTCGTTTATGGATATGAATACAATTTCCTCTTTTGTGTATGCTTATACTCCGGACATTTTGTTTTTATTTGTATGCATCCTTTTTATAATAGCCGCGGCAGTAAAATCTGCACAATTCCCATTTTATACTTGGTTACAGGATGCAATGGAAGCAAAACTTCCTGTAAGTTCACTCTTACATTCTGCTACCTTAGTATCACTCGGAATATATTTAATTCTTCGTACATCATATTTCTATACTTTAAGCGGTATAACATTAAAAATTATTGCAATAACCGGACTTTTAACTGCAATAATTTGCTCTTTTTCGGCTTTGGTTCAAAATAATCCTAAAAAAGTACTTGCGTATTCAACTTCTGCTCAATTAGGTTTAATTTTTTATGCTTTAGGAGTTTTGAATTTTAAAGTAGCGATTATAATGTTTATATCTCACGCTATAACCAAATCAATGCTTTTTGTTACATTGCCTGACAATAATCAAAAATGGTCATATGTTAAATTAGGGTTATTTATTTTAGGCGGATTGTCTTTGTCAGGAATAATTTTATCAGGATATATTTCAAAATCTTTCTTATGCATTTCCGATTACGACATTTCTCGTTCAATAATTTTATTTATAAGTATTTTAACCGCTGTATATATTACAAGAATTGCAATACTTATTGTACAAAAAAATGGATTAGAAAAGCTCAATTTTAATGCCTTTGAAATAATGCCATCTGTCGGTTTGATTTTATTAAATATATCTTTCTTTATTTATCTTCAAGTTAATTATAAAGTGCCATTTTACTATAATTCTTTTATCGTTTTATTTTTTGTACTGTTAACTTTATTGATATGTATAAAAATTAAGTTGCCTCGAATATCTTATGTGTATGATATTTTGTCGAGAGGATTTTATCTTGATACTTTCTATACAACAGTAATAACAAAAAGCTATGGTAAAATTGCTGAATTATGCGATTTTGTTGATAAAAAACTGTTTTCTGAATATGGCATTATAATAACTATTTCAAAATTTTTAATAAAATTGTTTGGATTTGTAGAAAAAAATATTATAAACAAAATTGTTGATTTAATAATAAGGGCTGCTCGATGGACTTCAAAATCGGATTTAAAAGTTCAAAGCGGTAATATACAAAAATACAATTTTTATGCTTTTATACTATTATCCGTTGCGGTATTTGTAATGGTAATAGCATATACTGCTATATTAGAGTATATCGGAAAAATTAATTGACAGAATGAGGTAAAAATATGGAAATGCTAATATCAATACCAATCTTAATACTTATACCAATGTTGGCTTCTTTTCTTATAATGTCGCCAATGTTTACAAATAACGAAATTTCTGTAAGAAGATTTACAAAAAGTATTTGTTCTATTCACCTGCTTTATTCTGTATTATTGTTAATAATGTTTAACCCGGAACACCCTTATATAAGTAAAATTAGCTTTTTTGGATTTGATTGGATAGAGTCTTTAGGGGTGCAATTTATATTTAAACTTGATTCAATCAGTATGATATTAACTCTTTTAACCTCTTTTATATTCTTATTGGCAGCTATTTCAAGTAAAATTCACATTCGCAAAAATCCAAAATTTTATTATTCAATGCTTTTGCTCTTAATGTCAGCTGTTCTCGGAATATTTACGGCAAATGATATGTTTGTGTTCTTTATGTTTTGGGAACTCGAAATTGTCCCTGCGTATTTTCTTATTGGCGGAAATTTTTCTTTGGAATGGACTTCAGAAGCAAAAAAATCTGCGGTTAAATTTGTGTTGTTTACATTCTTTGGAAGTATGATTATGCTTTTGGGTATTTTGTTACTTCATTATTATAATTATTTTTCAACACAAATATTATCAGCATCATTTGACAGTATATCAGCTGGCGGCTTGCCTTTTGCTATTCAATTATTCATATCTATTTGTTTTATTATAGGTTTTGGGGTAAAACTTCCGATAATACCTCTGCACAGTTGGTTGCCGGATGCACATACCAATGCTCCGACTCCTGTAAGTATGGTACTTTCAGGAATTTTGCTGAAAACAGGTGCGTATGGAATTCTGAGATTTAATTATCAGATGATGCACGATGCTTTTATTTTAATTGCACCGATATTGGTTGTTTTTGCTTTGATTAATATTATTTATACCGCATTTGTCGCTTTTGCACAAACTGATATTAAAAGAATTGTTGCCTATTCAAGTATTTCTAATATGGGACTTATATTGTTAGGGTTGTGTGCATTTAATAAATTAGGTTTAAATGCTTCCGTATTTCATATGGTTGCTCACGCACTAATTACATCAGGGTTGTTTATGATATGCGGAATAATTTATGTCAGGTGTAAAACAAGAGATATTAATTCTTTAGGCGGAATTGCAACAAAGATGCCTAATCTCTTTGGCTTTGCAACGCTAATTATTCTTGCTTCAGTTGGAATACCTCTATTTGCTCCGTTTATAAGTGAAATACTAACGATTATATCAGCTATGTTCTCAGAAATGGGGATGATTACTAAGGCTGTTTCTATATTATCTTTACCGCTTTTAGTTTTAAGCTCGTGTTATATGCTCAAATTCTTGCATTGTGCTTTTATGGGGGATCAGCAGGATAAATTCTCAAAAATTAACGATATATCTGTCCATGAGTTTATAGTATTAGGGGCAATTTTAGTATGGCTGGTTGTTTTGGGTATTTTCCCTTCAATTCTTTTGGGGGTAATTTAGTATGATTAATGATTTGTTCAATATAATGTTACCGCAAATTTGTATGGGAGTATTTATTTTAATCAATTTGCTTTCGGCAATGTTTATATCTCCCAAACATTATGGGTATGCTCGTTTAATATCATTAACAGGTATATCTTTAAGTATAGTTTTATTGTCAACGGTGCAGACTGAACCGCAATATTTTGGATTTAGGAATTCAGTTATGTCTGACAGTTATACACTTTTATTCAGCTTCGTTATTTTAACTTGCGGATTTTTTATAGCACTATTGACTAAAAATTTATTGTTCAAAATTAAGCAAAATGCATTTACTTTTCAGGCATTACTTTTGACTGCGATTTTAGGAGCAATCAATGTTGTTTCTGCAAACGATTTTCTTACGCTGTTTGTATCAATAGAAATGCTGTCCTTCCCAACGTATTTTTTGATTGCCTCAGCCAAAGGTTATCATTCGAAAGAAGCAGCTTTCAAATATTTAATAACATCTGCAGTTTCGACCGGAGTATTTCTGTTCGGAGTTTCGTATTTGTACGGAATAACATCCACATTAAATTTTATGACAATTTATAAGTTTGTTTCTGATAATGATATTTCACTTTTGTATAGCTTTGCTTGTGTTATGACAATTACCGGTCTAATATCAAAACTCGCAATATTTCCTTTTGCAAACTGGGTTATTGATGTTTATAAAGGTTGTGAAAGCTCTGTTTTAGCTTTTCTATCAACAATACCAGCATTAGCTTTATTTGGAATAGTATGCAGATTATTTGTATTTCCGTTGTCATCAAGTTTTGAACTCGTTTTTGCAACCGCATTATTTGCAATTATAACTGCATTTTGGGCAAATACATATGCAATAAGAGAAAAAAATGTTAAAGCAATTTTTGCGTGTTCGTCTGCTTCCAATACTGCTTATATGCTGCTTGTTGCAAGCCTTGTTTCTGTTTATAATCTTTCAACTGTTATTTTTTATTTAATTTGTTATGTAATTTTGAATATTACGGTTTTTGGATTCTTAAATATGACCGAATGCAATAATATCGGAAATAATCTTGAAGATTTTTCTGGTTTATTCAAATATAATCATGGGTTAACGGTTGCATATGCAATAGCAATTTTAGGTTTGGCAGGGTTGCCGATAACTTCAGGATTTGTTGCAAAAATTTATTTATTTACAGCTATTGCCAATTCCGGACTGATTTTTGTTCCGTTCTTACTTATTTTGCTTTTATTGATGGTATTTGCATTATTTTACTATCTTAAACTCATATTGCCGTTATTTGAAACGAATCAGCCTGACGATAATAAATTGGTTCTTAAAACGGTGTATTCTCAAAAAGTTGTAGTTTTAATATGCACCTTAATTACAATAATTGTGGGAATTTATCCTGAAATATTAATAAGGCTGTGCAAGTTTATAGCGTATAATATTTGATTTTACTCTAATCTCTCATCAATAATCTATATAAACTCTTGTATTTTTAATTGTTAATAGTACAATTAATGTAAGAAAAAAGCACAATTACCATATATTTAAACAACTAAATGCGTAACTTACAAAATTTACAGGATGGTACAAAATGATTAAATTAAACTATCGGAATGTTAATTCAATTGTTATTGGGAGTGAAAACGGTCTGGATATTGATAGTGAATTTATGGCATATAAAGTTGTCATAAAGAGAATTATAACTGACCTTAATCAAAGAAAGGATAAGCCGTCTCAATGGTTACAGTGGATGAATTTGGGATACAGTGAAGAAACCGTTTGGTATGTAAAAGAATTTGCTTCAATGGTAGAAAATCGTTTTGATAATATATTAGTTCTTGGAATAGGCGGTTCTGCGCTTGGCGGAATTGCAATAACAGAGGCTTTGCTCAAACCTTACTGGAACTATTTAACAAAAGAGCAAAGAAAAGGTTTTCCAAGAATATTTTTTATGGATAATATAGATCCTGATTCTATGAACGGACTTATAGAGTTACTTGATTTAAAGAAGACATTGGTTAATGTTATTACAAAATCCGGTTCTACTGCTGAAACAATGTCCCAATATATGATAATTAAGGATTTGATGGAAAAAGAATTGGGAGATGATTACAGAAAAAATATTGTTGTAACAACCGATCAAAAAGTCGGTGTTTTGAGACAGTTAGCGGATCAAGAAGGATATAAAACTTTTGTAATACCAGATGATGTAGGTGGAAGATTTTCTGTATTTTCAGCTGTTGGGTTATTGCCTTTTGCCCTGGTTGGACTGGATATTGATATGATTATGAGCGGAGTTAAAGATATGGACTTAGCTCTCAAAAATACTGATATTTATGAAAATATAGCTGCTCAAGGAGCATTGATACAATACTTGATGGATATAAAATTAGGGAAAAATATATCCGTTATGATGCCTTATTCAAGTAGATTAAAATATGTATCAGATTGGTATGTTCAACTTTGGGCTGAATCCTTGGGAAAAGAGTATAATAATAACGGTGAAAGGGTGAATGTCGGCCCGACTCCGGTTAAAGCACTCGGAGCAACCGATCAGCACTCTCAAATTCAGTTGTATAACGAAGGTCCAAATAACAAAATTATAACATTTATAAGAGTTGAAAATTTTGATACGAAATTAGAAATCCCGAAAATATTTGAATATACAGGGATTGGATATTTAGGCGGAAAGACTGTCAATGATTTATTAAATGCAGAGGCAGATTCAACAAGGGTTGCGCTGACAGATTATTCTCGACCTACAATGACAATTTCTTTAGAAAAAGTTGATGAATATAATTTGGCACAGTTGCTTTATATGCTTGAAGTACAAACCGCAATTGCCGGAGAACTTTATAATATCAATGCCTTTAATCAACCGGGGGTAGAACAAGCAAAAAATTATACATATGCTTTGATGGGTAGAGCAGGTTACGAAGATTCCGCAAACTCTTTGCAAGAAAAATTGGTTACAATTTAAATCAATTTAAAAGTTTGTTTTTAACTTTGTGTTATAATTGAATTCAAAAGAACAAAGTAGCCGGATAATCGCGCTTTTTATTAAGTGAGGAAAGTCCGTGCATCCAAGGACAGGCTCCCGGAGAAACTCCGGACGACGTGAGTTGGTGGATAGTGCCACAGAAATGAATTGTCTTATATGACATAGACTGCCGATGGATTTTAAATCACAGGCGATGGTGCAACGGTGAGTTAAGAGCTTCACCGATGATATCGAGAGGTATCAGTCAGGTAAACCCGAGCCGGATGCAAGGTGAAATCAGACGTTCGAGGTGTCCGCTAAGTTTGAGAAAACCGCTTGAGATTGGAAGTAATTCCAATACCAGACAGATGATTATCTAAAAACAGAACACGGCTTATGAACTGCTTTGTTCTTTTTTTATGTTTTTTTATACTGTTTGATGAAATGATTGTTCAATAATCTTTAAATTTGTTTTAATATTTTTTGAGCACGGATTATTCCTTGAATTTACCGAATTTACCGGAGCAAAC
This sequence comes from bacterium, assembly GCA_024408855.1. GTDB lineage: Bacteria > Cyanobacteriota > Vampirovibrionia > Gastranaerophilales > Gastranaerophilaceae > CAG-196. Next base: position 14 of record JAKSUQ010000015.1, on the reverse strand, counting down.
CCCATTAAGAAATG
>JAKSUQ010000014.1 GCA_024408855.1 bacterium | reverse complement strand
AATTGGTAAATTTGAGTTTAATATGACCGGGGAATCTGTAAATTTTTCTTAACGTCAACTTGTTTATTAATATTTATTAAATAAAATTTATATATCACAAATCGTTTTTATGGAGAGATTTTATGAATAAATATACAGGCAGAAACCCTTACACCGATTACAGAAATTCTGTTCCGTTTGTTGATTTGTCAGGATTTGTTGTTAAGCAACCAAAATTATTTGAAAATACTCCCGTTAAATCTTTAAAAGAATACTTGATTAGAAAGAAATTCTCAACTATGATTAATTTAAGACGGCTTGAATATTGTCTTAGAGTTGAGGAATATCGTAATGGCAGAATATAGTTTTACAGAAATCGCTAAATCCGCTAAAATTGCATCTAAAAAATTGGCAAACATATCTGAAGATATTAAAAATAACGCTTTACTCAAAATAGCGGAAATGCTTGATGAGAATTCAGATTTGATTTTTGAAGCAAATAAAAAAGACTTAGATACAGCAAAAGAATTGCTTCAAGATGGTAAAATTTCTCAATCAGTTTACAACCGGCTAAAACTTGATGAAAATAAAATGAGAGATATGATTCAAGGTATTGTTGATATTTACGAATTAGAAAATCCTATTGGTAAAATTATGTTTCAAAGAAGTCTTGATACCGGCTTAATTCTGACAAAAGTGTCTTGTCCGATTGGAGTTTTGGGGGTAATTTTTGAAGCAAGACCTGATGTAATTTCACAAATATCAGCTTTGGCAATAAAATCAGCAAATGCTGTAATTTTGAAAGGTGGAAAAGAATCAATTAATACTAATAAAGCAATTATGGGTATTATTCAAGATGCTTTAAAAAGTATTAATGGTTTCCCTGAAAATGTTTTAACTCAAATTTTTACAAGAGATGATGTAAATTTAATGTTGAAAGAAGACAAATATATTGATTTGATTATCCCAAGAGGCGGAAGTAATCTTGTAAAATTTGTTAAAGAAAATACAAATATTCCTGTATTGGGTCATTCTGATGGTATTTGTCATATTTTTGCGGATGAAGATGCCGACTTTAGCAAAGCTAAAAAAATTATAATTGATTCGAAAACACAATATCCGAGTGCATGCAATTCCGTAGAAACTCTTTTAATTCACGAAAATTTTGCTGAAAGTAAAAATCTACTAAATGAACTTGAAAATGCCGGCATAAAATTGGTTTATAATCCTGAAAGCTGGCATAAAGAGTATTCTGACAAAATTTTATCCGTAAAATATGTCAAATCCATAGAGGAAGCTGTCGAACATATTAATGAGTATTCTTCCGGACATACAGAATCAATAATTACAGAAAATAGAGAAAATGCAGAATTTTTTATGAATGCGGTAGATTCTGCCGGTGTTTATCATAATGTTTCAACAAGATTTGCAGACGGTTTTAGGTATGGTTTTGGTGCCGAAGTCGGGATTTCAACTAATAAAACACATGCCAGAGGACCGGTTGGGTTAGAAGGATTAACTATATATAAATACAAGCTCCAAGGTAACGGAGATATTGTAAAAGATTATGTTGAAGGGAAAAAGAAATTTAATCATAAGGATTTAATATGAAAATAGGTGTAATCGGATTAGGATTGATTGGCGGTTCTATATTTAAAAAATTAGAAAGTCTAAATAAGTATGAATTGATTGGAATATCTCGTTCTGTAAAAGGTACAAACATTTCACAAGATTATGAAATATTAAAAACCTGCGATATCGTTTTTGTCTGTACCCCAATGAGTGTAACATTAGATGAATTAGATAAATTAGATAATATCGTTGGGGAGAATACTATTGTTGCGGATGTTTGCAGTTTAAAAGGATTTGTATCACAAAAAAAACATCCTTATTGTTTTATACCGACACATCCGATGGCAGGTACCGAAAAAAGCGGGTGGAGTAATTCTTTTCCGGATTTGTTTATCGGTGCAAAGTGGGCGATAACTCCTATATGTGATGACTTCAAAGAAAAACAAAAAATTTTAGAAACTGTAATTTGTGCCATGGGAGCAGAAATTATAATAACAACGGCAGAAGAACATGATAAAGCTGTTGCCTTGATTTCGCATATGCCGTTAGTTATTGCACAAGCTCTTTGTGAAAATATTAAAGGCAATCAACTTGCTCAAGAATTGGCATCAAGCGGATTTAAAGATACTACAAGGCTTGCCCTTTCAAATACGCAAATGGCGGAAGATATGGTTATGATGAATGGAGAAAATATTAAACAAGCTATACAATCGTTGAATAACCATGTTTTTGATTTGCTTCAATCGGGTTATAAAAACAAAGCTGATGAAATAAAAGAATTTCGAAAAAATCTCTATTCATAATTCCCTGCTGTTAAAGATGGGCAGAAATCATTTAATATAGTGTATTTACCGCACTTCTCTTCGGTTTTTAGAACTCTTGCAGAGGAATTTGTTAAGACAATTCTATTTTGCACACATTTGATATTTGCATCCAAAAATATGTTTTCGTATTTTGCTCCCATAGTTGTATAACGATTGGTTTTAACATAAAATGTAAACTTTTTTTTTCGCTTCAAAATTTTATCATAAGCAAAGTGCAAAACGGAAAATATATCCATTGTATGCCATTCGGATTGTGTAATTTCAACGATAAAATTCTCGTTATCAGTTGTTTGTATTGAAATATATCCGGTTATATTTTTTGTTTTTTTGTCCTCTATAACATAATCAAAATTACTGTATCCAGAAAGTCCTTTGAAAAATGGCTCTTCAAATTCTTTGTAGCCTTTATTCAACAACGGTCTAAAATGTTGGAGTAAAGATTCATTGTACAAATTTGCAACTGCTTTCGCATCTGAATTCCTAAATTTTCGGAATGAATTTTTATCATAATGTGATTTTGAAAAATTTGTTAATTGCCATAATTTTTCATAAGAAATTTGACTGAAATTGCATTTACTTATAAGCATTGTAAGTAATTCCGGCAAAAAATCATCAACCTTTATTACAACTGAAGTTACACCCATTGCTTTGTATTTTGAAACAACATATTGCACTAATTCTAATGCAACTTCAAAAGCATTTTCTTCAAAAAAAAGCTTTTTTATCTCGACTTTTCTTTGATGACTTTTTACCGGTGTAACTGTTATCAAACCTTTTAAATTCTTCCCGTCCTGCAAAACATAAGACTCAGGTAAATACTTAAATCTAAACGGAAGAAAATAATGTAAAATCACCAAAGGGTTAAAAATGATTCTGTCTATATACGCATCAGCAGGACAATCCCCGCTAAGAAATGAAAACATTTCTTGAACATTCTTCTTATCAAAACAATATAACTTCCTAATTTTGCTCATAAAAAGATTATAAACTTAATATAATTATGTTTCAAGAATTTGAAATTACTTTGTAATAGCAATAACATAACACATTTACTTAAAAAAAATGACAAATTTAATACCTTTATGATATAATTACCGAGGTTAGCGGAGAGGATATGTTTGATTATTTAAAAGGATTGTTAACAGATAAGTGCAAAACATCAAAAGGTGCGTTTGTTTCTGTAGAGGTTGCTAATGTTGGCTACTTATTGGAAGTTACAGAACGAGATTTCTGTGAATGTCAGGATGAAGTTGTACAAAAATATTTTGTGGCACTTATTCACAGAGAGGACGTAATGTCTTTGTATGGATTTTTAAACAAAGAAACTCGTGATATTTTTCAAATACTTCTATCGGTGTCAGGGGTAGGTGCTAAGATGGCGCTTGCTTTATTAAATGAATTTGATACTTGTGATTTAATTTCGTTGGTTATAAATGGAGATTTCAAAGAACTTACAAGAGCAAAGGGAGTCGGTCCGAAATTGGCACAAAAAATCATTTTGGAACTAAAAGATAAACTTATGAAAACAGAATTGCCTAAATCGGATAACTTTGTTCCGCAAAATCAAGCTATATCGGATGCTCAATCAATAATGTTGTCTTTGGGATATGATAATAAAGAAATTGATAATGCTTTAGAAAAGATAATTTCTACCGTAGAAGATTCGTCAAATCCTGAGGAAATTTTGCGAAAAGCTCTTATCACTCTTTCGTCTTAATCAAAGTAGCAAAAAATAAATTTACGAGGTTTGTTATATATGGAAAAAGGTGCAAAATGAACTTAAATATTCAAACATTTAGTTTTAATCCGTTTGTAACATTCAGGCAATCATCTCCTCAATTAACAGTTTCATCCCAACAAAACAATTCACAAATCAAACCTTTACCGGTATATGGTGATGACGTAATCAGGACCAAGCCTGCTCAGTTGAGCATTTTTCATATGCATGATTTTCATGGACAAAATATTAAAATGGAAAGAGCATATTCTGTCGTAAGGGAATTTGATAATGGAACACTTACAAATCAAAACGCTATTTTTAATAAAGGCATGCCTATTGATAAATTAAAATTGTGTTCAGGTGATATGTTTCTTGGGTCAAATAAAAAAGAAATCGAAGTTGTTGACAAATTTATGAATTTATCCGGTGTGATTGCCAATGCAATAGGTAATCACGAATGTGATCCGGATATGGATGATTTTACGGAATGTGTTAAGGACAGAAAATATCGACTACTCGGAGCAAACATGCATCCTGCTAAAGACAGTAAAGTATATTCTGTATTGTCAGATTCATTGATAGTGGAGTCTAACGGAAATAAGTACGGAGTGATTGGCTTGGTCCCTGTTGATATGGAAAAACATGTTACAAGTTTGAGAGAAATAAACGCCTTTAACATATCAGATATGAACGGAACTATTAAAGACTTACAAAACGAAATTAACGATTTAAAAAAAGCCGGAATTAACAAAATAATTCTTTTATCACATTTGGGCTTGAATAATGAACAATATATCGCACAAAACGTTTCTGATATAGATATAATTCTCGGAGGGCATACGCATGATTTTCTTTCAGAACCTATTGAGGGGAAAAATTTATTCTATTCTCCTAAAGGTGAACCTGTATTTATTATGCAGGTTGGTAAAGACGGAAATTATATAGGAATGCCAAATGTAAAATTTAACGAACTCGGTCAGATTACAGACTTGCAATATAATATTATCAATACGGAAAATTTTGACAGAAGCCTTATAGCAACACAGGCTTTTGAAGAAATATTGGGCAAACCTGAAGTTTTAGGGTACTTTGACTACGTTGAAGATCCTCCTAAGAATGCACTTTTGTATGAAAATCCTCATGCTGACCTTTTTGCGGATTGTATGCGTAAAGAACTTAATACTGATATTGCAATCTTAAATTCAAGTAATCTTCGTAATAAGTTTTGTGATGGTGAAATAGATATGAGACTTATAACTCTTATATCTCCGTTTGATGATGATATGGTAGTTTGTGAAATAACAGAAAAAGAGTTGGTTGACGGACTTAACAATCTCGTAAAATTGAGTTTAACATCTAATATGGGCGGACGTCCTGGTATTATGCAAGTATCAGGCTTGAGGTATGAATATTCAAAATCAAAAATGGCTCTGACAAAAATGAGTTTTATTGATAAAAAAGGTATTGAGCATAAAATTGATGTTGATAATCCGAGAGAAGATAAAACATATACTCTTGCAATAGATGATTTTTGTCTGATAAATGATGCATCAGGCGGAGCTATGGGACTCAAAAAGAATTATGACAATGCTATTGCAATATACGATTTTGATAAAAACGAATTAGTTGCAAATTACTTGAAAAAACAAAATAATAAACCGCAACAAATAAAATCCGACGGCAGAATAAAAGTTATCGATTAATCTAATTCTTTTATAGCTAAATATAAATTATTAGGAATGTCAGAAGCTAAAATCGAATATTCTGTATATTTTTCAGATAAAATTTCTCCTGTTCGGGAATGAAGATAAACTCCTAATACGGATGCTTCATATGCCGGCATGCCTTGTGCTGCTAAACCTGAAATAATTCCGGCTAAAACATCCCCTGTTCCTGCCTTAGCTAAAGCCGAATTACCATGTTTATTTATATAAATATCAAGATTTTGATTACAGATAATCGTATTGTGTGATTTAAGGACGACAATACAATTATATTTTTGCACTAATTTTCTCGCAGAACTTTCTATATCAGACAAAACTTCTTTAATGGTACAGCCCAAAAGCCTTGCAGCTTCCGCAGGATGAGGTGTGATAATAGTATTTGGTGGTAATTTAATTTCAATTTTGGCTAATATATTTAAACCGTCAGCATCAATTATTAAGCATTTATCTGTTTTTGTAGTCTTTTGAAGAACACTCTTAAACAACCTTTTTGACTGATAATTTTGCCCTAAGCCGCAACCGATTAAAATTGTATTAAACAAATCTATGTTCTTAATACCATCTTTTCTGGACAGGTAAACTGCCTCCGGCAAAAGATTTGAAACCGCACTTATTATATTTTTATCAGCAGATAATGCAACATACCCTGCACCTGTTCGCAAAACGCTGACAGTTGACAAGTAGGATGCACCAATATAATTCTTTGAACCCGAAAAATTAAGAACTTTACCAAAAGTTCCTTTATTAGAATTTTGCTTTCTGGCGGGCATTTTATATTCCAATTTGTCTTATTACCTCATATGCGGTTATAGCAACCGAATTTGCCAAATTTAAACTTCTTTGACCTTCAATCATAGGAATTGTAACGGCAGTTTCTCTCGTTACATATTCTTGCGGAAGTCCTCTTGTTTCGGGGCCGAAAACTATAAAATCATTTTCTTTGTATGTAATATCTGTATATTTTTTATTAGATTTTGTAGTTAGATAATAAAAAGTACCGTCAGGAAACATTTTAAACAATTCATCCATTGCCTCAACTTTTTGTATATCAACACTATCCCAATAGTCTAAGCCGGCTCTTTTAGTGTATTTGCTTGAAAGAGAAAAGCCAAGTCTTCCTACAAGAAACAATTTTGCTCCGGTACAAGCACACAATCTTGCAATATTTCCTGTATTTTGGGGAATTTCAGGTTCATATAAAACAACATTAAATTTTGCCATTATGCATCTTTCAAAACGTGTTTTGCCTCAATAATCACAGGCAAACCTCTTACTATACAAAATATTATTGCAAATACGGCTGCCCAAAAACCAACTTGCCATACCAGTTCTTTATAAGGGCATACAGGAATTTTTGAAGTAATTATAAGAACAAAAGCTAAAACCTTTGCAACTGCATAACTTATTCTCATTAATTTTGAACCGGTAATGAATTTGCATATCGGATTAACTTGCATACCAAAAGGAGTCAGACCTTTTTCCATAGCGGCACTTCTTATTGTATCAGTAATGAAACCTCTTGTAATTGCTATCAAAGGAAATAAAATGTTCAGCCATCCCATAGTAGCAAATAGTATCCAATAAGTGTTTTCAACTATTCTATCGCCCATAATATCCAACAATGCACCAAATTTAGAAACTTCATTAAATTTTCTTGCAACATATCCGTCCAAACCGTCTAATGAGAATGCAATTATTGTAAGTATTAATGCCCATATATAAGCAATCGCATCCCCTTCTGCCGTATAGATTAAATATACAGCAACAAACATAATAATTATTCTTAATATCGAAATCAAATTTGCCATTACATAAACTCCCGCCTATACTTTCATTCTGGAAAGTGCAAAATCTTTTTTGTTCAACTGTTCAACTTTTGCACCTAACATAATTCTTTCAGCTTCTTCAAGAATACTTACGACAGTATACCCGTTTTCACCGTCAGAACGAGCCTTTTGACCTGATGCACAACAATTAACAAAATGCTGACATTCAAGTTTAAGCGGTTCAATTTCAAGATAATCTAATGGAAAATCTTGTGTATTAGCAGGTATAAAGTTATCATAAACTCTTAATTTGTTTTCAGGTAAAGTATCATCAAATATTGCAGTCGCCTTGGTTCCTCTGATTAGCAGATTAACGTGTTTTTGTGGAGTAATCCAGCTGTCTGAAATATGAGCTACCATGCCACCCTCAAATTCAATTCCTATGTGTGTTATGTCCATAATATCATTTTTGTCGGATGAACATCCTACGGCAGAAATAACTTTAACCGGATTTTTGCCTGTTGCATAAGCTATCATTGAAACATCATGTGGTGCTAAATCCCACATAACACTTCTGTCGTTTTTATGATAATTTACATTGAGTCTGTCGCTTTGTGCATAAACTAATTCGCCTAATGCACCTTCTGCAATAAGCATTTTTAAACGATTAACTGCCGGATGGTAAAGTAATAAATGTCCTACCATCAATATCAAACCTTTATCCTCAGCCATCTCTGTTAATATTTTTGCTTCTTCAGCTACGGTTGAAATAGGTTTTTCGACATAAACATTTTTACCTGCTTCCAACATTGCTTTTACCATTTTGAAATGTGTATGACTTGGGGTTACTACGGCAACACCGGTAATTGTTTCGTCATTAATAATGTCATGAAAATCTTTGGTTGTTTTGACTCCAGGAAACTGTTCACGAACTGTTTGTAAAGAATTATCATCCAAGTCGCAAACAACATCAAGGACTTCGAGATTATAAAAATTACGTACAATATTTTTCCCCCACATTCCAAAACCAATTACGGCAATTTTTTGTTCTTTCATACTTACTCTTTCCTTAGCAATATAATAATACTATTATTATATTACAAGCGGATTTTTCAGTAAAGTTGTAATTAAATTAAAAAAGCCTCCTATTAAAGGAGGCTTTCGATTTAACTATTGTGCAAACTCACCGGTATAAAAACCCATAAGATTTGCCAATCTGTGTTGCTTATCAGCAACTCTTTCAATGTTTTGCTTGATTTCATCAAGTTCTTTTAATAAAGTATTTAAGTCTTTACGGTATTTGCTCTCTAAGCGTTCCTCCCTTGTTACCTGCTGCCGTTCACATTCCTCTAAATCGACTTCAAGCCAATTCGGAGAAAAGCAATTATTGTAATAATTTTCTTTTGTAGACATATCATTTTACTCCGTTATACATTTACTTTCACATATCAAATGTTATACAGTAGCTGCTTTTGCAGATTTAAAAAAGCCTTTTACAAAGTTTTCCAATTTCCCGACATTTTTTTTGCATTCTGCAAGATCGTTTTTGACTTCTTTATACTCCTCTGAATTAAAATTGAATGCTGTCATTTCAGAATATTCAACTAACATTTCGTGTTCATCATGTTTCATTTCAACATACCTCATAATCAATAGCTATTCACTTATTGTTCTTTGCCTTTCCTTCAACAATTAAGTTAACGGCATATTTTTTAAAAACTTTAGGATTTTTGAGCAATCTGTTACAATTATTTACAAAAACATCTATATCTCAATAATATTAAGTCTTTAAATTTCAGAGTTTTAAAATGTATCGAAAATAAAAATATCTGTTGCAATTTTAAAAAGTTTCTAATACAATGATGAAAGATTGTTAAAGAACAATTTTTGAAAGCCGAATATGCCGATGTGATGGAATTGGTAGACGTGCCAGACTCAAAATCTGGTGTAGGCAACTACGTGTCGGTTCGACCCCGACCATCGGCATTTATAAACTGAAAGCTCCCTATTGGGGAGTTTTTGTTTTAATGTTTTATTTTATTTAAGACAAAATTGTAATTGTTTATATTTTTCATATAAGTACATAAAAAAAAGCTATGAACGAATGTCGTGCATAGCTGTTGATTAGGGATATGTGTATCGTCGTTTTTTAAGGAGTATAGGTATATATTAGCAGTATATTTTTTAAATAAAATCATAAGAACGGATGATTTTCGGATTAATTTTATCCTTTGATACCAAATAAAAGTTGATTTCCTAAATATGAATAATCAAAAAAAATGTTAGAAAATAACTTTCTAACATTCTTTTTAAATTTAAAATAATAATTCTACTTAATTACCCAGGTCGGAAGCATGTTTTCCGGGGAGAGTTTTATTTTGTCATCGATTTCCGTAACTTCATAATAGTTCTTCAAAAAATTAACCATGTTAGGTTGCGACTTGTCATCTGATATATTTGCTGAATTTCCGGTATTTACATTCAAAAATATTCTGTTAGAGTCAATATAAAAACCGTCAGGTTCTTCATTAAGTTTGCCAAGAAGTAATGTTTTTGGAATATTAATTTTATCAAATATTTCAGCTACAGAGTTGTACAAAGCAGGTTCTTTAGCTTGTCCTCCAAATAAAACTCCCCACATATTATTGCAATTATTTACTAACATTTCATACATATTTGTTATCCTTGTAGTACAAATTTTTTGTAAGCATGATAAATTCACTAACGGATTTATACAAAATGTCCAGTTTTCACCAGTTTCACTGATTAAGCAACCCATCAGGCTTTTATAGACGGATAAATGACATGCTTTGGAAGTAGATTTTCTGTAATTTGAATAAAATGCATCCGTAATATGGTCAAAAATTAAGGTCGTTGTTATATTGTTTCTACTAACCAACGGATTATGCGGAGAATTATGTACATATATTTTGGGGGATAATGCAGCTCTTTTAGCTGTTGACATTCCTTGGGGTATTGTTAGTGTAGGCATTATTATTTCTCCTAAAAGTTTTTTGATATTAGTATAAAAGATGTAAAAAAAAAAATTTGCTATAAAAGAAGTTGCTTGAAAAATTTTTTCGAGCAACTTCTTTTTTGTTATATATATATTTAATTTTACGCTCTGTCTTTGATTTCTTTCAAAACAGTCTCTATAAATTCGTCAACAGAAACTGTTCCGACTTGACCTACTCCGCGTTTTCTTACGGCAACTGAATTTGCTTCGATTTCTTTATCTCCGATAACGCAAACATAAGGAATTTTCTTATCTTGCAAAGATTCTCTTATTTTATAATTCATAGATTCAGAACGATCATCAAGAGTTACTCTTATGCCTAAATTGCGCATTTTTTTGTATACTTTTTCAGCAAAATCAATATGTTTTTCGTTAGAAATCGGAACGATTGCTACTTGTGTAGGAGCTAACCAAGTAGGGAACGCACCTGCATAGTGTTCAATTAATATTCCGTGAAATCTTTCCATAGAACCGAAGATTACTCTGTGAAGCATAACAGGAGTTTTCATAGATCCGTCTTTATCTTGGTATTTGATATCAAATCTTGCCGGCAGGTTGAAATCGAGCTGAATTGTAGCGCATTGCCATGTTCTTCCGATTGCATCTTTAACTTTGAAGTCAATTTTAGGACCGTAGAATGCACCATCGCCTTCGTTGATATCGTACTTCATACCACGTCTGTTCATAGCTTCCTTAAGTCCGGCTTCAGCTCTTTCCCAGTTTTCAAGTTCTCCGACATAGCTTTCAGGTCTTGTTGATAGTTCAACTTCAAAATCCATCTTAAATATAGCCATTGTATCAGCTACAAAATCAATAATTTCATTGATTTCGTCAACTAATTGTTCAGGAGTACAGAAAATATGAGCATCATCTTGGGTGAAACCTTGAACGCGTGTTAAACCACCTAATGCACCTGATTTTTCTTTTCTGTATACTGTTCCCAATTCGGCCATTCTTAACGGTAATGAACGATATGAATGTCTGTTTGCCTGATATATCAATATATGGAAAGGACAGTTCATAGGTTTAAGAACAAATTGTTCTTCAGAATCTTCTTCTTTTTGCAAGAAAAACATATTTTCTTTGTAATGTCCCATATGTCCTGAAATTTCCCACAATTTTGATTTCGCAATATGTGGAGTATTAACAATTACATAACCTCTTTTGCGGTGTTCGGAACGCCAATAGTTTTCAATTTCTTCTCTTACTGTATAAAGGTTAGGGTGCCACAATACAAGCCCTCCGCCGATTTCTTCTCTTACAGAGAATAAATCAAGCTGTGTACCAAGTTTTCTGTGGTCACGCTTAGCGGCTTCTTCCATAAAGTCTAAGTATGCCTGCAAATCTTCTTTATTCCAGTATGCTGTTGCATAGATACGTTGCAACATTTTATTTTTTTCATTTCCTCTCCAGTAAGCACCGGCAACCTTTAACAACTTAATTGCGTTTCCTTTTATGTAAGATGTATTCGGAATATGCGGACCTGCACAAAGGTCGTTGAACAAAACGTTGCCGTCTTTATCCTTTGTTAAATACAAAGTAGGATTATCATTCTTGTGTTCTTCCAATAATTCTGCCTTGTAGATTTCGCCTTGTGCTTTAAATTCTGCAATTTTTGCATCAACATCTTTAACGAAATATTTTTCAAATGTAAGATTTTGTTTGATGATTTCTTTCATTTCGTTTTCAATTTTTTCTAAGTCTTCTTGTGTGAAAGCATAGCCGTCTGTCAGATCAAAATCGTAATAAAATCCTTCATCAGTTGCCGGCCCGATAGCCAACTTTGCTTGCGGGAACAGCTTTTGTACAGCTTGCGCCATAATGTGTGAGCAAGAGTGTCTTAGAACTCTCAGTGTTTCGTTGTTTTTTTCCATTTTTCTTCTCTTTCTATCCTTTTATGTGCTTACTAACGCTATACTCAAAATAAAAACCCTTATATTAAGTATTTGCAACGTACTGTTACTTGCGTATGCACTGAGGTGGATCCCTCTAACGTATTACTGTCATTATAATAATTCTTTTAAGTAGTTTGGCAACGCAAAACGAGCATTATGATATTCTTTGTTATAAATTTTGCAAGTTTTTGTAATTTCGTTACCTCTTCTTTCATCCCAATAAGACAATGGTTCAACTGAATTTGAACAAAATGCCCATGCCCAATAACCGCCCGGATATGTCGGAATATTTGACGTAAATGTTGAGCAAATTGGGAAAACTTTTTTCAATAAAGCATACATTTTTCTTATTTCTTCCTTATTTGCAAAAGGTGATTCAGACTGGGCACAAACAATACCGCCTTCTTTGAGAGAGTGCTTTACGTTTGTGTAAAATTCTTCCGTAAACAAACCTTCTCCCGGTCCCATCGGATCAGTTGAATCAATCAAAACTATATCGAACAGATTTTTTTTATTTTTAATATATTCAATGGCATCTTCTACTAAAATTTCGCATTTTGGATCATCTAATTTGCAGGAAATTGTAGGAAGATATTTTTTGCAAGCATCAATAACCATTCCGTCGATTTCGCATAGCACAACTTTTTCGACAGTATCATGTTTTAAAACTTCTCTCACAGTTCCGCCATCACCGCCACCTATTACCAAAACTGTTTTTGGATTTTTGTGATGCATCATAGGTACATGAGCTATCATTTCGTGATAATGAAATTCATCTCCCTCAGTTGTCATCATTAGGTCATCAAGAGTAAGAACTCTGCCTAAGGTCGAATTTGTTTCAAATATTTCAACTTTCTGGAACTCTGATTGTTCAGAAAAAAGCATATCACCTTGTTTAATAGCTATTCCGTATCCGTTAGGTGTAATTTCTTTATAAAATTTTTCTTGTGTTAAATTCATAATTTTATTTCTCCCGCTAAAATATGTATGTGCAAATGAAATACTTCTTGACCGGCATCTTTTCCGGTGTTTATAACCGTTCTGTATGACTTTATATTAAGTTTTTCCGTAACGGCTTTTACTGTCACCATAAGCTCGCCTAAAAGGCTCTTATCCTGAACTTCATTTAGAGATTCAATATGCTTTTTAGGAACGACCAATAAATGAGTATCCGCTTTTGGATTAATATCTTTAAATACAACGGCAAATTCATTTTCGTAAACAAAGTCTGTTCCGAAATCTCCGTTTATAATTTTACAAAAAATACAATCACTCATCTTTTTCTCCTTGCATACTCAGAATAGTCCAAACACAATAATTTGTCCATTAATGTATGTAGAAGTTTGATAATGAAATATTAGTGATTTTTTTTGTTTTGTTGTAAAATACGATAGGGCAGAGAGGTTAGAATGAGCATTTGTATATTTCCGGGAACTTTCAATCCCATTCATAATGCGCATATTCAAATGGCAAAGTTTGTGTTGGAGAAATATGATTTTGATAAAATAATATTTATTCCGTCTTATATTCCTCCTCACAAAAATATTGATAAAGAGCTCGCTTTGCATAGAATTAATATGGTAAAACTTGCGACACAACACAATCACAAGTTTGAAGTTTCAGATATTGAATACAAAAATGAGGGTAAGTCGTATTCAATATTAACAGTCAATAAAATAAGAGAAATGTATAAAATTCCCGGCAGGTTAAACTTTTTGATAGGAACAGATGCCTTTTCAAACCTTGATAGCTGGTATAATACTGATGAATTAAAAAAAACGATCCATTTTATTGTATTTCCGAGAAAAGAAGATAATGAAAAACAAATTGATTATGACAGTTATAAGTTAAATGGATGGAATTTTGAGATTTTGCAAACAGATTTTATAAATGTTTCTTCAACTGAAATAAGGGGAAACAAAGGTGAAAAATCTGTTTGTGCCGAAGTGGAGGAATATATTGAAAAATACGGATTATACAAAAATTGAAGAAATAAAAGCGAAATTAAAAAGCAGCTTAGACCGCGAGCGCTATGAACACTCTCTCGGAACTGCTGAGGTTGCGTATGATTTAGCTGAAAAATACGGTTTGGATAAAGAAAAAGCATATTTTTGCGGATTAATTCATGATTGTGCAAAATGCATGCCAAAAGAAGAATTAAAAAAGTATCTTGAAAATTATCCTGCAATTTGCGATGGAGAACTGATTAATCCTAAAACATATCACGCTCCGGTTGGTGCAATTATTGCAAAACAAATGTTTGGTGTTAATGACGAAGAGGTCTTATCGGCTATACGTTGGCACACATTGGGAAATACCAATATGACAGATTTTGAAAAAATTATATATATAGCTGATAAAATCGAATACAAAACAAGACCACAAGAATACGCTGAGCCTATAAGAAATGCTTTAAAAGAAGAGAACGGTTTGGATAAAGCTCTTTTTGTATCATACAAAAATACATTAAAAAGTTTGGCAGACAGAGAATTGAGAATTTGTAAAATGACGGTTGATGTATATAATAAACTTCTTGAGGAGTTGTAACATTTTGGACTTAATCAATTATAAATTGTATAATTTTAATATGAAAAAAGCATTAGCACTGATAATACTGGGGTTATTTTTGTTTCAGGAGGTTGCGTATTCGGCTGATGATTTCTATCGAGGTTATGCCGAATACGAGGATGAAGCTCAGGAACTTGATAAAGAGCTTTATACCGGAAAAACAGATATGCTTGAAAAACGTAATACTATTGAAATGACGGTATCTCAAGTTTTGGATGGAAGTTTTTCTTTTGAGGGTGATGAATTTTTTGCGGAAATAACGGGTGATGTTTATGGTGATAAAGGAATAATTCTTCCAAAAGGAACTGTTGCACATGGTGTTATAAGAAATTCTGAAGGAGCCAAAAGACTTGGCAGAGATGGATATTTGGACCTGAGCTTTGATTATTTGGTAACTCCTGACGGACGTGAAATTCCAATTGAGGGAAAGATGTCTACAAAACTTCACCCTTTGAAAGCTGCAACAAAAATAGTTGCAACGGATATAGGATATACTGCGGCGGGTGGTGTAATGGGCGGAATTTTTGCTGCACAGGCTTTGGGGCTTGAAGCTGCAATAGCTTCTAACGGTTATACTTTAGCCGGTGGTGCTGCAATCGGTGGTGCAGTAGGCCTTGGAATGGCTTTATACAGAAAAGGGAAAGATGTTTTAATTTCTCCTGGTGATGAAATAAAGGTAAAAATATTATCCGGAGTCGAACTTCCTGTGTACCGAGAAGAAGCCTTGAAACAAAAAGAAATGACCTATCCGGGGCTTGATATAAGAATAAGTAATATTTTATATGACAAAGACCCGTTTGGAAATGTTAATACAATAACACTATCAATTTCCGTTTCAAATATGTCGGACAAAATTTTTTCAGGCATGGATTTGGCATTAATAAGTGATTACAATAAAATTTATACTCCATCTATCTTTGGGGATACAAAACTTTTGTTCTCGCAATTTAAGCCCGGGGATAGAAAAGCCGGTAAAATTTCGTTTACTGTTGATAATGTCAAACATTCATATTGGTTAATGGTTAATGACAGAGCAAAAAATAGAGCTATTGCCAAAGTTTCCTTGGATAATGCATACAAAACAGTTTCTGAAGATGTTAAAAAACGTAATAATAAGGTTAAAAATGGCAAAAAAAATTACTACAAAGAGGATGACCCATTCGATTTGCAGTAATTTTTTAATGAAAAATTATATTTTTTAATCTAAATCATAATGAAGCATTGATACAACTTTTACTCCGTTTGCTTCAATTTTTTCTCTGCCTTTAAGTGGATCAAGTTCTATAATAAAGGCTGTTGAAACGATTTCAGCTCCGGTTTTTCTGACTAAATTACATGCCGCAACCGCAGTTCCTCCGGTAGCAAGCAAATCGTCAATAATAACAACACGGTCGCCGGACTTAACTGCATCTTTATGCATTTCTATTGTATCTGAGCCGTATTCCAAATCGTAAGACTCTTTGATGGTTTCAGCTGGAAGTTTATTAGGTTTTCTAATCGGCACAAATCCAATTCCTAATTTAGCTGCTAATGCAGCACCAAAAATAAATCCCCTTGATTCTATTCCCAAGATATAATTCAAGTTTGCATTTTTAAATTCCTCGTACAAAAAATCCATCGACTTTCTAAATGCTTCGGCATCCTTAGTCGCAGTAGTTATATCAAGAAATAAAATTCCTTTTTTCGGAAAATCAGGGACTTGTCTGACGTGTTCTCTGACGTATTCGTAATCATTCAATGTAATAGCCATTTTTAACCTCATTTCACTGTTGCAGCACTTTGCAATTCATTTTCTGTCGTAACTGTTCTTTTTTCTTCTTCCAATACTAATCCGTGAGCAGTTTTACCCCATTTCATATTTTTTTTGCGGAATAAAATCTTTCCACAAATAAATATAACCATAGGGAACCATATCATAAAAAAATATATTGTTGTTTCAAATGCTTGTTTTAAGGCTTGTAATCTCGGTACGCTGTCATATTTTCGCAAACTGTACCTTATCATTGAGAAAAACCCGAAACCTATTGCTATGGATACAAAAATTGATGAAACCAATTCGTTATGCAAACTTGTAGGATTAATTTTATCGGTAAAGAACTTAATTGTTCTTATTGTAACCTCCATGACAAACCAAATAGGCATAATAAACTGGGTAATATATACAAGCATATCAAATCTGGCACGAATTGACATTTTGGGAGAAATCATAGCTTCTCCGAAATATTCAAGGTATCTTCGTATGGTACCTTCTAACCATCTTCTTCTTTGACGATAAAGCGGATAAAGGTATATAATTCCTTCTTCATACACACAAGCATCCGCACAAAATCTTATATCCCAGCCTTTGATGTGCAATCTGGTTGACATATCTAAATCGTCAGTAATGGTATAGTTATTCCAACCGCCGATATCTTCGAGAGCTTTACGTTTAATCAATTCACCGTTGCCTCTTAATTCAACTGCACCTTTAACTGCATCTCTGCCTACTTGCAAATGTGTATCCATTGTGTATTCGTTGTTTTGGCATTTAGCTAAAAGATTAAAATCTTTATTTCGTATAATTTTCCTTGCCTGAACTGCTCCGACATCAGCAGGTTCAAGTTTTGGTACAAGCCTGTTAAGAAAATCCGGTTCAACGGTTGCGTCGGCATCAAAAACTAAAATTGCCTCACCTTTTGCGAGTTTTAGTGCATCATTTAAAACTGCGGATTTACCGGGGAAAGCCTCTTTGTCCCGAATAAAAGCCGTAACATTTTGATATTTATTTGCTATGTCGTTAATAACTGATGCGGTGTTATCCGTACTTCTATCATCTATTACGATAATTTCGAATTTAGGATAATCAATTTGCATTATGTTTTCAATGGTATGTGTAATAACATGTTCCTCATTGTGTGCAGGAATCATTATAGTTACTAAAGGTTTATAGTCTTCGTTAATAACAGGCGGTTTCTTACGAAGTTTTCTTGCCTGATATTTTGTTGCAACAATCGAATATAAAGCATATACAACCACAAGTCCGCATAAAATCAGTAATCCCAATCCTGTATCCACATAATTTTGGAAAATAAAAAGGAATACACCCAAACATAATAATATTGTAAATAAAAGAATTCTTTCTCTCATATTTCTCCCAATAAAACCATTATATAGCAAAATTTTGAAGAAATATTTCAAAATTACCCAAAAACTAATCCGAATTTTACAAAACTTAACAATTCGGAGCAAAAAAGGCAATTTTTTAAAATAGATATACTTTATATATACATAAGAGAGAACACAAGGAGCGAAGATGTTATTTACTTCAACTTATACAACCAAGAAAGAAGAAAACATATTTGAAACAATGACCGATACAATTACTGTTGAAGTAAATGACGAAGTTCAGGAAACGGTTTCTCAAGTTTCTAAGTATTTAAACTCATTGGTTTGCGAACAATACGAAAAATCCGTTGAAGATATTGAAAATACAGTTATCGGCGGTCATAGCCAAAAAAGAAAGAGGACATTGCAACAAGTAATGAGAGAGTCATTCTTTTATGGCGCAAACAGGTTCGGAACTAATTTTATAGCATAATTACAGTGTTTATAACACATCTCTTATATAACTATCTTACATCTTACAAAACTTATGCCCTCTTTTGAGGGTTTTTCTTTTTTTCAATATAAATTTAAAATTTCACCGTAGAACAAATTACTTTTTCAATTTATCACATAAAGTGTATAAAATAGTTTGTATTTCTTTATTGGAGAATGCTTTCATTCCGAAAATATCTTCTTGATTAAGAATTACTTTTACAGATGGCAAGTCATAGAGTTCTTTATTAAAATCATCTTTGGCTATTCTGTAAAGCATATTTATTGTCATATTGATATCGTTTTTAGTATGTAATATCGTTCTTTGGTGTATATCTTTTAGGCTCAAAAATTTTTTTGCATCCTCTATTGTTAATTTATTAAAGAATAATTCTATATTTTGGGAAGATAAAACATCCATAACAGTTTCACAATTATTATTTTTTGTTAAAATCAATTTCATAATTTTATCTGATGGTATGTCTGATAATAATTCAGAAAACGTAAAATTAGGTTCTCGATGAAAAATAGTGTCGCCGTTATTATCTTGTACGGTGGCAAGTTGGTATCTTATATCAGGGTAATTCTTAAGCTGACCGAGTATATCTATAAAGTCAAATTCATTGAGAATATGTACAGGAGCGATACCTTTGTTATTTTTCTCGCAAAGTAGTTTTCCAAAATCCTCCGGTGCAAGTTTTATCCATTGTTGAATCTTCGAGTATGGATACTTGTGAAAGAAGTTGTTCCCATTGTTGTCTTTTTGATATAATACTCCAACAAGATCTTCATTTTTCATATCAAAATACGGTAAAATTTCTTGATAAAAATCCGGATTTGAATGAATCGGAGTGTTTCCTGCGTTATTCTTGGTCGTGAGGATTCTTTTTTTGTATTCAGGAGTGAGTTTGGTCGCAAGTGTTTTTAATCGTTCTACGTTTCTATCATGACAATTATTCCAGCCAAAATTTGGTTCATATACGTGAAATAAGGTGTTTCCTATATCATTTTTTTCCAATACTAAATTGCCAATCTGTTCCGGACTAAGCTTTGAAATTAAAATTTCTACTGTTTCTGCTGATACTTTAAACAAAGCTGTTTCATCATGGTTGTCTTTAACTTTTAAACCTATATATATATCATCACTATTTAATCGATCAATAAGAAGTTGTGTTAACTCTTTAAAATCACGGTAAAATAAAGTTTCACCATAATTATTTTGATATCCTTGGGTTAAATCTTTTAATGTTGAATAAGACAGTTTTGCAAAGGTTTCTTTCGGCACACAGGATGCTGACATTAAAGGAGTATTTTTGTTATCGTCTCTTGTTTTAAATATTCTGTCTAATTGGTTTTCGTCAAGCACCTGAGTATATTTATCAACGGATGTGCCACTACCAGCGTTTAAACATATATGTATCACTGTATTTTCATGCCCATAAGGTTCTTTTAGCAGGTCCTCAATTTCTCCGAAATTATTTTTATATTTAAATAATGATGTTAAACTGCCATATTTCCGATTTTTTATCCAAATTTTTTTGAAAAAAGTATCTCCGTTTTCGTCCTTTTTGTGTAATAATCTAAAAATTTTATCTGAATATTTTTTGGAATTACTACCCAAAGTAGCTGTTATATCTGCCATATGTTTCCAATGAGTAATTTGGAATGCATTTTTTAAAGACTCGGTTTTAGCCACTTCTAAGAATACTGAATTTCCAAAATTGATATTAGCGCTATTATTGTTTTTTCTTTGTTCGGAAGAACAATTGTAATTTGTGATTGGTGTGATTTTCATAATGAACTTTCCTTTAAAACGACATACGACACAATATAATATAATATATCAAATCACAAATCCTTATTATAAGCAATAAAGCAAAGAAAAAATTAAGCGTATGTTAAGTTTTGTAACAAAAATAACAAAGAGTGAAATTAGATATTTTGTCAATACTTTATATATATGTAAGATGAATTAACAAAGGATGAGACAAAAATGTGTCCAACAGCAGCAGCACTATCACATTTACTTCAACTTAAATCTGATTTAACTATTGAAACAATGCGTTCAATAGAAGTTCAAGCACTATACCAGAGCAATAATGCTCGTTTGACTGCGTATGAAAAAAAGGAAGCTGAACACACCAAAGCTTATGATAAGTTCATGGATACTGATAAAAAAATTACATTTAACGGTCATACATATGAAAAAGATGAAGAACGATCTGAAAGGGTAGCGGCAGCATACGCTGATTTTAAAGTTAAAAATTTTGATCCGGCTGTACTTGACGAACTTCAAAATATTGACATGAATTATGACTTACTTAAGGAATTGGTTAATACAAAAATTGAAGTGATTAACGCAGATATAAAAAATGCCGAAGGACTTGTTCAAACCGAGGCACAAAAAACTCACTTACTCGGTGGCGGCGGTGGCGGCTAATAAAAATAAGAATTTTGCTATATTAGGAGTATATTTTAGATGCATTAAACATCAAAGATGCAATAGTCATAGGACCTACACCTCCGGGAACTGGTGTAATATAGCCTGCTGACTCAGAAATTAAATCATAATCAACATCTCCGGTTAATTGACCGTCTGCCGTTCTGTGCAATCCGACGTCAATTATAACAGAGTTTTTTTTAACCATCTTACATCTTACAATTTGTTTACCAACCGCTGATATCAAAATATCCGCGGTTTTTATTTTGCTTTCCAAATCTTTTGTGTATGAGTGGCAAATCGTAACCGTTGCATTTCTTCTCAAGAGCATTTGCATAATCGGTTTGCCTACAATATTAGAACGTCCGATTATAACAGCATCTTTGCCCTCTATCGGGATTTTATATTCATCAAGCAACATTATAATTCCCTGAGGTGTTGCCGGATAAAAATATGGTTCAATTCCGACCGCTAATTTCCCG
This sequence comes from bacterium, assembly GCA_024408855.1. Taxonomy (GTDB): domain Bacteria; phylum Cyanobacteriota; class Vampirovibrionia; order Gastranaerophilales; family Gastranaerophilaceae; genus CAG-196. The sequence goes on along the minus strand of JAKSUQ010000014.1, from coordinate 26,136 downwards.
ACATTTTCCGGATGAAATCCATCGACATCTTTTTGGGGGGAAATTGCAGTTATAACTTTATTTTTATCAATATGCTTTGGTAGTGGCAGTTGTACTAAAATTCCGGTTATATCAATATTTTGGTTAAGTTCTTCTATTTTATTCAGGAGTTCTTCTTCTGAAATATCATTGTTCATCCTGATTACGGTAGAATTAATACCGATTTTATCGGCAGCAATTTGTTTGTTCCTTACATAAACCTCACTTGCCGGATTATTCCCGACAAGAATTACAGCCAAGTGTGGCTTCTTATCATAATTCGCAATTTTGGTTTTGAGATTTTCCAATATTTTTTGTGATGTTTTTTTTCCATCTAAAATCATTATTAATTCTCCTGCGGAAGATTTAGTCTAAAATAAAGTTGTTTAACAGATTCTTGTACTACGGATGAGTTTCGGTTTACGGATCCGAGTTTTAGTTTTTCATCAGTAGGAATTGAACCTAAAATGTTTATACCAGCTTCTTTTGCCATTTCATAGACTGTTTTTAAATCGGAAGTTTCTGTTTTGTTCAAAATAATGCCCATTTGTCCGCCTGCTGAATATTTAGCGGAAAATTCGTCAATTCTTTTGGCAAGATTCATTGATTCGATTGTAGGATTTGCAATAATAAGTGCTGTATCTATTTCTGTATCAATAAGCTGAACCAAGTATTTAAGATCAAATTCACAATCAAACAGTACAAAGTCGTATCTTGAAATAAACTTTTTTAAAGCGTTATTAATTTGTTCAGTAATCGGGCATCTGCAATCTTTTACTCCGCTAAGCCAAGACACAATTATGTCCACATTATCATCCAATGAAACTATTATGTCTTCAATTGCCCATTCAATATATTCCTGTTTAGTCATATGTTGCGGTATTCCGGTTTTGTATTCGTGTTTGCCACTTCGAATACCATAAATGGTGTTTCTAATATCCAAACCGAAAGAATGTCCCAATTCTCCGGATAAATCATTATCAAAAAGCAAAAAACTTTTTTCCGGAAACTTTTCACGCATTACGGCTAATAGAGCCTTTAATACAGTAGTTTTCCCACTTCCGCTTTTTCCTGTAAAAGCAATTTTTATAGTCAATTTCTACACCTCTTTTGCTAAATCTTATCATAAAATATACATTTGTGGAATGATTTGAGGAAATGTGAAAAAGAATTGTACTTTAATATTAAACAGTTGCATAATTTCATTTTTTTTACGTTGATTTATTCTGTTATTCGTGAGGTAATTTATGTATAAATTTTTAATTTTATTATTTTTGTTGAGTTATTGTTGTGAAATTTCATCTGAAGCCTATGCTGATATTAGGTATCCGGTTGGTCATATAAACAAAAGACACGAATATTTACCAAAAATTCCAAATGAAAATTTGAGTGCATTAGAAAAATACTCTTTAAACAGAACGTATCCGAAAGAAAATACTTTACGTAGATTAGAACGTCTCGAAAACAATGCATTTGGTGCTGTACAGTATGGGGATATATTGAACAGATACAGAAATGTTGAATCAGCATTACTTTCCAGACCAACGAATTACGGTCAATACAAACGTTCTGCTTTAGGAACTTTGGCTGATTATTTTGGCGGTCGATTAACCGGTTATACACCTCAAATTAACCAAAATTCCGCATTTTCTCCATATTCTTACAATAATTATGGTAGCATTTATCCATCCCAAAATTATGGTACACAAAGAATAGATCAATTTTCAAACGGAATATTCGGAGGTGGATATTCAATAAGAAATCAAGCTTTCGGAAACGGAAGTTCAATAAGAATTTTAGACTAATAAAATGATTTCGTTGAATTTTCAGGATGATTGGAATTGGAGAGTATTATTTCATAATACTCATTCTTATCAATGTTTACTCCCATTTTTTTAGTATCAACAGTAAACTTTTTTTTCTTTTTTAGTGGCTTATAAAGATTATTTCCCATAATTTAATATTTCGTTATTTTCTCCGACTTGAAGGATTGTAGGTTTATGGTTTTTTAATTCTTCTTCTGTCATTTGGGCATATGTTACAATTATTATTTTATCTCCTGTTTGCACTTTTCTTGCAGCAGCACCGTTCACACAAAAACATTTTGAACCTCTTTTGCCCTTAAGAGCGTACGTCTGAAATCTCTCTCCGTTATTTATATCTAAAATTTCAACTTTTTCCCATTCTCTGATGTTAGCTTTTTCCAAAAATTCTTCATCAATAGTTATTGATCCGACATAATTTAAATTAGAATCAGTAACTGTCGCCCTATGAATTTTAGAATATAGAAACTCAAACAGCATATTTATATTTCCTCTTTTCTTCATATTATCACAAAAAAAATTACATAACAGTTTAATGGTAAAAGTTGATAATCGAAATTATAATTGTAAAAAAAGGAGAACCGCATATGTTAGAATTATTTATTTCAGAAACCTGTCCATATTGCCAAAAAGTAATGAAATTTATGGATGAACGAAAAGTTAAATACAAAAAATTTGATATTGCAAATGAAGCTTCTGAGTATGCTTTGATAAAATTGGGCGGGAAAAGGCAAGTGCCATTTTTGGTTGATAAAGATAGAAATGTGCAAATGTATGAGTCAGCAGATATTATAGAATACGTTAAAACTATTCTTTAATGTAAAAAACGAACTTCCGGCATCACAAGATACCGGAAGTATTTGAAAGGACAATTTATTATCTTTACACTGTACTTCAACTGTTGTTATTTTGGATATTTACAAATTACAATAAATTCAATGCAATCTGCGGTTGTTGGTTTGCCGTCGCAAGTAACGAAGCGGTAGCTTGTTGCAAGATTTGGAATTTTATGTAATCAGAAGATTCCGATGCCACATCAGCATCTTTTAATGTTGAAATAGCTTCCGTTAAATTTTCTCTTTGAATATCGGTGGAATCGATAGCGGAATCTAATCTGTTCATATAAGCACCGATTTTTGTAACTCTTAATGAAATATTATCAATAGCATTGTCGATATTATCAATAAATGCACGAGCAGAATTGTCGTTTCTGTATATAGCAGCACACATTGCCATGATGTCAAAAGAAGCTCCTGAGGCTAATGTTGCACTTGTTGCTCCGCTTGAATATTCAACTGTTCCGTTTTCCGCTAATGCTGCGGCTAATGCAGAAGAATAATATCCGTCAAGATATTGAACCTCGCCGTCAACAATTTCAGGTTGACCATTGGCATCCAATTTTCTTGCTCTGTAACAATAGGTTTCGTCTTCTGAAGCAGATGTCCTCAAATCAATAAATCCCGGATCTGTTGTTGCTGCTGTTGAATTAAAACCAAAAACTGTTGTAGCCATTGCACTTGCAAATAAGAATGCATCCATCTTGATAACGCATCTTTTGTTTGAGTATAGCCCAACTTGCAAGTTGATGTCATCAGTTCTCGAACCATCTAACAGATATGTTCCGTTAAAATCGGTAATTGTACATAATCTGTTGATTTCGTCCATTCTTTGTTCAACTTCAGTTCTTATTGCATCTAATGATGCTGAACCGTAAGTTCCGTTTGCTGCTTGCATGGTCAAATCTCTAATTCTTTGGACATACTCATTGAGGATATCCAAAACTCCTTCTTGAGTTTTAAGCATATCTAAGCCCATGCTCGCGTTTGTTTCAATAATGTCATAGCCGTTAACTTTGGCTTGCATACCTTCGACTACTGAGTAGCCTGCTGCATCATCCTTACCGGAATTGATTTTAAAACCGGTTGATAATCGCTCCATTGCGATATTCATGCCCTTGGTGGCATCTCGTAAATACTTTTGGGCAGTGAGGGATGACAAATTCGTGTTAATTGTAATTGTAGAAGTTGATCCCATAATAATTGTTCCTTTCAAATTTTCCTTTCCTTATGATTAACGGCATTATAATTTTAAACTTTACAACTTTAGTTGCAGAATCCATCAAATGGAGGAGATAACGCTCTAAATGCTTGATATTATTAACTTTTAAAAAATTATTTAATGACAATCTTGTTAAAAAATTAATTTTTCTCCAACTTTAGTTGTATAACTACATGCCAAATCAAGTATTGAGAAAATAAAAAACAAGCGTGAAAGAAGAAAGATGCTCTCTAAGGATTGATAAAAACAAAGAGTTCTGTTAACTTAAATTTAATATTACGTTACAATGAAAAAATATTTACATCTTTTATAGTATTATATTATTGGGTTGTATATTAGGGGAGGAAATTCAAATAATGGCAGTCGAATTAGAGCATAAACAATGTTTGATTGCAGGAGATGGTTTATTACCTGTTAAAATGGCACAAAATGCTAAAGATAATGGTTTTGAAGTGATTTGTATTTCCCTTTCTCATGACAATTACAAGCAACTCAAAAAATATTGTTCAAAAGTGTATTCGTTTTGCCCCGGAGAAGTTGCAAAAATAGAACAAGTATTGAAAGACGAGGGGATTAAACAGCTTACATTTTTAGGCAAAGTCAGTAAAACCGTAATACTTAAACGACCTAAGTTTGATGCAAGAGCTGTCGATTTTATAAAAAAAGCAATGAGGCTTAATGACGATAAAGTCATGCTTATGATAATTGATGAACTTGAAAAAATTGGTGTTACAATTTTGGACCAAACGCTGTTTATAAAAAATTTGATGATACCGTCCGGAATTTTGGGTGCGGTACAGCCGTCGCCTGCACAAGTAGAAGATGTTAATTACGGATATTGGCTTGCTAAAGAAACCGGAAAGCTTGATATTGGTCAGTCTGTTGTGATAAAGGACAAAATGATAATGGCAGTTGAAGCTATTGAAGGAACGGATGCATGTATTAGGAGAGGTTGTAAAATTGCAAAGAAAAATGCAAGAATAATAAAAGTTGCAAAACCATCTCAAGATAAACGTTTTGATATACCGGCTATCGGATTAAGGACATTGAAAACAATGAAAAGGCATAATGCGGACTTAATTGCGGTAGAAGCAGGGGAAACAATTATCGTTGATCAAGAATCTGTTATAAAATACGCAAACAAAAACAACATTGTTATAATGGCAGTATAGGAATATATGAAAAAACTTTTTATTATTACCGGTGAACATTCAGGCGACATGCATGCAAGCAAGGTCGTTCAAATTCTTAAAGAACAAAGTAATGATGTTGAAATAGAGGGAATTGGCGGGAATAATCTCAGAGATGTTGGTGTGAAACTGTTTAGCGACCACTCGAAGATGTCTGCTTTTGGGCTTAGTTTAAAGATGGTGTTTGACCATTTGAGTCTTGAAAAAAGGCTCTGCAATTACCTTATAAATTTATACAAACCAGATATGGTGTTGTTAGTGGATTACGGTGCATTTAATTTGCGAATTGCAAAACATTTGAAAAAAAACGGAATAAAGACTTTGCACTATATTCCACCACAAGTTTGGGCAAGCAGAAAATGGCGGATTAAGAAAATCAAAAAATATATTGATAAAGTGCTCTGTATATTTCCTTTTGAGGTAGAAATGTACAAAAATGAGGGTATTGATGTACATTTTTGCGGGCATCCTTTGATAAAACAATTACCCTCAAAAGCTGATAAAGCGGAATTTTTTAAAACTCATGGGTTGAGTATTGACAAACCATTAGTTTCAGTTTTCCCAGGATCAAGACCTTTAGAGCTTGCTTTTTTGGCAAAAACTTTGATTAAAGGTGCTGAAAAACTTAAAAAATTGCATCCTGATATTCAATTTTGTATTTCGCATGCTCCGAATTTAAGTGATGATGTTTTCGACAAGTATGTAGGTAATACAGAATTTAAAATTATTAAAGGCGAAAATCAAGCTCTGCTGAGTGTATCAGATTCGTTAATTCTTGCGTCAGGTACGGTAGCATTAGAAGCTGCACTTTATCAAACACCAATGATAATAGGATATAAGGGACCGTTTCTCTTATATTTGATATATCTCTTGGTGAGATGTATCAAAAGAGTTTCTTTACCAAACATAATTGCAAATAAGGATATTGTACCGGAGTTAATACAAAATAAATTTACAGCAAATAACATTTGTTATGAAACTGAAAAGTTACTTTATAACAAGGAGTTACGTGCTAATAATATAAATGAATTGGGTAAAATAAGAGAATTGTTATCTGACAAGTATTCTGCACAAGAAGTTGCAAATTGTATCGTGGAGATGTTGTGATGCGGTTAAAACCCTTTATAATTATTTTGGCGATAAGTCTTTATACATCTTGTTCCGTTGCTCATTGCTCTTTGAGAGATGATTTTTTGAATAACGAAGCTATTATTTGCGGAATAAATATAAGAAATTTTAATTCAAAAGATTTGAATAATAACGGACTTATAGAGCAAGGGGAAGAAAATGGCACGTTTATTAATGCAATAGAAAGGTTGGATGAACTCAAAAAATTCAATATCAATGCGATACATGTTTTACCGATAACACCTGTCGGCAAGTTGAAAGCATTAGGGACTGCCGGTTCTTTGTATGCTATTTCGGATTTTTCAACAATAAATTCGCAATTAATTGATACAAAATCTCAACTTACACCTATTGAACAAGCAAAATTGTTTGTACAGGAATGTCATAAACGTGGAATAAGAGTTATTATAGATTTGCCGAGTTGCGGAAGTTATGACTTATTTTTGAAAAGGCCTGAATTATTTATCAAAGATGATAATCAGTTTTCAGTTATACCGACAGATTGGACAGATGTAAGACTTTTTAATGCAGGCAATAATGAAAAGCTAAACTTGGATTTGTTAAGCGAGCACTATAAGTTTATTGATATGATAACTGAAATTAATGCTGACGGAGTCAGAGCAGATGTTGCAACAATAAAACCATCAAGATTTTGGAAAGAAGTCATAAATTATGCACGAGAAAAAAATCCTAATATATTATTTTTAGCAGAGGCATCAGATTCTTGGAGAGAACCGCCATCTCCTTATGCACAATTCACACCGTATGATAAACTTTTGGAAGTGGGCTTTGACGGATATTACGGAAGTTTTTTTAATTTAAAAGATTGGAAAACATCTGAAGATTTATTTGAGCATATTAAGTTTAACAAGAAATTTATAAACTCATATCCGGAAAAGAAAAGTGTAATATTATCTTTTACAACTCATGATGAAATTAGTCCTATAATACTTCATGGAGAAGAATTTTCAGTTATGATAAGTTGGTTGGAAGCAACTTTACCATTTAATCCGTATATAATTGACGGATTTGAGTATGGAGCTGATTATATTTATCCTTGGGCAAACTCAAAAGCTGTTCGGACATCTACTGATGACGATTATTATTTTGTACACAGAGGAAAGCTCGATATATTTAATTTTTCAGCAAAACCTTTCGGAAATTCAGAATTTGTCAGAGAAAATTATAAAAATGCAATGAGTTTCAGAGTAAATAACAATGATTTAGTAATTAACGGGACTTTTGTGCCATTAAAAGCCTCTAAAACTAACGTTTTTGCATACGAAAGGACGTGTAACGGGCAAACAATGTATGTTTTAGGAAATTTGGATTATGACAGAGAATATAAAAAAGTCAGTATTAAGGTGCCGGGGTTAAAGAAAAATGCTTCAATAAAACTTATTGCCGGAACAAAAGGCTTTAAAATATATAGAAATAAACTTGTAACAGATATGAAGCAAGGGGAAATTAAAGTTTTACTTGTGAGAGATTTTACTTTATAATTTATTTACCAAAGTGAGGATATTTTAATGAAACAAAAAATTATGTCAGGCATGCGCCCTACCGGGAAGTTACACTTGGGACATTATTTGGGTGTAATTGATAATTGGGTAAAATTACAGGAGGAATATGACTGTTATTTTTCTGTTGCAGACTGGCATGCTCTTACAACCAAGTATGATAAAACTGAAAACTTGAAACAAGATGTTGCGGAAGTTGTCATGGATTGGCTTGCTTGCGGAATAGATCCGGAAAAAGCTACAATTTATGTTCAATCACTCGTGCCTGAAACAGCAGAGTTGCATATATATTTGAGTATGATAACTCCTCAAAATTGGGTAGAGCGGGATCCTACCTTGAAAGATATGGCAAAAATACTTAAATCAAAAGAGGGAATGGCATCACAAATTAATTATGGATTGCTTGGATATCCTGTTTTGATGACAGCTGATATTCTTACTTTTAATGCGGATCTCGTTCCTGTCGGAATTGATCAGGTTGCGCATGTCGAATTAACAAGGGATATTGCAAGAAGATTTAATAATGTATACAACACTAATTTCTTCAAGGAACCGCAACCAAAATTAAATAATTGTTCATTGATCTGCGGATTAGACGGAAACAAAATGGGGAAATCGTTTAATAATGACATTAAAATTTCAGACTCAGCAGAAGTTACTGCAAAGAAAATAATGACTGCAATTACTGACAGAAGCAGATTGAGAAAAGATGATTTGGGACACCCTGATGATTGCGAAGTTGCGTTCAAATATTGGAAGATTTTTGCTTCAAATGGCGAGATTGAAACTGTAAGATGCGAATGTGAAAAAGGTGCCAGAGGTTGTGCAGATTGCAAGCGTCAGCTTGGTGCAATAATTAATGACAAGCTGAGTGAAATTAGGGAAAAAAGAAAATATTACGAAAATAATCCGCAGGAAGTTGAACGAATTATAAGAGAGGGTTCTGCTCGAGCAAGAATTGAGGCTCAAAAAGTTTTGAGTGAAGTAAGAAGCCTCGTCAAGATGTATTGATTTGATTGGATTATATTCTTCAAATAACTAAATAAAGCATATTATTAGTTAAGCTGTCGCTTCAAAATTCCCGTTGTTTTTATTAACAAGAGCAATTGTTGCTTGTGAATTTAAAAAGTTTAAAGCACCTACAAAGCCTTTACTGCTTTGTAGATTTCTTCTTGCGTCTTCCATATTTTTAATAAGTTCGCTTTGTACAAAAGATCTTTCTATGACTTCTGCACTTGCAGGAATATGTTTATGGGTGTTTTTTATCGGGAACCCGATTTCATTGTTTTGAGACTCAGAAGTTTCCGTAACTTCTAATGTTTCTGAAACATTATTTTGACTTTTTTCTTCTTTTAATGAGAATGGATTTTGAGGTGCAACAAAGGACTGCCTTGCAATATCCATAATATCTTGACGGATATCATTAGTATAAGAAGTTTCTGCATTTTTTGCCAAATTTTCTGCACGCTCTCTTGCACGGCTAAAAATCAGCTCTTTTAATGCTTCTCTCTCACTGTTGGGTATTAATGATCCGTTATTGATATTCATTATTCACCTCTTATATTATTATAAAGAAAAAAATGTAAAGAAAATTGACATTTTTTATATAAAATTGATATATTTGTTACATAACTTAACAATATATCAATTTGACGTATTTCTATAATTGTGAATATTACACTATTTTGAAAAAATGTTAATAAAAATTTACATTTACATTTCTTAATGATAGCCGTTTGTATGAACAATTTTTTTTTACTTTGGTGTTTAATATATATAGAAGTGCGTACTATTTATGTGTGTAAGGAGTTTGAATATGAAAGTTAACTCAATTAACAGTTATTACAATATTTCTCCTATTAAGGAACAGAGAGTTGATAAATTAAGTAAGACAGAAAATTCAAGACAGAAATTTGTAGCCGTTAATTTTAAAGGGCACAACAATGATGAAGTGATTTTTTATGGTGCTGAAATGCGACCGTACTTTTCTAAAGGTGGTGTTTCGACAGTTGTAAATGATATGAGAGCAATGCCGTTAAAAAGCGGAAGAGGTGTAATAACTGATGCAGGCAAATTCGAATTTTGGACGCAACCTGATAGGGTATTTGTTTCACCGTTTTATAACGGTAGAAAAATATATAACGAAAAAGGTTTACTAACGGGAGTCGAATATCCGCAAATCCCTTCTGATTTGCCTGATGGAAACCCGTTCAAACCGTATGCAGGTAAATATTTTATGACAAATGATCCTGCATTTAATGAAGCTAAGACAATAAAGGACTTTTTGGTAAATTTAAAAGTAGATGAAAAAGGTAATTCACAAATAGATAAAAGCGTTTTTATAGTTGATGATGTAACCGGCGGTGAAAAGACTATGGAATTTGCAGGAGAAAAAACTCCAATCAAATTGTTCAGACGTATGAAACTGGATGGTGGTACTTTGAAGCCGACAAACGATTTCTTTGTCGGTTCAGACATTCATTTATCTTGGCCGGCACCATATGGTAGTGGCGGATATTCATCTAATCCGAATTTAAAAACTCAAAGATTTATCGGAGATGGTGATGCGAAAGGTTCAAAAGCCTTTGTTGAATTTGCAGAAAGAATTTGCGAACAGGCAAGTACTGCTGACAAAAAATTTGACCCTGCAACAATTATGTTAAACGATTCGCAGGTAGCGTACGTTACTAATTACATGGCAGAAAAAGCTGTCGCTGGGGATTCATTCTATAATGATATTAAAGCTACATTTACTACGCACAATACAGATGTCGCATACACTGGGATAACGGATACGCGAACAATGTTTATGAATATAGCTGATAAGGAATTGGTAAATGCAGTAGATAGGGATCCTCAATTTATTGAAGCATTAAAAAAAGGTGAAGATGCTGTTAATGAATATTTTGGAAGATATATTCCAAAAGAAATAATAGATGCGCAGGGGCAAACAAGTTCATTCAAACAAGCTATTTATTATGCTTCAAAGGGTTATGTTCCTGGGGTTAATACTGTTTCTGAAGGGTATTTTGATAAAATGATTAGCGACCCTGATATGATAATAAGCCATTATAACGAATTGAAGAGCTTAGCCGATAAAAACATTTTTATTGGAATTACGAATGCTTCTCAAGATCCGGTTATGGATATAACCAAACAAAACGGACTCCCGGGCTACTTTAATGCGAAAAATGAAGTGATTTATACTTTCCCTGCTGAAGCAGAAAACGGTTTAGCAGGAAAGACTATCAAAAGATTTGATGTTTGTGATGCTTCAAAAGTAAACGAAAAAAGTGTTGATGCCACACATGTTCGAGAGATAAAAAGGAAAAACAAAATTAATTTGTTTGAAAGATGCAGTAAGGAGTCTTTGGATGCCCTTGAAAGATTAAAGAATGTTAAGGGGCACGAAAAGGATATGGCTAAAGTTGTAGCAGGTCTTGATGGCAAAGCGATTTCCACATTGGGATACATAGATAAGAAATATGTGAACAAACTACAAAATGGTGAAGATGTAAAACTTATTGTAAGTTGGGGACGTGTTTGCGAGCAAAAGGGATTGGATACTGTTCTTGAAGCATTTGAAAAGTATGCGGAAAAAGCTCCGGATGATTCTGTTTTAATATTGGGAGGACCGGATTATAATCCACTTGAAGGAGAAGGCAGAAAAATCTCAACAATTTTGGACAGAATGCTTAATAATCCGAAATTGAAGGGAAGATTTGTATTTATGGATGGTTTTGGGCCAGCAAAAGCCCTTGTTTCGGCTGGTGATTTTGCAATGCTTCCGTCAAGATTTGCACCTTGTGAACTAACTGATTTAGAGGCAATGAAATTGTTGTGTATGCCAATTGTTACGAACTGTCAGGGATTGGCGCAAAAGAATTTTGATGCAACATTTGCAAATGAAGCAGATAAAGTTACGGGATACAAAACTAAACACGGTTTTGATATGACTTATGAAGAATTGAAAAACAGCTTGCCGGCAGAGGAAAAACCAAAATTAGAAGCAGCTGTAACGAAATTCAGAAATGAAATTGCAAAAGAATACAGAAAGATATACAGAGAAAATCCTACTCCGGAAACTATTGATAAAATGATAAAAGAAAGTTCCGGTCTTCATTATAGATATAATTATGAAGTTCTTAGAGAATTTAAAGATAAACTTCTTGTCAATGAACTTGTTGATTGTATGAAACGCGGTTTAGAAGATGATTGGAAAAAAGGCATACAGGATAAAATGTTCTTCAACCATGTAGCACATAAAACCGACTGGGATGGCAATGCTTGGTTGAGTAAATACAACAAATCAGCAGGCGAGTTATATCGTGAAATGTTTGGAAGAAACTTTACAAAGGTCAATAGTGATGAAACTCTTTTGTCAATGGTTAAAAAACTTGCTGAAGAAGATGGGTTGTTTGAACGTGCGAAAACCGGAAATTCAAATGAGTCTACAAATAGCAGGTTTATGCAATTCATTAAATCTAAAAAAGGTAAATGGACAGTTGGTGGAACTGCAGCTCTTGCAGTTCTTGCTGCCGGAACAGCTATTTATAAAAATGTTTCTAAGAATAAAGCGGAAGCGGCAGAAGAAGTTACAGAAGATAAGGAACTTGCGTTGGCATAACAAAATATACAAACATACAAAAAATGACTCCGTAATAAGGGGTCATTTTTTATATTAAATTGTTTAAAATTGCCCAAGTCAACATTTATAGTTTATTGCAAATTCAATTGCTAATTTTCGGGTAATTGTCCCCTCAATTTTCTATGATAAGTAATTGCAAACCTATGAGCTTCATCACGAACTCTTTGGATAAGATATAGAGCATTGGAATTTTTAGGAAGCAATATGGATTTAGATTGTTTTGGTAAAAATACTTCTTCTTCACGCTTTGCAAGCGATACAAAATCTATTCCGGAAATACCCATACTTTCTACTATTGAAATAACGCTTGAGAGTTGTCCTTTTCCACCGTCAATAATTATAAGATCAGGTTTTTCCCATTTAGGTTCACCCAATCTTGCCAGTCGTCGTGAAAGTACTTCTTTCATAGAGAGAAAATCATCGGGTTTTCCCTCTGTCAGCCTAACTTTAAACTTTCTGTAAGCTGTTTTCTTAGGTAAACCGTTTTGAAAAACAACCATAGAGGCAACGGTATTTGTACCTTGGATATGTGAAATATCATAACATTCAATTCTGTTTGGAAAGTTTTTCAGCTTCAATTTTTCAGCCAAATAAGAACCGACTTCATTAAAATCATCACGAATTTGCGACATTTTTTTAAGTTTAGCATTATCGAGAAGATTTTGGGCGTTTTTCAAGGCAAGTTCATATAATTCACCATACTTTCCTCTACCCTTGCCGTAATTAATTATGACTTTTTTTCCGGAAATGATTTTTAACCAATCTTCGTATAATTCTTTTTCTCCGACTTCTTCCAAATCTTTTGAAATAATTTTGTCAGGAAATTCCAATTTAAGATTGGTGTAATAATCTCTGAAAAAGGTTTCAAAATATTCTGTTTTATCTATATTGTCGACAAAATAAGTAAAATCTTTTTTATCTATAAGCCTGCCTTCCCTAATCATAAGGATAACGATTGCTAAAATTCCGTCCTGATAAAGTACTGCCAAGATATCTTCATTAAGTTTTGTATTTTCGTAAACAATTTTTTGTCGTTCTAAAGTTTTTTGTAAATCAAGATAACTATCTCTCATTTTGGCAGCTTTTTCAAACTGTTCCTCGTCTGAGTATTTTTGCATTTGAATTTGTATTTGTTTTAAAAGTTCTGATTGTTTGCCTGAGAGAAAGAGTTCGACTTGTGAGATAAGTTTTTTGTATTCTTCGGATGTTACTTTTCCTTGGCATGGTGCAAGACATTTTCCTATGTGGTAATACAAACAGGGTCTGTTGGAAAATTTTGGTGTTTTACACTGTTTTAGCGGAAATATTTTTTTTAAAAAGTCCAAGGTTGAGTACATAGCACCAATATCAGTATACGGGCCATAAAATTTTCCTTTATCCGGATTAATGTTTTTCTTTCGTACAATTTGTATGCGAGGGAAATCTTCATCCGTAATCAAGAAATACGGATATTTTTTATCATCTTTTAATAATATATTATACTTAGGTTTATGTTTTTTGATTAAATGGGATTCTAAGATAAGTGATTCGGCTTCGGAATCTGTTATAATGTACTCCATTTTTTCTATTTGTGAAACCAAAACTCTTGTTTTTACACTATCATGCTGTTTATGAAAATACGAATAAACTCTCCTCTTAAGATTTTTAGCTTTACCGACATAAATAATTTCGCCCTCTTTGTTGTAATATATATAACAACCGGGATTTGTCGGAATGAGTTTAATAGTTTCTTCCAAAAGTTTGTTCATAATGGTATTATACACTATTTTCCCGAAATAATTAATAAAAAGCCCTGATGATTTGATTTCAGGGCATTATAATCGGTTATATTTTTATGATTTTTTTAGGTTATCCCATAAATAATATTGGTATAATTCTTTTTGGCATCTTCCTTTAGGGCATTTTCTATTGCTTCTTTATTCTTATTGTTGAAGATTGTAAACTCATCACTTCCGGCACTATATATTTTGCCGTCCTTTTGTATTCCGAATACTTTTCCATCTTTAATCAGGATTGTTTCACTTATTCCTGATGGTTGGTATTCTGCGGATTTTATTGCGAACCCGTCTTTTTTAGTACTAAAATCTTCTATAAGTCCTTTGTAATTAGGATTGTCTATTTTAAATTTTTCGACAGCCTGACTATCAGGTTTGAATCTTTCACTAATTGCCATAGTAATTTTTCCATCTTTATCACATAGAATTGTTGTACCATCTTGCTTAACTTTGTAACGGATATTTTTTAAGTTTTCAATATTATTTCCGTTCTGATGTGAAAGTATTTGATCATTTACCTTACGTAAGAACGTTATGTCACTCTCATTTGTTGATTTTTTAATTACTGATGTAATAACTTCTTTCTGAGGATTCAAGATTTTTGTAATTTTACCGTTATTTACAAAGATTTCATTTCCATCCATAGTGAAACTATAGTCTTTTAGGATTGCTTGCCGCTTAGTAATAGCTTCTTGTAAATTAGAAGTATTTACACCTAAATCATTTAATGTAGCTGTAATATCACCCTCTTTTACAACATTTCTTCTTCCCGGAACTGTGCAAACTGTCTGACCATTAATTTCTCTCATTGTAAACTCTTTAGGGTTATGTACCTTGCCTGCGGATTTTTTGAAAAAGTTGTTAAAAATTGTTTTCGCACCATTAAAAATCTTTTTAATACCATTTTTTCCGGTTCCGGCTTTATGAGCTTTTATACCGAATACAGTAGTCGCAATTGCAAGTACTGCACCTATAATTTTACCTGTACATGACTTCTTTTTAGCGGGTGTGCTCTCCTTGATATTATCTGTTGCACTACCGGTTCCTTTAAATGTAACTGAAGAATCTGCGACCGTTGGTTGAGCAGTCGCAGCCGCTGCTGCCATCTGTGCATAGTATGCTTCTGCTTGCGGATTCGGAGCGCAATAAGCCTGCATAAAATACGGATCAATGCTGTTGCCATTAATCATACTAATACTATCAACCATAAAATACCACCTTTAACCTTTATAAAACTAACCTTATTTATAATAAGTTTTTCTTTTTCAAAAAATTGCTTATTAAAACAGAGAATGTTAACAATTTGTAACAATTAGTTCTGAATGACGAGAAAGTAATAACGAACTATTCACTATTCATGGTACATTATATTTCTGCTCATAGGGATAAGAAACTAAAAAAGGTATCCGCAAAACGAATACCTTTTTTAATATAAATTATGTTAGTTCTGTAAACTAAGGAGTTCTTGTTGTTGGTGTTGTTGTTGCTCTTCTTGTACCTGTTTCAACAGCTGCCCAAGTAGCTGCTGCACCAAACGGTACTGCATAATGTCCCCTTAGTCTTATTGAGAATCTATCTTTAATTACACGATTAGCATTTGTACGACCTACACAAGCATCAGTATCTGCATCGTCAAATGTGTGCGTTGTCCCAGTATCACCAGTAGTTGAATATGTATTAGCAGTACCTCCTAAAGTACCTTTACAATTTGATAACTGATTTGGTCCTTTCAATCCGTTTGTATCAATTATCATTGGTATACCATTAATTTCACCAGTAGTTGCATCAAATGCTAAAGCTGTTGAACCAGCAGTGAGTGCTTGAGCTGCATCATATAAAACTGCCGTACCATCACGTAAGAATATAGCATTCCAACCAGTTGGCAAATAACTAGTATCTGTACCATAAGCAGTTGTTGTAGCAAAATCTACGCTGGAGTGACGAGCCAGAATACCATAAAAACTTTGTCCATCCGGATTCTGAAATGCTGCTGAATCGGTAGGTTCTTTAGACATACCCAATATGTCCATATAAGTATAACCATCTACTGCAGCTGCCATTTGACCTACTTCGGTCAATGTATTAATACACTTTTTCAAAGCTGTTTTTGCTTGCTGTTCTGCTGTATTAGCCATTAATGCAGGCAAAGTCAATGCTGCGACTACACCAATAATGGTTAAAGTAATCAAAACTTCTGCAAGAGTAAATCCTAACTTTTTCATTATATATTCCTTTCTCTTCTTAATAATGTCGCTGTATAACTTACATTATCCATTTTATCAAACTTGTTGCTTCGTGTCAATAAAAAAAGATGAAAAATTTTTAATAATTAGTAAACAATCTCTGATAGCAAATTTATTTTTTTACAGATTTTAAACCATTGTATGCAAATATTAGCTGACTGTAATCAAAATTCCCCTAATTTTATGAGCAGGTGTAGTTCAATAAGAATGGCACAAGATATTTGTCATAGCGTTAATAAGCAATATCAATGCTTGTCTTCAAGTAAATTTAGTCCAATGTATGACACATTTTTAAAGACATATCGTTATGCAGGTACTAATACTAAAACAAAAAACGGAGTAAATGTTTTTAAGGTAAGGGATGCATATATTAAACTCCAAGAATCAATTGACAATATAAGAATGACACATTCTCATTCAATATTTGATTTGGCATGCTCTATCGCATGTACTCGAAAAGGAAATTGTAACGAAATCGCCGCAGCTGCTTTGTATGAACTTATCATCAACGGTATTCAAAACCCTATGCTTGCATCATTAAAGACAGAGGAAAACGGCTATGACTTTGATCATGTGTTTTGTGTGTTTAATCGAGACGGAAGCAGTGTTACCAAAATTAAAAATAATAATACAATTATAGTTGATCCTTGGCTTAATGATGTTGATTTCGCAAATAACATGATAAAAAAATATACATATGATTATTCAAAATGGGTAAAGCTATATCAATACAACAAACCTGTTACAAATCGAAATCAAATCGAACAACAGAAGTGGAAGCTATATGCAATGCAAGAATTGTAGGTTGTGTAATAACGAATTATAAAGAGGTATTTGCTATTGTAAATTACAGAGAGTATCACAAACGATCTAAAGTGTCTGATTGAATAAGTTACAAAACTTAACTCATGAAAGCACGATTACGTACGATTACACCTAATAATAAAGCCATTAAGGAATGGTTTTTTCAAGAAAATCCAGCAAATCAATAAGTTTAAGCCGATATTCCAATAATGCTTGATTTCTGCCATCATATGCTTCATCATAATCATCATTAGCTTCTATCGCAAGATTGTAGTATTTGAGTGCATTTTCGTAATCATCACATCCGTAGTACAGAGTCCCTAAAAGTGTGTACTCAATTTCTTTATGTTCGGAATGGTCTAATGCTTTCAGGTAATATTCAACAGCTTTGTTATTGTTATTATGTGCTTGCATAACGCACCCCAAACCTCTTAATGCAGTAGAATTATTTGGATTTTCTGATAATATCCTTTTGCATGCTTCTTCACAACCGTCGAGATTGCATTTATCAAATTCTGTTTTGGCTTTTGTAATAAGGTTTAGCAGTCGTATTTTTGCTTGAATACGTTTTGCGGGTATCAGTAAATCGTTAATATCACCGTTTCTCATCTTAATATAAGCTCCGCATTCTTTTTTTCCTGCTTTGCAAAAAATTTCTTTAAAAAACTCGGGCGGTGATATTTAGTAATGCCATACATTTCAATAGCTTTCAAATGCTCTGCCGTCAAATATCCGGCATTTTTAGACCAATTATATACAGGAAATTCCTCATGCAAATTTTGCATATATCTGTCCCTTGTAACTTTTGCCAAAATACTTGCAGCAGCTATCGAAGCTGATTTTGAATCCCCCTTAATTAAACATTGTTGTGCAAATGCATAATTTTTTATGAGCTTATTCCCGTCAACTAAGGTCAAAGTGCTATTGTTTAATAACTTAGAATTAACTTTTGTGCAAGCCATGTTCATGGCTTTTAAAGAAGCATTTAAAATGTTAATCTTTTCA
This sequence comes from bacterium, assembly GCA_024408855.1. Taxonomy (GTDB): domain Bacteria; phylum Cyanobacteriota; class Vampirovibrionia; order Gastranaerophilales; family Gastranaerophilaceae; genus CAG-196. The sequence continues at coordinate 7,924 of JAKSUQ010000014.1, read as the reverse complement.
ATTTCGTCTACTTCAATGCATACAATTTCGTTGATGGTATTATTCTTGATTATGTCATATATGGAATCTCTCTTTTTAGGAGTTAATTTTTTTGAATCGTTTAAAATCGCTAAATCTTGCAGAAGTCCTTGGGTGATTTTATCAAAATATACGGCTGCTGCGAATACTCCGCCGGCACCGGGGCCTCTGCCGGCTTCGTCTGTGCCGATAATGAGTTCTTTATAATTTTTGTCAAATTCAAAAAGATTTTCTGATGTGTTCATATGTTTTTCCCGATTAATGTGATATAATTAGCTTATACTTTTATTATAGCGTTGTCAAAGTTTGTTATGAATAATTATTTTGAATTAAAAATTGTAATAAATCCTGATTTAGAAGAAATTGTTGCGGATATTTTCTTTTCAAATTTCGACTGCGAAGGAGTTGTTTTGGAAGAAGAAACGTACAAGGATTTGGAAATGACTTCAACAACCAAGGGAACTTTAAGGGTTTTTCTTACTTCATATCCTTTGAACTTGTATGATATTTTGAAAACAGAACGAGAATTGCTCAAAAACAGAGGTCTTACGGATGATGAGCTCGGTAGTTGGGAAATTACTCTTGATGAAAAAGAAAATCAAGATTGGTCGAAAAAATGGAAAGAAAAATGGACAGTAACCCATGTTACCGACAAAATAGCCGTTGTTCCGAGTTGGTTAGATTATACTCCGAAAAGTGATGAAGTTATTATTATTCTTGATCCGGGGTGTGCGTTTGGGACAGGAACGCATCAAACAACCCAGTTATGCATGAAAGCCTTGGAAAAATATCTGAACAAAGGTGATGATGTTGCCGATATAGGTACCGGTTCCGGTATATTGGCTATTTTGGCAAAAAAGTTTGGTGCAAATTCTGTTTACGGTTGCGATATTGATGAAACCGTAATTGATGTATGTAAGGAAAATGCGGTTATTAATAACACGGAAGCAATTTTTGAACTTAATACTGCTGACAAAATAACTAAAAAATACGATTTTGTTTGTGCAAATATTCTTCATTTTGTCTTGGCAGAGATTATGGGGGATTTAAAAAATATTATGAAACCTCAGGCTCTGATGTCTCTAAGCGGAATTTTGGATGAAAAAAAAGATATGGTTTTGGATGCAATTCGCAGAGAAAATTTGCAAATTATTGATACAATTTCGCAAGACCAATGGGTATCTTATGTAGTCAAAAAAGTTGACTAATCAGGCAATGTTTTTTATAAAGTCCGAATTTATAATGTGTGTATGATTGATTTGACTTGGTACAATACACTTAATCTTCCTGCTTATACTCCGCCGTCTTGGATTTTTGCTCCGGTGTGGAGTCTAATCTATTTGAGTATAATTGTATCCTTTTTGGTTTTCGTTTTGAAACCGACGCTTATTGATAAAAAATTGGGTTATGTAGTTTTTTTAATCCAAGCATTTTTAAATGTTTCTTGGATGCCGGTGTTTTTTATTTTTCATCAGACAAGAACTGCTTTGATAATATTGATTTTGTTGTGTATTTTTACAATATTTAATATCAAAGAATTTTATAAAGTTTCAAAATTTGCAGGTCTTTTGTTAGTTCCTTATCTTATTTGGCTACTTTTTGCAACATATTTGAGTTTCGGTGTAATGGTCTTAAATTAACGAAAATGCATAAAAATCGATAATAAATCATTCTGCCAGGCGCAAAATGGTTGTTTTTAAATTTTGGTAAACAATCATGGTTGACGAACAGAAATGTTTGTAATAGATTAAGTATAGCCGAAGTATAGTGCTGTGGTATGCCTTGCTCGGAAAGATTGTACTTAGAATAAGTATAGTTTGTAAGTATTAAGGTCGTTTTTGTAACAAAACCGCTTATACGCTTAGTTTCTATCCACTTATTCAATCAAAAAAAGGAGAACAAAATGCCAAAATTGAAAACACACCGTGCGGCAGCTAAAAGATACAAAGTTACCGGCTCAGGTAAAATTACAAGAAGACATGCAGGTATCGGACACTTGCTTCAACACAAGTCAGAGTCCAGAAAACGTAAGATTTTTGGAGATGTTGTTATTTCCGAAACTCACGAAAAACTGGTTTCTAAAGAGTTACCTTACAAGAAATATGCAAGATAGGAGTGTTGAACAATGAGAATTAAACGTGGAAATGTATGTCGCAACAGACACAAAAAGATATTGAAACTGGCTAAAGGTTTTAAAGGTGCAAGAAGCAGAATATTTAAAGTTGCTAATATTGCTGTAATGAAAGCACTTAAATATGCTTACAGAGACAGACGTGCTACAAAACGTAATATGCGTCGCTTGTGGATTGTAAGAATTAATGCAGCAGTCAGAGAACAAGGTATGAGCTATTCAAGATTTGTAAATGCTTGCAAAAAAGCTAATATTCAAGTTAACAGAAAGATGCTTGCTGACCTTGCAGTTAATGACAAAGAAGCATTTGAATTGGTTGTTGAAACAGCTAAATCAGCTCTTTAATTTTAATTTATTACAAAAAGCGGATATTCATTCTTGAATATCCGCTTTTTTGTTTATAATCTTACATCAATATTACATATCCCAGACTAATTTCTGTCCGGTTGTTATTCTTGTTTCTACATCTTTCGTAAGAGCTTGGTTTGCGAAAAACATTTGTTTTGCATATGATTGAAGCTCTGCATGGTAAGCTTCCTGATTAAATACAATAGCATTTTCGTCGTAATATTCGGAAATTGGTGCAACAACACCTTTTACTATATTAAGAGCAGAATCACCTATTTGTTTTACGACTTTTTCGCCGATACCAAGTTCTAAGAATTTTTCTCTCAAGGTTAATTCTAAGAATGAATTTTTCTTTGCAACGTTTTTTTCGATTTTTTCTTCAACACGTTGCTCCATTGCCTGTTTGCCAATTTCGGCACCAGTAAATTGTTTGGTGTTATAGGTTTTATATTCATTTAGAAATGTATTTAAGTTGAAACTTTCCATAATGATCTTTCCCTTTAATGTAGTAATGTTATCGGCATATTTCAGCAAAACTTTAGGATTTTTGCTGAAATTGTTACAAATATTTACATAGAAATTTTGTTAATTATTTGCTTAAAAGTACGATATTGTTGAATTTTATCTAAAGAATAATTAATTTAATTGAGAATATAATGTAAATAATTGTAACAATTATTCGAATGGCATTAAAGTTTTACAAAAATAATCCGTAATTCATTGTGTATAGTAATAATTGAGGAAGTAATATAATGTCAAATGTTAACGGTGATTTTTGGTCAAAATATGATGTTGGCGGTAATGATTCCGTTGCCGGTGATAATAAATTAACCGGTGAAGAAGTGAAAAAAGCCTCTGCTGACGGTTGGAGTGTATGGGATGGCTTTAATAATAAAGATACGATTATTAAACGTGAAACTTTTAGGCAATATCAAGCTCGTGAACGTGAATTATTTGAGCAAAAGGCACAAGAATTAGGACTTCCAATTAGTGATGTGTATCCTATTGGGACGCAATTATTTGACGAAAGATATAAGCAAGCAAAGAAGCAAGCTACTGAACAAGCTCAAAAAGAATTTGGCATAGAGGGATTTTGTCCCGTTAGTTTCATTAGGCATTTTTTTGTAGAACTATCGACCCGTATAAAAGATAGTATTTCAAAATTTGATAAAAAAGATTGTGAAGCAGGTGGACTTACTCCAGCTCCTAATAATCCGACAGAACCTGTTGGTGGAAAAGATAATGAAGCAGGTGGACTTACTCCAGCTCCTAATAATCCGACAGAACTTGTTGGTGGAAAAGATAATGAAGCAGGTGGACTTACTCCAGCTCCTGAAAATGTTAAAAAACCTAAAAATGATGCATCTTGTATAGTAGAATTGGGGAAATATGGTACATTCAATTTGAATGAAATTAAGGCCGGTATTAGAATAGATGATATAAAAAGTGAAGAAATGAAACGTATTTTTAAAAAATACGATAATGGTAATGGTATTTTAGAAGAAAATGAATTATCAAAATTAAAAAATGATATTTTGGATGTAGCAAGAGAAGATAAGAATGATAATAAATTATCGAGCAAAGAAGCCCGTCATCTTTTATCTGATTTAAAAGGTATCAATCTTAAATGTTTAGTTGATTTTTTAAACGAATTGAAACAACTTTCAGCTGATATTGAATATTGTATTTCTGATGAAAATGGTATTTCAACGGTTGTAAAAGACGAAAATGGAACAGAAATAAAACAATGTTATGATAAAAATGGAAAGTTTTTACGAACTGAACAGCAAGGCACATATAATAATAATGGTAAGACAGAACATGGCATTTTGATATCAAATGTTGATGGGAGTATTAGTTTCAAAACTAAAATATCAGTATCGGATATATTTAAGCCAATTACTATATCTGTAGAATATCAATTTAAAAATGCAGAAGATTTTAAAAACTCCAAACCATCAAGAATTATTCGAAATAACTCTCAAATTGAAGAGATTACATATCAATCGAATGGAAATCGTGCAACTTCTCAAACAAGAATTAATGGCGTACTATCATCTGAAAAGATATATAATCAAAACGGTTTGGTTAAAGAAGAAAAAGATTACAACGACGGGAAATTATCTTCTCGTATAGTTACCGAATATAATGGAAAAACGAAAACAAGAGAAACTACTTATTATGATGATGGAAAGAAAAATGAAAAGACATATAATGAAAATGGTTCGGTTAAAGAAGAAAAAGATTATAATGAAAATAATAAATTAACGACGTATATCAAATACGAGAATGGAAAGATAAAAAATAAAGATCTGTATAATAACGGTACTATAATGATACATGCGGAATTCGATGAAAATGGTCAAACAATTTATGAAGAACATTATAATGAACAGGGAATTCTTGAATGTCGTATTTGGTACGAAAATGGTACTGAAACAAAAAGAACAGTACATTCTCAAACAGATAATAAATATCATAAAGGAGATGTTTATAATACAACGTTTACTTATAATTTAATAACAATTGAAAATTGTAATAAAAACATTACAAAACAAATTAATTTAAATACGCTATTAGGTAGATTTAATGCAAATGTAAGACAGACTATTTTTAATGTTCTTAAGCGAATGCCCGGTGAAGTTTTAATGGATTTGGCAATAGAAATAGATTGCTTTTTGCCTGATGATAATCTATCCAGAGTTGGTTGTTATATCCCTTTATTTGATCAGATATTTCTAACGATAGAAAATGGTGTTGACCCTGAAACTATATTGCATGAACTTGGACATGCTGTAAGCTACACTAAGGATGACTATTGTCCAGAAGAGGATAGTACGTATACTCGTATCGTTGATTCTGAAATGAAAAACTATCTAAAAGATGGAAATAAAAAATATGGAGATGGTAAAGATGGACGCACATCTTCTGATGGAAGTGTATATGCAACCGCAAGTTATAATGAAATGTTTGCTGAGTGCTATACTTTGTTGATGCAAGGGTCCTGTCAATCCGGAGATATTATAGAAAAATATTTTCCAAGGACTTTGGCATACGTAAATGATAAAGTCAACCAGATAAGAAATCTAAAAGAGACTGTTCGTCATTAATAATAGTATATAAATCAAATAGCAAGCGTTTGTTTTGGGTTTATAAAATTATATAATTATGCCTAAAAAAAAGCCCCAAATGGGGCAAAATTAAGAATAGCTGGAAGTATGAAAAAGATTTAATAATTATATTTAACCTTTTTCACGTTTTATATACCATTACCAAGTTGTCGGATTTTGTAATACCCTAATGGGTTACTTCGCTTTGGATAATTCTGATTTTATTTCATTGATGGTTTTTGTATCCAAATCATGTTGATAAATATCAGGCTCAATGTAAAGTTCTTTGGCTTGAAAATCTGAACAGTCATCTTTAGTCTCTTTATTTAAAACATATCTCAATAAATTACCGGTATAACGTTTTGCAGCGTTTGGTGCAAAATCGACAAAATTAAGCCAAGGGTCAACAACAATAACGTCTTTCATTTTGTAACCAAAATCTGTAAAGGTTATTTTTTGCTGTATACAAAGTTTTAAGAATAATTATTACTTAATGTCGACACCATAGAATTATACTTTCTATTGTGCTGAAAATTGAGCGATTCTTGCTGCATTAACGGCATAATCTTCTAAGGTACTGCTTAAAACGTAGCATGGGAGACAATTCTTGAAATACAAGGTCCCGTCTGTTACTTGTTTTTTTGAAATTCTATCGTTATATTTATCTGTTTTAAGTTCTGTTGCGGAATGAGAAAGTGGGGCATAATGTGTTCCAAAATCTTCCAAACCGATTATTTTGTAGGGCAAGTATGCTATTCCTCTATCTAATATAGGACATTGTAATTCGACTTCAATATCATTTTTGTTACGAACTTGTTCAATAAATTTGTTTAATGTTTCTATTTGAGGTAAATCATTATTCTTATCAAGCCATCGTTTAGTTCTTTTAAGGCGATCCATTCGTTTTACGAATACTGTGGCTGCTTTGCTCAATTTGTAATTTTGATTCATAAATATTTTTTGAAAAGGTTGTTTAAACTGTTGTACAAAGTCTTTGTTACCTTTTTTTAAAAAATAGTCGTTTCCTATTATTTCTTTAAATTCCGGACTGAGGCTGTATGCTTTAAATGATGGATTGTTAATCTGTTCCGGAGAGTTATTTATCTTAACTGATTGAATTTTGTGAATTTGCATTGCCTTAAAATCTCCTATAATTTATATTATAAGAGATAAACCTCAAAAATAAAATAATTTGCTATCCTTTTACGGCTCCGTCATTTTCTCCTGATATAAAGTATTTTTGCATAGCCAAAAAGAAAATAACAATAGGAATAGTGGCAATTATTGAGCCTGATGCAATATATCTCCAATTAGCCGAAAACATACCTTGCAAGTTATTTATTCCGACAGGCAAAGTGTACATTGAGTCTTTTGTCAGCATAATACTTGGCCACAAAAATTCTCCCCAAGAACCGATAAATGTGAACACTGCAAGCACTGCAAGTGTTGGTTTAACCATAGGAATAACGACCCTTATAAACATTTGAAATACGTTACATCCGTCGACGATTGCGGCTTCTTCAATTTCTCTCGGAACTTTTAAAAAGGCCTGCCTCATAAGAAAAATACCAAATGCACTGACTGCAAAAGGCATTACAAGCCCAAAATAACCGGCAAGATTGCTAACGCTATCTATCAGGCGAAGTTTGAGCGTTATTATATAGACAGGAAGCATAATTGCCTGAAAAGGTATCATAATTGTTGCCAAAACTGAAAAGAATACTATTTTTTTTCCTTTAAAGTTCATTCTTGCAAGCGGATAACCGGCAAGAGATGACAAAATTAAATTTAATAATACTGTTAAACCGGCAACAATCATGCTGTTTACAAAATATCCGATAAAGTCGACTTTGCCCCAAACCTCAACATAATTAGCCCAAGTAAAATCTTGCGGTATAAAAACAGGCGGATATGCAAAAATATCCTCATTTATACCTTTTAGGGAAGTGGAAGTCAACCATATAAACGGAAATATTGATAACAAAGAAACAATTATCAATGTTATATGTACAAAAATATTAGAAAGATTTCGTTTTATAAACATTTATTATAATTCTGAATAATTTATATACAAAATTGATTAATAATCCATTTTGTAATTGTTTCCCATAAGTCTTGCCGTACAACCTAAACCGGAACCTGAAAAATTATTGGAGTTTGTAAGTATACATCTTTCGTCGTTATTACTACTACTGTTTCTCCATCTTCCCATTGTACCAAAAGGAATTAGTGATCCATCTCTATCCATGGTGAATGCAAATACATCACGTCCATACATATTTGGTCTTTCTTTGCCGTTTACGTCAATCATGACCCG
>JAKSUQ010000013.1 GCA_024408855.1 bacterium | reverse complement strand
ATATTTGCCGAAAAATCGATTACCTGCCGAAAGTGAAGCATAAAAGTTAAGAGTAGATATAACAAACGGGTAACAGATATTCATCTATCACCCGTTTTGGTTTATTAGTATGCAATATTTTTAAGCCCATCCTTGCTCTGCAAGTGTTACCTTCTCTTTTAAGAAGTTACAGATTTCAGTATATAAGCTTCTATATTCAGGGGTATTTACATTTACTACCTCAGGAGCATATTCATCCCAAGTTTTATTTTGGCGCTCGTGCCAAAAATCAGGTCCCTCAATCCCGGAAGTTTCAAGACGTACAGCTTTGCTCCAATACTCTAACTTTGCCATTGGATCATCACCATCTTTGTTTATAACTGTTTTTTCAGTTCCTTTAACATTATTTACACCTTTCTCATTCGGTGCCGGGGCACCGGAACGCAGAGCGTAATGTGCACTGGTTAATTGTCCACCATTTGTGATGTATTCTTCGACTTCTCTATATAATTTTTTGTACGCTATCCATTGATCTTGATCATTAGGATCAAAAGCGATACCTAAATCATTTACTAAGTAATCAGGATGATATGTAGCAAATTTGTCTCTAATATCGTCTGGGTCAGTAATAGTTCCGTTTTTAATGAGACGATAAAAACTTTCTAATTCTTTGTGTTTTTGTGCTAAATCACCATTATAACGTCCGTTTTTGTTAGGTTCGGTCTTTTGCAGTTTTACGGCTGCCATATTATATGCTGCTATTGCTTCACCAGCTGAGGCTTCTAACTTTGGTGCTTCTTTTTGAACATTAACAGCTTGCTCTTGTTCAGCTTTCTTTCCATCTTCTTGTGCTCCTTTTTCAGGTCTTTTGATAGCGTTTGCAGTTCTAATACCAAGATCGTCTAATTTAAGATTCATTATTATACTCCTTTTTCTCTAATACTTCATGGGTTACGGCAAAAATTTTTAAAACTTTAATATTTTTAATGATATTTTTACAAAAATTTACATATTCGCGAAGAGTAGTTATGATAAGCGAATTTGGTACATCAAGCATCCGGAACAACAACTCTGAGTGTTATTTCAATTTATCGGAACTATACCATTTCACGTAATTTTTTTAACTGATCCCGTATCTCGGCAGCTCTTTCAAAATCAAGGATTTTAGCTGCTTTATGCATATCTTTTTCAAGTTTTGTGATAAGTTTTGGCAAATCTTTTCTGTCAATTTTTTGTTCAACCATCTCTTCTGCAACAATATCTTCAAAGCTCCTGTAACTTTCTACCAACGCAAGAAGATTATTCTCGATAGGTTTTTTGATTGTTTGCGGAATAATTCCGTATTTTTTATTATGTTCGAGTTGGATTTCACGTCTTCTGTTTGTTTCATCAATAGCTCGTTGCATAGAATCCGTAATCTTATCCGCATACATTATAACTTCACCGCAAGCATTTCTGGCAGCACGTCCAATTGTCTGTATAAGACTCGTATCTGAACGTAAAAATCCCTCTTTGTCTGCATCCATGATTGCAACCAGCGACACTTCCGGTATATCAAGCCCCTCTCTCAAAAGGTTTACTCCTATAAGTACATCAAATTCGCCGAGTCGCAAATCTCTGAGGATTTCTACTCTTTCTATTGATTTAACTCCGCTATGCAAGTACCTTACTTTTATTCCGTCTTGCAAAAAGTAATCTGTCAAATCCTCAGCCATCCTTTTGGTAAGTGTTGTAATCAAAACTCTTTCATTTTTCTCTGCACGAATACGGATTTCTTTTTTTAAATCATTTATTTGGGTTTCGATTGGGCGAATACTTATTTTTGGATCTACCAAGCCCGTAGGGCGAATTATCTGTTCTACAAGTTTTTGTGATGTTTGTTTCTCAAAATCTCCAGGAGTTGCCGAAATATAAATTTTTTGTCCGACTTTATCGAAAAATTCTTTACTTTTGAGCGGTCTGTTGTCTTTTGCACAAGGTAACCTAAAGCCGTAATCAATTAAAGTTTTCTTTCTTGAAGCATCACCGTGATACATCCCGTTAAGTTGTGGGATAGTTACGTGAGATTCATCAATTACGGTCAAAAAATCTCCTCTAAAATAATCTAACAAAGTTGCAGGCGGAGTCCCAGGTTTTCTTCGTTCAATAATACGTGAATAATTTTCTATTCCGGAGCAATAGCCCATTTCCTTAATCATTTCAATATCATATTTAACTCGTTGTTGAAGTCGTTGAGATTCTAATATTTTATTCTCGTTTTCAAGCTCTGCAACACGATTTTTCAACTCTTGTCTTATCATAGATAAAGTTTCTTCTTCATTTTCATCATATGCAATATAATGAACAGCCGGATAAATAACCGTTTCGTTCGGCATTTCTAATATTTCGCCTGTAAGATTGTCTATTTTTACTATTTTTTCAATCTCATCTCCGAAGAAATAAATTCTTGTAATAATCTTTTCGTATGCAGGCATAATTTCCAAGATGTCCCCTCTTGCCCTGAAAGTGGAACGCTCTAATACAACATCATTTCTTGTATATTGAGTCATAACAAGGTGTTTGATGAGTTCATTACGTTCCATTTGCATTCCGACTTGAAGTTTTATTGCACCTTTAAAATAATTTTCAGGTAAGCCCAATCCGTAAATACAACTGACTGAAGCAACGATTATTACGTCGTTCCTTTCATAAAGGCTTCTTGTTGTATTGTGTCTTAATCGGTCAATTTCTTCGTTAATACTTGCAGATTTTTCGATATAAGTATCAGTTCTCGGAATATATGCTTCCGGTTGGTAATAATCATAGTAAGAAATAAAATATTCAACTGCATTATTCGGAAACAATTCTTTAAATTCGTTATAAAGTTGTGCAGCAAGTGTTTTGTTATGTGCAATAATTAAAGTCGGTTTTTGCACTTGTTCAATGACGTTTGCAATGGTAAAAGTTTTTCCTGAACCGGTTATCCCAAGTAATGTTTGAGTATCATAACCTTGTATTACACCGTCAATTAACTCTTTTATGGCTTTTGGTTGGTCTCCCGCAGGAGCATATTTTGATGATATCTTGAATTTGTTTTCCATATTTAAAATTATACACTATAAATTATCATATGTTTTTCGAATTTCTTTAATGTCTTGCCACATGAGCCATTTGGGCGAACCTTTTTCTCTGGAATCATTTCTCAAAAGATAAGACGGATGAAAAATCGGCATTAGTTTTGCGTTATTAACAGTTTCATTCCCCTCAAACCACTTACCTCTTATTTTTGTAATTCCCCCAACATTGCCCAATATCGATTGTACTGCAACGTTTCCGCATAAAAGAATGATTTTAGGTTGGATAATATCAATTTGAGCTTTTAAATACTCCCAACATGCCTCTTTTTCTTCTGGTAATGGATTCCTGTTCTCAGGCGGTCTGCATTTTACGGTGTTACAAATATAAATATCTTTTCTCGAAAAACCGACAGAAGCAAAAATTCTGTCCAATAGATGACCGGCTTTTCCGACAAAAGGCTTCCCTTGCATATCCTCGTTATACCCCGGAGCTTCGCCGATAAGCATTAATTTTTGGTTAGGAGTCCCGTCAGAAAATACTGTATGAGTTCTTGTCTTATGCAAAACACATTTTTCACATACAAGACACTTATTGTGAATTATTTCAAGTTCTTCATACATACGATTTCCCAATCAAGTTCAATTCTTAAAAGCTCTATAAATCTAATTATGCAAAACAATTGACTCGGAAGCCAATGTGGCTTTGACATCAATAACTCTCTGATTTGAGCTTCCTACCCAATGTAAATTGTTATCAAGAAGTTCTTCTATAAATTTTCCCTCACAAACAACGTCAATATCAGCGATTTCCGGAATATCTTTGATTTCTTCCCACAAAAACCCTGTATATAGCCAAATCGTTTTTTGCGGATATTCTGCTCTTACTTTTTTTATCAATCTGAAAACTTCTTCTCTGTTAAACGGATGCAAGGGGTCGCCTCCGGAAAAAGTTATTCCTGAGCAATACGGCTTCGAAAGATTTTCAAATAACTCTTGTTCGGCATTTTCATCAAACGGCAAACCGCCTCCTACGTCCCAAGTGATAGGATTTTGGCAATTATGACAGTGATGTGTGCACCCTGCTACCCACAAAACCGTTCTTAATCCATCCCCGTTAAGCATATCCTCTTTTGTTATATTGTGATAATTCATATGTCTTTTCCCGTATTTTACAAAAAATATTCATAAAATATGATATTAAAATATTTTTTGCAAATTAATTGTAATCGTTTAATTATCTTTTTGACTATTTATATAGTGATATTGAAGAAGTCCTACTACCAATAGCAGAGGCAATAAAGATTCGCCACCTTCTTCTAATATTTTTACAATAAAATGAATTGGATCTGATAAGTATAATCCGGTCGCTTTGTGATAGTTTGCCGGAAGTCTGTCAGCTATCTGAGTTATAAAAACCCATACTCCTGAAGTAACGATTGTCCAATATAAGCCTTCAAGTTTAATAATCCCTTTAATAATATTTTTAAAATTCTTTACGGTAAGCCAAACTACAACCGCCAAAATGATTAACATAAGTATTGCGGCATTAACCTTTTCATATAAAGGATTAGCAGGGTTTAGGAAAAAACGGCTTTTTGTAATAACGGTATCGTGTGTTGTAAGCCAGTGTTGAATTCCCATTTCCCTCAATACTGCAACTATCCAGAGAAATATTATTGCAAAATATTGGTTTCTTCTTTCCGAATAAATATGATCTTTTGCAAAATATACCAACATTCCCAATGAAAAACCATAGAATAAATATGTAAGTGCCTCCGTAATACCGGTAAATTCTATATCAAAATAACCTATTTTCATTTTGAATAAATAGCACACTACAAAATATAAAGCCATTCCGACGAAAATAAATAATCCCGCAAAAAACGGTGCTTTAAGCAACTTTTTCATTCATATACCTCCATAATCAAAGTCTATTATATCATGAACTAAAATCAATGCAAAGCATGAAATAATGAATTTATTCTTTTTTTCTTAATAGAGCAAATTTTTTTTTTAGAAGTTTTTATCTTGATACAATGAATATAATATTTGCTCAAAACCAATCTTATATATCTTTCAGATCCTATTCTCCTGAATACATATGTACAACTCTCTGTAAAGGAGCTTGTTGTAACCATGGCACACTTGCTGATATAAGATTAAAAATGGCAACGGATGAATTGAATTTAAAGAAGATTATTTCAGGAAATTCAGATACGCTCAAACGTTTTGTATTAGCATGGAGTACGCAACATCCTAATCCTAATGTAATACGGCTTAATAATGAAGTTAATAAAATTCTTGCAGAGGTTTTCGAAAAGCCTGAACTTGCAAAAGCCAAATTACCTACTATTAATAAATTAAATCAAGAAATGGCTGAAATAGTCGGTGATAGTGAAGTATTTTTGGCAGTTACAAATCCGATTTTTAAAAATAATCTGGGTGAAGCAGCTTTATCAAGCGAGATTAATGTATGTATGTACAAAGATCCCGAAACAAATAAATGTACTATCTATTACGGTTTGAATGATATTAAAGAAAGACCAAGTGCATGCAAATTGGTCGGAAGTAATGAATTACCCTGCTTATGGCTAAATCCTGAAAAAATAAATGAAGTTGCCAGCAAAATCCGTATAAAACTTGCTAATGCCGGTTGTCCCAATTTGCCGCCTGATGTTGTTTTTCGTTATATAATAGATCAGTTTAATCTAAATAGTACTTGGGCAGAAGAAATATATAAACCATTAAATAAAATTGGTAAGCAATAACGTATTGCGAAAAATTTTCTTTATCTTTAGTGGGTGTATCAGAGTTTAAAATAATCTCAATCATATAAATTTGATAATTTGCATAAGTATAATTTATTACATTGAAATATTTTTGAGCTCGATTTTTTTAGAGATTAAATCAAAATCTCCCATTCCGTTCATAAATACAAGTCCGTTTCGTGAAATATTTACTTCAATTTTATTTTTATATTTTTCAAAAATACTTTCATCATATCTATTGGTTAAAAAATGATATCGTTGATTTGATGAGCCACACCAAGGTCTTGAATAGTCTGTCTTTTCAATTATAAATTCACCATCAATAAGCAAATCGGTATGATTAAGCAGCATATTATTCATAGGCTCTTTTCTTAAATCTTCCAAAAGTCCTCCGGTAAAACATACGACTCCAAGGTCGGCGTTATGACATTCTTTTGCAATAATGCCAAGAGCTTCCGCTTGTTCAAAAGGTTCTCCTCCAAGAAAAGTTACACCCTCTATATCCGGATGAGATTTTATATCTTCTATAATATCCTTTACTTCATATAAAATCCCTCCTTTGTGAGACCAAGTGTGTACTGCCTGACAACCTTTACATCGTCTTGAACAACCTTGAACCCATATGCAATATCTATTCCCCGGACCTTCCACCTTTGTAGATTTCAAGATATTAAACACTCTCAATTTCATATGTTATAAATCAACCTGTCTTTCTTTAGTATATTTGTTTTGAACTTTCCCATTCATCTTTGTAACAAATACCTTATCCCGAAGTTGTTTTTCCATATGCGGTTTTAGATTGAGAAAACTGAAAAAATCGTTAATACTTTTAAATCCGTCAATTTCTTCCCTTTTTTTGATTATTCTTTTTGAGAGAACAATGCTTATCCCAGGAAGTGCCGTAAGTTCAATTTCAGAAGCATTATTTATATCGGTTTTATCTGAAATATCATCAGAAATTGTTTGATTAGCAGCTATTTGTTTATTACTCAGTGTGTTTTCAGAGATATTACCAGTCCCGTCAATTTTATTTTCAATAATGGATACTCTGTAACGACGACAATCATTAACTATATCGTCATAATGTTTGTTATAATTAAAATCTACACAAAACAAATTAAAGAGTTCATCATTATCATACAATTCACTCATATAAACAACAAATTTTCTGTATGCTTGCCCCTCAACTTGACGTTTTTCCATTACAACTATTTCTTCCGTATTATTTATTCTTATGGAACAAAATTTATTTGTAAGTGTTAGGTTTTTCCAAATCATATTGGAATTATAAGGAGCCAAAAACATTCGAGCAGCTCTTAAAGCAGCTTGACGTCTTTCTATTCTTGATTTGTTTCGTCGTTTTCCGTTTGTGCTATTATTATATCGTTTGATTGCAAGATATGCGAAAAATCCGACAGCTGATAATGCCAGTATGAGAATTGCTTGTGTAGGATACAAGGCAATCAAGTATAACAATAATGTGATACAAGTTACTATTAATCTAAATCTATTGTCCATATGATAATATTAACAAATGTTTAAAAATTTCAAATCATATAAAAGTACCAACAGGAAATTTGATTGATTTTTCATACTTTAAAAAGCTGATTTTATATTGTTCAAAATATGATACAACTTTTGTAGATAGGTTAATAAAGGACAAATATTATGGCATATCAATTATCAAATCTTATTAGAGCGAGATTTCCTATGATTTATATCACAACTTTTGAAGAGGATAGAGTAACTCGTTATATAAGAAAAGTTGTAACAGACACAAAACAAGTAAAATTTGAAAGGGAAGTTTATATTTGGACACAAACAGACGGATTAAGAAACGATAAAACAGGAAAAATTATTGCAGATACGGTCTGCCCTTGTAAAATGCTTGAGTTTATTAGAAAACACGACAAAGATTCGGTTTTTATAATTTATGATTTTCATACAAATTTTGGGGTCAAAAACAGAACACCGGATTACAATGTTATAAGAAAAGTGCGTGATATAATACCTGATTTGAAACTCGGCACAATTAGAAAAACTGTATTTTTTGTTTCGCCGGAGCTTATTATTCCTGAAAGTTTACAAAAAGAAATTACTATTTTTGATTTCCCTTTGCCTACATTGGACGAAATTAAGACTAAATTCGATAGTATGGTAAATCAAAACTCTAATGTTCAGCTTGATTTGGGTGAAGAAGCGAAAGATAAATTATGTAAAGCTGCATTGGGCTTAACTTTACAAGAGGCAGAAAGTGCATTTGCTTTGGCTATGGTTAATGACGGGAAAATAGATATTAGTGATTTATCAATTATTTTGGAAGAAAAGGTACAAATAATCAAAAAAACTGGCATTCTTGAATTTATTCGGTCTGATTACACAATGAAAGACATAGGCGGACTCGATAATTTAAAAAAATGGTTACTAAAACGGAATAATTCGTGGTCAGAGCAGGCTAAAAAATATTGTATACCGGCACCTAAAGGAGTTCTTGTAACCGGAGTTCCTGGTTGCGGTAAGAGTTTAACTGCAAAAGCAATGAGTACAATTTGGCAATTACCTCTGTTAAAATTGGATTTTGGTAAAGTTTTTTCCGGACTTGTGGGCAGTTCGGAAGAAAATATGCGTCGGGCATTAGCCACGGCAGAAGCAGTTGCACCGTCTATTTTGTGGATAGATGAAATTGAAAAAGGTTTGAGCGGATTGGGTTCTAACGGGGATAGCGGAGTATCTTCCCGAATTTTTGGAGAATTTTTAACATGGATGCAGGAAAAAGAAGCACCGGTTTTTGTAATTGCAACTGCTAATAACATAAGTAATCTACCTCCTGAATTATTGAGAAAAGGAAGATTTGATGAAATATTTTTTGTAGATTTGCCGACACTTGATGAACGAAAAGAAATTTTTAAACTTCATTTAGCAAAAAGGTTAAAAGATAAAAGTGTCGCTGCCGAAATATCTTTGGTTAAAAATTTATGCACAGAACTTGCAAAACGAACAGAGGGGTTTATCGGCTCTGAAATTGAACAAGTTGTTGTATCTTCACTTTGCGACGCTTTTTTTGAAAACAGACCTCTTAAATTTGAAGATTTAGAAAGGAATATTGCGAATACTGTTCCTTTATCAACAACTCAAAGAGAACAAATCCTTGCTCTCAGAGCTTGGGCGAATGTAAGAGCTGTATCCGCAACCAAAACAGCTGACCTAAAGAAATATTCAAAAGAAGTCGGTGAAAATGATATTACATCAGCAAGAGGTGGCAGAACTCTTGATTTTTAGAAATTTAACAGAACAGGAGAAATAAATTTATGTCATGTACAGTTGTAGCATTACCGTATGCCTTAGCATATACCATTGGAGCAGTTGTCTTGGGTCTTGGAAAAAGTTCTCAAGAAATGGGAAAATTAATTTCGACATTGAATACAGAAACTTTTGAGCTTGATGAAGATATAGAAAATGAGGATGTGCATGAAATTAATGCAAGTCATTTTATTGAAAAAGACTTTGAAACAGCCTTTACGGACAGAGATTTGCTTATAAAAACGTTGGAAGAACATGGAGTACATTCAATTACGGAATATGACGGTAAAATTTTCGGAAAGGTTGATAATTTTACATTGAATTTTGAAAAAAGTTCTGTTGATAAGCCTTATAATTTAAGAATAACTTGCACTAACTCTGATAATGCAGAGGAAAAAGTTCAGGATTTATCAACGGAATATGTTTTAAATGTGCAAGAAAATGCATATTTGAGTATTGTTGAAAAATTAAAAGAAAACAACATGCAAATAGAAAGTGAAACTGTCGAAGATGATAACACGATAGTATTAACAATAAATATTGAATAAGAGGATAAAAAATGTCAGATAAAAAATTAAAAATAAAATTACTGCCAAGTGGTGAAATTCAAATGGAAACACAAGGTATCAAAGGGAAAAAATGTTTGGATTATATAGAAGTTTTAAAAAAACTTGCAGGAGTGAATATTACGGATACGAAACTTTCGCAAGAATATTACGAAACTGAAACAGAGATAATCAATACAGAAAACATTAACATTGATTAATTTATGAATTTCTCTTGATTATTCCGACTTAATATATTAAAATATGATGTGTATTTTGAGATGAGGGTTTTTAAATATATGAAAAAAGCGTTACTTATTGCATGCGTTTTGTTTATAGCTGTTATATCAACAGCCTGTATTAATAATATAGCTGTACAGGAACTTAATAACAAAGCTGCTGAATTTATGCAAAAAGGAGATTACAGCTCTGCGATGAATAGATTACAAGCAAGTATAGATTTGGATTCAACAATGCCTGAAACACATTATAATCTTGGGATTGCAGCTACAAATGCAAAAAAATACGATACAGCAGTTGAAGCGTTTGAAAATTGTATAAAACTAAAGAGTGATTATGTAAATGCATACTATTCACTTGCCGTTGCTCAATCAGCTTTTGCCGATAGTTTGTTGGAAACCGAAATATTTGATGAAGAAAAAGGTGAAACCATTGAAAAGCAGGTTACCGGAGAAGATAAGCTGAAGGCTTTTGAACTCAAAACGCTGGCAATAGTGAATGTTAATAAATATTTAGAGCTTAATCCGCAAGCTGAGGATAAAGAAACTGTAGAAGAGTTAAAGGCTGAATGCATGGATTTTGTTCAAAAAGCAGATAACAAAGATACGAAAGAGATACAGGAATAAATGTTTGCCTCGCATTCACAAATAATTTGTACCATATTTGGAGTGAATATATATTTTTATGGAGTTATACTTGCTCTTGCAATTGTCGCAGGCACGTTATTTTCAGAACATATTGCAACTAAATATTTCGAGTTAAAAAAAGAAACGATTATTGATTTAGCACCATACTTGATAATTTTTGGGATTTTAGGTGCAAGATTATATTATTGTTGTTTGAATTACGATTTTTACTTGAGATTTCCAACCGAAATTTTAGCAATACGACATGGCGGAATATCAATTCATGGCGCAATTTTAGGTGGCATTGTCGGATTATGGATATTTTCTGTAAAACGGAAATTAAATATGATTAAATTAGCTGATGTTACTGTTGTTGGTCTTGCGTTGGCTCAATCAATCGGGCGTTGGGGTAATTTTTTTAATTCAGAGGCTTTTGGCAGACCAACGGAGTTGGCTTGGAAACTATATATTGCACCGCAATACAGACCTGTTCCTTACGAAAATTATGAATACTTCCATCCGACATTCTTGTACGAAAGTATTCTCGATTTTATTCTTTTTATTATTTTGTACAAAATCGTACAATCGAAAAAAAATGGAAATGACGGGAATTTGGCGTTGATATATTTAATTTTATATTCGATAATAAGAATATTTGTTGAGTATTATAGAATTGATAGTGTTGTATATATATATGGAATACCGGTTGCAATCATTGTATCAATTTTGCTTGTTGTTATTGCTTCAACATTATTGATATGCAAAAATATTGGCATGAGGGAAAATGAATGAAAGCTGTTTTGTTTTACGGACCACAAAATATAAAATATGAAGAGACTTCAATCAAACCTCTATCTGAGGGCGAAATTCTTGTTAAAGTAGAAGTTGCACTTACTTGTGGGACTGATGTAAAAACATACAGAAGAGGGCATCCTGTTTTAATAAAAAGTGTCCCATCAGGTTTTGGACATGAATTTTCCGGTATTGTTGCAAAGACAGGTAAAGGTGTGGAAAATGTGAAAGTCGGAGACAGAGTAGTTGCTGCAAATTCAGCACCTTGCGGAGAATGTTTTTATTGCAAAAAAGAAGAATATAATTTGTGCGAAAATCTTGATTTGCTCAATGGGGCTTATGCTGAATATATTGTTGTTCCAGAGAGAATTGTTAAGAAGAATACTCTGATATTGCCTGATAATTTGAGTTTTGAAAAAGCTGCTTTTTGCGAACCGTTAGCAAATGTTGTTCACGGAATAGAAAGAACTAACATTGAAGCCGGTCAAAGTGTTGGTATAATAGGAATAGGACCTATCGGTTTAATGTTTGCAAGATTAGCTAAATTAAAAGGTGCCAGGGTCATAGTTGCAGGAAGAAATCCAATAAAACTGCGTCTTGCTGAAGAATTTGCTGAAGCAGATGAAGTTGTTGATCTCAAAAAATATTCTAATCCTGAGAAAATTTTTAGAGAATTTTCTGATGAAAAAAAAGGGCTGGATGTGGTTGTTGAGTGCGTAGGATTGCCAGAAATCTGGGAATTAGCATTTTCATGTGTCAGAAAAGGCGGAACTGTGCATTTCTTTGGCGGATGCAAATCAGGTTCAACTGTTAGTTTTGATACTACAAAAATTCATTATGGTGATGTTAAACTTATGAGTGTTTTCCATCATACTCCAAAATATTTCAGACAAGCATTGGATTTGATTGCATCAGGTAAAGTTTGTGTAGAGAAACTTATTACAGATACTTTACCTCTCGAAAAAGTGGAGTATGCTATGGAACAGCATATTGCAGGGAATGCTATTAAGTTTTTAATAAAGCCATAAGCTGAATTAAATTAATTCTTGATAAATTTTGTTATATCTTTCTAATTTGCTAAAAGTCCAATCAATTTTAGATTTTAAGCAATTTTTAACTAATAAATTCCAAGAAGAAGGATTATTTTGGTACATTTCTAATGCTTTATAAAGACTTTCATAATACGATTTTCCCGTACTATTTTCTTTTATAAGATTTTCTTTGGTTTTAAAACCATTTCCGACAGCGATATTGTCAAATATATCTTCAATTGTATCATTCAAAATCCCTGATTTGGCAACGACAGGTACGCAACCATAATGCATTGCCAACAAAGGTAAAGCATTTGAAAAATTTTTTCGATAGGGTGCTAAAAACATGTCTGCGCCGGAAAAGAATTTAGGCAGATATACAGTTTTTGTTGCATCTAAATTGTTGTTATAATCATCTTGCAAACATAAATTATTGGTGTTTTCAATGATAATACATCTTCCGTTAAATATAGAATTTTCATTCAAAAAACTTATGATAGATTTCGTACTGTCTAATTTCTCGGAATTATCTATGGCAAGAATAATTTGAATATTTTTATTTAATTCAAAAAACTTTAATATTGTATTAAAAACTATATCAATTCCCTCTCCGAAAGAATCGTTCTCAAACAAAGCAAACAAGAGCGGTGCATCATAAAATGTATCCAAATAACCATGTATCTTAATAAAATCCGGATTTGCAAATAATGATTTGTCAACAAAATCCAGTTTAATTTTTTCGGAACTCAGTTCGTATAACAACATTTTCTTGTTTTTGTTTCTCTCTGTTCGAAAATTATCTTCGTCAAAGTTATTATATATTTGAAGTCCTTTTTGTGTAGGATAGTTTTTATAATCATAGCCTAATGAAACATAAGTTGATTTTTCGGAAGTCTTGTTCAAATTTCTTGCTATTGCAGATGGCATATTAAATTCTTGATACAATTCGCCGTAATACGTTTTTGAAATTACTGCCCAGTAATCACAGTGTTTTATTGAAGATAACATTGGATAGTAAGATGCTGTTTTACCTGAAAGATCCGGAAACATTTTTTCAATTTTTTTGTTAAGTTTTTCAATCATATGCAACCGAGCCATATTATTTTCTTTTTTTGCAAAGTCCTTGATGTGTTTGTAATTTTTAAAAATACATTTTGAAAAATCCTTAACATTATGGATTATAGTTTCTTCAGAAATATCAAAAATTTTCGATATCAGAAATCTTGTATCATAATCTTTTACGAACTTTTTTATTAATTTTTTATCTGCAAAATGAACAAATGCCCATAATAAATCTTGTTTTGTTCTGTCCTCATCCATAAAATCTTCAACTATTTGCAAAACTTTTATTTTGTTAGAAAAACTTTTCTCAAATTCTGAACCCATAAAGTAAGGAATTTTGTCAGAATGAATTATATCAGCTTGAAATCCGTTTTTTGAAAGTTCATTTATAATTTTTCTGGAACCTTTTGTATATAATGCAAAATTTTCAAACTTTCGAAGCTCAATTGGGCTTTGTAAATATGAAAAAGCCGGAGAATAAATTCCGTATACCTGAATATTGTTATCATTTTTAGGGAATTTGTATAATATAAGATTACAAAATTTATTTCTATAATAAACTTCACATTTAACAGAAGTTTTTTCTAAAATAAACTTTTTTTCACCAATAATAATCGGCATTTTTTTAGAAATTTTTGTTTTTTTAGGCAAATCCAAAATTGGTACAATCATACGAATGTCATTGTTTGGATATTGTTTCCGCATTTCTTCAATATAATAAATCGGAGAATCAAATCTTATAGAATTTTTAACATAATCTGTGCAATCTGTTGTTAGATATATAATATTGGTAAACTGTTTTTGCATTTTAGCCCTAATGTAGAGCGATAACTTTTTTCTGAGCAATCGAGCAAAAGTCTTAATCCTGTATCTTAAATTGTGATTTAATTCGGAATTATCAGAAGAAATAAAATTATCAATTTCCATTTTTTCATTAACGGACAATTCATGAATTATTGTTTTTGTATCATTAAAATTTGTGCTTACCATCAAAAATAATTGTAATAAAATAAAAAATATTTAGCAACAGAAAATCGGATAATATAATGATTTTGCATTAACTTTTTAATTAATTTAAAACGAAATTACTTTTAATGTTTCAAGTGAACGATTAGCCAATAATTCAGCTTTGAGTTTTTTATTCTTTCTGTCCTTTTTAGGCATATCAATTGATGGAATGATTGCCCAATTAGAATTTATTGGTTGCATTGAATGTTTGCTAACAAGATGCTCAGAATTTGTTATATAACTCATTAATGCTCCCAAAATTGTTTCGTGTGGAAGTATCAAGAGCTCTTTGTTTGTAATTCTGTTTGCAATATTAATTCCTGCTAAGAGTCCGCTTGCAATCGATTCTGTATATCCCTCAGTCCCTGTTATTTGACCGGCAAAGAATAAGCCTTGACGATTTTTTACTTCAAGAGACGGATTAAGTATGGCAGGACTGTTTATGAATGTATTACGGTGCATAACTCCGTATCTGACAATATTAACGTTTTCTAATCCCGGAATTGATTGCAATAATTCTTTTTGGGCGCCCCATTTTAAATTCGTTTGAAATCCGACAAGGTTGAACATTGTTTTTGCAGAATTGTCCTGTCGGAGTTGTACTACGGCAAAATTTTCAATACCTGTTCGCTTATCAATTAGCCCGACAGGTTTCATTGGCCCAAATCTCAATGTATCAAAGTCTCTCGAAGCAAGCACTTCAATCGGTAAACAAGATTCAAAATATTTTGAATTCTTATCAACTTGATGTTGTTCTATTCTCGGAGCATTAATCAAGATATTATAAAATTTCTCATATTCTTCTTTATTCATCGGGCAATTTATATAAGAGGCGTCACCTTTATCATATCTTGAACCCCAAAATGCTTTATCAAAATTTATGCTGTTTATTTCAACAATAGGGGCGATTGCATCGAAAAAGTGAAGATGCTCGGTTTTTGTTATTTTTTTTATGTCTTCGGCAAGTTTTTCACTCGTTAAAGGTCCGGAGGCTATTATTACATTTCCGTCAGGTATTGTACTTACTTCTTCTCTTATTATTTCTATATATGGATTTTCTATAATCTTTTTTGTTACAGCTTTTGCAAAATCTTCTCTCGCTATGGCTAAAGCATTGCCGGCAGGTACGCTGTTCTCTTTTGCTATTTGGATTAGTTCTCCTCCCAATAACTCCATCTCTTTTTTAAGAAGTCCGCTTGCATTGGTAATATCAGAAGAACCTAAGCTGTTTGAACATACAAATTCTGCGCAATCACCGGTCACATGAGCTCCTGTTGATTTGTTCGGACGCATTTCATACAGTTTGACTTTGATGTTTCTTTTGGCAAGCTGTAATGCGGCTTCGGAACCGGCAAGTCCTGCTCCTATAATAATGACTTCATCCATTGAATTATACCCTTTCGCTATGATTGCAATTTAATTATTGCTTATGTCCTGAAATCTTACGACTTGATTTCTGCCGTGCTCTTTTGCATAATACAAACCTTTATCCGCAAACTCTATTAAATCTTGTGGAGTTTCGGCATTTTTCGGAAATGTAGCAAGCCCGATACTTATTGTAACATTTCCTGTTTCGTTAGAATTAAGCCTAAAATCTTTTGATGCAACAGCTTGTAAAATTCTTTCGGCATTAGTATAGGCTTCATCAGTATCTGTATTTGGCAAAATTATGCACATTTCCTCTCCACCGTATCTGCAAACGTAATCGGTTGTTCTTGAATTCTTTTTCAAAATTTGTGCAACTTGTTTTAATACAGCATCACCGGCTTGATGACCGTATTTATCATTGAATTTTTTAAAGAAATCGATATCAGTCATAAGTATTGAAAACGGTTGATTATAACGTTTTGAAATTTCGATTTGTTTTCTTAAAGTGTCTTGAAAATATCTGTGGTTATATAATTCCGTTAAACCATCAACTGTCGCTAGTTGGTACTGATATTCAAAATCTCTTGATTTGATAATGTATTTTACGATAAATGACATTGCAAATGCTACAACTATTAAGCATACAGGTATTGTAACCGGTATCCAGATATTATACAGTGCCAAGGCATAATAAGATACAAAAAGATATGCAATCCCAAATAATATTGTTGAAAGAAGTGCAAAAATAGTAGAGTGCGAAAACATTACAATTCCAATGACAAATAGGATTACTAAAAATGCAATTCCAATATTAACCAAAACATCAGTTTTCTTTACAAAATTATTATCAAGCATATTATTTAAAAATGTAGCGTGTACTTCAACTCCTGGGTATATACCCTCTTGAACAGGAACACTTTTTGTATCGTGCAATGACATTGCAGTTGTTCCGATTATAACGATTTTGTTTTCAAAATTTATTACATCATTTTCTTCGACGTTATCCTTTCCCTGCATTTGACGCATTAGCTTGTACATCGGATAAACTGTATGTGTGTTGCTTGGTCCGTACCAGTTTAAAATTGCATCTCCGTCTTTTGTAAGCGGTATTTTGTAATTATTTGTTATTAAATTTCTTTTTTTGTCTATAACAAATTTTGTGTTATCCGCTCTTAAACAATCGTTTCCGACTGCAAATGACAGATAAGGATAATATTTGTCCTTGTAGGACATAATTGGGGCAACCTTTCGTATAATTCCGTCTTCGTTTCTTATTACATTAGTCATTCCGACTTTTACATTGCCGTTAAGCAATTCTTCCAGTATGAGTCGACAATTAGCGAAAGAGTATTTTGTTTTTATATTTATATTTGATTGATTCTCTATATCAAGTGCCAATCTGTCAGGTAAGTTTTCCGGAGTTCTTACAGACGGATTAACTCCGTCAAAGTTCATTGCTACATATACGTTATTATATTTATTAAGAGTATTTGCAAGTATGTTGTCTATATTGTCGGCTGATTTTAATGATTTTAAAAACATTAAATCAAAAACGATGGCTAGAGGATTATCTTTTTCGATAAAATTAACAATATCAGCATATACATTCCTTGGGATAGGCCATTCTCCGTATTTTTCCCACAAAATTTCAAGGCTTGCATCATCTATTGCAAGAATAACTATATCTTTGCTTGGAACCGATGTAGAATGTATGGTTTTTAAAACTTGTCTGTAATCAAAACTTCTGTTCTCCGCAACTTCAAAGAAAGATGAAATCACATTATTTAAAGCTTTGTTGTTATGAAAAAAAATAAATCCTATTAACAAAAAAGCAAGCAATAATAAAAGGTAAGTTGCTAATTTATACCATTTTTTTAGTAAATTTTTCAAAATATGCTCCCCTATTCTCTACATTCTAATAGTAGAATAGCTTAACTTTAAAGATTTTACAAGACTTTCTGTATTAAGCTCCTTTTTTGCAATAATTAAATTGTTCAACCTCATAAGTTCGGTGATATCCGATAATTCAGCTGTATTAGATAAATACTTTAACAAACATTCTTCGTGTAAATTCAAAATATCTTCCTCGTTTAATTTTGTATATTTGAAGTAACGGTTAAACTTTGACATTTCTTTAGATGTAATTATAAACGATAGTACAAACAGATGATTTTTAAATAAAAAATTAAAATAATCAGAATATTCGACCGATATATTCAATAAAAAGAGGTGAATTATGTTTAACGGATTTATACCAAGATATGACTTAGAAGCAAGAATACAACACTCAAAAATAGATTCTTGGGGTTACGATATGCCGTCCGCAAGGATGAGCAGAGTTGAAGAACCTGCGACTGCAGATTTTTCGTCTGTCATGTCAGGTTTGGTAGAAAATCTTAATAATGAAATGAATGCACCTGATAATTTGCTTAGAGATGCAATGATGGGTAATGAAAATGTTGATGTCCATGACGTAATGACTGCTATGTCAAAGGCTGAAATCGGAATTACGGTTGCAACTACTGCTGTCGGAAAAGTCATTCAAGCGTATGATAAAATCATGCAATTACAAATTTAGTATTCTCATAAATGCCTAATATGTGTATAATATTATAGGGAAGGTTTTATGGATTTTAACAAAATACTGGAAAACAAAATATTATTAGCTGCTGTTGGTGGTGGTGTTCTGCTGTTGATAATAATATTTGTCATCTGTGGTTCTGTGGCATCATCAAAGTCAAAGAGTTCTGAAGTGGATGTGTCCAGCGAACCACTTGCAGAAACGGTTGACTTATTAACAACTGACAATATGGGAAAAGCCTTGGAAATACAAGCATTGTTAGCAAGAAATAATATTGTGGCTTCTCGTTCTTTGGATGGTACAAAATCAATTTTAAGGTTGAAAAAGGGGGATTGTACTCCCGGAATGAAAAAATGTACAACAGAGCAACGGGACAGAGCTATAATGGTAATAGTTGAGAGCGGACTTTATGACCAAAATGTAGGTTTGGAAGTATTTGATAAAGGTGATTTTACATCTACAAAAGAGGATAAAAGAATACGTCTTGTTCGTGCAATGAACGGTGAACTTTCAAGGTTAATAAAGAGAATTGACGGAATAGAAAATGCTTCGGTATTTATTTCCATACCGGAACAAACAATGTTTACTTCAATGCAAAAACCTGTAACCGCAACTGTTCAATTAACGGTTTCAGTTGGTCAAACTCTCAATATGGGAACGATAAAAGCTGTTTCAAATCTTTTGTTGGGGAGTGTTTCCGGCTTGACTTCACAAAATATCTCTATAACGGATACTAATGGGCATGTTTATAACAGTATGGTGGATGCTCAATCTGAAATGTTGCAAAGATTACAGGAAAATGATAAATATATGCAGGAAAAAGTTCAAGCTCAGTTGAACAGGTTAATTGGTTCTGGAAAATATGTCGCAACTGTAAGCACATTTTTAAAACAAGCTCCTGCGGAGAAACATACAATTTCTTATGATCCTGATTCTAAGATAGCTATAAGTGAGCAAACCTTTGCGGAAGGTTTGGGTGATCAAACTCAGGATGTAAATAAAAATACAAATGCGGTTAGCGTATATTTGCCTAACGGACTTCCTAACGGTAGTTCTGATTCTTCTCAAAACAGGAGTTATTCAAGAACGGCAAGAGAAACCCAGTATGGTGTTTCAAAAATCCAGACTACTGAATACGAATCTCCTGGAGTTCTTGAAGAAATATCAATCGCAGTAACTCTTGAAAAAGATGCTTTGCCGGTAGAATTAACTCTTGAAGAATTAAAAGAACTTGTCGCACATGCTGCCAGTCCGAAAGCAAAACCGGATGATGTAACAATTGCTTTTGCAGAAAGTTTGGATCCGTTTATGGCAGGTGATAAAAATGTAAAAGCACCGATTAAAGCAGAACATGGAAATCCGTGGTGGCTTGCAATAGCGTTACTTGCATTTGGCTTATTCTTCGGTTTGAAAGCCTTAACTCAAAAAATCAATATGGCGAAAGCTGCTCAAGAAGATGAAATGAACAGACTTCGCAAACAAAATGAAGAACAAGAAAAACAAATAAAAGATTTGAGTATGAATGCTGCTGATATGATTGAAAAACAATCCCAATTGCAACAAGGATTGTTGGAACAGCAAAGTAGACCTGCTATAAAAGCATCAGGAGCAGATATACGAGAAGCATTAAGAGAGCTAAAACAAGAATTTGACGGTGTAGATGAGTCTGAGGCAGGTGAAAAAATTCGCAGTTGGATTGAACAGAGTTAGCATTTAATCAGATTTAACTTTAATTCGGGGAACAGGGGAAAATATGGCAATAGAAGGTTTTGATTATAAAGAGTTTGCAACTTCAATGTCTGAACAGGCAAAAGAGCTTGTTCCGGCTGAATTACAAGACTTCGAGAAAGAATATATCGTTAAAACTTTAGGCAATTTTACTATGCTTGCCGGTGAGGCACTTTATAATGATACTTCATTGAATTTGGATGCAGAACAAGCTGTATTGATTACTCAAATAATTGCAGAATGGTCTTTCCACAAATCTATCGACCTTGTTCATTCCGGTATTCTTCCTGAATACTGGGATAGTATAATGCAAAAAATTGCGTTTACAATTTTTGAAATTGCTAAACAAGCTGTTACCAAGAAAATCCCGCAAGAGCAATTATTGCAAGTTGTAGAACATCATGTTGTAAAAGTTTATAAACAAAGCATTGAAGAACTTAAAGAAAAGGGCATAATCAGCGAAGAAATTAAGAATAGAGCAGAAAGTCAATCAAATATTGATGCAATGGCTCAAGCTGCACAGCAAGCAGCTCAGCAGGCACAAGCTCAAGAACAAAACGAAGTATCTCAAAAAGCTCAAAAACAAAGAGAAATGGCTGAAGAATCTGCAAGATTAGCTGAAGAAAAACGTAAAAAACGTGAAGCTGATAGAGCTAACAAAGCCGCAGTTGCAAATGCTGTTAATTTTGCAAACGGTATCAGTCATAAGCAGTTGAAACTTATGTCGCTTGCACTGGTTATGAAAATATTATCTCAGGATAAAGTAACAACAATTTTGAACAAATTTGAGCCTAATGATTCAAAATTTATTTCTCAATATATGAATATGGCAGACTTGGAATCTCATATTGACGGCGACTTAATTGTTGATTGTCTTAAAGAAATCAAAGATTTTATACCATCAAAAAGAAAATTAACAAAAGAAAATGTTGTATTAGCTTTACAAAATGTTTATGCAAATAATTCAAGAGAAAAAGTGGAGAAGATTATCAAAAATGAGCGACCTTTAATTAAGAGGTTTATTGCTAAAACTTATGATAATGAATATGGAGAACTTCCGTTGAAAATAGCAGGAATTGTTACGGAATATGTAGAGGAAAATATTTAAAATAAATGATTATAAAAAAAAATAGTCAAATAAAAAACAAAAATGTTATAGAGCCTGTTGTTGAAGAAACAACAGATACCGTTCAGCAGCCTGATGATATTGAAAAAGAAACTTTCGAGACTCCTATTGAAGAAGTTCAAGAAGAACAGGAAATAGATCTTTTTGATATAGAAAATATAGATTTTGCTCAAAGACAGGAACGGAGAAGGGGCTCTCGTCGCAGAGGATACAGAAGAATTGACGATCGTAATCTTGTTTCAAGAGCAGAGGAAGAAGCAGAAAATATAAAAAAATCTGCATACGAGGAAGGTTATAGAAAAGGCTTAGAGCAATCCAAAAACGATTTAGCTGAATTCAAGAGCCATTTTGTAAGTTTTATGTCGGCAAAAAAAGATGTCTTTGAATTTATTGCACCGGACATTATGGAGATTAGTGTTGATATAGCAAAAACAATTATCAAAAATGAATTGAGTACAGACCCGCAGGTTCTTATATCTACAATTGTTGATGTTTTAAAAACGATATCTAAGAGCGAACCGAAGATTACTGTAAGAGTAAATCCTAAAGATGCACAATTTGTTAAGGATGTACTTCCGAATATTAATTATCAATACGGAATAGAATCAAAAATTAATGTAATCGCAGATCCTGCAATTGGGGATGGCGGATGTGTTTTTCAAACAAATAACGGAATTGTGGATGCTTCAATTGACACACAATTGGAAATAATTAAAAAAGCATTAGAGGTAATGTGATGGCAGCGGAAGGAGCAAATAATAAACCGATATCAGAAATATTTTTGGCACTTTTCGTAATGACGCTTATCTTAATCCTCATTATTGAAATGCCGAATTGGGTTATAAATTTTTCAATAAGTTTGAACATAACCCTCGGTATTGTTTTGCTTATGATTTCTTTATATGTACAGAAGCCTCTTGAATTAGCGGCATTTCCATCTATAATCTTAATCGGGACAATGTTTAGGCTTGTATTATCAATTGCTTCTACCCGTTTGATTTTAGCGAAAGGGGATGCGGGACAAGTAATCCACGCATTTGGAACATTCGTAACAGGCGGAAACATGATTGTAGGCGGAGTAATTTTCTTAATTATAACCGTTGTTCAATTTATGGTAATTACAAAAGGTGCAGAACGTATTGCTGAAGTAGCAGCTCGTTTCGCATTAGATGCAATGCCTGGTAAACAAATGACAATTGATGCTGATTTTAATGCAGGTCTTATTTCTCCGGAAGAAGCAGTAAAAAGACGTGAAGATTTACAGAGAGAATCAAGTTTGTTCGGTTCAATGGACGGTTCTATGAAGTTTGTAAAAGGTGATACTATTGCTGGTATTATAATTACATTAATAAATATTATAGGAGGCTTAATTATCGGTTGTCTTATGAATCAAATGCCGATAGCAGATGCGGTTAATAAATATACTGTCTTAACAATAGGTGATGGTTTGGCATCTCAGCTTCCGTCATTGTTAATGTCTATTTCAGCCGGTATTGTCATGACCCGTGCGTCAGCCGGCAATAATTCCCTTGGTGGTGATTTAACCAACCAGATTATGGCAAAACCGTATTCTTTATTCTTTGCGGCATTATTTTTGGGGTTAATAACCGTAACATCACCTATAACCGGCTTGCCGTTTTTACCGTTTTTAATATTTACAGTAGGGCTTGCGATTGCCGGATTTTCTGTATTGGTCAATGCGGATGTTCAATCTCAGTTGGGGCAATTGGAGAGTGTTCGACAGAATATGCAAGATTTAGTTAACCCTAACAAGATGTATGAACGGCTTGGTGTTGATGTTTTGAGCTTGCAAGTCGGTGCAGGACTGCTTGTTATTGCTGATCCGGATCAGGAAGGTCAATTATTGGCAAAGATTGCAGCTTTACGTCAAAGAGTAACGGACGAATTAGGTTATATTTTGCCGAATATTCGTATTATGGACTCTTCTGCATTGGAAGCAAACGAGTATGTAATATCTATTCGTAACAATGTTGTTGCATCCGGATTTGTTTATCCCGGCAAATATATGGTTATTGCCGACCAATGGGATTCCGTTAAGAAAAGTCTTCCGGAAGATGCCATTGTCGGTGTTGATCCTACTTATCAAACGCAAGCATATTGGATTAATGAATCTGATGCCAAGGCGGCAAAAAATGTTACAGCAGTTGATGCAACGGATGTATTGGTTACGCATTTGCAAGAGTGCGTAAGAAAACACGTTGATGAAGTTATGACAAAAACCGACGTACTTAAACTCATGGAACTTGTACGTTCTCAAGATCCTACTTTAGTTAATGACCTTGTTCCGGCAATTATATCAACTTCGGATTTGCGTAAGATATTTGTAAATCTTATTCGTGAGAAAGTATCTATAAAGGATATTATATTTGTCTTTGAAAGACTTTGTGATTATGCAAGATTTTCTAAAGAACCTGATATACTTTCAGAAAGGCTTCGTGCTGCATTGGGACGTCAGATTTGTCTTACAAATGTGGATAGGGATAAGGTTTTGTATGCACTCACACTTTCTCCTGATTGGGAAAAAACACTTGATGACAGTTGTCAACGAACAGAACTTGGAACAATGTTTTTGCTTAACCCAATGCAGGTGCAAAATCTTATAGAATCCACGGCGATGACACTGATGAGGGCTCACCAAAATATTGGTATGCAGCCAGTAATTCTTTGTTCTCCAAGAATAAGGCTACCTTTGTATCAATTGCTGGAAAGACATATACCGACAATTGTAGTTATTTCGTATTCGGAATTGATAACGGATATTAGGGTAGAAGCTGTCGATACGATAGGTGAAGGCGGAGAATATTAAATAATTATTTAATATTCTATTTATTGAACTTGGGCTTCTTCCCAAGTTTTTGGCTATTTGACGTATTGAATAATACTTTGCATGCAATACTGTTATTTTTCTCGTTCGCTTAATGTTAAGTGTTTGTTGCTTTTTTATTTCTACCATCTCCTTTTTGTGCTGATTTTACTATACTTGAGTCGATGGTGTTGCGATTGCTTCTTGAATCCATTTAAACATTGCAATTTCCTGTAAAAAAAATACTTAATATATACATAGGGGAAATAGGAGAATTATTTATGGGACTAGGACAAGTTTTATTTAAAGCCACAGGGCTTATGACGAAAAAAGTTCGTTTGAATAAATGTGCCGAGCTTGGAGAGTTTTTAACACAAAGAACAATGCAAGCTGGTAAAACTTCATTGGAAGATGTTTCATTCTTTTTGCAACAAAACTTAAGCCCTGCGAAAATGAAACACATTAAGGTTGCAGGAGATAAGAATATATTAAAAGATTTTCTTTCAAGGGAAATGGGAATCTCAGAAGATTATGCAAAACTTCTTGCAGAAAATACTGCGCTATCATCTGCTGCTAAAAGTCCAGTGACAGGAAATGCTTTATTAGATTTGAGAATTGCCGATATGAAGCCTGCACAAGCAATTAATACTTGTGTACACGAAACACAACATCTGCTTAAAAGAACATCTGCTATTGACACAAGATTAGCAGAATTATATTTAAAACTACGAGGGGAAAAATATGCCCAGAAACTAATGCAGAAGGACTCTGAAATATTAAATAGAAAAGCAACATCAACTCAGGAAATGCTAATGTGGAAGGTTCTTCGTTATAATCACGGAACAGAAGGATTTGCCAACGGTGAAGCGTTAGATATTATTCTAAGCAAAACTGGGTGTAAAGATATAAATCAATTAAGAGAATACTTAAGAGAAATGATTAGGAAAGAAATCGTTATACCTGGCTGTGATAAGAGAAATTATAAAGTCCTAAAGTGGATAAGAAGTGCATTGAAAGACGAAGCAAATTCTTATAAAATAGGAGGAATTGCAGAGAAAAACTACTGTAATGCCTCTGGCATTGCTTTTAATGGTGATACGAAAGCAGAAACAGTATCTCGTCTTTATAGCGAAACAGCTAAAGTATTAAGAGGTGAAGCTCGTAGACAGTGGGTAAATAATATTAAGCGTTTCTTTGGTTTAAAACCGAAAGAATATGCTATTGCCCCCTCATCTAAGAAAAGTACTGAACATATTGTTGGTAAAGAAGAACTTAAGGAGATGTTCGAAGACGGCAGGATTACAAAAGAGGAATTTGAATTTCTATTAGGTTGAGCTTTCAGCCCAAAACAATTCTTCAAAATGTATATAATGCATAATCTATGCACTTTTCGCACATCATATGCACAATTTACACTGTTTAATTTCTGAAAATTAACAACTTCCGACCTTTAAAGGTTGGATAAATAGGGCAATTGGGCAAAAAATTTCATTAAAAAACAGTTCGTAGGTTGGGTGAAACCCATCGTTTTAGTACAATTTAGTTTGTAGGGTTGCCAGAAGTGAAACAATGCCCACGCCGACAATTCAAGAACTTTTGACAGACTATATAAATCTCAATATTTTAGTGCAAAAATGTGCAAAAATAGTGTATTTTGTGCAAGTTTAAAATTACAAATTGTTAGCTAGTCGGATACGGCTGAAATTCAAATATATTATAATTTTACGCTAATAGTGTCTTCAATAATTTCCGACTTAATATACATAAAAATATATAATATAATTGGTGTAAATCAACACTCGATTTGATGATTAATAACAGCAAAACTGATAATTTTGTAAATAATTTGTAATAATCAGACAATTTTTGTGTGAAGAAAAACTTTATAAATATAACGGGGAACTAATATACAAGGGGATCTAAAATGAATCAAAGAATGTGCAGAAAAGTCGCCGGTTCCATTTATAATAATGTTTTAAGTGGTAATTTAACTGTAGCAGCAAACCGTTTAAATAAAGTTAGTAGCAATCAACAAAGAAAAGTATTAACATTATTTAATACAAAGGCTTTTGAAAGTTTAGGCAATAATAACGGTGCCGGTTTAATCATGGATTTTGCTTCATACAGAGGATATCAAAAAGGAATGAAAGCTATTGGTGGCACAGAAGGTCTTGCGCAAACAATTTATGAAAGTATGAACTTACAATTAAGTAAAACATTAGAAACGGCATGTGCTAGTACAATAGAGTCTCTACCACAAAGTACATTCGGTTGGGAAAAATTACTTTTTAAGGAAAAAGTTTTGAGTATAAAAAATAAAATTGCAAAACATTTAATGAATATAAATAATAAAAGTGCAGTAAAAAAAGTAAAAATTAGTCCAAAAGCCGTTAAGGTGATTCCGGAAGAATTTAAAGGTATTTTTGCAGACTTAAGCGGTAAATCAGGACAAGACTTTACAGAAACAGCATATCAAAATATGGTTAAACACATGAATTTAAATGGAATCGCACCAAAGTCAATAATTATAAAAGGTAGTGATGGATTAATGAGTGTTACTGGTGGATACAATCCTGTAACAAACTCTATTAACTATTCAATGGGCTTTTTAGATAAACTGTCAAGAGAAGAACAGATAAATTTGATTGCACATGAATTAAAACACTGTGAACAATTTAATAATATGATTAGAACTGAGGGGATTGGTATTCAAGAATACGCAAGGGCACTTTCAGAAAATTGTGTAAGAAATGCAATTAAAGAATCCTCACTTGATAATATAATGTTTCGTCTAAATTATAAAAAAGCATTAGAAAACGGAAAAGGTGAAGAATTCATACAAAATGCGATTAAAAAAAGCACAGAAAATTTAATTTCTAAACTTGAAACCAGTTTCGCAGAAACATTAAATATGCCAAAAATAAGTGCAACATCACCAGAAGGTTTAAATGCATACAAACACTTAGAAGCTCAAAGAAAATACGAAGGTCTCGATTTTATGGGACTAGGTGGAGAAAATTATAGAAGCAATCCTCTTGAAGTAGAAGCCTATAATTTTGGTGATAAAATTGAAAAAATATTTAAAGAATTTATGCCATAATCATAATAAAGGACTAGACTAGGTTGGGGTTTCAACCCAATAAATTTTTAGTGCAAAAATGTGCAAGAAAAGTGTATTTTGTGCAAGTTTGAAATCAAATAATTTCCGACTGTTTAAATCGGCAAAAGCTGGATTCTTTGGCACTTTGTGTCTCAGAATGACATATACAATTTCCGACTCAAAAGTCCAGTTAAAATATAATTGGACAGAAAGGTTATAGCTAATAAAAAAAATCTCTCGATGGGCTTGAAATACGGAGAGGGTGGGATTCGAACCCACGGTAAGTTTTCACTCACACAGACTTTCGAGGTCCGCACCTTCAACCACTCGGACACCTCTCCATATCTTATTTGTATCATAAAAATATTTTATTGTCAGGCATCAGAACAGATATTTAGCTATTTAACTTTTTCTGTTAAAACTTTTGTAATATCATCTCCGCCATAAAGCACTGTTCCTTTTGTTAATACAAGACTATATCCGTTTGCTTTTGCTTGTTCCGTAATAGTTGCGGTTATATTTTTATCAATAGCCTGCATTTTGGTGATATAATTCTTTTTCATTGCGTCTTGTTTTTTTGCAAACTCAGTATTGTATTTCTTTATTAAGGCTTCTTTGCTCTCTTTTGTCTTTTGTTTATCAACATCTGTCTTGACTTTTTTTAGCCAATTATGTAATTCTGTTGTCTTTTGTTGTTGTTCTTTTTGTAATGCTTGGAATTGCTTTGAGCTGTTTACTACGGTAGGAACATCAACGATTGCTACCTTAAACTCTTCAGCTACTGCTGTAGATATAAAATATGACATTACAAATGCAAGTGCTATAATTTTTTTTCTCATATCGTTCTCATCTCCGTTTAAATTGTTTATTACAATGAAGTATAATTGCGTTTTCGTTCAAGTTGCTTTTGTAGGCAAGTCTTGGATATATAATCTCTATCAGAATTTTTAATGTCTGTATAAGTAAATGAAATTAAGTATTTGTCGTTTAATGCTTCACTTCTTACATAGCGAACCTTTGTATGTATTAATCTTTCCTCTATCATCATTTCAAGTTCAGCATCATCTTCTGAAACGGCAAGGGTTGGTAATATTATACTTACACCGTTAGCCGAAATATCTTTTGTTATTCCGGTATAATTTTTTACTTCTTCACCCATAGTTACATAATAAGCACAATTATATGACATTTGAACCCTGAAAAATTCTCTGTTTTGTTGATATTCAATTCCACTTGGCGTTTCTAAGAATAACAATAAAAAGTTGTCCTTAATTGATATGGATTTTAGCTTGGTTTTTGTCCTGTACAATCCTTCTTCGCAGACAATGCTTAATGTAACTTCTTGTGGTGTTTTAATCTCATGAATGCTGTCTTGTGGTAGGCATACCACAATTTCAAGATCATCAACGCTACGCATAGCCGCTCTAATGAGTTCAGGGTTATTATGATTATCTTTGAGCAATATCTTAACATATTTAATGTCATTAATACTTAAATTAAATCTCATAACTCCTCCTATTATAATCACATTTTAGCATATTTAATTTAAATTACAAACCTAAATTGTGAAAAATATTTGATTCTGCTAAATATGACAATGAATTTTTGCATTATAAATTTTAACAAATATAATAAAACAAGGAGGGATAGCTTTTGAAAGGTATAATTTTTGACTTTAACGGTACATTATATTGGGACTCTCAACTTCATTATGATGCTTGGCGTGATTTTTCCAAGGAAATCAGAGGTTATTCCTTTACAGATGAGGAAATGCGGGATAAAATGTTCGGGCATACAAATGAAGATATAATAGAATATGCTATCGGGAAAAAACCTGATGCAGAAATGGTTGAAAAATATTCAAAAGAAAAAGAGGGGTTGTATAGGCAGCGTTGTTTGGCAGATCCGAAAAATTTTAAACTTGCCACCGGAGCTGTTGAATTATTGGATTACGTACGACAAAATAATATACCGTCAACGATTGCTACAATGTCCGAGTGGGACAATGTCGAATTTTATATCAATAATTTTCATTTGAACAAGTGGTTTGATATTGATAAAATTGTATATTCAGACGGTACAATACCCGGAAAGCCTGCTCCTGATATATTCTTAATTGCTTCTGAAAAAATCGGACTTTCTCCAAAAGATTGTATTGTTATTGAAGACGCGATTGCAGGTATTAATTCCGCAAAAAGTGCAGGTATTGGTAAAATTATAGCAATGGCGTCGTTAGAGTCTGTTGAATATTATAAAAAAATTGACGGAGTTAGTTCAATAATTACCGATTTTACTCAGTTTGACAGAAAACTGTTAGAAATACCGAAAAATGTTAAGGAGTGTTTTCATGATTAATGCAATGGCAGTTTTCTTAGGTGGAGGAATTGGGGCAACCGTTAGATACATGTTGTATTTAATTTTGCCTAAGACAGCTTATTTCCCGCTTTGTACTATGTTTGCAAATTTTCTTGGATGTTTGATTGCAACCATAGTTTTTACATACATTGTAAGTAAAGGGCAATTAAATTCAACTACCCAAATTTTTCTTATAACCGGTTTCTGTGGTGGATTGAGTACGTTAAGTGCGTTATCATTAGAGGTGCTTCATTATCTTCAATTAGGGGATTATTTGAGAGGTTGTATGTATATCTTAACAAGTTTGTTAATTTGTACAATTTCGGTTATACTTGGAGTGGTCTTGGTGAAGAAATATGTTTAACAGAACTTTATTTAAAAAGAGAATACTTTTTGTAGGAATTCCTGATATGGCATATATCGGACTTGACGGTTTGCTTATGTCCGGAGTTAACATAGTAGGTGTTATGGGGCCGAAAAAAACTCATAATATGTTCAAAAATTTCAGGGATTTTGTTCTTAACAGAGGACTTAATTATATTGATTATGATGAGCTGGACGAACCGCAATTATTGGATAAAATAAGACGATTAGATGTAGATGTTGCGGTTGTGTGCTCGTTTAATTACAAAATACCGCAAGCTCTATTAAATACAGTAAAAGACGGTTTTATTAATGTTCATCCGTCAATGTTACCAAAATACAGGGGCGGTAATCCTTATTCCAGAGTTCTTATGAATGGTGAAACTGAAACAGGGGTAACAATTCATTTTATGGATTCGGATTTTGATACCGGTGATATAATTGCACAAAAACCGTACAAAATACCTTTAAAAGCAACGATGGGGACTTTGTTTAATGAACTTAATGTTTTGGGAGTTGAACTTTTATTGCAAGTGCTAAGTGCTTATGAAACCCAACCGTTGCCTAAAATTAAGCAGCCTAAAGGAGCTTTTATATCAGGGGCTTCGGTTTCGGCTCAGGAAACTTACATAAATTATAATCGAACCGCAGAGGAAATAGAAAGACTTATTCGTGCTTTAAACCCGTTTATATTAGCTAATACAATCTTTAGGGGGAACATAATGAAAATAATAAAAGCTGAGGTTGCTTCTGATGCTTTTTCAATCCCTCATCCGGCCGGTACTGTTTCCAAAATTGAAGACGATAAATTTTTTATAGCAACTGCAAAAGGGCTTTTAGTACCGAC
The DNA here is from genome assembly GCA_024408855.1 of bacterium. Classification (GTDB taxonomy): domain Bacteria; phylum Cyanobacteriota; class Vampirovibrionia; order Gastranaerophilales; family Gastranaerophilaceae; genus CAG-196. Next base: position 22,419 of record JAKSUQ010000013.1, on the reverse strand, counting down.
TGTTTTACAGTTTGGCAGCTTTTTTATCGGCGATAGCAAAGATTTTATAAGAATAGTCAATCCAAAGATTGGAGAAGAATTTAAGTAAATGGATAAACTTTATTTTTTGACAGCCGGTGTTCCGTTGAAAGCCGGTACTAAGGGATATAAAAGAGGTTTTGAAATCCATGACGAAATGGGTTTGGATGGAATAGAATTAGAATTTGTTCATGGCGTAAGGATTTCAGAGGCAAGTAAGAATGATGTTAAGACTTCCGGTAAGATTATAACTGCACATGCTCCGTTTTACGTTAATCTCAATGCAAGAGAAGAGGAAAAAGTCGTAGCAAGCGTTCAACGGATAATTGAAACTGCTGAAATGGCGAATGAGCTTGGAGGGTACAGTATAACCTATCATGCAGGGTTTTATTTAAGTCAAGACTCGGCATTGGTCTATAACAACATAAAAAAACAAACTGAAATTATTGCTAATACATTGAAAAAGACAGATAATCGTATTTGGATAAGGCCGGAAACAACAGGCAAATCTACTCAATGGGGAGATTTAGATGAAATTATACGGATTTCAAAAGAGTTTGAATTTGTATTGCCATGCGTTGATTTTTCACATATTCATGCGAGATATAACGGATTTTGGAATACGTATGATGAATTTTCTTCTATTTTTGAGAAAATTGGAAATAATTTAGGGCAAACTGCGATAGACAATTTCCATGCACATATTGCCGGAATTGATTATTCGTCAAAGGGTGAAAAGAAACATTTGAACTTAGAAGAATCGGATTTTAATTATAAGGATTTGTTGAAAGCGTTTAAGTCATTCGGGGTTAAGGGGGTTATTGTTTGTGAAAGCCCTAATATTGAGGATGATACAAAGTTGTTAAAAGATTATTATATGAGTTTGTAAATATGAAGATAAGTGAAATTCTTAAGGTAACGGATGCAGAAGTACTTTCCACGTATATCGAAGATATGGAGATATCTCTTTCGACTGATACAAGAACAATAATTGAGGGGGATTTTTATTTGCCGTTAAAAGGTGCATCATTTGATGGGGAAAATTATATTAATGAAGCACTTGCAAAAGGTGCGTGCGGTGCTTTTGTTACCAAGGACTATGTTTTACCGAAAGAATATTCTTCAAGATGCATATTGAAAGTAAAAGATACCTTAACTGCTTATATGCAGATGGCAAATTACAGAAGAAATAAATTGAATGTCGGAGTTGTTGCTGTAACCGGAAGTTCAGGAAAAACTACTGTAAAAGAGTTAACGGCAAGCGTCTTAAGTGAAAATTTTAAGACTTTTAGGACGCCTTTAAATCACAATAATGAAATAGGTTTTTGTCAAACAATTTTTGAAATGCCTGATGATACGGAAGTTCTGGTTTTGGAAATGGGGATGCGAGGTTTGGGTGAAATTGAACTTTTATCCAAATATGCTGAGCCGGATGTAACAATTATAGCAAATGTGGGGACTGCTCATATCGGCAGGCTCGGGTCAAGAGAAAATATTGCAAAAGCAAAATGTGAAATCGTAAAATACCAAAGAGGGGATACCTTTATTGCTCATAATGATGAGTTAATAAAAAATACTGTTGAATTTGACGGCAGGCAGATATATTATTCGCTTAGTGATGTCGAAATTATTGAAAAAAGTACAAACTATTCTAAGTTTATCTATGAAGGTAATGAATATGAGCTAAATGTCGGTGGGGACTACAATATTGAAAACTCTTTATCTTCAATTAATTGTGGAAAATCTTTCGGAATGTCTATTGAGCAGATAAAAAGAGGCTTAAAAAAATATAAACCGATTGAAAAACGCTGGGAAACTGTAAATGCAGGTGAATACAAAATAATTAATGATAGTTATAATGCAAATCCTGATTCTATGAGGGTTTTTGTAGATTCTATATTTGAATTGTATCCGCAATATACATTGATACTTGGTGATATGGGTGAGTTAGGTGAAAATGAAGTTCAGTATCATAAAGAACTTGGTGAATATATCAATAATCACAAGAACTTAGATAAAAATACGACTGTTATCACTATCGGAAATTTGGCTGAAAATATTAAGAATATGATAAATAATTGCAATTCTGTTTATTACAATAATATAGATGAAGCGGTAAATTATATAAAAGATAATATTTCACACGATTCTACATTGTTTTTAAAAGCATCAAGAAGTATGAAATTCGAAAGAATAATAGAATCTTTGGGTAATTAAATTTGTATGAATAAGAATATAAAAGTATTGGATTGCACTTTAAGGGACGGTGGTTACGTAATAGATTGGGATTTTGGAGATAATAATATTCAAGATATATCTAAAAACCTTTCCAAATCACATATTGATTTTATAGAGTGTGGATTTTTAAAGCAGTCCGGCAATTTTAGTAAGGATAAAACTTTTTATTCTGATATTACTGATTTTGAAAATAGACTTTTGCCGGATCAAAAATACACGTTAATGATAAACTATGGTGAATATGATGAAAAATATTTGTCAAAATGCATAAATAAAAATTTAAAAATTAGGGTTGCATTTAAGAAACATAGTCGAAAAGATGCTTTACGTTATATAAGAACTTTAAAATTCAAGGATTGGGATATTTTTGCTAATCCTATGAGTACGAATACTTATTCCAAAGAGGAATTATTGGAATTAATAGATGAAATAAACGAGATTAATCCGTACGGATTTTCTATTGTGGATACTCTTGGAAATATGTATGGCAAAGATGTCGTAGAGGTTTTTAATATTATTGATAAAAACTTAAATGCCGGAATTGCAATGGGTTTTCACTCTCATAATAGTATGCAGTTGTCTTTTTCCAATACAAAATCTCTTTTAAAACTCGAAACATCAAGGGAAACTATAATAGATAGCAGTTTGTACGGAATGGGACGTGGTGCCGGAAACTTATGTACCGAACTTATAACAAAATACTTAAACGATAGATATGATAAGAATTATGACGTATTTTCAATTTTGAAGATTATCGGTAAAAATATAAAACCTTTTTATGAAACGAGGCATTGGGGCTATTCAACGCCGTATTATATTGCTGCAATACGAGGATGCCACCCAAATTATGCCTCTTTTTTAATAAATCAAAATATTGCGGAATCCGAAATCGATGAAATTTTATTCAAAATACCAGAAGATAAGAAAACTGTATTTGATAAGAATTTGATAGAAGAAATCTGCTACAGACTTTTGATTTAAGCAATTAAATAAAAATAACTGATAAAGAGATATCTATCGGATATTGACATATAATATTAGTCATGTTAATTTGCCATATATGAGAGTGTGTTTATTATTAGATTAAGCGGAGATTTATCATGAAAATTAATCCTGTATCCTGTTTTTCTGCGAATAGTAATTATGTGCAAAGGAACAAAGGTCTTTCGTCGCAAAAAGCTGATCCTGTTGTAACCACGGCACCTTCTTTTAGAGGGGGTCTTCGTACGCTTATAGGTGTTGTAACATTACCGTTAACGGCTCCGGTGGCAGCATATGCAGCTTTATTTAGCAGTAATAATAAGTCCTATGGAGAAAATTTAGCGGAAACTCTTAAAGAAGTGATTACAGGTGAGTCTGAAAGTTCCGGACAAGGGAATGACGATTTGGGTAATGATTATCATGAATTATATTAATAAAAAACTTGTAAATACAAGTATTTTTGTTATATGATTGTAGTACGGAATGTTGTATTTTGTAGGTGTATGTTTAAGCAGTATTATATATTAGTATTAAGTAAGCAGTATACTGATGTATGCATGTGTGGGGGTGCTGATGATGTTGTATCCGATATCACAAGGATTGGTTAGCAATCGTAGTTTTTATAAGATGTCTATGGCGCAAAACCCTCAGATTCATAATAGTATTGCTTTCCGTAAGGATGCACCCCTTCAAAAATCTAAAGATGAGAAGCAACTGAATAGTAAACAAAAGCTTTTGCTTGCCGTTGCCGTTGCATATTTTGCTTCAGCAACGATAATTGCATTAAGATATTTCCCGCTCCTTATGAAGGATATCAAGGGAAGTGCAAAGAATAAAGTGGACTCAGGAACATTCAGAACTCTTGAAGATGATGAAAAAATACCGACATTAGAAACTTGTAAAAGTATAAACAATAAACTAAAAGAAATTCTTGAAACTAAGATAGCATACAGAAAAGCTGATAAAAAGCTCATTGTCGAATGTGGTATGCCTAAGTCAAGCAATAGGTTCTTGTTTTATGGTGATCCGGGAAATGGAAAGTCTTTTTTCGCAAAAATATATGCAAAATCCATCGGAGCGGAGTATAAAGAAATTACAGCTGCAGATTATGAAAGACACTCATCAGGTGAATCTATTGAAAAGCTTTGTGGTGTCTTTGAAGAGGCTATAAAAGTCGGGAAAGAACATCCGGATAAAGATTATGTTTTAATAATGAATGAGGCAGATCAATTAATTTTTTCATCTGAAAAACTAAAAGATACAAGAGGCGGGTATGGATTTTTTAAGATAGAAGAAAGAGATATTTTTATAAATTATATTGACCGACTTCAAGAAGAAGCCCCAAATGTAACTTTTATCGGAACAGTAAATTTTACACCGACAGATGGTGCTTTGGACAGAGCTGTACTAAGCCGTTTTAGCAAAAATATTGTAGAGGTGCCTTATCCTGAGGCATGTGCTTTTTATGAAGCAATGAAAAAAAGTTTAAGTAATTTGCCGAATTATGAGGATTTAATATCCAAAAACGGCGATAAGTTATTTGAAATAGCTAAAAATATGGAAAAAAGAAAATGTTCATTTAGAAATATGGACAATATAATGGATAATGCCAAAAATACAAATTTAAAAAATCGAATAAATAATCCGCAAGCACAGTTCGATATTAAGTATATAGCGGATGCGTTAGATGGTTTAAAATTAACAGACGGCGAAATTAGTGAATTTTCACATTTAAAATAATTAATTTTGAGTTTGCTAAAATAGGTTACTAATCAAACAACGACGAGAGCCCCTCGTCGGGGCTCTCGATCTTTTTCGACTATATGTACCCTTAACAGGGAAAAACTTGTTTAGCCGCTGAAAGTTTTAAAGCTTTTTTCAATATTTCCATCTACAACTTTATTAACAGCTTCTAATTCTGTCTCTATTGCTTTTCTTTCAGTATCAAGTCTTGTGAGTTTTAATTCCAAGTTTCTATCTTCTTGTTGTATTATTGATGTTTTTGCATTTATTTCTTCAACTTGTTGATCATAAATAGCTTGTGCATAAGTGTATTCATTCATTGCATTCTCATATGCTAAGTTATCTGTAACAGTTTCAGGAGTTAAAGTTAACGATCTGCGACCCGTTTCATCAGTTTCATCATAAATAGGGACGCTTACTTCTGTAATCCTTCCTGATGAATCAAATGTTAAGGTGCAGTTTTCCTTTGTTTCGGTTTCTGTATACAGACCGTTCGCAATATATTCATAACGTTGAGGATATGCTACATCCTGACTTGTAATAGATGCTAAATCACTTATTCTTATAAAGTATGTTTTTACTATTCCGTCGGTTTCTTGTGAGTATAGTCCCCAATCATTTTGTATAGTGTTTTCATCTCCTACTCCATACTCAGCAAATGTGTGCATTATCGCTTCAGTATACTTATTTACTGTGTCCTGTGTAATACCCATTTGGTGAAGAGCATCATCTGATAATCGATAAATTGGATTATCATTAACAGACCAAACGTTCTGCTCACTATCATGTACAGCGTAAGCGCGGTCTGATTCTGCAAGAAAATGCCCCGGTCTTTGGTATGCAAATTCGATTGTGTAATAGTTGTCGCTGGTTGGAGTTATATTACCCAATGTAAATGCAGAGGCCTGATCCAACCCGTTGTAAATTACCTTTGTATAATTACTAACACTTGGAGGCGTAGGAACATCCATTGTGAGCAAGCTGTTATAAAGTGCGTTGATTTGATTAGACAGAGTTGTTCTTTGTTGATTAATCTGCTGTCCCATGTATTCAACGTTATTCATCCTTGCTGTAAGGGCTTGAGATCTTGCTTGTGATGCTGCCATTCCCATTTTTTTAGGTATCCTTTTCTCTTTTGTGTTCTGTGCCATGGTTTACGGCATATTTTAAAAAAACTTTAATGTTTTTAATAATATTGTTACAAATCTTTACAAAAGTAAGAGAAAATAAAAAATAAACATATATATTAAACCTTTGGATAAGTGCGTATAGCCTATAAAGCAGGGTTTCCCCAAAAGAAAACAGGTCGGTTAAATCCTTCCTGTTAAGATTTTACACTAGCCGAAATATAAATAGCAATATAATTATACTATAAGAAAACTAAAAACACAAATATAACTTTGAAAAAAGGCATGTTTAGTAATATAATAACCCTAAAATAAGGCAAAACATATGTTTTGCCCTGTTTTAAAATATATTAACAATTCTATATTTCGTCTTCTGTTTCGCTGTCTGGAGCATCAGGTTCTTCTACATTTTTTCTTAATTTTTCATTAAGATCCTGCAATGACATAGATTTGTCCATTTTCTTTAAAGCGTTCATGACTGCCAATTTATAGTCAGCATCTGCTAAATTTCTTGGATTGTCTATTATTTCGCCGATTTTTTTCCCTAAAAAACCCATAACAATAACTGCCGGTATGGTCATGGCTGAAGTAGCAATAATGGCATGCATGTCTATTGTACCTATTTTAGTAATACAAATAGTTCCTATTGTTAGCATAGTTATTATACTAAAAAACAAACTTATATTTTTTGTATAGTCATAACCCATTATTTATTCAAATTCTCCATTTCTTTTTTCATACAGAACTGTACAAGAGTCATTTTATCAATATTAGAAAGGTTAGTAAATCTCCCTGATATTGTATAAAGCCCATTTTCACCTTTCTCTATCCTGATAAGCTGATATTTACATTTTACAATCTGTTCATCACTCAATTTAACTTCTACATCATAAATTTTTTCAATATCAATATTTTCTTCTGATTGAAGTTTCATACCGCCTGCGGATAAATCAAGAGTTCTGACTTTATGACGAATATCATCAATCGTTAATTCAATATTTTCAACAAACTTAATTCTTGTGAATTTTCTTCTTTGCAAGAATCTGTGTTTTACTGGATTTGCAATAGTTACAACATTGTTTTCAATGTTTTTTATGTATGATTCAAAGTACAAATAACCGTTGTCAGTAAGAGAATAAAACTCGCAAATATGGTTGACAGCAAAGCCCTGAGGTTTGTATATCAATTCCATTCTAAAACCGTCAGTATTTACTTCTAAAACTTTTCCTTTATTGGAGTCCTTAAAATCCCTCGGAATCATTGTTACATCTTGTTCGGTCTTTAACAGTTCTCTCATCTTACACAACCTTTCTTATTTGTTATTTTGTTTGTACATTTTCAAGTTTTACGACACCCACAGATTTAACTTTCACACTTGGGCTAATTTCATTATATGCCATAATTGCAATTTGCGGATACGTTCTTTCTACGAGTTTTCTGAAAAGCATACGAATTGGAGATGAACAAATAATTACAGGTTGATTTCCGGTAGCTGTAATTGCTTTTTCCAACTCAATATTCATTCTTTCAAATAAAGCTCTTGTAAAAGCCGGATCCAATGTTACATTTAGACCGTCCGGACTTGCACCTTTTGCAATAGCATTTTCTATATCCGGCGAAAGTGTTATTACATATAATTCACCGGTATCTGCCAGATTTTGTTTACAGATATTCCTTGATAAAGCCTGTCTTGCTTGTTCTGTAAGAAATATTGGATTTTTATTAATTTTTGACTGTAAACTAATTGTTTCTAAAATAGTTTTTAAATCTCGTACCGCAACACCCTCTTTTAAAAGATTTTGTATTACAATTTGAATTTCGCCGATACTTATATCTTTCATTATTTCGTTTACATATTCTTCCGAAACTTCTTTTTTTAGGTTATCAATAAGCTGTTGAATATCATAACGAGAAACAATTTCTGCTGCATTTCTCTTTATGACTTCGGTAATATGAGTTGAAATAACAGCAGAAGCAGAAACAACCGTATATCCTGAAATTTCTGCCAAGTCTTTATCTTTATTTTCAATCCAAATAGCAGGTAAGCCAAATGCAGGTTCAATCGCATGAATTCCGTTTATTGCAAGATTACCGACCGGATCGCCTGCACACATTGCCAAATATCTTTCAGGGTATACTTCTCCGGACTCCAATGCTACTCCTTTTAACTTAATTTGATAAGAATTTGGGGATAATTGCAAGTTATCTCTTACTCTTATTGATGGAAGAACGATTCCTAAATCAAGTGCTGTTTGTCGTCTGATTTGTGCAATACGCTCAAGCAAATCTCCGCCCATTTCAATATTCAAAAGCTGTACAAGCCTATATCCGACTTCTATTTCTAATGTATCAACATTAAGAAGTTCCATAACGCTTTCCTTTGTTGCCTTTGCTCTTTTTTCTTTCTTTCCTAATTTTTCTTGTTGTTCTGCTTCTGCTTTCTGTGCTTCTTCACTAACTTGTACAACAGCTTTTTCTTTACTCTTAGTAAATGCCAATGTCCCTGCTATTGCAGCTATTAACAAGAACGGAGCGGTAGGCATGCCCGGTACTAACCCCATAAATACTAATAGTCCGGATACAACACCAAGTATTTTAGGGTCTGAAAACATTTCCTTTTTAATATCAGTTGATAAGGATTCATCTTTTCCTGTTGCTCTGGATACGATTAAACCGGTTGCTGTTGATATTAAAAGTGCAGGAATTTGTGAAACCAAACCGTCGCCTACTGTTAAGATTGTATATGTACCGAGTGCGGATTGAATATTCATATGAAGTTGAACAACGCCGATAATTAAACCGCCGACTATATTAATAATAGTTATTACAATACCTGCGGTTGCATCACCTTTTACGAATTTTGAAGCACCATCCATTGTACCGTAGAAATCAGTTTCTCGTTCAAGTTTTTTTCTTCTCTCTTTTGCCTGTTCTTCGTTAATTAAACCGGAATTCAGGTCAGCATCAATACTTAATTGCTTTCCGGGCATTTTATCCAATGTAAAACGTGCTGATACTTCTGCAACACGGGTAGCACCACCGGTTATTACCATAAAATTGATTAAAACCAAAATACAAAATATAACGGCACCTACAACGTAATTACCACCTACAACGAATTCTCCGAACGAACTGATTACGTTACCGGCTTGCCCATGTAACAGAATTAATCTTGTTGAACTTACGTTCAAGCCAAGTCTGAACAATGTTGCTATTAACAGTACAGTCGGAAAAGAGGAGTAATCTAAAGGTTCTTGTGTATATAAACATACCAACAAAATAATTACGGCAAGCGAAATATTGACCGTAAGCAAAATGTCTAACAAAGCTGCCGGAAGCGGTATTACCATCATACAGACAATAACTACAAGACCTATTGCAAGGACAATGTCATTATTCTTGAGTATATTTGATAATTTAATAAAATCCATTCCTGTCCAACCTAAGTCTCTCTTTTACTATTGTACACGTATGCAAGAATTTCGGCAACAGCTACATATAAATCTGACGGAATTATTCCGTCTACCGGTACATTATTATACAAAGCTCTTGCAATAGGTCTGTTTTCAACTATCGGAACATTATTATTTTTTGCAATATCCCTGATTTGAAAAGCTAAATAATCAACACCTTTTGCAACAACAATAGGTGCCGGTGCAACTTCTTTGTTATATTGAATAGCAACAGCATAGTGTGTTGGGTTTGTAACAACGACATCCGCATTAGGTACTGCGGACATCATACGTTGTCTTGCCATTTGGTTTTGTATTGCCCTTATTCTTGCTTTGACTTTTGGATCTCCTTCTGTGTCTTTGTATTCATCTTTGATTTCCTGCTTTGTCATTTTAATTGATTTTTCATATTCGTAGTTCTGGTACTTTTTATCCAAATATCCTAAAACAAGCATTGCAAGACACATATTAATAATCATGTTAATTAAAATTGAGCCGATTATATTTAATGATATTGAAAATTCAAGGCCAACGAGTCCTATTAAATCAGCTTTTCTGCTGTTAATTGCTGAAAAACCGCATGCTGCAACTATTAAAATTTTTAATACAGATTTTGCAAGTTCAACTAACGAACGAGGCTGAAATGGGTTAAAAATTCTTTTTGCATTCTCAAACATTCTTCTTGGGGATAAATTTTTAAGATCAAATTTTGCTTTTTGCAATGAAAATACTGGGCCTACGTCCATTCTTACAACAATAATTGCGACGATTAACAAAAGCACAAAGAAAGGTAATACGATTATTCCAAGTTCTTTGAAATAAGGATACATTATTCCGGAAATATTTGTTACATCAATATTAGCCGGTGATAATGTACTGAAGGTCTCTCTCATCATCTGGGTTATATTAAAAAACATATGCCCTGCAAAAATTGCAAGCAAACCTATGGCTCCTGTCATAACCAAGGCAGATTCAAAATCTTTGCTTTTAGAAACATTTCCGCGTTCTCGTTCTTTTGACCTTCGTCGCTCGGTGGCTTCTTCTGTTTTTTCTGCTGCTTCATTCCCCATTTATATAAAATTCCTTTATTTTAAAAAATTAATGATATTTTTGTTAAGAACTGTTCGATTAGAACTGCTATGTGTTCCGCCATTGGTCGCATAAAAATAAATGATAATAATAATCCTAAGTATATTTTAAGCGGTAACGAAACCATAAAAATGTTCATTTGTGGCATCATTTTGGATGTAAAACCTAACAAGATGTCTGTTATAAACAGAACGCCAAATATAGGAATTGCTATTCCTAATGCAACTGAAAATAATTGACTTGTTATTAGTATTATTTGTTCAAAAATAGCAGGCGAAAAGGATAGAGTGTAACCTATCGGCATATCTTTAAAGCTGTTATATATTGCTGCAAATAACCATCTGTGAGCTCCAAGTCCGATAAATATCATAGATGCTAAATATGTATATGCTTGAGTTAACACCGGAGAATTCCCGCCGGAAGCAGGATTTAATGCTTGATCGGCAGATAAGCCCATTTGTACCGTAAAAGTGTTTACTCCCAATTCAATACCCGAAAATAAGATATTTGCACAATATCCAATGGCATATCCGATAAGAAATTCTTTAAACAAAATCAAAGTTAATGCAGGTACTGAATTTGGAGTAACAAAATTCGTATTATACTGAACTATCGGAAAAAGCAAAAATGCAATGGTTGCTGCTAACCAAACTTTTGCTTGCGGTGGTATAGGATAGGTTGAAAATAGCGGTGCTGAAAAAAATAAGCCCGATAGTCTGGTAAAAATTGCCATGAACAATATAATGTTCCCTACGGAAAACAGTACATCCAAGTTAAACATTACATTGCTCCTATAAGTTGAGGTATTGTAGACATGAATTCATTCATTGCTGATATAAAAACGCTAAACATCCAGGGCATTAAAAATATAAGAAGAATTACACAACCGACGATTTTCGGAACAAATGTAAGAGTTGACTCCTGAATTTGTGTAACTGTTTGAAAGATACTGACCATAAGACCAATAATGACACCAACTAACAAAATCGGAACGGACATTTGTAACGTAAGAATAAACATTTTTTGTAATAGGGTTATTACTATATCTTGCATTCTATTTACCTCACAAAGCTCTCAACAAGGGATTTTACAATTAAATACCATCCGTCAACCATTACAAACATTATTAATTTGAACGGCAGGGCAATCATAGACGGAGGTAAAAACATCATACCCATTGATACTAACACTGATGAAACAACTATATCTATTACTAAAAACGGTAAATATATTACGAAACCGATTGTGAATGCTGTTTTCAATTCGCTTAGGATGAATGACGGAAGCAATATGTATGTCGGAACATCGGCTTTTGTTTTGGGTTTTTCTATTTTAGCCATTCTTATAAACAAAGCCATTTCTTTTTCGTGTGTTTGTTTAAACATAAATTCCCTTATAGGTTCGATTCCCCGATCCAAGGCAACTTGTTGTGTAATTTGATTTTGCATGTACGGTTGCAAGGCCTTTTCGTTTATTTCATTAAATGTAGGCGCCATGATAAAGAATGTCAATATTAATGCCAAACTTGTAATAACCTGATTAGGTGGCAAGTTTCCGGCGCCAATGGCTTGTCTTGTAAGAGAAAGTACGACTACCAATCTTACAAAACATGTGGTCATGATTAATATGCTTGGTGCAAGTGTAAGTATAGTTAACCATATGAGTATTTGCAGTCCGTTAGTAAAATCTTGTGGTGTATTTGCAGATTGAAGCCCTATGTTAATATTCGGAAATGTCATTGCCGAATAGGATGGCATAATACTTGTTACGATTCCTAACAGTGCAAATCCTAATTTTTTTAAAGTACTCATTTTTTTATCCTTAAATTTATAATGACGGAACAAAGCTCCCCACAATATTTTACACAATATATTAAATGCTGCCAATCTGTTAAGTTATATTAAAATCATACTTTTTAATACCTAAAGCATGCTGTTTTTTTTAATCAAACTTAAGTTTGAGATAATTCTAACTATTTTAGAATTTATAAGTAAACGATAAATCCTTAACATGTAAGTACAGATGAAATTTTCAATTTGCCGTAAAGTACGAGACTTAGCGGTCAAGTTGCAACTGTCATGGAAGAAAAACAAAAAGAAAAGGAGATTTCAAAATGGCTTCAATTACAATCAACACAAATTTGGCGTCTTTGACAGCGCAGAGAAATCTATCCATTGCAACTTCAGGAATGAATACAGCAATGGAAAGATTAACTACCGGTTACAGAATTAATTCAGGTAAAGATGATGCAGCAGGATCAGCAGTTTCCACTATAATGGAAGCTCAAATTTCAGGCTATGATGTTGCTGAATCTAATGGTTCTATGGGACTTAGCTTGCTCGATACATCAGAAGGTGTTTTGGATATTGTAAACAGTTACCTTCAACGTATTAGAGATTTGACAGAACAAGCGGCAAACGGTACATACGGTACAAACTCAATGCGAGCAATAAGAATAGAGGTTGAACAAAGAATGAATGAAATCAACAGGCTTTGTTCTGTAATAGATTTCAATGGTATACAACTGTTAGACGGAACAAGCATTGCTTCAAGATCAGGTAATGGTATTAATATTCAAGTAGGAAATAATTCTGGTAAAGCAAACGTAATTAATTTAGAAGCATCATTGTTCAATTCCGCAAAATGTACGGCATTATTTGTTGAACACAATGAACATAGCGGCGGAATGGGTAGTTGGTATACAAGGGTTGATGCTTCCCAAACAACGAGTGCTCTTCAAGCAAGAATAAATGCTTCAGTTGTCGAAGAATATGACTATTCTGAAGGGTATGCTGCAATTGTTGGCAGTAACTATGCGGATGGCACAATAACTTGTATTACAGCTATTTGTGATGCTGTTTATACTGATGAAGCAACTGCAAGAGAATTTCTATATTATATAGATGATGCAATAGAAAATGTAACAAACAGAACATCTTTAATCGGTGCTTATATGAACCGTGTAGAATCGGCTGTTGATGCTATTAGTGTACAAAAAGAAAATATTGTTTCATCAAATTCTTCAATAAAAGATGCTGATGTGGCAATAGAATCTTCTAATTATTTGAAATTCCAAATATTGCAACAATCAGCAGCAACATTGTTATCAACTGCTAATCAACAACCAAGTATAGCATTAAATTTAATATAATATATACGTTTAGTAATTGAAGCCCCTGCGAAAGCGGGGGCTTTTTATTTACAATTTCAATTTGTACATAATAATTGAAGCAGAAACGCTTAAATTTAAAGATTCTACTTGTTCTGACATTTCGATTGTTAAATTTTGAGTTGATAAAACTTTTATTTCGGAACTCAGCCCATCTGCTTCCGCACCAAGCATTATAAGACATTTTTCTTTCGGTTTATATTCATTAAGAAAAATTGTTTTTTCGGATTTTGGTAATGTTGCTATTCTCTCATAATCATCAAATTGAGATTTTATAAGTTCAATGTCTTTAACATTAATAATCGGAATTTTCCACAAGTTTCCGACCGCAGAGCGTACTGTTTTAGGGTTATATAAATCTACTGTATTTCCGTATAAAATTATTCCGTTCATATTAAAAGCTACGGCACTTCTTATTATAGTCCCCAAATTCCCGGCATCTTTAATTCCATCGAGTAATACAACCCGCTTCATTTTTTTGAAACTGTTTATGTTATATTTCGGCTGTTTTGCAACTGCAATAATAGGCGGCGGATTCTTTGTATCAGAGATTTTTTCCATAACAGGCATTGTTGTTTCTATGATTTCACCGGAAATTCTATTATGTTTTTCTGATGTTGTAAATATTCTAACAATTTCAATTCCGCCTGAAATAGCTTCTTCTACACTCTTTTCTCCCTCAATTAAAAAAAGTTCACTTTCTTCTCTGTATTTGTGTTGAAGAAGTTTGGCTGTATTTTTAACTAAATCGTTATTTACCGAAGTTATTTTCATAATATTTCAAATTCCTTTAACCAAGTTTTTTCTTGTTTTGATAATAGTGAAAAATCTATTAATTTACCTTCGTATCCGATTTTAACAAAAGATTTAGATTTCCCGTTTTTTCTGTAACAGGAATTTTCGAGTCTAATACCAAAGAATTCAGGATTATATAACCCTGGCTCTATTGTATACGTCATATTATCCTTGAATTTACAGTGGGATGGTTTACTTTGGTTAAGTGCCGGCGGAGCTTCATGAACATTAATCCCTATTCCATGTCCGAGTCCGTGTGAAAAAGTAAATCCGTCAATCTTATTATCTAATATTGAATGAGCTAATTTATCCAGACTATATCCGGTCGTGAGATTACTGTTGTAAGCATTTAAAAAGGCTTTTAATACTGTTGTATAAACTTTTTTTTGTAATTCATTTGGGTTTCCTTTTACAAAAACTCTTGTAATATCGGTTGCTAAACCGCTTTCGTAATACGCACCGCAGTCTATTAAAACCAAATCGCCATTATTTAAAATAATTTCTTTAGAATTATTTGAATAATGTGCCATTGCAGAGTTTTTGTTGATAGCAACTATTGATTTGAAGCTCAAAGATTTTGCACCATACTTTTTAAATTCTTTTTCAAGTTGTGTTGCAATATCATATTCGGATAAATTATTGTTATTTTCGATGTAATCGCGTATTGCGTAAACAGCTTTATCAGTATTTTCAAAGGCTTTTTGGTAAGCAAAAATTTCTTCTTCTGTTTTCACTGATTTCATTTTTTTTATTTTAGAAACGGAATCTACAGGATATTTTATAAGTGAATAATCAAATGCGCTAATTGACGACTTATCAACGGCTATTTCTCCATCATAATTTTTTAAAAATTTTTCAAGACTGTCATTATCATCAAAACACTTGTATCCGTTTTTATCAACAAATAACTTTGCCCATATTTTTGAAGAACCGTTTTGGGAAAAGTCCCTAAGACCTGTCAAATATGAAACTTCTTCTAAATTTGTTACCAAAAACGGAATTTTGGGCTGAATTTTAATTTCTTTAAATGCAGTTGTCTTTACCGCATTATGTGGCTCTGTATAGTTATTTATGGGGTCATTATCAATTAACTTAATTTTATAATTGCCAAAACTTTCGAGTCTTGCTTGTGTTATTTTTTTTGAAACAATACCCAAAACTTTATCCGGTTCGATAATCTTTTTTATTTCATCATCTTGTTTTTGTCCGACCTTGAGCTTGACGATTTTTATTTCTGTTTTAACTTCTTTCTCTGCTTGCGTATGGTACCTGCCGTCCACAAATAAATATACACAATCTTTTGTTATCAAGGCATCTCCCGTTGAACCGGAAAAGCCTGTAAGTGTATATCGAGCATTTTCCGAAAGAGTGGAATATTCCGTCAAATACTCATTTGTAGAGCAAACAAGTAAATAATCAATTTGTAGTTCTTTAAGTAACTTATTCATCAATCCCCGTACATTTAATTAAATGCCAACCGAATTGAGTTTCTACCGGTTGTGAAATCTCACCGTCTTTAAGTGCAAAAGCGGCATCTTCAAACGGTTTAACCATCGTTCCTTTTCCGAACCAGCTTAAATCTCCTCCGTTTCGGCTTGATGGGCATTTTGAATAATCTTTTGCTAAATCTTCAAAAGAAACTCCGTTTTCAAGATCTAAAAGTAAATTTTCAGCTTGTTCTTTTGTTTCTACTAAAATGTGGCTTGCTCTTATTTTCATAACATATCTCCTTTTATTTTCAAATTGATTATAACATAAAATTAAACGTATGAATTGTTAGTAAAGAAACCTATTGTTATGTTGTAAGTTGAAAATTTAAATGAAAAACAAAGAAGTTGTGATATAATTTATTTTAAAGGAGATTTGTATGACTAAAATCAGAATTGGTATAATAGGTTTTGGAACTGTCGGAACGGGTGTTTATAAGAGTTTGAAGGATTTTGATAATGTTGAAGTTGTCAAGATTGCGGTAAAAAATATTAACAAACCTCGTTCAGTTGAAGTGCCGAGGGAAATAATGACGGATAATCCGCTTGAAATATCGGAAAATCCTGATATTGATGTTGTTGTAGAACTCATGGGTGGTGTTGAGCCGGCATGGAGTTATATAAAATCAGCTTTAGAACATGGAAAACATATTGTTACTGCAAATAAAGAGCTTTTGGCAAAAAAAGGTGAGGAATTATTTAATCTTTCTGAAGAAAAAAATTGTGTTGTGCTGTATGAAGCTGCAATTGCCGGAGGTATTCCAATTATTATGCCTATAAAGACGATTCTTGCCGGAAATAAAATTAATCGTTTACAAGGAATTTTGAATGGCACAACTAACTATATATTGACAAAAATGGATGCAGACGGAGCATCATATGAAGATGTTTTAAAAGAAGCTCAACAATTAGGATATGCAGAAACGGATCCGACAGGTGATGTTGAAGGGTTTGATGCAGCATACAAAATTACAACACTTGCTACAATTGCATTTAATTTTAGAGTTAAATTTGAAGATGTATATCGTGAGGGAATTACAAAAATTCGTAAGCAGGATATGAAGAATGCAAATGAATTGGGTTATAAAATTAAACTGATAGCATCAGCAACGATTGATGAAAATAACAATGCTGATGTAAGAGTTCATCCGATGCTTGTTCCAAAAACTTCTATGCTTGCTCATATAGATTATGTTACAAATGCGATTGCTCTTAACGGTCATCCAATGGGTTCTATTCTTCTTTCAGGTCCCGGTGCCGGAGAATTTCCAACGGCAAGCTCTGTTATTGGGGATATTTTAGCAATAGCAAGAGAGTATAAAACTACTGATTATCTTTTGCCTATGATGAGATGCCATCACCATTCAAAAGCAAATCCTGTTCAGATTGAAAATACATATAATAAATACTATTTGTCAATAACTGCTCCGAACGCAATCGGTGTAATAGCAAAAATAGGTACAATATGTGCTAACAAGGATATAAGTCTTTCAAGTATTCTCCAAAAAGGCGTTGGGGAAGATAATACTGCTGATATCACGGTTATTACGGAAAAATGTCTTGAAAAAAGTATAAAAGAAGTAATTACAGAGTTGACGGATTGTGAAGTCAATAGTTTAATACGAGTTGCAGAGTAAACTTGTTTAATTGTATTAAGAAAGGATTGAAATGTATTATAAAGGTCTAATAGATAAGTATAAAAAATATTTACCGATAAACGAAAATACTGAGATAGTAACTTTAAACGAGGGCAATACACCACTTATTAAGGCTGATAATTTAGCTAAAAAAATTGGATTGGATTGTAATTTATATTTAAAATTTGAGGGTTGTAATCCTACCGGAAGTTTTAAAGACCGAGGAATGACGATGGCAGTTACAAAAGCCAAAGAAGCAGGAGCAAATGCAATAATATGTGCTTCTACCGGTAACACTTCCGCTTCAGCCGCGGCATACGGTGCAAAAGCAGGAATAAAAACTTTTGTATTAATACCCGACGGATATATTGCGTTAGGCAAATTGTCGCAAGCAATGATGTATGGTGCTGAGATTATAGCAATTCAGGGAAATTTTGATCAAGCCCTTGAATGTGTGAGAGAAATTTCCGACAAATATCCTATAACGTTAGTTAATTCTGTTAATCCTTTCCGAATTGAGGGACAAAAGACGGGTGCTTTTGAAGTTTGCGATTCCTTAGGGAAAGCTCCGGAGTATCATTTTATTCCTGTCGGGAATGCAGGTAATATAACTGCTTACTGGAAAGGATATAAAGAATATTATCAAAACGGTGTTATTAAAAATCTTCCTAAAATGATGGGTTTTGAAGCTGAGGGTTCTGCTGCAATTGTTAGGGGCGAAAGAATTTTAAAGCCTGAAACTCTTGCAACTGCTATAAGAATAGGTAATCCTGCAAGTTGGGAAAAAGCTGTTGCTGCGAGAGATGAAAGTAATGGTAAAATAGGATGTGTTTCTGATGAGAAGATTGTAGAAGCGTACAAATTGTTAGCTTCAACAGAAGGTGTATTGTGTGAACCTGCAAGTGCTGCATCTGTTGCCGGATTGATTCAATCAAACGAATTAGGTTTAATTGAAAAGGGTATGGATATTGTTTGTGTCTTAACCGGAAACGGACTCAAAGATCCGGACAATGCAGTTAAATACGGAAATGCAAATGTTAAAAAGACATCAGCTGAACTTAATGACGTATTAAAAGCTATGAATATGTAACTCCAAAACTACTTGTTGAAAGTAACTATTTCATAGCTTGTGTGTTTGGTATATCAAGTGTTTTGATGTAAGGTGCTTCTAATTTTTGTGGTAAATTTCATTGCACCTTGATTGTTAAGGTGATCGCCGTCAATAAAATCTTTATGTGTAAAATTACAATCGTCATATAAATTAATAATTTTAACGTGGTCAAAATCTTTTACCATATCATATAAAACTTTGAAAATTATATCAGATTTCGGTAAAACACTTTTGTATATTTCGGTTGCAGGAGGCAATACAAAAACCAAATTTTGATTATTTTGCTTTGTTTCTTGAATTAATTTTAAGCAGTATTCCATTTGCGAATTTTCTCGTTGGTTGTTTTTATAATGTCCCTTTGCTCTGGCAATAATTTCTTTTTTTGTAATAAATTTTCTTTTATAATAACGTCTACATTCTCCCCTATAATTTTGCGGTATTTTCAAAATTTTATCGTAATGTTGAATTTGTTTTCTAACTACACTTTCTGTTTCATATAAATTCTTTTTTATTGCAACATCTTCATATTGATAAGGTATATCAAAAAGTAATTTCAAATGAACGCAAATTTTGTGAAGTTTTGTCATAATTAGGCAGTGCCCTGGAGTGTGTACTGAAAAACACATAACAATGTTTTTTATATTATCTTTGCAGTATTTTTTATAAATATTATATGAATAATATAAATCTTGGCTGGTCGTTGCTATATTGACTTCGTTTTCGTTTGGGATATATCCAATTTGCATGTGAGAACAGCCAAGCACAAGTGTATCAGAGTTTTCAATTTGTTCCAATGCTTTTTTCTTTTCATAAATCAGCTTCGGTCCTGCTTTTGAACGTAATTTATCAATTATATTTTGAATTATTTTTATTCTCATTTTATTACTTGGTTATTTTTTAAATACTCTTTTGTTTGTGTGCTTGATACGTCTGGAGTTCTGGGTAGATACACAACTTCACAATAATCTTTTAAAAAGTCAAATTTACCTTTCCAATCATCACCCATAACGAAAATATCCGCTTGATATTTTTGAACATCATCAATTTTTTGTTCCCAATTATATTCAGGTACTACTAAATCAACGTATCTGCAGGCTTCGAGTATCATCTTTCTTTGTTCATAAGTGTAATATGATTTTTTATTTTTAATTTGATTAAATTCATCACTTGATAAAACAACAATTAAATAATCGCCCAATGCCTTTGCTCTTTTTAAAAGATTTATGTGCCCATAATGCAAAACGTCGTATGTTCCGTATGTTATAACTCTTTTCATTGTTTAATCCTTTTTATTAGCTAAACTTTTGATAATTTCTTCATCTTGTTTTGATAAATTTAAATACATAGAATGACCAACTCCAATTTTTTTAGGGTATGTCATGTAATCCCCGTAAATATTTTTCAAATATTTGTCAGTCTTATTAACAGTTTTATATAATCTACCTTCAAAGTCAATATTTTGTAAAGGAAAGATTGTATCATAATTAGCAAACCAATTTTTCCATCTGTGATAAAAATCTAATCCCCAAATAAAATCAGCTTCTTCAATATTTTCCGGGGTATTTTGTATAACTTCTTTCATTGTTTTATCAATTAAATCTTTAACTTCAGAATTTGTCATTTTTGAATTCATGGTCTTTTTTAAATTAACAACAATATTTTTAATTTGTTTTGTTTTTTCAAGTTGTTCAGTTTCTGTCATTTTTTTACCGTAGATATCAGATGGGAAAATATCGACAAACAAAAGTGAACATTTTTTATGTTGAACTTTAATTATATACTGCCCTTGGACTTTTTCATCTCTATAAAAATCAGCATAAATATCGGAATTTCGAGAATATTTTTCAAAGGCTTCAATGATTTTATTGTAATCATCTCTTAACATTCCGACATCAATATCATCGTCCCAAGGAATAAAACCTTTATGTCTGACTGCACCAATTAAGCTACCGTAATTCAGCCAATAATCTAAATTATTTTGTTTGCAAACATAATCTAATTCATCTAATAACGCTAAATTTGCTAATTGAATATCTCTGATTTGTCCTGTTGCAGGGGGGATTGTCGTGATATCGACGTTATTTTTAACATATTTGTTATAAGGGTTTTCCTTTAAAAGTTTTCTGAATTTTGATTTCGGGAATTTGATTTTAAGCCCCAAAATATACACTAAATTATGAGTTTCACCGTAATTTTGTATTGAAAATATCTTACTTATAAAATTAAGAATTTGTTTTTTTATCATAAATAATTCCTGTAATAAAATTAAATATTTTATCAGCACTTTTTTCATTGAAATCAATTACATTTTTAACAAGACTTTCCCTAAGTTCTTTTTTATCGTCAATTCTGTTTTCAACAAGTTTGATAAATTCATTTTCCAATTCTTCGTTTGTTTCGACTTGATAGTAACCTTTTACAATCTCTTTACCCAATTTATTTAATTCGACAGCACCTTTGTTTGTTATACGAATTAAAGGCTTCTTTGTTGGCAAATATTCGCCTAAAAACGAACAACAATCCGTAATCATCATATCCGAGGTTTTAAATATATCAAAATAGTCGCCTTTTGTGTATACTTTTCCGATTTTTTCCCATTCACTAAAATAATCATTTATTTCATCTTCTGACATCATTTGATTTTTTATTATGTCAAGTTTAAATCTTGGATGTGGCTTAAAAATCCAAGTTGTTTCCGGATGTTTTTTTGCTAAATCCAAAATTAATTTTCCGTTTCTTCCAAATGTACCTGTGTGCAAGTTGCTTATTGCAAAAGAATGGTGTGGGGCATAGATTATTTTAAATTTATCAGGATTTTTCCAAATCTTTTCTACATTAATTTCTTTATTTTCTAAATATGCGTCTAATTTAGTATAGCCAACAACCTTGCAATTTTTGGAATTCCCTCTCCTATAACCTTCAAATCTTTCAACATTGAGTTCGCTATCAACAAAATATTTATATAAATGTCTGTGAAATCTTTGAATATATTCAGGTTTAAAATCAAATATTGGAATGCTATATGGAGAATAAAATGTTAGGGCATATTCAGATACTGCTTTTGGTTTGTACTGTTTTTCCAAGCCCCATGGTTGTTCATAAAAAACAATATCAGGTTCAAAATCTTTTAAATCAAGATATTTTCCGTCTTTATATAAATAATCAACATTCAGACCTCTTGATTTATAAAAATTGTAGTTTTCTTCAATCGGATTTTGTGCTTTATCATGCCCACTGTTGATAGCTCTATGTAAACTAACCAAAATTAAAGGATTGAATCTTTCATCTTTAGAAAATATATCATAGATATCTTGATAACCCCATTTTTGATTTTCACAACATATAAAAACTACATTTAAAGGTGTTTTCTTATTTCTAAGTCGTTCTATAACCTTTGAATAGTTATAAAAATGAGCTTGTTTTACGGATAATAATTCTTCTATAAAATATTTTATTTTTTTTATCATAATTTTAGGTTATTTCTAATTTTGCTATCAGATAATTGATTTTCGTATCAAAATATGTCATTTTAGGCTTTATTTCGTAGCTATTCCACCAGGCTTTGTATTGTT
>JAKSUQ010000012.1 GCA_024408855.1 bacterium | reverse complement strand
CGAACCACCGTTGGAAGAGCCAGAATCTTCAGTCCTGCCACTAGACGATCCGGGAACGCTTCTTTTATTTTAGCACCAAAATTTTTAGCCGTAAAGATTTTTATTAATATAAAAACTGTATTTTCATAAACAATAATCTGTTTATTAAAAAATTTTTAAATATTTATGATATAAAACTTTCTGTTTTACTTAGTTCTTCATTTCTTTTTAAAAGCTCTGATAAAGTACATTTACAATTCAAAAATTCTTCTTTTCCCATTTTCTTATATTTATCAGGAGTCCATGAATTGTGTAAACAAAATATTCCTAACGATTTGTTTGATAAAACATATTCAGAAAAATCATTACGAAAATAAAAATCGACATATGTTTTTTCAAAATTGTTTTTAGGATTAAAATAATTTATTTCAGGGAAAGCCATATAATCCCTTGAGTTAATCATATAAAAATCTTTTTTATCTGCATTTTTCAAATATTTATTTATAATTCCATTTCCTAAATAATCCCATTTTCTTACTTTTTTAGAATGTTTTTTATTATAAAATTTCGTAAAAAAGTTTACATCTTTGCCGTCAATAATTCTTTGTCTTGCTTCTTGTGTCCAAAAATTTAAAATCTTTGATTCTTTTTCAGCTTTTATAAAACCAACATGGTAATCTAACAATACAAAATCTGATTCTATTTTTGATAAGACATCCAGTGCATTAGCTGTAAGTACAGTATCAACATCTAACCAAATACCGCCATGCAAATATAAAACGGCAGCACGAATTGCATCAGCTTGTTTTGCCAATGAAAATTTCGCATATAAACTTTTATCGTAAAAGTCATTACCAATATAGTCCTTAATATTCGAATAATCTAAAATTACAATTTCATAATCTTTTAGATTTTGCTCCCACGTTTTAAGGCAAAGTTTTAAGTATGCAGGCATATTTTCTTTTGGTTCCCAAAATGTAAAAATTTTCTTCATATATTACTCCTGATTACAGCTTTTTATAACAAGTATAAAATCATAGTAAGTATACCTAACAGGTAATATATTGTCAACTTGTTAAGTATATTATCTTATATTTATACCTTGATAGTGGGTTAATTCTGTGGTTATTCTGCGTGATAATTTTAAATTAAGGAGTGCCTATGAATTTAAAAAAACAGTTAGGAACAAGAATTCAAACTATACGGAAACAACGGAAATTAACCCAAGAACATTTTGCCGAGTTAGTTGGAATTGCTCAAAAAAGTATCAGCAGAATCGAAAGCGGAAACAACTATCCTACACCGGAAACTCTTTGCGCAATAGCAAATGCTCTTAGTGTAGAAATTTATGAACTGTTTATATTTAATAGAGAACTTTCGTACAAAGATATGAAACAAGAAATCATAGATGCACTAAACGATAACAATAATATTGCATACTTGTATGAAGCCCTAAAAACTCCTTTGCATTGAGGGCGAAACTCTTTGTTCACAGAATATTTCCTTTCAAAATTATGAAAATATAAGTTTATAACAATTTTAAAATTCTAAATTGTTAAATTTATCAATATTTCTCTTTCCTTGTATCAACTATTAAGATAAAGACATCATATAGATTAGTCCATTAAAAGTCAACTTGGACGATTGGCTATATTTTTAATACAAAAATGTTATTTCATATTGATACTCATCTAACATTCAAATATTTGTGAACTTGTGGTATCAAACGTACCTTTTTGTACATTGACAAAAATCTACTCAAAACTTCTTGTGCAAAATCAATATCCGTTGTTAGGATATTTTTACCATTTTTGGGCTGTAATATTAGTTCAATATTATATTTTTTACCCAAAATCACAGATTTAACAATTTCTTCATCAGTTATATTATTGTCAAATACGATTTTTGCAAACATCTTTTTCGAAGCAACATTAAAAAACTTATCATGAACATCAAACAAATCCTTGTTTTTTGTTGAACTCGGAAGTTTAATATCACAAGCCACATAATCAACATAATCAATTATTAACGGCAATCTGTCATACAATGTTGCATTCGTTTCAAGGTAAATTGGCATTTGTGTTTTGGGCAAAAACTCTTTTAGAAATTCCGTATGCAGGAGTGGTTCTCCGCCTGTCAACGATATAGAATGACAATCTGAATTTTTACTGATTATTTCGAGCAGTTCCTCAATCGAATATTCCTTACAATTTGTATCATCATAATCTGTATCACAATATTCACAATTCAAATTGCATCCGCAAAATCTTATAAAAAGTTGCTTATATCCGACAAAAGGTCCCTCACCTTGTACAGAAGCAAAAATTTCTTTAATTTTAATTTTATTCATTGTATTAGTATTCTCTGATATTTTCCGACGAGATTTGCTCTAATTTTCTATACAAATCCAATTCCTCATTTGTTAGATTTTTAGGAATTTTTATCTCGACAGTAATTATCATATCACCAACTTTGTTATTTTGCACTATTCCGCATCCTGAAAGTCTTATTTTTTGTCCATTCTGCGTTTTTGGTGCAATCTTGACCTTATATTCACCGTTCAAAGATGAAATTTTAATTTCACCGCCTAAGACTGCTTTTGAGGGAGATATCGGTACCGTTTGGAATACATTAAGTCCCTCTGTGTGGTACTTATCTTCCTGTCTAATTTTAACCGTTATATACAAATCACCGTTTAGTCCGCCATTAACACCGACTTCACCCTCTTTTGCCAAACGAATTTTAGAGTTGTTTTTAATTCCGGCAGGAATTTTTACCGTAAATTTTTTATAAGCGGTATATTTACCTTTTCCGCTGCAATATGGGCAAATACTGCCATTCACAAACTTTCTTCCGTTACATTTAGGACAAGTCCCTGTTTGCAGAAGATTAATTATTTTTGTAACACCCTCAATAGATTCCGACAAAGAAATTTCAATTTCAGTATTGACATCTTTGCCATTTATCGGTAATTTCACCTCTTTATCTGACTGTTTTTGAGTATTTTTATATATAAAATTTTCCCAATTAAAAGAAAAATTTTTAAATTTAAAATTTGATTTTTTTTCATTAAATGAATTATCGTAAGTTGAATGCTTTTCTCCTTGTGTATTATATTGAGAGTTTTGTTTTGCATATGAATAAAACATTCTCGCTCTGTCATATTCTTCCCGTTTAATTTTATCGGAAAGAATTTGATATGCCTCATTAATTTCTTTAAATTTATCGAGTGCATTTTTCGAATTTCCGGCTACGTCAGGATGCCATTGT
This sequence comes from bacterium, assembly GCA_024408855.1. Taxonomy (GTDB): domain Bacteria; phylum Cyanobacteriota; class Vampirovibrionia; order Gastranaerophilales; family Gastranaerophilaceae; genus CAG-196. The sequence goes on along the minus strand of JAKSUQ010000012.1, from coordinate 56,020 downwards.
CTTGCAAGCCTTCTATAAGCTCTTTTAATTTCTTCGGAGGTTTCGGACTCGGTTATACCTAATATTTTGTAATAATCTTTAAGCATAATGAATATTTAATTATCTTATTAAAAAAGTCAACTGTCGTTGAGGGGAAATCTCAAATTTTTATAGCAAAAAAAAAAATTTTAATGTATTATATACATTGATTGTTTGTAAGGAAATAATATCGGATGAAAGACATAAAATTAATTGATAATACAAGCGAAAGCGAATTGTTAAAAGTTTCCGCACCTATTGTTGAAGCTCTAAGAAATGCATCCGAAAATCCTACATATCAATTTCATATACCCGGACATACAAAAGGCAGAGCTATTTATAAAGATTTTAAGAAACTTATCGGAGAAAAAGTTCTTAATCTTGACACTACGGACGAGTTTGACAACTTAGGAACATTGCACCCCGCAACAGGTCCTATTAAAGAAGCACAAGAACTTGCTTCACAGGCTTTTGGTTCCGAGAAAACATTTTTTCTTTTGAACGGTTCCACAGCAGGCAATTTGGCTGTCGGAATGGCATTAACCAAAGCCGGACAAAAAGTTATAATTAACAGAAACTGCCACAGATCAGCTTTAACAGGTTTAATGATATCCGGCGCGGAACCAATATGGATTTGCCCGTCAAGAATCGAAGATTGGTCAATTTGGGGAAGCATTAATGCTGAAGATATTGAAAAAACATTACAAGCAAATGATAATGTAGGTTTAGTATGGATTACAAATCCGACTTATGAAGGCGTTGTATCAGATGTTAAATCCATAAGCAAAGTTTGTAAGAAATATAATGTGCCGTTAGTTGTTGATGAAGCACACGGTTGCTTATGGAATTTTAACCGAAAATTACCTGAAACCGCATTAAAATTAGGTGCTGATGTGGTTGTACATTCCTTGCATAAAACCGGTGGCAGTATGAGTCAAAGTTCTATGCTGCATATTGCAAAAGATTCAATTGTTGATGCAGATGCAGTTGAAAAAGCTCTTAAACTTTTACATACAACAAGTCCATCATTATTACTTTTGGCAAGCCTTGATGCTTCAAGAGCAGTTCTGCAATCAAAATCCGGACAGGCTTTGCTTGCAAGAACCATTAAAAACGCAAAATATTTAAGAGAAAGGTTGGATAATATCCCTAATCTTCATCAACTTAAAACTGGTTTTGGGTATATGACAGATGTTACAAAAGTCTTTATCAAAATTGACGGGCTTTCGGGAAAACGCCTTGAATCAATATTGGAAATTGACTTTGGAATAGAAGTCGAATCAGCATCCGATATCGGAGTCTTAATTTTGTGTAATTTAGGGAATAAACATTCCGATTTTAAATATTTGGCAGATTCTTTGGAAAAAATCGCCAAAACAAATTACACTGATATTTGTTATTTGGAAAATCGAAAACATATGCCAATGATAGCTCCTAAAATTATCATGAGCTTAAGAGATGCATATTATGCGGATAAAGAAATTGTATCAAAGGAGCAGTCTATCGGAAGAATTTCGGCAGAAGTCATTGCTGAATGTCCGCCCGGAATCTCCATATTATTACCGGGTGAACTAATTACAGAAGAACATTTGCCATATTTAAACGATTATAATTCACTTGAAGTTGTTAAAAATAAATAACAACACTTTATTGCTATTAATGCTCTGATATTATATTTGTGATAAGATATAACTGAACTAATTGTTGGAGGGCATAATGAAGCAAGGATATTTTCCACAGGAAATAGAAAAAAAATGGCAAAAGAGATGGGAAGATGAAAAAACTTTTTACACTCCCGACGAAAGCAATAAGCCTAAATATTTTGCGTTATCTATGTTCCCTTACCCGTCGGGTAAGCTACATATGGGGCATGTAAGAAATTATACAATAACGGATGTTATAGCAAGATTTAAAAAGATGCAGGGATTCAATGTTCTTCATCCTATCGGTTGGGACAGTTTTGGTTTACCGGCCGAAAATGCAGCAATGCAACATAGTACAAATCCGGCAGAATGGACTGACGAAAATATTGCATATATGACTCAGCAGCTCAAAATGCTCGGACTTTCGTATGACTGGGAAAGAGAAGTTACAACTTGCAAGCCGGAATACTATAAGTGGACTCAATGGCTATTTCTGCAAATGTTTAAAAAAGGATTGGCCTATAAAAAAGAAGCAGCCGTAAATTGGTGCGATAAATGCGGAACTGTTCTTGCAAACGAACAGGTAATCGACGGGAAATGCTGGAGATGCAATAGTACCGTTGAGAAAAAATATCTTTCACAATGGTTCTTAAAAATTACGGATTATGCCGACAGATTATTGAATGATTTGGATAAATTAGACGGATGGGGAGATAATGTTAAGACTATGCAGTCTAATTGGATTGGCAAATCCGAAGGTGCGATTTTAAGATTTAAAGTAAAAGAGCTTGACGGTGTTGAAGTGCCGGTTTATACAACAAGACCTGATACTGTTTACGGAATTACTTATCTTGTTGTTGCTCCTGAATATAAAGATATTGAAAAATTGACCACGGAAGAAAACAAAAAATCCGTAAAAGAATACCGAGCTAATGCAAGAAAGATGACAGAAATTGAAAGGTTATCTACTGACAGAATTAAAACCGGAGTTCCTTTGGGTACCCACTGTATAAATCCGTTCAATGGGGAAGAATTTCCTTTATGGACTGCAGATTATGCATTGGTTGAATACGGTACCGGTGCAGTAATGGCTGTCCCTACTCATGACGAAAGAGATTTTGCATTTGCAAAAAAATATAATTTACCGTTAAAGATTGTTATATCTCCAAACGACAGAGAACTTAAATTGTCAGAAATGGATAACGCATACACAGAAGAAGGAATTTTAGTTAATTCCTCAGAATTTAACGGCATGAAAAATTCTGAAGCAAAAAAAGCCATTACGCAAAAAGCGGTTAACGAAGGCTTTGGAGAGTTTAAAACTCAATACAGACTTAGAGATTGGTTGATTTCGCGCCAAAGGTATTGGGGCGCTCCAATTCCGGTTATGTATTGCGAAAAATGCGGAGTTGTGCCGGAAAAAGAAGAAAATTTACCGGTAATGTTACCGACAGATGTTGATTTCTCTGTCGTCGGTAAATCTCCGATTACTACATCAAAAACTTTTAAAGATACCGTTTGCCCGATATGCGGAGGTCATGCGGTCAGAGAAACTGATACAATGGACACCTTTATTTGTTCAAGTTGGTATTATCTTAGATATGCAGATGCTAAAAATGATAAAGAATGTTTCAATAAAAATAAAGTAAATCACTGGCTACCGGTTGATCAATATGTCGGCGGAATAGAACATGCCATTCTTCATTTACTTTATTCAAGATTTTTCACAAAAGTATTGAAAGATTTAGGTTTGCTTGATTTTGATGAGCCATTCAAAAACTTGCTAACCCAAGGAATGGTTTTAAAAGACGGGGCTAAAATGTCTAAGTCAAAAGGCAATACTGTTGATCCGGATGAAATATTCCAAAATTACGGAGCAGATACTGCAAGATTATTCATACTTTCAGATTCTCCTCCGGCAAGAGATTTCGACTGGTCGGATGCCGGAGTTGAAGGATGTTATAAATTTTTAAACAGAGTTTGGCGTTTGGTCAGTGAAAATATGAATTTCTTAAATAAAGATTATCAGTTGAGTTTTCCCTTAACAAGAGAAAATGATGACTTGGTAAGAATTGTAAACATTGCAATAAAAGGAATTACAAATGATATAGCGAATGATTTTCAGTTTAATACGGTAATTTCTAAATATCGTGAGCTTACTAACGCTATCTATGAGTGGATTGGCAAAAAGTCAGAATTTTCAAATGAAGACAAAAATGTATTTAGTTTTGCCGTCATTTCTCTAATAAAGTTAATGGCACCTGTAACTGTACATTTGTCAGAAGAGATTTGGCATGAACTTGGATATAACACTTCAATTCATTCGGAAGAATGGTGCAAATGGGACGAAAATCTTGCGAAAGCAAGTAAAATAACATTGGTCGTTCAAATTAACGGAAAAGTACGAGACAAAATTGAAGCTAATGAAAGTTGTAATGAGGAAGATTTAAAAAACATAGCTCTAAGAAGTGATAAAGTCAAAGAATTTACTGACGGTAAGTCAATTGCAAAAGTTATTGTAGTTCCGAAAAAACTTGTAAACATTGTTGTGAAATAATCATTTTTTCGATGACTCAATTTACGATAAGAAATAAAAACCATAACTGCTAATTTTTTAATAGTTACGGTTTTTATTTTTATACAAAACTTTAGAATTAAAGATGTTTTTCAATATTTGTAATTATAGAACTCTTTGGCATTAAGCCTACTAACCTTTCAACAGGTTGACCGTTTTTAAAAATCATTAATGTCGGAAGTCCGCTTACCTGATATTTTTTAGCCATTTCCAAATTGTTATCAGTATTAATTTTTGCGAATTTCACTTTTGAGGCTAATTCTGCTTCAACCTCTTCCAATATTGGAGTCATTTTCCGGCATGGACCGCACCAATCGGCGAAAAAGTCAACTACTGTAAGTCCGACATTTTCTACAACTTCATTATTAAAATTATTAGAATTGATTTCCATAACCATAAGCAATCTCCTTGTTTTTATATGTTATTACTCAAATTTATAACATATTCATTACCCATATTACCATATCTTTTTTGTTTATGCTATCATGAACTTGGCAGGGATAAAGCACTGATTATATTTTAATAAAGGATTAGAAATGCCGAGAAAAAAAGAAATCGAAATAGTTTTAGATACTGAAACAACAGGTTTAGACTATACAAGGGAACGTATAATTGAGTTTGCCGCGGTAAGGCTTGAAAACGGCAAAATAGTTGATGAATATCAAACTTTAATAAACCCAATGCAGCATATTAGGAAATCCTCAATCGCAATCCACGGAATTACACAGGATATGGTAGAAGATGCCCCAACAGAAGAAAAAATCCTGCCAAAGATTTTGGAATTTATAGGGGATTATCCAATAGTCGCTCATAACGTAATATTTGACTATTCTTTTTTAAATGAAGCTAAGTTAAGAGTGTTAGGAGAAAAGTTTGAAAATCCGAGAATTGATTCTCAGGCAATGTTTAAAGAAATAGCTCCTGAACTTGATTCACACGGTTTAGATACTCTCACAAGCAGATTTAACGTAGAACTCACAAACCATCACCGTGCGATGGCTGATACTATGGGACTTGCGTTAGCATACCCTAAATTGAAAAAACTTTATTTGCAAAAATTAGATTGGCAGAAAAAACAGCTGAAAAATGTTGATTATTTGTTTGACAGATATTTGAGAATACAACAAAGTATTGCTACAATGCAAGCTGAATTACAAGATTTAAAATCAGTGTTCAAATTGTACTTTGAGCTTGGCGGAGAACCCCTCGAATCCGAAACCGGCGAAGTTATGGTATATCAATCAAAGCAATCTTTCGGATACGAATTTAATGACGTTAAAGAAGTTTTGGAAGATGTCGGAGCTTTAGAAAAAGCCGTAAAGCTGAACAACGGTTTTATTGACAGACTTTGCAACGGTTTAAGCCTTTCTGAAGAATACAAACAAATCATTCGTGATGCAAGACAAGAACTTTCCGAAACAAGGAATATTCAGGTTATCAAACCATGTGTGAAATAAATAAAATCACCTCAATTCCTAATGAAGCCATAGTTGAAATAGAAAAATTATCAAATTTGGGTTATGGAATTGCAAGAATTGACGGCTTTGTTGTATTTGTTGAAAACGCTTGCCCTAAAGATAAAGTAAAAATCAGAATTAACAAAAAAAATAAAAATTTTGCGAAAGCTGAGATTGTAGAAATTATTAATCCGTCAGGAATGCGAATTAAGCCATTTTGTCCAATGCAAAGCGTATGCGGAGCTTGCCAGTTACAGCATATTAATTATGATTATCAACCCGAATTAAAAAAACAAATGGTTGAGGATACAATATTAAATATTTGCGGGGAAAAAACCTGTATTAATAATGTCATTCCTTGCCAAGCCACAAAAGAATTTAGACATAAAGTGCAATATCCGATATCTCAGACCAAAAACTCGGAAAGATTAATTGCCGGTTACTACAAACCAGCCTCTCATGAACTTATAAATATAAAATATTGTCCGATACAGCCGGCACTATGCGATAAAATCATTGATTTTATACGAATAACATCAAAAGATTGCGGTGTCAGCGGCTATATTGAAAAAAAACATACCGGAGATTTAAAACACGTTTTGATAAGGATTTCAAATTATACACAAAAAGCCCTTGTTGTTTTGGTTATAAATTCAAAGACAATTTCGGATAAAGTAAAAAAATTAGCAAATAAAATTTATTCCGAACTCGATAATATTGCAGGAGTTGAAGTAAATCTAAATAACACTAAAACAAACCTAATTTTAGGGAAAGAAACTGTGCATATTGTAGGAGATAAATATGTGGAAGAAAAACTTTGCAATAAAATTTTTAAAATCGGTGCAGAAACATTCTTTCAGGTAAATCCGTTCAGCGCAAACAATCTTTTCAATTTTGTTAAAAATTATATTTCACAAAATTATTCTTCTCCGACATTATTAGATGCATATGCGGGAATTTCAGCATTCGGAATATGTATGTCAGATGTTGCGGAAAAAGTTGTATGCGTTGAAGAAGTCAAACAATCAACAGATTTAGCAAGCCAAATTATTGAAGAGAACGGAATTAAAAATATTGAAGTGAACAATATGGATGCTTCCGAATTTTTCCAAAAAGAAATTAAGACAAATACCCGTAAATTCGATATATCAATAATAGATCCGCCAAGAAAAGGCTGTACTGAGGATTGTCTTGAAAACATACTTAAATTAACAAAAGATACAATTATATATGTATCCTGCAATCCGGCTACCTTAGCAAGAGATCTGAAATACCTAATTCAAAAAGGTGCAACAGTCGAATTTATTCAGCCGTTTGATATGTTTCCGCACACTTACCACATAGAAAATGTGGCAATAATCAAAAAAAGTTAGTTGTATTCAAAAAATCTGCTAAAATCCACATCATCAAAATTGCATAATAAGTGAAAAATTTCATCATTATCATCAAGCCGTTGAAAACAATAGTCATCAAATTTCCAATATTTAGGATTAATTCCCTTAACCCTTGCGACCTGTTTATCTTTTAAAATATTCAATTTTTTTTTAACAATATCAACTTTAATTCCTGTCCTTTTTGCCAATTCAACAGCAGTAATGCCGTCTTCACAACCGCATTTTTCCGGGGTTAAGAACATCAGTTCCAATCCGACTTTTTTTAAGTCTGTGTCTTCATTTTCTGTATTCATGGTTATATTATAACTCTTATATTACAAATTAATAGTATTATTATATCTTTTTAAAATTTTTCATTTTATCTAACGTCAACAAAACGGTATACGAAGGCAAAATGGTTATATTTCCGTCGGCACGTCTGCCTGTATAATCAATCGCTTCCGTAACATTTGGAATAATTTTAATATCTTTGCAATCCGCATACTTTAACCTTAATGCAATATCGTTTGCACGACTACCTGATACAACAATTTCATTTTTTGCATCCTTTAGCCTTTCAAATTCTGTATCCCAAAACCACGAAACATCTCTGCCATCCGCATATTCATCATTTATCATTATCAAAATATTTGAATTCAGATCAACAGATTTCAAGACTTCATTCGCACCTACAGTATTTTTAATCAGTTGTATTAATGTCCTGTGACCATTCAAAATTTTTGTTTCACTTCTCCCGAAAGCAACTTTAAAAGTTTTTAGATTTTGTTCAATATTTTCAATTCCCAATTCCAAAGCTAATGATATTGCCCCTAATGCATTATATGCGTTAAATAAGCCTATTAGCGGAACGTAATAAACAGCTCCGTTAATTTCTATTTCCGAATGTTCATTAAATAAAGTAATTTTACCATTATATTTCACAGATGGTCTTTTGTAACCACACTGACATTTATAATGTCCCATTTGTGCATAAAATTTCTTGCTATAAGATAATATCTCACCGCAAGGGCAATTAACGTCTTCATTTGGTAATCTGTGCTCCTGACCGTTTTTATATATAATTTCATCAACCCCAAAATACACTCTATTTTTAGCCTGTAAGCCTGCAACAATCGGATCGTCTGCATTTAATAGAAGAGTTACATTTTCTTTTTCATCAATTCCGTTTTGGATAAGTTTTTTGGTAACAGAAACCTCTCCATATCTATCAGATTGATCCGTAAAAAGATTTGTTACTAAAAGGTAATCCCCGTCAGCTTTTTCATAAACTTTCTCCAAGTAGGCTTCATCCGTTTCAATTATCGAGTATTCAGCTTTAATAAAAGGATTGAGAGTTATTGATAAAGCATTAACAATTCCGGTAAGCATGTTCGCTCCAAGAGCATTGTTAACGATTCTATGTCCGGAATTTTTTATTAAGTGTGAAATCAATCCGGAAGTGGTTGTTTTGCCATTTGTACCGGTAACATTGATCTTTCTTTTTGATATACATTCATTTGCAAATACCAAAAAATCAGGACAAATTTTAAGTACCAAATATCCAATAAATGCTGTTCCTGACGACAATTTAGTAATTTTTAAAAAAGTATAAGCTAATCTTGCAAATACTAATGAAATATAAAATTTTAATCTGTTAAACAAATAATCCTCCAAGCGTATTCTCTTTTTATTTATCATAGAATATAATTAATCATAGTACAAAAAAAAACATTAAGGATACAAATGATTTATACAATTTTAATATTAATAGTTTTTATAGCAGAATTAATAATTGTGCAATCAATTATAAGAACTTTATTATCCTTAAATTCCAAGATTATTAAATTAAACAATTATTTTGTATCAAAACAGGAAATAATAAAAGAAATTTGCACTTTATCAAGAAAAATATCAGAACAGACAATTGAGCTATCAATTACATATAAAAAGAAGTTTTCCGATATTACAGAAAAATTTGTATTACAGCTGCTAAACAAAATTCTTATAACAATACTTTTAATCAGGTTTAATACTAAAATGGTTAAGAAATTCAGACGTTCACTTTTTGGAAAAATCGTTGTAAAAGGTTTTAGTCTTTTACAAAATATGGTATAATTGGCATAATATTATAAAATGAAACGAGGTAATTTATGAAAAATGAAGATAAGTCTTCAATAGGTTTTGGATTGGGATTGCTAATGGGTGTTGTCGGTGGGATTGTCGCCGGCGTGCTATATGCCCCTCGCCCAGGAGCTGAAATGAGAAAAAAAGTTAAAGATACAGTTTGTGATTTGGCTGAAAAATATTCTCCTGAAATTAACGAAGCTAAGCAACAAGCATTGGAATCTATTGATTTATTAAAATATAAGTTAGAAAAACAGTATAAAAAGTTCGGCAATATGCTTAAATCAAAAAAAATGAGAAGAGCTAAAGAGCTTGAAGATATTAACGATTACGATTTTAATTAATAAGGAATAAATATGGAAACTCAATTGTCTAACGGATTAACATTTTTAGCATATGCAACAGGAGCTATGGTTGTAATAGTGGGGTGCATGCTTACTGTCGTTTTGTTCAACCTAAGCAAATTAACCAAAAATATTAATGAAACAACCACTATTGTTAAGACTGAGATTGAACCTACTCTCAAAAACATAAATAAATCAGTTGAAATTATAAGCAGTGTTGTAATAAAAGCTGATGAGGGAATCCAAAATATAAAGAATTTTGTATCCAAAACACCGTTTAAAATCGTAGGTCAATTATCAAAGCTCACGGGAAAAGCTGCAAAAGGATTTTTTTCAGGGCTTATTACCGCTTTTAAAACTTTTTCAAAAAAATAATTATCCGATTTTCTAACCGATTTGCGGATTATAATTATTTAACTGATTGTTAAACTACAAATGAAGGAGAAAATATTATGTCAGTAACAAGATTTTTAGCAGGTTTTGCAGTAGGAGCAGCATTAGGAGCTGTCGCAGGTATACTTTTAGCACCAAAATCAGGTGCAGAAACAAGAGAAGCTCTTGGCAATATGGCATCTGAAATGGCTAAGAAAACAGATGCAACAGTAAAGGATATTAAACAAAGAGCAGATGATATAGTTTCTGATGTACAAGAAAAAAGTGATGAAATTATGTCAAAACTTCAAGATATGATGGGTAAACAAAAAGAAAATTCTCAATCATAAAATGGTGTCATACGAAATAAAAAACTCTGTTTATACCTTAAACAGAGTTTTTTTTATTACATACATTTATCAGGTATTCTTAATTATATTATCTATCACACTGTTAAGTTCATCAAGCTCTATAAGTTGAACATTATTAATCAGTTCATCTATAAAAGGTTTATATTTGTCAGCATGTATTTCAGACCTATCCATAATTGCAAATGCATGATTTGTTATATCTTTATATGTTTGAGCTTGCTTACACAAAAGAGTGCTTACATAATGTCTATAAACTGAATTATCAAAATTCTCAGGATTATTTTTTTCAATTTCTAATAATTTATCTATTATTTTAGCTACACTTTCAGTCTTCAATGCAGATTGGGTGTTGTGAAAACCAAAAACCGTCCCTGCTAAATTTTCTTTAATCGCATTAAATACAATCGGATGCTCTTTGTCAAGAAGTATTATTTTATTCATGACGTCGTCTATTTTATCAGATTTTATTTTAGAACTTTTCATAAAATCAGTAAAATATTTATTACAATCATCAGCTTTAAGTATCGCATTTAATTGCATTACATCAATTCTATAAAAAATATGATCGGGAGTACCTTGCAAACGTAGCACTGATAGTATCTGTATTAAATTATCTCGCAATAGCTTATATTCATTAGGGTCTGTTTCTTGTTTTTGCGCTACAAGTTTAGTTGCATTTAAAACGTTATTTGCTCGTGTACGTTCGAATGATTTTAATTCATTAGATCTTGTATATATCGATTGAAGTAGTTTTTCATTTGACAAAACTAAATCAGGATCTCTATAGAGTATCTTAGTCATGTACAACATTTGTTTTTTCATAGAATCCAAAAAACCATAGATATTAGCTCCATTAAATAACCATTCATATAATTTTGCTAACACTTCATTACACTTTTTCTTATTCTCGTTTGATAATTGAGACATACTTGGTTCTGTACAAAGTATACTTTCTATTGCTCTGTTGAATTCATCAACCTCAAAATATTCAGCATTGTCAATCAAGCTAAATATAAGAGGTTTATATTCCTCAGTATGTAGCTCTGACCTATTCATTATGGCAAATGCATGCCCTGTTATATCTTTATATGTTTGAGCCTGTTTGCATAACAAACGGTTTACATAATCTCCATAAATAGAATTATCAAAATATTCAGGATTATTTTTTTCAACCTCTAATAATTTATCTGTTATTTTAATTACACCATCAGTTTTAAATGCAGAATGACATTTATTAACACCAAATATAATTCCTGCCAATCTTTGTTTAATTATATCAAACACAATCGGATGTTCATATTCGATAAAATCTATTCTGCGAATAACTTCATCTACTTTTATATTACTCGTTTTACGAATTGCCAAAAAATCTACAAGATATTTGTTACAATCGTCTGCCTTAAGCATAGTATTTAGTTGTTTACTAAAATTTTTATTGTTATAAAAATTCTCTTGACCGATACGAATGGAAGCCAATATTTTGATTAAATGGTCTCGTACGGCATTATACAATTCAGGATTCGACTTTTGAATTTGTGCAACAAACTTAGTTGTATTTAACATTTCTTTTACTTTATTACGTTCATGAAAGTTCATTAATTCTTTGGGACCGGTATATATTAACTTAAGCGTCTCTTCATCAGATAAATCAAAAATTGGATCTTTATCGAGAATTTGAGACATGTAGAATAATTGCTTTTTCATTGGATTAATAAATTCAGGACTCTTACCGCTGTTTAATAAGCAATCATACAATTTTGCTAACTTTTCATTGTTTTTTACTTTATTGTCTAATAAGTAGAACAAATTTGACCTTGCACCAAAATTAACATATTTTAATTGAGGATTTGCACGACAAGAGTTTATATTTTGATTAACTTTGTTTTGATTTTCTACACGATGCTCTTTTCTTTGCACTAAACCAAAATTATTAATCGGAAAAATTTGCATAATCATCCCTTTTCATACTTATAACCTAACTTACTAATATATACAAGTATATTAAATCAAATATAAAAAAATATCTGTTTTTATATAAATTTATAAAAAGTTCCGATAAAAAAAAGTAACTAATTGTCAGATAATAACAAAAGACTTCAGTTATTCATTTAAACTGAAGTCCATTATTATTTGTTATTTTGATTTTAAATTTTTTCAAAAGTAATTTCGTCATTCTTGACATCAATCAGAAGTTTATCACCGTTAATAAATTTTTGGGACAAGATTTGTTTAGAAAGCGGATTTTCGACCATTTGCCTTATAACCCGTTTTAGAGGTCGTGCCCCATATACAGGATTAAACCCCCTTGTTGCCAAAAATTCTTTTGCATCTTCGGTTATATCAAGACTTATGTTATGTTCCTTCAAAAGTTCTTTTAAATAATCAGTTTGAATATCAACAATAGCTGATAATTGCTGCAAATTCAAAGCCCTAAAGAAAATTGTTTCATCTACCCTGTTTAAAAATTCGGGTTTAAAGTGCTCACGCATAATACCCATAACTTTTTCTTTAGTTTCTTCAAAATTCCCTTGCTCTAAAACAGCATTCAAAGAATCTTCAAGAATAATATCACTACCGATATTACTTGTCATTATAATAACAGTGTTTTTAAAATCGACAGTTCGTCCTTTAGAATCTGTTAACCTGCCGTCATCAAAAATCTGCAACATAATATTGAATACATCAGGATGAGCCTTTTCGATTTCATCAAACAATACGACAGAGTATGGCTTACGTCTTACAGCTTCGGTTAATTGTCCGCCTTCCTCATAACCCACGTATCCTGGAGGTGCTCCCACAAGCCTCGAAACATTATGTTTTTCCATATATTCAGACATATCAATTCTTATGATTGCATCATCATCATTAAACAAGAACTGCGCAAGTGTTTTTGCCAATTCGGTCTTACCAACCCCTGTTGGACCTAAAAATATAAACGTACCGATAGGGCGTTTAGGATCTTTCAGTCCTGCTCTTGCTCTGCGAATTGCGTCAGATACAGTATTAACAGCCTCATCCTGTCCTATTAACCTTTTATGCAAAACATCTTCCATTTTTAAAAGTTTTTGCATTTCGCTTTCAACAAGTTTTGCAACAGGAATTCCTGTCCACTTGCTTACAATTTTTGCAATATCGTCTTCGTCAACTTCTTCTTTTAAAAGTTTATTTTCACCCTTTTCTTTACCCTGAACCGCTTGAAGTTTCTTCTCCAATTCCGGCAATTTTCCGTATTTGAGTTCAGCAGCTGTTTGTAAATCTGTATTTCTTTCGGCTTCAGCAATTTTTATTTTTATATTGTCGATTTCCTCTTTTATACCGGCTTCACCTGTAATACTATCCTTTTCAGCTTCCCACTGAGTTTTCATTTCAGCAATTTTGTTTTCAAAGTCGTTAATTTCGCTTGTCAATTTTTCTATTTTAGCAATACTTTCAGGGGAAGTTTCTTTTTTTAAGGCCTCCCGTTCTATTTCAAGTTGTATTTTTTGTCTGAACATAGTATCTATTTCTTCCGGCATAGAGTCTATTTCTATTCTCAGAGCTGAAGCAGCTTCATCAATCAAATCTATTGCCTTATCCGGCAAAAATCTATCCGTAATGTATCTGTCAGATAATTGAGCTGCTTGAATTAATGCACTGTCAAGTATCCTAATTCCATGATGAACTTCATATTTTTCTTTTAGACCTCTTAGAATTGAAATTGTATCCTCAACAGACGGTTCATCAACTAAGACTTGTTGAAAACGTCTTTCCAATGCGGGGTCTTTTTCAATATATTTTCTGTATTCATTAATCGTTGTAGCTCCGATTGTTCTAAGTTCACCCCTTGCCAACATTGGTTTTAAGAGATTTCCTGCATCCATAGAACCCTCAGTTGAACCTGCTCCCACAACGGTATGCAATTCATCAATAAACATTACTATTTCACCGTTAGAACTTTGAACTTCTTTGAGCACAGCCTTTAATCGTTCTTCAAATTCACCCCTAAATTTTGCACCTGCTACTAAAGCTCCTAAATCAAGCGAGATTAATTTGGCGTCTTTTAGGCTTTCAGGAACATCCCCGCGAATAATTCTTTGTGCCAAGCCTTCTACAATAGCAGTCTTGCCGACTCCGGGCTCTCCTATTAAAACCGGATTGTTCTTTGTTCTTCTGTTTAAAACTTGAATTATTCTTCGAACTTCTTCATCTCTGCCAATTACGGGATCAAGTTTGCCTTTTCGTGCAAGTTCTGTCAAATCGGTTGAATATTTTTCGAGTGCTTTTAAATTTTCTTCTGCATTTTTTGTATCCACTTTTTTATTTCCTCTTATTTTTTTCATCGCATTAAGTATTGTATTTTCAACAACACCTTGATTGTTTAGCAATTTTTTAATAAACGAATCTTCAAGTTTGGTCATCGCAATCAATATACATTCAATTCCAATAAATTCGTCCTTAAGAATATTTGCCTCATCGGTTGCATATTCCAAAAGCTGATTAGTTTCTTTTGAAAGAAAAACTTGTTGAGAATTACTTGGAGTTGATATAGTCGGATATACTTTAATTTGCGAAACTATTTCGTTTATAAAATGCTGATTTAAAAGTTTTAATTCTGTTAAATAGTCTTTTGAAATACCTTTATCCTCTATTAAAGCAAGCATGATATGTTCAGGTTGGACTTCGGTATTTTTGTAAAAATCTTTTTTTGCATTAGCCGCAAAAATTATTTCTTGCGAATAATTTGTAAATTTTTCAAAATTTATCATAATAATTAACTCCGTATTGCAGACAAAATAATCTACACTTATATTTTAATGATATTTTTTTAAAATCAAGAAATTTTTAATTATTATTTAACAATTTACAATTATTTACAATTAGGCAAATTTATCAGATAAAATGTTTTTATATATATATGGTTAGTGCGAATTATGGAAATTATGAAAAGAATTATTTTGCGAGCGGTACGAAAGTTATTCAAACCGCTCCTATTCCTTTGCAATCAACTAATGATAACTCAAATATAAAATCTGTTCCTCAGCAATTACCGTCATTTCGTGCCGGAAGTTACACCTCGACGGTAACTGTTAAAACAGAATTAACAACAAAAGAGGAAAAAGAAAAGTATAAAGAACTTTCAGAAGCACTTGACGGGAAATACAGGAGAAAATTGGAATACGCCTTAAAAAGCGGTATTCTTTTAAAGAATGAATCATCTGACAAAAGTTCTGTTTTAGACAATATTCATAAAATATTAAAAGATGAGCGAGATCAAGGATTGGATAATATCACTTTAATCAAAGAATGTCTTGATATTATAGATAATCCTTACGTGATAACCCAAACTTGCGAAGACATACCTAATGAATATAAAAAACCTGTATTAGGAATTATTACCAATCTATCCGAAGACAGAGAAGTTTTAGAAAACACAAATAAATATCTCAATGAACTTCATACTGGAACTTGTCCTGCCGCAAGTATTGAATTTGATTTAGCAACGAGACAACCGGCAGAATTTTTCCGAATAGTTGAGGGATTGACTTCTCCTAAAAATGAAGCGTACAAGACTATCAAACTTGATGCACTTAACGAAAAAACAGAAGTTGCATTATGGCTCTTAGAAACATTTAAAACTCCATACGTTGCGGTCGATATGAATTCCGCAATCGTTCGGTTAAAGCCAGATAAAAACGCAATAATTCGTGCAAGAATACAAAACAACCATCGAGATAAGGGAGAACGATCTATTATTGATGTATTAATGCAATCTACAATGATGCAATTAGGTTCACAACAGACCTATGATTCATTGATAGATAAAAGAGCCCCTAATGACTTTACAGAGGAAGACGGGGGCTTAATTGACATGGAAAAAACCTATGTAGAATCAATTATGGAAAACAAAAATACCACATCAGTAATTTATCAAAATGTTGATGAAAGTGGGAAATTAACAGGCTATAACAAACCAACAGATGCTATTAAAAAAGATTTAATCGATACTTTGGCAATGGGATATAATGTTATAATAGGTTATACTTGGCCTGACCCCGATAATGACAATAAATTAGCGGGTCATGAAATAACAATAGTAGGAACAAAAACTTCTTCTAACGGTGAAACAATATTTATTTGCCAAGATTCTGATGATGAATTAGATAAACCTATTGAAATGCCGGAATCATTCCTATTAACTCATATTCATCATGCCGGATTACCGGATTTTATAGCATCCAGAGATACTAACTACGGTGAAAGTTGGGAATACGTAATGGATGATTATGAAAGTCATACAAAGTAAAAAGAATGGATTAAAAATATGGTACAAGGCGTTAGCGGACAATCAAATAATAATTTTGGGACGATAAACCGTATCGGAACGACAACTGACGGTCGAATTATCTATGAGCTTAAAGATCCCGAAGGAAACACTTCCGGTCGTGTTAGCTTGCCACAAACAGACTGCGACAGATTTGAAAAAGCATATAATGATATACTTTCTGTGGCTCCGCAAATGAGCGAATACATGAAAAACAAACCGACACCTGAAGAAATGAAAAAACGAAAAAAGTTATCTAAATTATTGGTACTCGGGCCTGCTGCAATCGGTGCATTAATACCTGCTATTGTAATCAAGAAAGGAAAACATGTAGAACTTAAACAAGTCTTATTCACAATCGGTGGATTTATTGCAGGTCTTGTTGGCGGTATAAACTTGAATAAAGCAATAATGCTTCCGCCGGGAGCTACTAAATTTACGAAAGCAACTCAAGAACTTTCTAAACTTGACATTAAAGCTGCATAAATAAAAATTGCCCGTCGATTTAATCAACTGACAATTATTATTTATTTTAAAATTACGCTTAAATTTTATCAAATCCTGTATATTTTCTAAGAACTTCCGGAATAATAATTGTTCCGTCCGCTTGTTGAAAATTCTCTACAATAGCAGCAAACGTTCTTCCGACAGCTAAACCGGAACCATTTAATGTATGAACAAATTGGACTTTACCATCTTTGTTTCTATATCTGATATTAGCTCTGCGAGCTTGATAATCACCAAAATTAGAACAACTCGAAATTTCTTTGTAAGTATTGTACGACGGCAACCAAACCTCTAAATCGAAACATTTATTAGCACTAAAGCCTATATCAGCTGTACATAATGCAACTCTGCGATACGGCAAACCTAACAATTCCAAACATTTTTCCGCATCTCTTGTAAGTTTCTCATGTTCTTCTTTACTGGTCTCAGGAGTTGTCAACTTTACCATTTCAACTTTATTAAATTGATGAACTCTTATCAACCCTCTTGTATCTTTTCCGGCAGAACCTGCTTCACGCCTAAAACACGGAGTATATGCCGTCATGTATTTAGGTAAGTCATCCTCTGACAGGATTTCATTCTGATAAATATTCGTAACAGGAACTTCTGCAGTCGGAATTAAATACAAATCTTCATCTACACATTTATACATATCTTCTTCAAATTTCGGCAATTGACCCGTTCCGGTCATTGCAGCTGCATTAGCCATAAACGGCGGTAAGATTTCTTCATACCCTTGCTCTAAAGTATGTAAATCAAGGAAAAATTCTATAATTGCACGTTCTAATCTTGCACCTTTGCCTCGGTATAAAGTAAATCTTGATTGAGAAATTTTAACTCCTCTTTCAAAATCTACAAGACCTTTTTCTTCACACAAATCCCAATGCGGTTTTGCCTCAAAATCAAATTTTGTCGGTTCACCCCAAGTTTTAAGCGTTGGATTATCGTTTTCTGATGTTCCGATTGGTGTTGTTTCATCAGGAATATTCGGAGTATGCAAAAGAGTACTTCGTTGTGCATTATCTAACTCAACCAGCTTATCTTCCAATTCTTTTATCTCATCCCCGATTTTCCGAACTTCTTCTTGAACAGAATCAGTATTTTCACAATTCTTTTTCATAATACCAATTTTTTGAGATTCGGATTTTCTCCTAGCTCTCAATTCATCAGCAAGAGTTTGAACTTTTCTTCTTTCTGCATCTATTTCCAAAACATTATCTATTGACAGTTCAGGATTTCTTCTTTTCAAAAGTTCATTAATTTTTTCCGGATTTTCTCTGATTAATTTGATATCTAACATTCTGTTCCTCTTTCTTTATCTGATATACATACAATCACCATAACTATAAAATCTGTATTTATTTTCAATAGCCTCTTTATAGGCTTCAAATATGAAATTTTTTCCTGCCAAAGCACTCACAAGCATAAGCAGAGTTGACTTCGGCAAATGAAAATTCGTTATAAGATTATCAATTACCTTAAATTCGTAAGGCGGATAAATAAACAACTCGGAAGCTGATTTGCAAGCCTGAATTTTTCCATATATCTTATATGCTGTTTCCAAAGTCCTTACCGTTGTTGTACCAACAGCAACAATCTTTTTACCGTTTTCTTTCGCGTTATTTATTAATTCAGCCGTTTCGTCTGAAATTTCAAAAGTTTCAGAATCCATATGATGTTCAAGAATATTATCACATTTTACAGGTCTGAAAGTTCCCATACCAACGTCAAGCGTAACGTACCCAATTTGAACCCCTTTTTGTTCAAGTTTTGCCAAAATTTCTTTTGTAAAATGCAATCCAGCAGTCGGGGCAGCTACTGAGCCTTCAGATTTTGCATAAACAGTTTGATACCTTTCAAAATCAAGTTTTTTTAATTCATCATCAACCATTCTTCTTTCTATATAAGGAGGTAAAGGAATATTTCCAACTTTATGCAAAATTTCAAATAAATTCCCATTATAAATCATTTTTATAAACCATTTACCATCATCCGGTAAAGGCATTTGAACTTCAACAGAAAGCTCATCACTAATTTTTAATAACGTACCCGGTCTTACCCTTTTAGAAGGTCTTATCAGAGCTTCCCACTTGTCATTTTCTTTTTGCTTTAAAAGAAAAACTTCAATTTTTGCACCTGTATCTTTATATCCATACAGTCTTGCCGGCATAACTTTTGTGTTATTAAGAATAAGTACACAATTATCATCCAATAAGTCTGTAATATCATAAAAATGCTTATGCTCAATTTGATTGGTTAATCTGTCAAGCACCATCATCTTTGAATTTTCTCTTTTATCAGCCGGTTTTTGTGCAATCAATGTTTCCGGTAATTTATAATCGAATTCTGATAATAACATTATTCCCTCATTAAAAGCTATAAATCATCAAATTTTACCTAAATTACAAACTGCTGTAATAACAGATTCGGCAGCTTGTTCTGGAGTAGTTTCTGATGAAGTATAACTTTCCCTGATTTTAAATTCAACCACACCGTTTGTAATTGATTTACCAACCGTTATTATATAAGGAAATCCTATTAAATCTGCATCCTTAAACTTAACTCCTGCACGCTCATCTCTGTCATCAATCACGACTTCAACACCATGTTTCAGAAGAGTTTTGTATAAGTCTTCAGCAACTTTCATTTGAAGTTCATCTTTGGTACTGACAGGTATAACTATCGCGTGATATGGAGCTATTGCTAACGGCCATTTTATTCCGTGCTCATCATAATGAGCTTCTACTGCTGCCGCAGCAGTTCTTGATATACCAATTCCGTAACATCCCATTATATAAGGTTTTGTTTTCCCGTCAACATCAGTATAAACGGCATTCATTGGTTTTGAATACTTAGTTCCTAATTGAAAAATATTACCGACCTCAATACCTCTTGTAACTTTTAGCGGTTTTCCGCATTGAGGACAAAACTCACCTGCTTCTACAAGTCTTATATCTGTAATATTTGACGGCAAGTCAATTTCTTTATTCCAATTATAGCCTACACCATGTTTATCTTTTTGATTAATTCCGACGACAAAATTTTTCAACTCCTTAACTGAATTATCCGCAACAATTTCAACTTTGTAGCCGTTATATTCATTAAGTCCATTTGGTCCTATAAAACCTCTTTCAGAGTCAAAACCGTTAACACTCATCATCTCGTCTATCTCGCCTGCGGTTGCGATTCTTATATCAGTACCGCCAACGGCATTTAACAATTTTGTTTCTTCTACTTGTTTGTCGCCCCTGATTAAAGCAAGAACCGGCTTCTTATCAACTATATAAACAAGAGTCTTAACAATTATTGACGGTTGAATTTTCAAGAATTCGCACAACTCTTCTATTGAGCGTGTATTAGGTGTATCTTTGATTTCCGGAGATAAAAAGTCCCCTATTGTTATAGTTTCCGGTAATACCGAAACTGCATGGTTAGAGTTTGCGGAATAATCACAACCATCACAATAGAACACGTCATTTTCACCGGCATCAGTATCGGTAATAACCATAAATTCATGGCTTACACTACCTCCGATTGCACCAGAATCAGACTGTACGGCTTTTGTTTCAAGACCACATCTTTTAAATATACGAGTATAAGTATCCCACATATTCTTGTATTCTTTTTCAAGTTCCTCTTGAGAAGTTGCAAAAGAATAAGCATCTTTCATAATAAATTCACGCCCTCTAAGAAGCCCAAATCTTGGACGCACTTCATCTCGGAACTTTGACTGAATTTGATACAAATTTACAGGAAGTTGTTTATATGATTTCAACCCATCCCTTGCTATTGAGGTAATTATTTCTTCATGAGTCGGTCCGAGACACATTCCCCTGCCATGTCTATCCGTAAGACGCATTAGTTCTTTGCCGTACGCATTCCACCTACCGGATTCTTCCCACAACTCTTGCGGTTGAACAAAAGGCATCAACAGTTCTTGTGCACAAGCTCTGTCCATTTCCTCACGAACAATATTTTCAACTTTCTTTAAGACTCTCCACATTAGCGGCAAATAATTATAGACCCCGCTGGTCAGTTTTCTTATAAAACCTGCTCTTACAAGTAATTTATGTGAAATAACTTCCGCATCTGACGGAAACTCTCTAAGCGTTTGTACAAATAATTTCGACATTCTCATATATTAAATCCTCTTTTTCTTTTACATACTAACATAAAAAGAGGTTTTTAACATAAATTTTTGAAATATTATTACGAATTTTAACCGTTTTACTTACACATTTTTTAAAATTATTTTTCATAAAAAAATTTATAGATTTTTCATTAACTAAAGAATTCTTTTCTCTTTTGTTTTTGGAGTAATTTTTATTTTATAATCTATTCCGTTTAAGTATTCACGAAAAATATCGTCATAAGTTTTACCCAAAGAAGTAAACCTGTCTTTAATCAATGGTGGCCATTTTAAAGACTCTTTAAGTAAATACTTATCCATAATTGCTATTTTATAATCAAAATCAGAATCAATCGGTTCAAATTCTTTCGTTATAGGATTTCTTACCCTTATTGCATCAAGATATGTTCCATCATATTTTTTATTTTTAATCTTATCAATCAAAGTTCTATTAATTTGAACATCCGACCAATGAATAATGGTATTTCTTGTATTATCAACAAGATTGTCCAATATATTTTCTGTAATCATGCCGGCAAGCTCATGTCCTTTAATTGTACCGATTTTAATTCCGGATAAATCTTCACTTACACCGCTAAAAACATTCATGAGTTCAAGATTATTACCGCCATCCTTTAATCCGTTACGAATAACAGATGACTGAATTGCAACCGAAAATATATCCGGTACATATCTATCCCTGATTTGTCTTTTTATTGCACTTGTTAAATAATTCATCAAATAACTGTTTTGATACCTAATCTCATTTCCGTACGGTAATTCCGTAATTCCGCCGGCTACCTTATTTTCATTTTCGACCCCATCTATATAATTTTGAACAAGTATTTGCTTGAAATCATCAACTTTAGATAACTGAGCTATTACCTTTGGCTCATTTATCCCCATTCTTTCTAAGGATTGTTTAAAAATAGCTTCCTTATCATAATCTTGAGGTTTTGGAGCTTCATATGTTTTAATTTCCTCTATCTCTATCAAAGGAGCCATATCATCTCTTAAATACTCATTCAAAAATAACTGAAACGGATGTTTTTCAAGTCCGTCAGAAAGTACTGTACTTGTAAAATACGGAGTTGTTGTAATTTTTGAAAGATTCCCGTCATCATCTATGTCTATTTCGACTGTTTTTAGCATTTCGCCATCTTTTCCCAAAGAATTAATACTTGTTTTTTCTAAATTTGTTTGAGTATTTTTGTGGTCATGCCCATTGAGAATATGATTAATTTCCGGAACATTTTTTAGAATTATATTGGAAAGCCTTTCTCCCATATGAGACATCAATACAACAACCCCTTGCGGATTGTTTGATTTGAATTTTTCGACTTCCTCTTTTATGGAATTAATAGTTTCCTGTATCTTACTTTCAGTTAAATTAGAGTCTTTTTGAGAGGAATTGTCATAAAACTCAAGTCCTTTACAAATTCCGGGATTATAAAAATCCATGCTTGGAATAGTAGCTCCAACAAACAAAATTTTATGGAATAATTCAGGTTTTTTATCATCAGGTATTGTATATTCAAACGATTTTGCAAATTTATTACTACTTTCAATAGCTTTTGTAACAGTCGGGGATTTTTCGAGATTAACATTTGTTACAAGCGTTGACATCGGGGTTTTCCGCAATAAGTTAAATAATCTTTCATCCCCGCCATCCAAATCATGGTTTCCGGGAACAAAAAGAACATTAATATTTTTTACAGTGCATTTTAAAATATCTATAAACTTTAATAAAGCTAAGTGTTGGAAATCGCCATTTGTCAACTCCTTATGGGTTAAATACCCCTTCTTGGATTGATTCACGCCAAAATCTCCTGCTATTGCAAAAAAGGTTGCAGTCGAAGGCTTTGCAAGTTCATTTGATAACTCTCCAGCAAAGTTATTCACATTCTTTAATACCCCCGGTAAACGTCCGACTTGTGAATGTACGTCTGATAAAGCAAAAATAAAAGCCTTTGCTCCTTTAAAAGAGTTACTGCGTGAATTATCAATATTATTTATTCTCATAAATTCCCCTGAATATTACAAGCTAACATACACAAATACATAAAAAAGGTAAATATTTTTTTTTGCTATCTAAAATTTATTTTTTTTCATAGCAGAAATTATTATGTTTCTCGCATTAATTGCATCAGATTTAGATAGAGGAGGTGTATCGCTCAATTTATAATCAAGGTTTAGTTCTTCATACTTTTTAAGCGCCATATTATGATAAGGCAAGATATCTAACGCTTTTATATTTTTTAGGGTTGCCAAAAAAGTTCCGAGTTGGTACAAATATTTCTCATTATATGTAATTTCAGGAACAACAACATGTCTTATCCAAGTCGGGATTTCTTTGTCAGACAAGTATTTTGCAAATTCCAAAATATAGAAATTCGTATGTCCTGTGAGTTTTTTATGTTCATCATTATCAATATGTTTTATATCTAACATCACCAAATCAGTATATTTAATAAGCTCATCAAATTTTGCCGTATATTTTAAATCAAACAAAACCCCGCTTGTATCAAGTGCGGTATGAACACCGTTCGCTTTAAATTTTTTAAATAGGTTAATTAAAAAATCAATTTGCACAAGAGGTTCGCCACCGGTTACAGTTAATCCTCCACTGCAAAACTCTTTCACACTTTCATATTTGTCAAAAATTTCATCTACTGTCATTTCATTAAGTTTGTTAAATCTCCAAGTATCAGGATTATGACAATACAAACACCTCATTGGGCAACCTTGCATAAAAACTACAAAGCGGACTCCAGGACCATCAACCGTTCCGCAAGTTTCTATCGAATGAATATTTCCTTTTAATACAACCATAATACTATCTCAATTTCAAAAATGCTTCTATCTTGGCTGTTATTGAAGTTGAAGCATAGTCATCAATATCAATATACAACCCGTTATATTTATCAGCAAGATATTTTGCTAATTGAGCCTTTGCACAAAATGCTTGAGAATAAAACACAATAGGTATATTTTCATCAACAAACATTTCCATATCAATATCTGCCGGTGTTCCGGCTTCCACGCAACGCATCCAACCATATACATGAGTATTATTCGGAAAGAGCTTTAATATACTCAAATCATTAGGCGGAACACCCCAAAAACCGTATTGCGGAATGCAAGGTTTGATATCATAAGACTTATTCTCAATAATGTTGCCGGTTATAGCCTGAACCTTATCAAACAAAGGCATCTCAGAAGTACAAATTCTTAATTCTTTTTTATTGTCGATTTTTTCGTAAATTGTTTGAATGACATTAAAATTCATATCTTTCAATAAAACTGATGCAAACCAACCGCTATCACATTTATCTTTACCTATCGGAGCAATTATTAGCTCCGGTTTGCAGTAAAAAGCATTGTCAATAATATTCATTATAATCTTGCAATACGACTCCGGCAAAATATTTGTTTTTGGATAGCCAAAATCAATATCCAAATCTATCCACTCGGAATTCGGATATTGATTTTTAATTTCTTCAACAACTTTCGGGTCAGGATATCCCCAAAATCCTATTTTCACAATCTATTCAATTACCTCATTGTATTCATCAGGATTATTCAACAAATCATAATTAATTTCGTTTTCATTATCCGCAATCGTTGCAGCCACAACAGCATCAGATGTAACATTGACCAATGTTCTCATCATGTCAGTAATTCTTTCAATTGTGAACAAGAACGCAAAACCTGCAACTAATTGATCCGGATTCAAACCTATTCCGTTAAGAACAAGTGCGATAGTAATCAAACCTGCCCCCGGAATACCGGCAGATGTACTTGATGCAATTATAGCAAGAACACCTATTTGAAGAATGAGAGGTATTGTTAAAGTAACCCCATAGGCTTGAGCAAGAAACATTACCGCTACGACTTGCAGTAAAGCCGTTCCGTCCATATTAAGAGTTGCACCCAAAGGAATTACAAAACTTGTAACTTTATGTGAAATTCCTCTTTTTTCACAGCAAGCTATTGTCAAAGGCAACGTTGCTGATGAACTTGCTGTTCCGAAAGCTACCATCATAGCTTCAGCAATCGCAGCATAAAGCATTAAAACAGGAACTTTAGAAAATATTCTTAAGAAAATCGGATAAATTACAAATAATTGAATTGCAAAACCTAAAGTTAAAACACCTAAATATTTTGATATCGTCATAAATATATCGACACCGAATGCTGATACAGATACAGCTGTTAATGCAAATACTCCAGGAGCTGCCAAAATCATAATCCAGTCAGTTATCTTCATTGTAGCCGCAAATATAGATTCAAAGAAACTTACAAAAGGTCTGTTTATCTCTCCGACTTTAGCCAACGCTAATGCGAAGATTACAGCAAAAACAATTATCGGAACCATATCTCCGGAAACAATAGCAGATAGAGGATTGTGAGGAATTACATTCAAAACCATATTCAAGAAGTTATCCCTATGTGCCTCAATTGACGCTGACACCTGAGATTGAATACTCATTGCCGTATCCATATTTATGTAAGAAGCTGCACCCAAACCCGGTTTAAAAGTCAATGCCAAACCAGTTCCCAAAGCAACAGACACGACAGTTAAAAAAGTATAATACCCAATCATCTTGATACCTAATTTGCTTAACTGTTTACTGTCCCCTATACTTGTAATACCTATTACTATTGCGGAAATGACTAACGGTATTACAACCATTTGGATAAATCTTATAAATAACTGTCCCACAAAATACAGTATATTTGTAATTAAAGGATTGGGATTTGAATGTAACCAAACACCCGTAAATATACCCAATATCAACCCTAAAAATATATGCCAATTTCTCTTTAAACCAAGCCCAATGGCAATCAACATCTGCATGTGTAATTTCATAAATAAACCTCTCGTCTGTACATCTTAACCAGTACATTTTACTATTTATTTTGGAAAAAAACAAGTTTTAACAAAAATATACAGGTGCATTACCAATCATTAGCACCAAAATCAGCATATTTTTTTATAAATCTGTTTAAATTTTCAATTATTTTTCGATAAGATACCGAATCAAGATCACCTGCATTAATCAAAGACTGATAATCTATAATTTCTTCTTTTATTATCCTTATCCTATGTTTCAGAGCTTCATTATTCATAAAAACCGTACCTAAAAATTTACAACCATCAGGAACTATTGCAACAGGCGTAGACGGATATTCCCGACAAAATGTGCATTTTTCTGTTGCCATACAATGACCGTTATCATCTACAAAACGACATTTACAAAACTTCGCATCCTTAAATATTTTTAGCACTTCTGCTACATACAACGAATTAATCTCATTTGCTTCTTCTAATGTAATTTTTTCAAGAAAATCTTCAGCTACTTCATCAATAAGCTGAAATCCGTCACGTAAAATATACTCCTCGTCCTTACTGACAGGAATTAATTTACAACACATACCACATTGATTACAAAAAACATCCATTTGAAAATAATTATATAACAAACTTTACATTTTATAAAGTATAGAAAAAAAAAATTTACTATATTAAAATATAATAAGTTGAGAATAAGGAGAAAGCTATGAAAAAAGTTGTGCTAATTTTGGGATTAATATTTGCAATAAACAATGTTGCTTACGCTGACGGAAATGCATTCACACCGCTGAATTTTAATGATACTTCATACGGAACTACTTATACATCCGGTCAAACAAATGCAATTCAAGCAGAGGAAGCTATTGGAAACGGAAATATTCAGAATGCAATTACACAGCTTGAAAATGCTCAAGTGGATATAAGAAATGATTTATTAAATTATCAGACTAAATTTTCTGATATAGATTCTCAGTATAAACTCATTAAAGCAGAAAGAGCGACATTAAAAAAACAACTTAAAAATACAGAAAAAAGAATTAAAGAATTAGAAAAAGCAAAAGTAAAGATTAAAAATAGCATGCTTTAATCAATTTTTAAATAAAGAAAGGTATCTGCTTATACGAAGTTGGAACCTTTCTTTATTATTTATGCTACTGCCTTATATTCTTTAAGCATGTTTGCAATTCTTTCATAAGATTTTGGATCTATATCATTTCGCAATCCGTAAGGAATTGAAGAAGGTTCGTCGATAAAGCATTGCACAATAAATAAAGGAGAATTATCGTCTTTATCTTTAATATTTGGATTTGCTCCATATTTCAATAATACCTCTACAATTTCTTCCCAGCCCATATAGCATGCAGTAATAAGAGAAGTACAACCGTCATTATCTTGTATATCAATATCAGTCCTGATATCTTTGCACAGTAATTCTACATCACCCTTTCTACCGTAATATGCAGCTAAATGCAATGGTACTTGCCCAAAATAATTTTGAGCATTTATATCAACATTTTTTACTTTAAGTAAAGCCTTTGTAAAATTTGTGTAACCAACTGATGCAACAACATGCAGCATTGTATTACTTTTAGCCCAGTATTCCTTAAAAAGTTTATTTTTATAGGCATCACCGTTAATTACGTCATTTATATTATCAAAAGTTATATTATTTGCATTAAACAATCTTAAATCCTCCTGATTAAGCATAGCTTCTTCAGATGTATTTATTCTGCCATATTTTTTTTTGTTATAATTTTCAAAAAGTTTTAAAATTTCGTCATAATTATCCATCCACACTCTGTCTTTTAATTTCATCAAAGCCGTTTCATCGTCATTGTCCAAGATATTTATATCAATATCATCTTTGTTGAGTAATCGTTCGATAACTTTCACATTTCCACCGGCAATTGCAAACATCAAGGCAGTCCTGCCTAATTTATCCCTCGCATTTACATCTATATCACTTCTATTAAGTAATCTTTCAACCATATCATCTCTACCAGCCCAACAGGCCAACATCAAGGCATTAATACCATCATTATCCTTAAGATTAACATCAATTCCATCGACTTTTAATAATTCATCTAAGAATACTGCATCACAAGACAATGAGCTGCATATATTGAGAAGTGCCGAATACCCAGAACGATTTTTGGCATTGATGTCTAACCCTTTTATTTTACATATAGCCTTCACTGCACCTAAGTTTTGTTGTTGACATTCAATCATCAAAGGGGTATTCCACTTTTTATCTATCGGAGCATTAATCTTATCTATATTATACCCTAATGATTTTAGCATTTTACGGTCTTTTCGGGTTAGATTATTATCTAAGAAGAAATTCGAAAAGTTAATTCCAAAGAATTTTTTATCTTTTGATAAAATATTTGATACTGCTTTCGAATTATCTAATATAACATGTTTTGATGTAAAACTTGGGGAAACATTATTATATTCAGCATTTTGATATTTTATTTGCTTATTTGAAATACCTAAAACCGGTCTTATTTGCATTATTATATCCTTCCTTTGTTTAGCTACACATTCAAATAAAACCCCAAAATATATAAATTTGCCCAAGATTATAATATTTCGATTTTGATACAGCTGATCAGTCTTTTTAGTTATATCCGGTCATTAGAAACATCCTTACCATGTAACCTTGTACCAGTATTAAATAAAAAGAAGATATAACACTTACAAGTATATTTTCTTAAACATCCAATATATATTTTTCTAAAAATTCTAAAAAATTTTCTTTTGTCATATTTGGCAGAATTTCTTTAACAGTTGTAATTGCACCGTCTGCGATTTTCTCTTTGAACAAACGTTCCAAAAATTCTTTATCATAACCAAATAAAATTGATCCGTGTTGCAGCAAATATCCGTTTTTCCTGTATTGTGCAGAGCCAATTATTTTTTTACCGTCATAACAAACATCCGCACCTGTTGAAATAAGCATACAATAATCAAATTTTGTCGAAATTCTTTTATTTTCACCAAAATTTAACTCTACACCTAAAGTTTTAAAAAAATCAATCAATATGCCTGAAATATATTTATAAGATTCAACGATACTTTCTCCGCTTGGAATTACATCTATCGGAGATACATAACTGTAAGTTATTTCATCATCATGCAATAATGCTCGTCCGCCTGTTAACCTGCGAACGACATCAATATTCATTCCGTTCAAAAAATCGTCTTTCTGATTGCGTCCTAAAGATATACATTTAGGATGCCAAGCATACAAGCGGAATAAAGGTTCTCGTGATTGATTAGCAATAGCATTATCCAACAATTCCGAATCAATTCGCATATTTTCTACGCCGGTGTAAGTGCCAAATTTAATGTATTTCATCACATATCCTTTTGAATAAAGCGTCATCACTCGTAGCATCAGTCAGAGGTTTTGGGATAAACAAATCAAGATATCTTCTTATTGCATAGTGATCTGACATTCCGGATATATAATCACTCACCAATTGAGGAATATCTTCTTTTTCTGCATAAGAATTTAATTTTTCCGTATAATATTCATATAAAGAAATCAAAATATTCCTTGCCTTTTTTTCTTCGGATTTTGTTACAGGATCAAGATATACATTTTGGAACATCCATTCTCTTAGCTTTTTAACATAATACCAACCCTCATCAGACATTTTTACTTCCGGTGAACCTTTTGAAGTAATGATTATATCCGATATCATTTTAGCAAGTCTGTCAGATTGATTATTAGGGAAATATTTTTTACAATCAGCCGGCAAATCTTCTTCCGAAATTACACCTGCTCTAATAGAATCTTCTATATCGTGATTAATGTATGCAATCTTATCTGCATACTGAACAACTTGAGCTTCCGGAGTCTTTGGCTTATAGCCCCATGAGTGTGTTAGTATACCATCTATTGTTTCCTGACACAAATTCATTTCTTCAAGGACTTCTACAACCCTTACACTTTGTATATTATGAAAAAATCCTGTCGGAAGAAGTTCGTTCAAGACACCTTCCCCGCAATGCCCAAAAGGAGTATGCCCCAAATCATGTCCTAAAGATATTGCTTCCGTTAAATCTTCGTTTAATTTCAATGCTCTTGCCATAGTCCTTGCAATCTGAGAAACTTCAAGAGTATGAGTTAATCTTGTCCGGAAATGATCATTATATGGAGATAAGAAAACTTGAGTCTTATGCTTCAATCTTCTAAATGCTTTTGAATGTATTATTCTGTCTCTGTCTCTTTGGAATTCTGTTCTCACAGGAAAATCATCGTTCCTCTGATGTTTACGTCCCATAGAATTTTTACATTTTGTCGCATAAGGTGCCAAAATTTCAAACTCACGGTTTTCCAATTCATCTTTTACGTTTAATAAATCCAAATCCATAGCCAAATTATACTATGACTATGCTAATATTACAAAATATCTTTAATTTTGATTTTTACTGTATTTTTAGCAAAAATTATGTAATAATGAATAAGGAATAGTTTTAGAGGTTAGGCATTTATGTACGATTTCCCGTTTGAATTAGACGACTTTCAAAAAGAAGCATGTGAGCACATTTCATCTGGAAAAAGTGTAGTTGTATGTGCTCCAACAGGTGCCGGAAAAACGGTTATTGCACAACACGCGATACATTGTGCATTGCAAAACAAGAAAAGAGTTTTTTATACAACTCCTTTAAAAGCTTTATCTAATCAGAAATTCAATGATTTTTCAAATCTATACGGTGCTGATAATGTCGGGTTACTTACAGGTGATACCTCCGTAAACAGAAATGCCCAAATCGTTGTAATGACAACGGAAGTATTTCGGAATATGCTCTATGGAACAAACTTAGGTTCAGTTTCCGACAATTTAAAAAATGTATCTTATGTAATTTTGGATGAAGTTCATTATATGAATGATGAGCAGAGAGGGACTGTTTGGGAAGAAAGTATAATTTATTGTCCGACAAATATACAAATTATTGCACTTTCCGCAACAGTTGCAAATGCAGACAAACTAACAGAATGGATTAATACGGTACATTCCGATACAAAATTGATAAATACGGATTTTCGACCTGTTCCGTTAAGATTTTATTACTTTGATTCTTCACAGCCCAATACACTGTTGCCGCTACTTACTCCGTCCGGCGACTTGAATAAAAAAATCAAACCGGAAAAGAAAGTTTTTAGTCGCGGGAAAAGCGTTCAAAAAAAATCTGTAGTTAAGGATGTGATAAGAAACTTGCATGAAAAAAACATGTTACCGGCAATATATTTCACATTTTCAAGAAAAAAATGTGATGAACAAATGGAAAAATGTGCCGGTTTAGAGCTTATTACAAGAGATGAACAAAAAGAAATTCAATCAATAATAGATGAATATATTGCAGAAAACCCTTATTTATACAAAAACAAGCACATTGAATACTTGTTACAGGGTGTCGCTTCACACCACGCAGGGCTTCTGCCAGGCTGGAAAGTTTTGGTTGAAAAACTTTTCCAAAAAGGCTTGATAAAAGTTGTATTCGCAACAGAAACGCTTGCTGCAGGAATAAACATGCCTGCTCGTTCGACTGTTATCAGTTCTATTAGTAAACGAACAGATTCCGGTCACAGAACTCTTACTCCAAGCGAATTTTTGCAAATGTCAGGGCGTGCCGGCAGACGGGGAATGGATGAAATAGGTTACGTTACAATTGTAGGTACTGCATTTCAACCACCTGAAGAAGTTGCGGAATTGGTACTAAGTGATGCAAATCCGCTTGAAAGCAAATTTTCTCCAAGTTATTCAATGGTGTTGAATTTATTACAAAGATTTTCGCTTGAAGAAGCTAAAGAGCTTGTTTTAAAGAGTTTTGGATATTTTTCATCAGGTTCGAGGGTCGAGCCTTTGATTAAGTTAAAAGAATTTAATCAGGAAAAAATTGATGAATGTAATTCTTTCAAATGTTGGTGTAATCGTTCAAACAAAGATTTACTTGAATATAACAAATGCAGAGATATTTATGTTCAAAACAGAAAAGTATTTAAAACAATACAAAAACAAGAAAAAAAGAAAAACAGAGCTTTGCCCGAAGAAGCAATCGCATTTGGGGAACAAACAAAATCTATGCTTAACAATATGCATTCCTTTGAATGTGATACTTGCAAACTTTTTAAAAAACATATGAAAGTAATAGACATCCTCAACAGATATGAAAATAAGCAGATTGCATTAGACAAAGAAATTGAAAAACAAAAAGACATATTTTGGAACAAATTCTTATCTCATAGAGCTGTATTGATAAATTACCAATATCTTAAAGATGATTATCCGACAGAACAAGGAATAACAATCTCACAGTTACGTTCAGAAAATGAATTATTCATGGCAAAAATCATATTTTCCGGATTGCTCGAAAATCATACTCCGGCTGAACTTGCAAGCGTTATTTGTGCGATTACTACCGAAGATATGCGTGCAGATATGTATTCACGATTACCTTTATCGCCTAATGTCAGAAAAACATTGAATAAAATTAAAGATATTAAACGAGATATCGAAAAACAACAAAAATATTATGATGTAGAAGATCCTATGTATATTAACGGTTTCTACTCACCGCTAATTGAAATGTGGGTAAACGGAGCTGAATGGGAAACTGTAATCGGTGATATAGAAATAGGCGAGGGCGACGTCGTTCGTTCATTCAAGCGGGTTGTTGATGTGTTAAGACAGCTTTGCACTATATCAAATATCCCGGAAGCTTTGGTATTTACAGCAAGAGAAGCTATTGAAGCCATACAAAAAAGTCCGATAGATGTTGATTAAGATTGCAATTTTATAAAATGCTTTTCATTACTTGCTTGCAGGAAATATATTAACTTTTCTTAACAAAAAAGCAATTTGTTAATCCAAATTAACTTTATATATATAACGAGGATTAATAATAGGAGATAACATCATGTCTAATTCATTTAACATTGAATCAGTTAAAACAGAAAAATTTAAAGAAATATTTAATGATGTTTCTAATAAAGGTAAAGCAAAACAACAAATACTTGACTATGCTAACAGACAAGATAACAACGTAAGTATTTTTTCAGTAGAGGATGCAAATGAAATAGATAGTGCTGTTGATGCTTATAATGCTGGCGCCGCAATTACAGGGGGCATACAGCTAACAGAAGCTGAAAAAACAGAACTTACGGCAATAGCCAGAGCAGAAGCAGAAGCACAAGCAAATGTTTTAGCAGGAAACTCGGCTGATAGTGTAGTCAATCCTGACGTTACTGTTATAGCTGAAGGTGAACTTACTCCTGTTAATGAAGAAAAGCCTGAAAATGGTATCACTTCACCGAAAGTAACATTAGAAGATACACAAACAGGAGATCTCAGAAGACAAGCTGAAAAACTTTATTTAGAAGATTTGGATGATTATACCCAGAGATGCACAAAGGATACATTAATAGAAACCTTGGGGAAATATGTAACTAACCCTAAATATGAAGAAGCAAATAAGTTTGTTGAATCACTAATTTCAAAACTTGATGAACAAGAGTTTACGTCTAAAGAAGAGATAGATGCATTTAAAAAACAACACAAAAGAGATTTAAGCGGATTTAACAAAAAAATCTTTGATAAAGTCATTGTATACTATGAAATGGATGTATATAATAAAAACTACGAAGATATAGTAGATATGGTATTTGAAAAATATAAAAGAAATGATGCCATCAATTATAAAGATTTGAAAAATGATTTAAAGAAACAGTTAAAACAGAATAACAAATGGAATACGTCATATTACCAGACAGCTTATAATGATTTTGTTAACAGCACAATGGTAGAAATGATGAATGCAGAACAAAGAGGAGAACTTTTAAATTGGACAGAGGGTGGTGAAACTCGTCGAAAAGTAAAAAGATACCTCATCAACACACATGACGATAAGGTAGATGGTAACGATAATACATATAACAAATCAGTAAGAGGAAATAAAACCCAAAACACAATAGCTGCACGACATAACAAAGTCGTTAATGCTCGAAATAATGAATTAACAAGTTGTACACAAAAAGAGCTTGAGCAACATTTGGGAAAAAAATTATTTGAAAAATTGGATCAAAAATATTTATTGACATGTAAAAATGGAGATACATATGATCTCAGTGAGCTTTCAGAGAAAATTGGAGAAAGAATCGGTATGGATTATTCCGTAACAAAATCTGATGACCTCGAGCATTATGAGCTCCATAATATTGCAGTTGATTTGCGAGTACTTACAGGAGTTAGCGATATTAATGAAGCTGATGCCAAAAAGATATGTAAACTTTGTGAATATAAAATAGAAAAATATGACAGAAATAGGAGTGTAGCCGGAGCAGTTGCTGACGGTTTAAATGGTGGTGTTGTTTCAGGTTTAGCAGCTATAACTACTGCAAAATCATTCTGTAAATACGTTGAAGACCACTGGGATATAGTAATCCATGCGGATAGAATTGTAAACACTGATGTTAATACCCCATTTGGACAAGTAGATGTTGCAGTGGAAATTATAGACGATCTCAATATACACATTGATAATTATGATTTTGACGATATTGCAAGATCAATAGTAGAAGGTGTTGAGATAGGTGCACTGGAAGCTATTGCCTATGCACTAATTACGAACTTATTAATCGGCACACGTAAAGAATACGAAACCGCTTGCATAAACAATCAAGACCGTAGGATTGATGACATTGAAGATTTCAAGGAATATTTGTCTTGGCGTTATCCGGACGCACCTGGTAAAGTAGAACTATTATGTAGTATAGCTGATATGTACAAAACAGATGACGGTAAATTTGATTTCCAAAAATACAATGAGATGACCGAACTCATAGGTGGCGTTGGAAGTAATACAAACTGCAACGAACTGTTGGGCGGGGCAATATACATGTTAGAAAAATTCAAAATAAAACCTGACCCTGAACCGAAGCCAAATCCAGCTCCTCAACCTGACAAGAAAACTATCAGAAAAGCTGAAACTACAAAAGATGAAACAACAACGTTTAAAAGAGAAATTCAATATAAAGAAGTTTCAGGTAAAGTCGCAGCAGGAACATCTTGGCCTAAATTAGCAGAACAGTATGATTGTCTGAAAGAGTTACCTTTGAAACAAAGAATCAGATATTTAAAACTTGCTCAAGCTATTAAAAATCCAAGGATTATTGCTGACCCTGGAAAAATGAAAACTCTATATGAACTTTCTCTCCGTAAAGACGGTAGTCAAAAAATTGCAGAACTTTTTGAGACAGATCAAGAAAATTACGGAAGCGGAAATTTTGACAAAGAAGTATATTTGGATATGCTAAGAGCTACTGAAATGCCTCCAAAAATAAAATTACCTAAAAATATTGCCGGATGTGAATTCGTATATGAAAACCAAGATATAAAAGCACATTTTAACACACCTGCAGATTCGAATGCTAAACGTGTAAGTAGTACAAG
Organism: bacterium; assembly: GCA_024408855.1. Taxonomy (GTDB): domain Bacteria; phylum Cyanobacteriota; class Vampirovibrionia; order Gastranaerophilales; family Gastranaerophilaceae; genus CAG-196. Next base: position 20,487 of record JAKSUQ010000012.1, on the reverse strand, counting down.
AACACATGTTGGTGAAATAGAATTATGGGGTAAAAAAGAAGGTACTAAAACAACATATTATGTACAAGACAAAGATGGAAAGGTATATTCCTTTGAATCACAAACCGAACGTGATAATAAAGCAAAAGAATTAGCTACAGAGGCCAATATAGATGAAAAAGACATAGTTAACGGCAAATACAAACTCGACGATGAGGGCAATGAAAGCATAGAAGTTGAAGAAGAACAAGCTGAAAAACCAGTTAGATAAATAGCCTCATTCACCTTCTACAATCGTCCGGAATTGCTTTTGGGATCCAGAAAATCTCTGATACTATCACCTAACAAATTAAAAGACAAAACAGCTATAAATATCAAAAGTCCGGGAGTTAGCAACCAAGGTCTGTAAAGGATATTGGTAAACTCCTGGGCTTCTTTTAGCATATTACCCCAACTCGGATCAGGTTGCTGTATTCCCAAACCTAAAAAGCTAAGCCCGGATTCTGCCAATATATAAGACGGAACTGCAAGAGTCATTGCAACAATGACATAACTTGTTGTTTGTGGCAAAATGTGTTTGAATATTATTCTTGCATTTGATGCACCAATAGTTTTTGCCGCAAGCACATATTCTTCTTTCTTTATTGACAGAACCATCCCTCTGACAACCCTCGCAAAACCTGCCCACCCTATCAGGGCAAGTATAATTACAATAAGGCAAAACCTTTGTACACTCGTCATTCCTGACGGAAGTATTGCCGCAAGTATTATTAACAAATAAAAATTAGGAATTGCCATAATCGCTTCCGCAAAACGCATCATCAACATATCAACGACACCGCCTGCATATCCGGAAATCCCGCCATATATTAAACCAATAGGAAAAACTATCAATAACGACAAAAAACCAATCGTCATTGAAATTCTTCCGCCAAACAACAATCTGGAAAAAACATCTCTGCCGTTAATATCCGTACCCAAAAGGTGCAAATCTCCCCCATCAGAAACCCCAAACAAATGTCTATGAGTAGGTATAATTCCCATAAACTTATACTTTTCACCTTTTGGAAATAATTTTAAGTAATATTTATGAGTCCTATCTTGTTTATAAATCGTTTGCATTAAATTTGGCTCAAATTCTCTTACATAGTTGTAAGTATATGGCCTTGAGAATTTGCCATCGGTTGTGATTGTATAAATTTTTGATGGCGGTGCATAAGACATATTTCTGTCAGAATAATTCGCACTGTACGGAGATATAAAGTCAGCAAAAATTATTACAAAATAAAGAAATGCCAACATTATAAACGCAATTCTTGCAAACTTATCTTTAAATATTCTTTGTAAGATTTCCGATTTCATAAATAATTCCGCCTAACTTTTACCACGCAATCTCGGGTCAGTAATCATTAAAAGTATATCCGCCAAAAGATTTCCGACAACAAGCATAATCGTTCCCATCATAAGAGAAGCCATTACAAGATTTATATCAGATCGCATAACCGCTTCCAAAATAAGTCTGCCCAACCCAGGATATTGAAATACATATTCAGTCAAGGCTGCACCGCTCAACAATCCTGCGAATTCAAAACCCATAAGAGTTATCATAGGATTAACAGCATTCCTAAGTGCATGTTTTAAAACAACTTTAAATTCACTCAAACCTTTTGCTCTTGCATATTTAATATAATCACTGTCCAAAACTTCAAGCATATTCGCTCTCATTTGTCTTTGCAATCCCGATAACGAAATTGTGAATAAAACTATAACCGGTAATACAAGATGTTTTGATATATCAAAAACTTTTGCGAAAAAGGACATATCATCAAAATTGTAACTTGTAAGCCCTCCGACCGGAAACCATCCGGTTTTTACAGCAAAAATAAGCATAAGAATCGCTAAGAAAAATGACGGAACAGCCATTCCAATACTGGCTAAAATCGTAAGTATTCTGTCAAAACTTGATTCTTTTTTATAGGCAGACATTATCCCCAAAGGAATTCCAACTATCCAAGTCATAAAAATTACAACTGAAGTAAGCAAAAGGGTATTCAAAATTCTTTCTTTCAGCTTAACAGAAACTTTCTCTCCCTCTGTTGTAAAGCCCAAATCACCTCGCACAAAAGATTTTGCCCAAGACATATATTGTATTGTTATTGGTTTATCCAAATTAAGACGTTTAATTTCCTTTTGTAATGTTTCCTGAGATATAGACGGATTTAAACGTAATTCCGCAATCGGATCAACAGGCGAAAGTCTTATTATAAAGAAACTTATTAGGGATACAATCACCAACAAAGGTATTGTTTGAACTATTCTTTTACAAATATATCCGAACAAATTCATTATTCACTCTCCCTATCGATATAAATTTCATCTAAATTATAAACCAAACCGCTTAAAGGTGTCGGATAAATATTTTTAAACTTCTGTCTTAATGCGACAATTCTTATCGGCGAATACAAATAAATAATAGGTTTTTGCTCATAAATTATTTCCTGATACCTGTCATATACAAGTTTTCTTTCTTCATATGTTAATTTCAAAGCTCCGTCTTCAAATATTTCATCAAGCTCATTTTCCCAATCAAAAACACCATTATTGAGAGAATTTTGTCCTCTTTGATTAAATAAATGCAAGGGTCCGGTTGAAAGCCAAACATTTTTGCCGTCATGCGGTTCTAATGGCGAGCCGGTAAGTCCCATTATTGCCATATCCCAATCGTTTGTATTAGATAATTTATTCACAAGAGTATTGAATTCTATCGGTTTAAAGTTGACTTTCATTCCCAATTTTTCCAAGTCCTCCTTAATCATAACCCCGACAGACTCACGTTCTAAAGCCCCGGCATTGGTATACAAATCGAATTCTACACGATTTCCGGAGCTATCATATAAATTTCCGTTTTTTAAACTAAATCCACCCTCGTTTAAGCATAACTTAGCTTTGCTTAAATCTACAGAATGACCTTTGATATTTTTATTTAGATATATTGAATTTAGACTTTCTGCTGTAAATAATGGTTTTGCAACTCCTTGTGCTACATTATTTATCATGGAATTTCTATCAATAGCCCAATCTATTGCAGTTCTGAAATTTTTATTCCTGAACCAGGATTGTTTTGTCGGAGAAACATTCCACTTGCCTTCTTGATTTTTTCTGTTACTCAAATTTATTACTAAAAACAGAGTCCCGGTATCTGCACCCAGATTATATATTTTATAATCTGATTTAGGCTCTTTTAACTTATATCTTGCTACATTCGAGCCTCTAAGCGAAATCATATCCGTTTCTTTTGCCTCAAATTTTAAAATTTCATTATTTGTATCTCCTACAATCAAATAAACAACTTTATCCAAATACGGCAATTGTTTGTTATCAAGATTAATTTTGTAATAATTTGGATTTCTTTCAAAAACAACCCTTTGTGCCGCAACATATTTTTTTAGACAGAATGCGCCGCTCGAAACAATCTCCGCTGGCGAAGTATTCGGGGTCAAAAAGCTGTTAAAAACTGACTCACCTTTCTTTGAATAAGGTTCAAAATAATGTTTAGGTACAATCGGATAGCTCAACTGTCTTAAAAAAGGTGCAAAAGGTGCAGGTGTAGAAAATTTTACCGTATATTCATCAATTTTTTCCAATTGAGGAAGCTCACCCTTTATCATCATTGCATCTCTTGTAGCAGTATTTCCCAAGCCCTTAAAAACAATATCCTTGTAAGTGTATATTACATCATCTGCCGTTATAGGTTTTCCGTCGCTCCAACGTATGCCTTTTCGTAAAGTTATTAAGTATTCATTTCCGTTAATTTCAAAAGATTTTGCAAGTTGAGGAACGACCATTCCGGTACGAGCATCAGTTGACAACAGTCCATCGTACATCATTTCAGCCATTGTAGCTGATGTAGAATCTTTCGTATTACAAGGATTAAATGTTTTCGGGCCTTCTCCGATTGTTGAAATAACAAGTTCTCCACCAAACTTACCGATTGGTGCTTGCGACTGCAAGTAATCAATCCCGTTGAGTACTACGTTTTTATTTTCTGCGGGATAATTTACGGAGTTTGCAGTTATTTCTTGTTTTGAGGCCCAATACATCTCAGGAACATCCCTCTTTATTAGCAAACTCAGCAGTACCACTAATATTATAAATATATAAACCCAAGACAATAATTTCTTCATAAAATTAGAATAGCATAATCATACTTTTTGGTTAAGTAGATATGAGGATTAGTTAATTATGTTTTTTTTGTAAATTTTTATTAAGCAGTAGCAAAATAATTTGTTTAGAGGTTATAGTATTACATAGGAAAGTTTATAATCAAACTTGATTAACGAGGTTAATAAGTGGTCGATAACAGAAATGCAGGATTTTATGGCATAGGTGGGTCTTTTAATTTTAAAAGCGGAGACGCATCCGGTACAGCTGCAAAAATGAGTCAGGAAAAATACGGATCAGAAGCTATGTATTTACCGCCGGTTGAAGATGATGAAAACGGGGATTATATGTATGAACAACCGTTTGTTGATCGAAGTGCTTTACTGAGAGCTACTCTTAATTCAATGGCAATGAATAATGTAGCATCCGTTATTAATGCAATGAAACATAAAAAAGATTTGAATACAAACTCTGTAATTTCAGAAGAAGACGAAGAATCAGAAAATCAAGAATTTAAAAATAATAAAGACAACGATAAAAACTCAAATAGCAATTCTTCCCAAAATGATAAAAATAAGAAAGATATTGAGCATTTAGAAGATTTATTTAACGAAAATATTTAATTGATTTGTGTTATAATTTCACTGTTAGAGAGGAATTTTTATGGCACAAAAAGAAATTAAAACAAAAAATCATTCTTTAAGAGAAAAAGGATTTTTTAATAAACAAAGAATGTATTTTCAATTTTTTATATCAAAAATTGTCTACATGATTAGATTTAAGCTAATATACAGATATGAAGTTATAGGAAAAGAAAACATCCCTAAAAACAATAAGTATATTGTTGCACCTAATCACCTATCTACACTTGACCCTGCCGTTACAGCAGCTGCACTTCCTAATCCTATTGCTTTCATGGCAAAAAAAGAATTGTTTGAAAATCCATTTTTAGAACCATTGATAAACTGGCTGGGAGCATTTGCTGTTGATAGAGAAAAACTAAGTATTTCCACCATAAAAACGGTACTAACAATAAGCAAAGGGAATGATTGGGTATTCGGAATTTTCCCGCAAGGAACAAGAGAAAAATTCGGGAAAATTACCAAAGTTACAAAGGGATTTGCATCTCTTGCAAAAAGTTCAAAATGCGGAGTTTTACCAATGGGAATTGTAGGGACAGAAGAAGCCAAGTGGATACCTTTTTCAGGAAAAATTACGGTAAAAATAGGAGAGCTTATACCATATAGCGATAATCCAGACGAAATGGTTCAAAATTGGATTGAACAAATTCAAAAACTAACAGGCTTTTCCTATATCGGCGATAACCAAGACTGATATCGGAGCTGATTATGGCAAAAAATTACAATAAACGTACAGAAAAAGATTACGGTTTTTTGAGAAAATTATGGTACAAAATTTTCATCATAACAGTTGTTAATCCGGTTTTGAGACTTTTGTACAACATTAAAGTTGAGGGCAGAGAAAATATTCCTCAAAAATCCGCCGTTATATATGCCGGAAACCATGTTTCCTATTTGGATCCACCTATTATTACCTATGCTGTGCAAAAAAACATAGCGTATATGGCCAAAATGGAATTATTTAAAGATAAAAGTAAACTTTTGCAATTTCTCGTTCATTCCCTTGGAGCGTTTGCCGTAAATCGTGAAAAACCGGAGTTAGCAACCTTTAAGACGGTAAAAGCTATATTTAACACTACTTGGTCATTAGGAATTTTCCCGCAAGGGAGAATTGTAAACGAACCTGTAATAGAAAACATAACAAAAGGCTTTGTATTATTTGCAAAAAAATTTAAAGCAGATATTGTACCTGTTGCTATATGCGGTTATGACGGATATGCCCATAAACTTTTTGAAAAAAATATTACTGCAAAAATTGGAAAAGCTATTTCGTACGAATTGCCGGAAAACGAAATCATAAGACTATGGGCGGAACATATCAGCCATTCGACAGGTTTTAAAAATAATATCTAAAATTATTCATATCTCAAAGCATCAATGGGATTAAGAAGAGATGCTTTGTATGCAGGATAATACCCAAAACCTATACCGACAAGACCTGAGAAACCGAAAGACATAAAAATAGGTCCGGCTGTTATAACTATACTTGTATCAAACAGTGTTCCAATGAGTAAAGCTACCACTATACCTGTAAGCACACCAATAAACCCACCGATAAGAGATAAAACAAGAGCTTCTATAAGGAATTGAATTCTTATATCAACTACTCTTGCACCAATAGCCATTCTTATACCGATTTCCTTTGTTCTTTCAGTTACGGAAACTAACATTATGTTCATAATACCTATCCCACCCACAAGCAATGACACAGAAGCAATTGATGCAAGAAGTATCGCAAATGCTTGAACAGTTGATTTCATTTTTTCCTGAAAATCTGCACTATTACGGATTTCAAAATCATTTTCCTGCATTTTTCCTAAATTATGACGTCTTCGCAAAATATCCGCTACATCTCTTTCTGCGATTTCAGAATCCTCGACTGATGCGGCTTTTACTATAATCTGACTAACAGATCCGGGAAAATCAGTTCCAAATACTTTTCTTTGAGCGGTTGTAAGCGGTATCATTATTAAGTCATCCTGATCCATAGGTCCTACCGCACCTTTTGCTTTTAATGTGCCAACTACCTTAAAAGGAACATTCCCTACACGAATAGTTTTATCAATAGGATTTACGTCCCCAAACAGTTCTCTTTCTACGGTAGAACCTATAATAGCAACTTTTGCAGCATTATTATCATCATCTTTAGTAAACGGATGTCCAAGTGCAATTTCATAATTTTTCACATATAAATACGGAGTCGTTACTCCATAAACAGTCGTTGACCAGTTTTGATTTCCAAACATAACTTGTTTTGAAGCGGTCATAAGTGGTGCTACTGCCTCAACTCCTCTTGCACTCTTTTTTATAGCAATGGCATCTTTGACGGACAACGTTGGTTTTGTTCCCATCCCCATGGACACTCCGCCTGTTTTTGCCGTTGCAGAACGCACAGTTAGGAGATTTGATCCCATGGATTCCATATTTGACTGAACTTTTTGATTAGCACCTGCTCCGATCGCTAACATTATAATTACGGCAGATACACCGATAATAATTCCCAAAGAAGTTAGTGCAGAACGCATTTTGTTAACTTCTAAGGACTTTAAAGCTATTTTCAATGTTGATTTAAAATCTATCATAAATTATCCTTTTGCAAATGTACTATGTTTCTCTCGAACGCTGTTTTACCCAATCTTCTTTAAGCATATCGGAAACAATTTTACCGTCTTTAAACTTAATTATACGTTTTGTATATTCAGCAATATCAGGCTCGTGAGTAACTAATACGATTGTTTTTCCGTATTTTTCATTAAGATTTACAAAAAATTCCATAACATCAATACTTGTTTTGGTATCCAAATTACCAGTCGGTTCGTCTGCTAAAATTAGAGGCGCATCATTAACAATAGCTCTTGCGATTGCGACCCTCTGCTGCTGTCCGCCTGACATTTGAGATGGCATGTTATTTTCCTTGTTTTCCAATCCTACAATTTTTAAGGCTTCTTTTGCTCGTTTGTAACGCTCACTTTCAGGAATTCCCTTGTAAATCATAGGCAAGCAAACATTGTCAAACGCTGAAGTTCTGGATACAAGATTAAATCCTTGAAAGACGAAACCTATTTTATTATTTCTTATATCAGACAATTCATCCGGCGAAAGTGAAAAAACATCTACACCATCCAAGTAATATTCGCCTGAAGATGGCTTATCAAGTGTTCCAAGCATATTCATACAAGTCGATTTCCCGGAACCGGATGTTCCCATAATCGCTACAAACTCGCCTTTATCAACGGAAAAAGAAACATCATTAAGTGCATGAAAAGTTTCCTCTCCCATTTTATATGTTTTTATTACATTTCTTACATCTATAAGCACTATATAAATCCCTCGTTCTATGTGGAATTATAACATAAATTCAAAAATAAATTTCAAATTAATTTACCGATATCTATTGTCATGCTATAATCGACACTAAAGGAATACTTATGTTAGAAAGTTGGAAAATACCTCTTATAATGACCGTACTTGCAGGATTGGCTACAACAATCGGCGGTTTTATTACATTTTTAGTAAAAAAAAATAACCTAAAAACTTTATCCGTAGGATTGGGTTTTTCGGCCGGTGTAATGATTTACATTTCATTTACCGAAATATTAACTGATGCTAAAGAACTTTTAATCGGATATTTCCCAAACAAATACAATTGGGTTGTTTTTATCGGCTTTATTATCGGAGTTGCTATTTCCAAAATGATAGATACATTCTTGCCTGATCATATTGATGATGATCTGTTTGATGAAAGCGGAAAAACTCCGGATGAACACCATCACATCAAAAGAGCAGGAATCTTTACCGCAATCGCAATCGCTATCCACAATTTTCCTGAGGGTTTGGGAACTTTTCTGATTACTTCACAAAATATTACACTCGGAATTTCAGTTGCACTTGCCATCGCTTTGCACAACATTCCTGAGGGAATTGCAGTAGCTTTACCAATCTATCATGCCACAGGTAAAAAACGTATGGCTATCTGGTACTCTTTTTGGACAGGGATGACAGAACCTTTGGGTGCAATTATAGGTTTAGGGTTATTACAATTATTTTTACCTCAAATGTTTGTAGGTATTTTTATGGCAATGGTTGTTGGAATTATGATATACATTGCATTTGATACCTTGTTACCATTATCGCACGAATACGGTGATTGGCATTATGCAATAATTGGCATAATGTATGGAATCATAATAATCTGGGCAAGTCTGCTCATACTAAATCCTTAATTATAAATTAACATTTTTAAGCAAATAGTTTTGCATTTCAGCTTTCGTTTGTGGAGTTCTGCCGGATTCAATCATTTTTTGTATCACTGCCGGATTAATTTTTCTAAGATTTATTACAAATTTTAATAAGTCGCGCTCATCTTTGATATCACTTTCCAAATCATAAATTTCTTGATTATGGATTCCGAACACCTTTTTTAAATACATTAAATTATCTGCAATAGAAATTGTTTTATTAAACATTGTGTCTTGTTCTTCCTTTGAAAAGTCAGTATACAATATGCGAGATTGTTCTTTAGTCTCCGTTTTTATTGGTTTAACTAATTCTATATAACAGTGCGCCTCGCCAATAACTTCTGATGGTATTCGATTTTCCAATTCATCAATAATTTCTGCACATATTACGGATTTATTAAGAATCGTAGAATAAGACGAATCATGTTGACTATTTTTTAAATATTTATCAAGATTAGCTTTTGTGTTAATTAAATCTTGATAATAAGCCACCAATTGTTCAGCAGATTTTTGATTCATAACAGGCTCTTTATGCCTTTGTATAATTTCTATAAAATTATTTATTAAACTTTGTGCTTCAACACTTTTTCTTGTACCTGTTTTAATCCCTGAAGCTATAACCTTTTTTGCCTTAAAAGACGGAGAGATTGAACTTTCTTCTTCATGTTGCACTGTTTTAGATTTCTGAACATAACCATATGAATACGCCATATTTCTGATTGGTAATACTTGCATTTTTATTTCTCCTTTTAATTACGATATGTACTTGATTATACTAATACCACAAAATATTTTTTTTTGCTTATTATCTTGAATTAACTATTGCATTGAGTTTTTTCTCATAATTGACAAAATTTCTGTAATCATCCAAATCTTTAATTGCAAGCATATTTGCAACCTTTGATGCTTTCTTTTGTTCTTTCGTAATATATATATTGAATAATATTGCAATTGCAATCGGAATGACCGTAGGCAAAATAGCAAATAACCGGTCTTTTTTTGATTTATTCTTTGTAACTTTTGAAATTACAAGAGCCTCCACAGCTAACATCAATGCTGTCAACGATAAACTTAATACAATTTCGCCGAGAGCTTCAACACTTTCTGAATAATCTTGAGATTTTTCATCAAGTTTATTGTACATTTTAAAAACATTTTGTTGTAATTGTTTTGCTCTTTGTTCTTGTTCAGGTGTTAATTCAATGGATTCTCTTGCCATGATTTCTTTCTGTTTCTCAATATATTCGGTTTTTAAGTATTCATTGTATTTTTTATTATCTTTAAAGACCTTAGATATAAACTTAAAAAATCCGTCTTTCTTGTTATTTGACATATACTCGGAACCGTCTATATCATTTATTTTTTCATCATCCACATAAAATATTTTATCAGGATTATTTCTAAAATCTTCTTTTACATTAAATCTTGCAATTCTTGATGCTTGTTTTTGAATTTTGGTAAATTGAACTGATGCAATTAATGGTAGAGTGATACCGACTATACCGGCTATAATTTTGGAATATTTTTGAAATGGACGTATAAGTTTGCATAATGCATGTGTAACAAAGCCGATTAAAGCACCTCCTGCGAAAATGACTGTTTGCATCATTGTAGTTGCTAACTCAATATCTTCTGCATAATCTTGAGATGCAATATCTATTTTTTCGGCAACATTTTGTATTAATTGTTTATCTTTTTTAGCATTTAAAATTTCTTCCTCTGTCAATTCTACTTTATCAAAAAGTTCTTTATCGCTATTTGTTTTATAAGAAATTTCATCTGTTATAGCCTGATTATTATACTGCTTAGAAGTAATTATCTTTAAGGATTTTATCAATCCGATTCCGGCATTTGCATTGGACAATTCTTTTTCTTTATGTGGCGGAATATAAATTGTTTTAGCAATTTCATCTACTTTCCGCTCCTGTTCATTCGTTAATTCTGCAAACTGTTTGACAGAACGTAATTTTGTATTAATAGCTTCAGCCCTGCCTATTCTGGAAGCCTTAGTTTCATTTCCTGCTCCCCAAGTGCTTGATAAAATTACAGCTGTCGCAAAAGGAGCAGCTATTATCGTAAGCGGTAATAACAATTTTGGTATATCCATGTTCTTTAAATTTTTAGTAAAATTTTTGGAAAATAATGAGATAAGAAAAAAAAGTCCAGCTGAAATGTACATACCCAAATTGTTAACTGCACCTTTTATTTCATTAGTAACAACTTCCATGTCTTCAGCTCGTGTTTGAGAAAACTCATCCATAATATCCACACAATTCAAAACGGCTTCGGCTCGCTTTATATCACTATTCATTTGTTCTTGCGATATCGGGTGCTGTTTTATGTATGCAATACGCTTTGCCTCCTGAAGATTTTGATTATACTTCCAAGGGGCATACAATTTCGCTTCTCGACGATATTCCGTGTAATTATCAAATATTTTCATACTGATATTAAAAATAAAAAATATAATTGTTTGCTATATTATACATGGTTTACAAAAAGAGTTTACGGAAAAATAGAAATTTTTCTCGCAAACTCTGGGGGACGGTTTCAAAGTAAGTTGTGTACTATCCCGCACACGACTTACTTTTCACACACCTCAGGTCGAATTTGAAAAGCATATTGTCGGCAGAGTGCGAAGTGCTTTTGCGTTGCAAAACATATAGGCACGTTTAATGCCGACAAACAAGCAAGTTCAATAATTGCTAAAATGAGTATCGGATTTCATCCTCAACTCCTGCTTTCCGCATGTCATTTTCTGAATTTTTCCGCATCCTCAAAATGCAATATTTCTCTTAAAACCATTTTGTGCTAAACTTAAAACCAAAGTAAAAAAAGAAAGGAAGATATTATGACAAATTTATCACCATTACAAATCGAAAGACTTAAATATGAACCGAAATTGCCTTCTTCTTTGGCAAATGGCATTAATCACTTAGTTTCCCAAGAAGGTACAGCAACACAATCAGTTGCAAACCAAGATGAAATTAGTGCTTTATTCAAAAATACATACGGGAAACCAACTGTAACTTTTAAAACCGCTTCTGAAAGTACAGAAAGTTCACTAAGAAATGTTGGTGTAATATTATCGGGCGGACAAGCTCCGGGCGGACACAATGTTATTGCAGGATTGTATGATGCATTGAAACAAGCAAATTCTTCTAATAAACTTTATGGTTTCTTAGGTGGTCCGTCAGGAATTATCGAAGGCAAATACGTCGAATTTGATGATAAATTTATTGATGCATACAGAAACACCGGCGGTTTTGATATTATCGGTTCCGGCAGAACTAAACTTGAAACAGAAGAACAATTTCAGTCCTCATTGGAAGTTTGTAAAAAATTAAATATTTCTGCTGTTGTAATTATCGGCGGAGATGATTCAAATACTAACGCTGCACTTCTTGCTGAATGGTTTGTAGCACATAATGCCGGTATTCAAGTTATCGGTTGTCCTAAAACAATTGATGGAGATTTGAAGAATGAACAAATCGAAATTTCATTCGGCTTTGATACGGCTACAAAAACTTATGCTGAATTAATTGGTAATATTGAAAGAGATGCAAATTCAGCTAAGAAATATTGGCACTTTATCAAGATTATGGGAAGAAGTGCTTCTCACGTAGCATTGGAAGCCGCTTTACAAACACAACCGAACATTACTTTAATCTCAGAAGAAGTTGAACAAAAGAAAATGTCATTATCTTCAATCATTGACTATATTACAGACATTGTTGTAAGACGTTCGGACAACGGTAAAAACTTTGGTATTGCAGTTGTACCGGAAGGTTTAATTGAATTTATTCCTGAATTAAAATCAATGATTGCAAATCTAAATGATATTATGTCTACATTGGAAAGTAATTCTGCTTATTCAAACGGAACAGATGCTGAAAAAATTTCAATAATTGAAAATACTCTTTCCAGCGAAAATTCTTCAGTATTCAAATCTTTACCGTCATTGATTAAATCCCAATTATTGATGGACAGAGACCCTCACGGTAATGTTCAAGTTTCCAAGATTGAAACTGAAAAATTGTTGATTTCTATGGTTGAAGAAAAATTGGCTAATTTGAAAAAAGAAGGCAAATACTCAGGTAAATTCTCAACTCAATCTCACTTCTTCGGTTATGAAGGAAGATGTGCATTCCCTTCTAACTTTGATGCAGATTATTGTTATTCATTAGGTTTCAATGCTTTTGCATTGATTAACTTTGGTTTAACAGGTTATTTATCATCAGTAAGAAATCTTACAGCACCTGCAACAGAATGGATTGCCGGCGGGGTACCTCTTACAATGATGATGAATATGGAGAGACGTCATGGGGAAATGAAACCTGTTATTAAGAAAGCCTTAGTAGAACTTGACGGCCCGGTATTCAAGAAATTGGAATTGAATCGTGAAGATTGGGCAATGAACGACAGATATTTATTCCCAGGAGCAATTCAATATTTCGGACCATCATCCGTTTGTGATATTACAACAGTAACTTTAGCTTTGGAAAAGTCATTGGCTAATGTATAACTAAAAATACATTTTAAATAAACTAAAAAACAGTCGGAATAATCGGCTGTTTTTTTTAGCTTACGAGATAATTGACAATTTACTCGTAAACTAAGGTGCACAGTTTCACAACAATTTGTATCCAATTGTAGCTTTCTTATTCACTCACGGAGTTTTACAATCTAAGATTTGTTTTTTTGCAATAAATTTTAACATTTTGTAATATTTAGGCAATTTTTAGTAAACAAAAAACTTTATTAATATAGGTTAGTTAGTTTTATAGGTTTGTATCATGGTAAATCCAGTTCAATCACTTACGAATATGGAACATGCATTATACGGAAATCAAATGGGATTTTACGGTAATGCCCCAAGTGCTTTGAATAATTATCAAATGCCTGTTGATAATACATATTATTATCAACAAAGCCCTTTACCTTATGATTATTATCAACAATCTTATTCTCCGACAGCGCAAGGATATCCAACAACGCAAAATTCTTCACAGAACTCTGATACAGGTTTTCAAGGAAGTAAAGCAGACTGGGATAAGATTGGAGATTATTATTTAAAACAACTTTCTCCAAGCGAAGGACTTACGGGTGCAGCTGTCGGTGGAGTTTCTTTTGCAATAATGAATAATCCAAGATTGGTTGTGCACCCATTCAATTCCATAACATCATTAAAAACCACAATGGAAATGTTTAAATGTATAAAAACAAATCCGGAATTAGCAAAAATGTGGGCAAATCCCGAATCAAACGAAATTCTGCGAGAAGCGTTTTTTAGGATGAATAAAGTTGATGCTCGTACAAAGAGTAAAATCGGTATGTTCAGGAAACGATACACCGAGGCGGAATATAATACCTTAAAAGAAATTATGGAAAAGGCTCTAAATTCCGGAAACAAAGAACAAATAATAGATGCCACTGTTAAGTTAAAAGCAGCTTATACTAATAACGGTTGGTTTTTCCGTGGATGGGATAAGGTTAAATCATTCTTCACAGGAGAGATCAAAGACTTTAATCCGCTTAAAGGAAAGGAAAATGCTAAAAAATTAAGCGAATTCACAGAAGAAGTTAAGGCAATGGGAACCGGCTCATTCAAAAACATCCTCAAAAGAGGCGGACTCGGTAATGCAGCAGTCTTTGTACTTATAGAATTCATTGCCGGGGCAAAAAATATAAAAACGGCATTTTCAAAAGACTCAAATACGGGTTGGACCCAAGTCGGTCAAACAGCTGTAAAAGGTGCAGGAAGTGCAGCCGGTTGGGCTGTTGGGGAAGCTGCCGGTATTTGGGCAAGCACAAAACTTATGGCATCACTCGGTACTGCAATTGCTCCTGGGTGGGGTACAATAATTGGCGGAGCTTTAGGAATGATAGGAGCTTCTATTGGCATGTGGCTCACCGGAAAAGCTACAAAATGGCTTGTAGGAGAAGATGTCGGAGCAAAAGTTGAAATCGATAACCTTAAAAATACTGCTGATGGTCAAGCCAAGTTACTTCAATTAACCATTGATGCAGCTCAAAAAGATAAAAAACTTGATAAAAATACAGCCATAGCAATGGCTAATATTATAAATCAATCATCTTCTTATACGTAATAATTTAAACTCTTTTGCTGTTTTATGCTAAAATTTAATATATAAGGGGGATAAATTATGAGGAGCGATTGCATAAAAAAAGGGGTTTCCAGAACGCCTCACAGAAGTTTACTTATGGCAACAGGAGTCAGCAAAAAAGCTATGCACAAGCCTTTCATAGGCATTGCAAGTTCTTTTTCCGACTTAGTACCAGGTCATATTGGTATTAGGGATCTGGAAAGACAAATAGAAAAAGGGATACACTCTGGGGGAGGACAATCCTTTATATTTGGTATTCCTGCTGTTTGCGACGGGATTGCAATGGGACATGACGGGATGAGATATTCACTGCCGTCAAGAGATTTAATTGCAGACTGCATAGAAACAGTTGCAAATGCACACCAACTTGACGGATTAGTACTAATTTCAAATTGCGATAAAATTACCCCAGCAATGCTTATCGCTTCAGCAAGATTGAATATTCCGACAATAATTGTTACCGCAGGTCCAATGCTTGACGGAGAAAGCAAATGTGAAAAGCTCACAATGATAAAAGGCTCTTTTGAAGCTGTCGGCAAATATAGAGACGGGATAATTACAGAAGAAAGATTATTAGAGTTAGAAGAAGCCTCTTGCCCATCTGCGGGTTCTTGCCAAGGGCTTTATACCGCAAACACAATGGCTTGCTTAACAGAAATTATGGGAATGAGTTTGCCGTTCTGTGCTACTTCTGCAGCTGTATCTTCTCATAAGAGAAGAATTGCCTTTGAAAGCGGCATGCAAATTGTTGAAATGGTAAACAATAACAAGCGACCTTTGGATATAATAACAAAAGACAACTTAAGAAACGCTATAATTGCAGATTTGGCAATGGGCGGCTCAACGAATTCATTTTTACATATTTTGGCACTCGCAAATGCAGCAAATATAGATATTTCATTAAAAGACTTTGAAGAACTTTCTCAAAAAATTCCGCAAATTCTTAAACTTGAACCATCATCCGATATTACAATGAGCGGATTTTATCAAGCTGGCGGAGTTAGCGGTTTGCTAAAAGTTTTGTTAAATGAATTTAGTGAGTTTAAAGATGTTGAAGGAGTTACTTTAAGAAAAACAAGCGAACTTGTAAACAACGCATATATCGACAATTCCGTAATTCACAATACATCAAATCCGTATAACACCAAACCCGGACTTGGAATTTTAAGAGGCAACATCTCTCCAAACGGTTCTGTTATAAAGATTTCTGCCGTTGATGAAAAATGTTATGAATTTATAGGTAAAGCTAAAGTCTTTGATTCTGAAGAAGAAGCCATGACCGCATTGGAAAATGATTTAATAAAAGAGGGAGATGTAATTGTTATAAGATATGAAGGACCGAAAGGCGGACCTGGTATGAGAGAAATGCTTGCTCCAACATCTTTATTAGTCGGCAAAGGGTTGGGAACGAAAGCTGCACTGATTACGGACGGAAGATTTTCAGGCGGTACCAGAGGAATTTGCGTCGGACATATCTGTCCGGAAGCATCTGATGGAGGAATTATAGGACTTATAAAAGATGGGGATGTAATCGAAATTAACATTAATAAACGAACAATGGATTTGAAAGTCAGCGAGGAAGAACTTGAAAATCGCCGTAAAAATTGGAAACCGAAAGCTCTAACAATCAGTTCCGGCTATTTGGCAAAATACGCAAGAACAGTTCAAGACGCTTCACACGGAGCAATAGTTTAATGAATTCAAGCGATATTGATAATAAAAAAAGCGAACTTAGAATATGGGCTAAGAATAAACGAAAAGAAATCGATATAAAATTGGTAAGTAACCTTATTATATACAAACTTCTTGAACTTGCCGAATACAAAAATGCTCATAATATAATGATATTTTATCCATTACCGAATGAAATTGATTTATTAGAGCTTACAAAAGATAAAACAAAAAATTTCTATCTTCCGAAAATATGTGGAGATGAACTGTTATGCTGTCCTTATGATAATTCAACAAAACTACAATTATCATCATTTAAAACATTGGAACCGACCACAAAACCTTGCAATAAGGAAAACCTTGATTTAATAATTGTTCCTGCACTTGCATGCGATAAAAAAAATTACCGACTCGGTTATGGAAAAGGATTTTACGACAGATTTTTAAAAGATTTAACTGCTATAAAAATTGTTTGTATTCCCCAAAAATTAGTTTTAGAAAATATCTATCCGAACGACTTTGATATACCGGTTGATAAAATTATTACAGAATAACATTAAAAAATACTTAAAATTTTAAGTATTTGTAAATTTTATTTAAAATTAGCCGATTTGGTGTTCACATTATAAATTTAACAGCGTATTATATAAGTATGATAAATTTATCGGAGTTATATTCTGCCGTACCGCCTACTAAACTGAGGAATATTGATGAAAAGTTTTGTCCGGCGGCTACTTCTAAATTTTGGTTGGGTGTTGCCAATCTGTTTTTCTATGGAATGTTAAAAAACAGATTTTATGCATTCAGGTACAAAGGGTTTGAAAATTATGAAAACAGGAACAAAGATATTCCTGTTATAATGTTTGCGCCTCATTCAAATTGGTGGGACGGAATAGTTGGTTACACAATTTGTAATGCAATTTGCAAAAAGCAAATAAGAATTATGGTAGAAGAATTGAATAGATTTCCTTTGCTCAGAAGAGCCGGCGCTTTTAATGTTAATAAAAAATCTCCTCAGGCATCAATGGAAGCTATTAAATACGCTATTGATGTTGTCGGGAATTTAAACAACAATCTTTATATATTTCCGCAAGGCATTATAAAACCGCCAAATTTCAGACCACTCGAATTTCAATCAGGATTGGCTTATATTGCAGAAAAAGCTTCAAAAAAATACGGAAAAGTTGCTTTGATGCCAATTGCAGTCAATTATATGTTTTTGAGAGATAATCGGCCTGAAGTACTTATAGAAATGGGCAAAATTATAGAGTTTTCACCAGAAAAAAAAGTTGACAGAAAAGAATTTACAGACTATCTTGCAAGCACTTTAGAGGAACTGTGTGATAAACAATTCCAAGATATAAGCCATGCCAGATTTGACGGATATGCAACTCTTTTTCAACAAAAATTAAAGTGGTACAGAAGAATTGAGCAGAAATTAAAAAAGAACGGGCTTCCACGTTCGGGAGTTTAGGGTTTAATCTCTGTATTGCAATGCCTGAGTTAAGTGTTCAGCTTTTATATCAACCGAACATGCCAAATCAGCAATAGTTCTTGATATTTTTAACACCCTGTGATATCTTCTGCCTGAAAGTTGATACTTTTGTACAGCAAGTTTTAATATTTGTTTAGTCTGCTCATCCAACTTACAATACTTCTTTATCAATTCCGAAGTCAAATCAGAATTTGTTAAAATTCCGTCATTTTCGTAGCGTTTTGCTTGAATTTTTCTTGCTGCAACCACCCTTTTTCTGATTTCGATTGACGGCTCAGCTTCAGAATTTGCATTTACAAGTTCTTCGGTCGTTAATCTCGGAACATTTATAATCAAGTCTATTCTATCCAATAAAGGACCTGACAATCTCGACTTATACCTTTGTACTTGAACATCCGTACAAGTGCACTGTTTTTCCTTATCACCTAAATAACCACATGGACAAGGATTCATTGCACCTAATAATATAAAATTACAAGGATACTTAACGGATATTTTTGAACGTGATATTACGACTTCACTATCTTCAAGAGGTTGTCTTAAAACTTCCAATACTTGTCTTGGAAATTCAATCATTTCATCAAGAAAAAGTACACCTCTGTGAGCTAATGTAATTTCACCGGGTTTAGGATTTTGTCCTCCCCCTATAACTCCGTTAGGCGAAGCCGTATGATGTACGGCTCTAAACGGTCTCTTTGTCATAAGTGGTTCGTTCGGAGATAACAAACCGCTTATGCTGTATATTTTTGTGAGTTCAAGAGCTTCTTGAAGTTCTAATGGCGGAAGTATTGATGCCATACATTTTGCCATCATTGTTTTGCCTGAACCTGGGGACCCTGACATAAGAACATTATGTCCGCCAGCGGCAGCTATTTCCAATGCTCGTTTGGCTTTTTGTTGACCTTTTACATCTTTAAAATCGTACACATAGTCTTCTGAGATAGCATCCTGGAGATATTTATTTATATCAACAACTGTTTCTTTAATTGGGATATCCTCAAAATGTGCAACAATATCCCTCAAATGTCCTGCCCCGTAAACCTTAATTCCCTGAACTAAAGCTGCCTCTTTTGCATTGGAGTCAGGAACAAATACAGTTGTAATTCCATGCTCTTTCAAGCCGCAAACCAAAGACAAAACCCCGTTTATATGACGCAAGGAACCATCTAATGATAATTCACCCAAAAACGCAGTATTCAAATCATCCGGAATATTTAGTCCTTGTTCTTTGAGTATCCCGATTGCAATAGGCAAATCAAAATTTGTTCCCTCTTTTTTTATATCGGCAGGAGCAAGGTTTACAACTACTTTGCCGGTAGGGAAGGTAAATCCTGAATTTTTTATTGCTGAATGAACCCTTTCTTTAGCCTCATTTACAGCACTATCAGGCAAACCTACAATACTCATACTCGGCAGAGAATTAATAACATCAACTTCCGCTTCTATTTTATATGCATTTATACCAACCGTAGTTGCAGTAATTGCTTTTGTAACCATAAAAATATTATAATATAAAAATTTTATATATTAAGAGTCAGGTAACATTGAAGATATTTCGGCTACAATTCTTGAAATATCAGCTCCGCCGAATACTATTTCCAATATAAGTTGAGAATTAATAATTACAGACTCTCTGTATTCCATTGTATCAACATCAAGAATATTGAACTCTATATAGTCGTCTCCAACATACATAATTTTACCGTATTCAGCTCCTGTTGCCCATCTTAAAAATACATACTGCTTTTCAAAAACTTTCATTCTGTTTACTAATCTCATTTTTACACCCTTAACTGTATATAAATATTTTAGTTTTGTATTTTACAAAGTCAAATTTGTGATATGTGATACTTTAAACTCTCAAAGTTGGACTTACTCCTTACACAACAATATAACACAAGTTAAAAATTTTACAAGATAATTAATGATTTAACAAAAGAAGAATTTGCAAAAAAAAACGGACTCACTGTAAATGAAATCTCAAATCATGAACGCAATCGTTATCAATCGACTGCCGAAACCGTCTATAAAATATTGCAAAGCCTTTAATGTAAGCCTGTTAATTTATCATTAAATCCGACTAAAAGTAACACCAACATTATGAATAATATTTTAATTATTCAGTCTTTTTTCTTCTGATTTTAAAAACTCGCAATCCGCTTCAAGCCTTTTGT
>JAKSUQ010000110.1 GCA_024408855.1 bacterium | reverse complement strand
GCCATAGTCATCCCAAAGATAAGAATGAGGGAAATAATGCTGTATCATCAAATGGAGATAGACTCTTTCGAAATCAAATTTTGGACAAAATCAAAATTGAAGGTTCTTCAAATAGACCACGTTTTTGGATTTACCCACAAGGAGCGGGAATGTACACTCATCATGAAAGAATAGACTATACTTATTAATAAGCAGGACATGAAAAATTTTGTTTTTTGTATGTTGATGTATTACTCCATGATGAATACCAATGCTCAAAATGCTTTAGTTGTAAGTGTCAAAGAAGATTCTGCGTTTTCTTCATTTTTTAGTGCATTGGATTTGTATATTGGTTTTATTGAAAAAGAAAAATATCCTTCAGATGGTTATTACATATATTGTGATGTTGATCAGAAAGATCCTAACAAATTACTTTTTTTCTATTCCACGTTAGGAGGAGCTTTGAATATTCTTGTCGATGAAAGTTTTATTGGCTTGTTTGAACACAACAATTATCAATGTTTGTTTGGAAAATCTTTTTTCCTTTTAACCCCAAATGTTGTTTTGGTTGATATGGTTCCATTGTTAAGGACCGGTTCGCTATTCCTACCAAAGTCCAGTTGTTGTATATTTTTGAATGAAGGCGAACCTAAATTAAAATACTATATGTACACAGATATTACAAATGATATAGACAATTCTTTTTATTATTTAGGAGACACATGCTTTTATTATAATCCATCGGGCTACCCGTATGATAAGCAAAAGGGTGTCAAGTATGTAAGAAAAGAAAAATGACATTTCAAGTCGCAATTTGTTATCCCCAAGAGATTTTCTGCAATCATCTGACCCGAGGGGCTTCATTCGACTCCTCCGATTCAGTAAGCAGTTAATACAATAATATATAACTCAAAATGCCTGTCGATTTCTTATGTACAATAGTCGGTGTAAAAAGATTCTTTTTGCCAGCCCCCATGTGACTGACAACGGCGAAGCCGTGCCAAGCCGTAGGCTCTTAACGCGAAGTACATCCTA
>JAKSUQ010000011.1 GCA_024408855.1 bacterium | reverse complement strand
CCAAAACAAAAACTTCAATCTTTAAGTGTTGCGATTGCTTCTTGAATCCACCTAAATTCAAATGTTACGTTTTGTTAACGTAAATGGCAATTATTTATACAAAAAATACTTTATATAATTGTGTAATAATATAAGAAGGTGTGTTTTATATGCTAATGTCAATGAATACTTCAATGTCTATGAATTCCGCTGGTGTAAACGTATATCAATCTTTCCATAATAAGTATTGGTGCGGTAATGTTGATTTTGGTAATTCGCCAAGATATATGCAATACCCTTTGGATATCATTGGACATGGTCCGATGCCTCCTGTTCAAGCTGTTAAAGAAAATTGGTTTAAAAGATTGTTAAGGATGAGCTTCTACTACTAATTAATTTGCTATATTTATGGTAAAATTAGCAAGTAAATATAATTCAATGTAAAATTTTACCAAAAGGAGCGAATTATGGCTAAAGATTGTAGTTTTGATGTTGTATCCGAGTTTGATAAACAAGAATTGGTTAACGCTGTTGATCAGGTTAAGAGAGATTTGTTATCTCGTTTTGATTTGAAAAATTCAAATTCGGAAGTGGAATTAGAAGCTGACAAAACAATTACGATAACTACAAATGATGAAACAAAATTGAGAAATATTTATGACATTTTGCAGTCAAAATTAGTAAAAAGAGGCATAAGTATCAAAATCCTTGATCCTCAACCAATTGAAAATGCTCTTGGTGGTAATGTAAGACAAGTTTACAATCTAAAAAAGGGACTATCACAAGAACTTGCTAAAAGAATTGTCGCTGATATTAAAGATTCTAAATTAAAAGTACAGGCGTCAATTCAAGGCGAACAAGTCAGGGTTTCTGGCAAAAGTAAAGATGATTTGCAGGATGTGATTAAACTTTTACGTGGCAATGAGGATAAGTATGCATACCCTTTGCAATTTATTAATTACAGATAACTAATTTAAACAGTGTGGGCAATTTTTATGACTAATTTGGAAAATACAATTGACAGAATAAAAGAGTTGATGTGCGAAGATACAGAAGCACAGCTTCGTGAAGAATTGAATTCTTATCACTCAGCCGATATTGCCGATATTTTTCAGCAACTTTCTCATGAAGAAAGACTAAAGTGTCTTACCAAAATTGATGAAGAAAAGGCTGCTGATGTAATTGAATATTTACCGCCTCAACTTCAAGTTGAAATTTTAGGGGATATAGACGAGTCTCTTGCTTCAAGATTGATTTCTAAATTGCCTCATGATGAAGCTGCTGACGTTTTAGGCGATATGGAAGATGATGATACTGAAACTTATCTCGAAAAACTTCCTGAAAAATTTTCATCCGAAATCAGAGAATTATTAACATATAATGAGGATACTGCAGGCGGTATTATGACTCCGTTAGTTCTTACAGTTAATTATAATCTAAAGGTTAAAGATGCTTTGGATATGATAAGAACACAAGCGGAAGAAGATAATTTAGAATTGTACTATGTTTATGCCGTTGATAAGCATAAGCATTTGTTAGGAGTTGTATCTTTAAGAACTCTTTTGACATCTTCTGTTGATGCAAAAATTTCAGATATTATGGTTAAAGATATTGTAAATGTGCAGGTAGATGATTATCAGGGGCATATTGCCGACATTTTTATGAAATATCAGTTTAATGCTCTTCCGGTAGTTGATTTATATAATCATTTGAAAGGTATTGTTACTTGGGATGATGTGAAAGATATTGTTGAAGAAGAAACTACTGATGAAATCTATACATCATCCGGTATCGTAACTGATTTGGGTGATGATGACGATGATATTTTAACCGGTAGTCTTTCTCATTCCATAAAAGCAAGAACTCCTTGGCTGTTTATTACTTTAATAGGAGAATTCTTTGCAGTATGGATAACAAATAAATATGGTGCAACTTTTTCGGCACTTCCTATAATTGCCGCATTTATGCCTTTGTTGGTTGGCTTGGGAGGCAATATCGGTACTCAAAGTATTACATTAATGGTTCGTGGTATGTCGACAGGACAAATAACTTTGCATAACGGTTGGTCGCATATTGGCAGGGAAACGATTACAGGTTTATGTATTGGCTTAATTTTTGGGCTATGTGTTTCTTTTGCTACTTGGGGATGGCAATGTAATGCGGAATTGGGTTTTGTAATAGGACTTGCTATGGCTTTGAATATGACAATAGCAGCAGTTATCGGAACTTGTACTCCGTTAGTGCTTAAAAAATTAAATATTGATCCTGCTGTTGCCTCAGGTCCTGTAATTACAACAGCTATCGATATAATTGGGTTGGCCGTTTATCTTACTTTAGTAACCTGGTACTTAATAACGGTATAGAAATTATTGTATGAACAAGTTTTATATAAAATCTATGGGGTGTAAATCAAATCAGTTTGAAGGGCAAATTGTTGCTGAAAAATTGTCTAATGTGGGCTTTGAACAGGTTTTTGTTCAAACTCTGGCAGATTACTATATTCTTAACTCTTGTTCTGTTACTCATAAAAGTGATAATGAGGCATTATATTTATTAAGACATGCTCATTCTTTAGGTTTGATAACTGTATTAACAGGGTGTATTGCTCAAATTGAAAAAGAAAAATTGTTAGAGTATGATTTCATAGATTATGTAATAGGGAATGAGGATAAGTTTGAGCTTTCGGATTACCTTAAAAATGATATTAATTTTGTTGTTAAAGATTTGATGAATGCAAGTAAATTTTGTAAGGTATCATTGAATGATACTGGAAAAACACGTGTTAGTTTAAAAATTCAAGATGGTTGTGATAACAGATGTGCGTATTGTATAATACCATACGGTCGAGGGAAATCGAGAAGTGCAGATGCAGATTATATTATAAATGAGATTAATAGATATGCAAAGAACGGATACAAGGAAGTTGTCCTAACCGGTATTCATATAGGTTTGTGGGGGAAAGATTTTGATAAATCATTATTTAATTTACTAATTGATATTGAAAATAAATCTAATATTCACAGATACCGTTTGGGTTCCTTGAATCCTTTTGAAATTTCGCATGATATGTTGAAATTTTTATCAGAAAGTGAAAAATTTTGTCCGCATTTTCATCTGTCATTACAGTCAGCCTGCAATAAAACCTTAAAGTCTATGAACAGACATTATTCAGTTGAGTTTTATTTGGAACAAATTGACGAAATTGTTTCGTTGTTTAATAAACCTTTTATAGGAAGTGATATTATAGCAGGATTTGCGGGGGAAACTGATGAAGATTTTGAAACGACTGTAACAAATCTGGAAAAATCAAAGTTAACACAAATCCATACATTCCCATATTCAGTAAGAAAAGGAACAATTGCTGAAAAAATGTCAGGTCATTTGCCTGATGAAGTTAAAGAAGAACGAGCAAATATTATAAAAAAAATTTCGGCTAAAAAATTCTCAGATTTTGTTTTGTCTAATATTGGTGATTATCGAGAAGTATTAATAGAAAAACACCCCGATAAAAAAACAGGATTATATAAAGGAATCACTGATAATTATTTAAAAATATTAACTAAACAGGCGGATTTTAATTCAATAAAGAAATTAAAATTAGATAAAGTTGATGACGATAAAATCATAGCTGTTAATTTGTAATAAAAAAGATGTCTTTGCGACATCTTTTTTTCTCTCTTCATTTTTAGAGGATTCTTCTCGTGTTTTTCTCTCTGTCCTCGTGGTAACCGGAATTAAGCCTGTGCGTTATTATTTGTTCCTTGAACTCTATTTTCCTCGTCTTTAGCTTTATCTGGATCGCTATTATCTTTTTCTAATTCTTCAGTGTACATTGTTGCAAACATTTCATATACTTCAGTATTTTCATCAAGCAATTCATCAAGATCGAGTACTTCATCTAAATTATCATCTGCTTCTGCAAATTTCTTATCATCAATGTCATAATCTTTGCAATCTTTCTTTTCTAATTCTTTGCCACCAATTTTGTCGATTATCCAATCTTTTAATAAGTTGCTGTTAATTGCTGTTGACATAATTTTTGCTCCTGTTTTATATTCATCTTACATATATATAAAGTATTTAAAAATTATCTAATTTCACAACTTGTTTTATTTGTTACATAACTTTACATAATTTAAAGATTATATTAACTTTTGTAACAATCTATGTTAAAACATTAAAGTTTTTTTAATTTATGCCGATATATGTATTAGAAAAGGAAAAAAAATAAGGACTTTGGGATTATGTCTATTAATATTATGCAAACTATGAATAATTATCAATTTGAAAACAGGGAAAACTTGCGTAATACAGCCAGAGATATTTTGAGTGGGAAAAAACATTCAAGTGAGGATATACAAAAAATTATTGACAGGACTTTCTCTCTGACAGATGACAGCAAATATATAAATGCTCAAAAATCAATAATTATGGCTTCTTCACAGATAACTTTAAATAAGTCTCTCAAAGCTACTCTTAATTATTTAAAAAGTCAATCTAATAATAAGAAAAAACAACATATATTAGGCGAATTATGGAATACAATGGAGTTACCGGCAGACACAATTATACCTGATGATTTGGGTGAAATTATCATTGATTTTTCTAAGAATATTTTTATTGCAGCTTAATTTAAAGGAACTTTTACAACAGCTTTTCTGACTGTAACTTTTTTATTAGGGTTTATGGACGGTTTATGTGCGTCAGTAGGAAACAGTAGTAAAAATTCACTCTTATTCAATAGTTGGTAGTCATCATTTGAAGCATATGTCATAAATTCAATATCTTTGTTTTTATCATAAGGTATTGTTGATGAGCATACATTTCTGTCTGCAATCCCGATAAATTCGTATCCGTCTATAATGTATTGAATATCAATATAATTATTGTGGGCTTCATAGTCAGCATCTGCTTTTGTTTCATAAGTCTGAATATTTGCATACATTTTATCTTTAATAATATATTTTCCATCTTGCATATTTTGCAGATCTTGTCTTTTTAACCATTCAAATCCTAATTTTAAATTTTCTGAGATAGAATAATATAATTCGGCGTATTTAATTTTGTCTTTAATCATAGCTATTCTCCATTTTTTTAATTCTATAATTTAAAATAAATAATTGCAAACTTTACAAAACTTAATATTTAATATAAAAATGGCAATTTTTGAAAACTAAAATACTTTATATAAGTGTAAGGTTAAAATAGGTCAACATAGGTTAGTTAAAGTTAGGTAGGTTTATTATGTATGTAGCATTCTGGATGGTCCAGAGACTCACACGCGAAATAAATATGCTTGAGCTTGAGGTGATGAAAAAACACTCAGAGCTTATGAACTACCAACGCTATGCAGGAAGGCTTGGCGGTTCAAACTGTTTTGGTTTATCACAAATAGCCGGACTTGCACCAAATCTTATAGGCAGAGCATCTATGTTTGGGCAATACATGGATATGGCAAGTTCTGTCAGTGCAATGCAAAATTTGCAACAAATGAAAGCTATGGGGAGAGTGCCATATACCGGAAACCAATATACTCAAATGCAAATTGAAATGAGTGCTTTTAATAAGTTTAAGGAGCAAGCAATGCAATCTCTCAAAATGCAGGAAGTTCAAATGATGAACAGAAAAGAACAGGAAATTCAACTTGAACTTAACAGCTTGCAACAAGAATTAACAGTGAAGAAAAATAACTTGAAAGCATGCAAAGAATTATTGAAAGAACAAACCGAAGAAAATGCAATGAAATTCGGTTTGTAAAAAGATTTAACTCTAAAAACATAATGTGAAGTGTATACCTATTATTCTCAGCCTCGCCAAGAGGCTTTTATTTTGCTTTTTAATATACCGGAATATCAATTGGATTTAATAATTTAACTTCAACTGTATCTCCTGCTTGGATTTTTACGTCCTGACCTTTTCTGAATACATCAAGAATACTATTGCCGGCAAGATAACCAGCTCCTCCAATAAACCCTCCGGCGGCACAAATCGGAACTGTAATATATTTTAGGATAGGTGCATCATCTTCAACTTTAAAGCCGTATGAAGTTGCTTTTTTAGTAATATCAACGGCTTTTTCATAGTTTTCTTTGACGGCTTCAGAATATCCTAAATTTTTGTATAAACCACCGTCATAGTATATGTTATCGAAACTGCATATGGCTAAATCTAAGGGAATTTGACGTCCGGCTGGTGTAACTACGTGATCGAAATCAAGATAAAGCATTGCTCCTCTTGAAAGGCGTTTTGCTGTTTTTAATTTTCCTATGCTTCCTCTAACGACTGAACCTGCCGGAAGAACTATTGTTGAATCAAATTTTTGATCATTTTTAATTATTGCACTAAATTCATCTCCTTCTGTGGCTGAAAAGGTGCTTATTGGTTGTAAAAATTCTAATTTAAATGTAGCTCCTGCCGGTATTCTTTTTGTTTTTGCATCGGCTTTAAATGTTCCTGCCCAAACGTTAGCAGACGTACAAACTAAAAATATTGCCAACAGTATAAAGATTTTTATATTTTTCATAAACTTTCTCCCTCTTAATAGAAATAAATATTTCAAAATTTTAAGTTAAGTATAACATTTGAAGAATAAATTTCAATCAGAATTCGGAAATATTAATCTCTTGGTCTACTTTGTGTTTTCTAACAAGTTTAGCGGCAATAAAAGCTGTAAACGGTACACAAATGATAATGGCACAACTTCCTATCAGAGCAGAGGCTATCTCTGTAACAATTTGATTGAGGTTAATGAATTTTATCATATCAATATTGTTTGCTAATAGAATTAAAGGTAACGATGCCCCCAAATATACCAGAATTAATGTATTTGCCATTGTGCCAATAACATCACGGCCGACATTCATGCCGGAAACAAATAATTCTTTAAAAGTTTTAGTATTATCAATGACATAAATTTCGTTAATAGTGCTTGCAATAGACATTCCAACATCCATGACTGCACCTAATGAAGCTAAAATCATTATTGCCACTACGAGATTTACAAAATTTAATTCCGGATGTGATGAATATAGAAAACTTATATTTTCATTTGTAAATCCTGTTAAAGATGCTGTTTTTACTGATATAACCGCTAATAACGATGCTATTATAAGGCTAAGCAGGCATCCTATTATTGCAGATGAGCTTTTTCGATTAAATCCGCCAACAAAGTATATTGTTATAGCAGTAGATAAAAGTGATATTATAAGTGTTCCGATTATAGGGTCAATTCCGAACAAAATTAAAGGTGAAAGGCCTTTTAAAATTAATATGGCGGTCAATCCGATTGCTACTAAACTGTATAAGCCCTTTTTCTTTCCGACATAAACAAGTAATCCGCCAAAGAGAACCGATAGCCACAATAGTGTTGAAGAACGGTAAATATCTTCTATCGAAAAAATTATATTTCCGTTATCGTTCTCAACATGTAGTATAACTTTTAGCCCTTCTTTTATATGTATATCATAATAAGGATTTCCTGTTAATTGATTTTCTATTCTTATTTCATTGCCTTTGTAATCACCATTAAGTATTTTTATATCAACGGATTGTTTAGTTTCGACATCGTTTTCACCATTATAATCTATGTATTCAATTCTTTGAATTTTACCTATTGCTGACGGTAAAATCTCTGCATCACCTTGAGCAAGTATCGTGATTTGTGTCATTAAGATAACAAAAAATAGCAGAATAATTCTTTTCATAATTATATATCCTGATTTTCAAATATACTCTTTTGTTCCGGAGGAACTTTCTCTCCAAAATGTCTGTATGCTTCAGGAGATGCTTTGCGTCCTCTCGGAGTACGTTGCAGCAATCCTGCCTGAAGTAAATACGGTTCGCAAACGTCTTCCAAAGTCCTTACATCTTCGCTTAAAGCTGCTGCTAATGTTTCAATTCCGACAGGACCGCCATTATATTTTTCCATAATGAGTTTTAATAGAGCTCTGTCTGTTGTATCAAGTCCGTATTCATCAATTTTTAATATATTTAATGACTCATTTGCAACGTCATCATCAATAATTCCGTTATATTTAACTATTGCAAAATCTGCAACTCTTTTTACTAAACGGTTAGCGATACGAGGAGTTCCTCTCGAACGTCGAGCAATAGCTATTGCACCTTCTTGTGTAATTTTGATATTCAAAATTTTGGCAGTTCTTGTTATAACTTGTGCAAGTTCGTCTGTTGTATAGAATTGTAATCTGTGAATTACTCCAAACCTATCTCTTAATGGGCCTGAGAGCTCACCTGCTTTTGTAGTAGCTCCGATTAATGTGAATTTGGGTAATGGTACTCTCAAAGTCTTTGCGGTTTGGCTTTTTCCTGTTGTCATATCAAGCGTATAATCTTCCATAGCAGGATATAAAATTTCTTCCGCAACTTTATTGAGTCGGTGAATTTCGTCTATAAAGAGAATTTCTCCTCCTTTTAATGTCATTAGTATACCGATAATATCACGAGGTCTTTCAAGTGCCGGAGCAGAAGTGATTTTTATATCAACTCCCATTTGTGATGCGATAACTCCGGCGATAGTAGTTTTACCTAACCCCGGAGGACCGTAAAACAACATATGATCAAGTGGTTCTTGTCGCATTTTAGCTGCTTCAAGGATAACCTTTAATGTTTCTTTTAATTCACTTTGTCCGATATAATCGTCAAAATTTTTCGGGCGAATTGAGTTTTCAAAAGTTTTGTCATACTCAATGTGTTCCGCTTTTATATTAGCATTTCTTTTCTTTTCCGATTTTATTTCAAGATTATTATCAGATATTATTGTCATACAAATATAATATCATAAATTTTTATAAAATTTGATTTGTATGTCTGCCTTTGTAATAATCACTTATGCTTATAAATAGTGAATTTAAAATATAATTAATTGAAAGATTTGTGTTATATGCAATATGAGGAGTAATAATTACATTTCTTTCTGCCAATAATTTTTGAACGATAAGAGCTTTCAATGCACATTTGTTATCATTAGGAATAATGTTTCCGACCGATACTGCTTCACATTCAAGAACATCAAGAGCGACTCCTGCAACCTTGCCGGAAATTACGTTATTATAAAGAGCTTGAATATCAATAATTTCTCCTCTTGCTGTATTTACGATAAATACTCCGTCTTTCATCAATGAAAATGATTTTTCGTCAATTAAATGATAAGTTTCTTCTGAAAAAGGCAAGTGTAAAGTTATAATATCAGAGCTTTTTAATAATTTTTCCAATGATACATATTCTACAAATGAACTTATTTTAGGATTTTTTATTTTGGAACAAACATAAATTTTCATTCCGAAAAAGTTTGCTATTTCTGCAACAGCACCTCCTATCGTACCCGATCCGATAATTCCCAATGTCATGCCGTCAGTTTCTTTACCCTCATACTCAGATAAGCAAATTTTATTAGCTTTTATGTCTTCAAAAGCAGAAATTACCTTTCTTATTGTCATCAAAATTAGCATAAATGTGTATTGTGCAACGGATGTTGCACCATAATTCGGTACATTAATAACTGCTATATTATGTTTTTTACAATAATCAATATCTATATGTGAATATCCTGTTGAACGAGTGGCTATAACTTGCAGGTTTTTAAATTTTTTAAGTGTATATTCCGTTAGTTCTGACGTTATAAAAACCGAAAGTATAACCGTTTCTTCGATTTGTTCCTCATTGAGCTCATATAAAGAATTTAACGGAGATTTAATAAATTCAATTTCATAGTTGTCAAAACTATGTTCTTTAAAAAATTCTTTTTCTGATTCTCTAAAATCAAACATTAACATTTTCATAAAAAACTCCTTACTGTTAAGGAGTTTTTATAAAAAATATATAATTAACAATTATCTTGTCAGCCTAAATTCTCGTATAAAGATTCATTATTTGCCAAATGCATATCTTCAAATGCCAAATATACCCTATCCATACAACAACTGAAAATGCGATTTCCTAATGCTGTTAAGCTTGTTCTGTATCCATATATAGCTTCCCTCATTTTTTTCCACATACTTTTATCTCTGCTGGTTAATTGATTAGCATTAGAGACACCTCTGCTTGCAAGAAATTCTAAGGCTTCATTTTGACTTTCTTTTAGTAAACCTTTTGTTTTTGATGACTCATTCTCAAGTCTCATAATTTCTTCATATTTTCTATCAGAACGAGTATGATTATCTTCTCTGCGCTCTGTAAAGTACTTAGAAAGACTGTTTCCTTCTTCTTCTTTAATATTATTAGAAACATCAAAAACAGAGCCTTTTAAGTATTTTATATTAATGTGCATTTTTTGACCGTTTTCAAGTTCAATAGTGCAGTAATTTCCCTGTTTCATAAGAATTTTAACAGGTTTACCGTTGAAAATTGCAGTACTATTGTTAACTTCTGTTGCCAATATTATACACCTCGTGATAGCTATATATATTATATAAGTTTTAAACTTAAAAAAAATTGACTGTATTAATGTTAGAAACTTGACTTTGTAGCTGAAATTAAGATATATCAATGTAAATTTAAGTTAACAAAACTTAACAATTTCGATAAAGGTGGATTCAAGAAGCAATCGCAACACTATTAAGTTGAAAAACTTCATTAGGAGTTTTAAATCCTAATATATTTGTAACAAATTGTAAATTTTATCGCAAAAATGTTAAAGTTTTATAAAAAAATGCCGATATATATAGCAAAAGGACAAAAAAGGAACAATAGAAAATGGGATTAGCGGCACCGGCATACACACTATTAACCTTAACTGCAAGGAAATCGGATATCGAATATGATATCACACGTGCTACTATGCAAAAAAGAGCCATGGCAAATGAAATGTCCAATTTAACGCAAGAATACAGGAGCCGTTTAAATGCCAAGAGATTGGTTTATTATAATAATGGAAAATATAATGATGTAAATTACGGATATTTAATGGGATATAATTCTAATTATATGCCTATATTGAACGATAGCAAACCTTTAAAAACAACTAATTCACTGGTTTTGTGTGATTATAAAGGACAAGTTGTACTTTCGGATGCATATGCTAATGCAATTAAGAATGTCATGGGTTCATCTATTATGGATTCAAATGGACGTGGTAAAACATTTGATGCTACTAAAATACCGGATATCATGGCAAGTTTTCTTTCGGGTTATTTTAGTGATGCTGATATGATAAGAAGAGTTCATAACGGGGAAAATTTAAGTACAACTTATGATGCAGAATTGATTAGGGCTTATGGCGGTCAGTCAACAGGAGAAAGTGCCGAAGTTGATATAACTGAAAAGGCAACAGAAAAAGTCCGTAAAGTTATAGATTTTTATTACAATATTTTTGCGGCAGCAGCTGCAAACGGTTGGACAACTGAATATAACCAAGCTATTGCAGATAATCCGTCATATATATCTGATGCAGTTACATCAGGTACATTGCAGTTGTTTGATGTTGATCCATATGGTCAATATTGTGAAGGTACTTCTTTGACGTACTTTATTAACCGAGGTGATGTAGATGCTCAGGTAGATTTGGATGCAAAAGGAGATATTAATGCATGGTATGAAATTCAAAAAGATCTTATAAAGCAGAAAGAAGAAGATGTTGATTTGTGTATTCAAGACTGGTCCACAGAATTAGAAACTATTAATACAGAAATAGATGCTATAAATAATTTTATACAAGACGGAATAAAAGCTTTTGAATGGGGTGGATAACTGATAGGTAATAAATAGGTATATTGATTAAATGTAAAGCCGTCATTGTTATATGACGGCTTTATTATATTATTAATTGCAAAATATTAATCTTGTTTTACGGTGTTCTTTATATGGAGTTCTCTCATTTGTTGTAATGAAGCAACCCCTGGTGCATCACTCATAAGACATTTTGCACTTGCGTTTTTAGGGAACGCAATAACATCTCTTATTGAATCTGTTCTGCAAAGTAGGGCAACAAGTCTGTCAAGCCCAATTGCAAGACCGGCATGTGGTGGAGTTCCGTATTGAAGAGCATTAATCATAAATCCGAATTTTTCTTGTGCTACTTCATCAGTAATTTGCAATGCCTTAAATATTTTCTTTTGAACTTCGCTTGAGTGAATTCTAACTGAACCACCGCCCAATTCTGTTCCATTATATACAATGTCGTATGCTATGGATTTAACATTGCCTAAATCACCGTTTTCTAATTTATCTAAATCATTTATGCAAGGTGAAGTGAATGGATGGTGCATTGCAAGGTAACGACCTTCTTCATCAGACCACTCAAACATAGGAAAATCAACTACCCATAAAAGATTGTGCTTGCTTTCATCAATAAGATTTAAGGATTTACCAAAATGTAGTCTTAAACGCCCCATAATATCATAAACAGCTTTTGGCTTATCTGCAACAAAGAATATAATATCACCTGCTTCAGCTTTCGCTCTTTCTTGAATTTGCTTTGCTTGTTCATCTGTAACAAATTTCAATACAGGCGATTTTGCGGTGCCGTCTTCGTTATATATAATGTTGGCAAGAGCTTTTGCACCGAAAGATATTGCAAGTTTTGTGATGTCATCAATATCTTTTCTGGAATACTTAGCTCCACCCGGGATTCTTATACCTCTTACAATGCCGCCATTTTGTAGAGTTTTCTTAACTATTTCAAACTCTGACTGCAATATAATGTCGCCAATATCAAATAATTCTAAGCTAAATCTTGTATCAGGTTTGTCTGAACCATATCTGTCCATAGCCTCTTGCCATGGCATTTGAATAAACGGAGGTTTGATTTCGACTCCTGCCGCCTTAAATGCATTAACAAGCAGACCCTCTACCATGTCAATTACATCCTGTTGTTCAACAAAGGACATTTCAATATCAATTTGTGTAAATTCAGGTTGTCTGTCGGCACGCAAATCCTCATCACGGAAGCATCTTGCAATTTGATAATATCTTTCAATACCGCCAACCATTAATAATTGTTTAAATATTTGAGGTGATTGCGGTAATGCAAAGAATTTTCCCGGTTGAACACGAGACGGAACCAAATAATCTCTTGCTCCTTCAGGCGTGGTTTTGTTCAATATAGGAGTTTCCACTTCTAAAAACTCGTTTCTGTTAAAATAATCTCTTACTGCTTGAACAATGTTATGTCTTGTTCTTAAGTTGTTTAACATTTTTTCATTTCTTATATCAAGATATCTGTATTTTAGACGAATATCTTCAGAAACATTATCATCTCCTAAAACAAAAGGCAAAACTTTTGATTCGGAAAGAATAGTAACTGATGTCGGATACATTTCAACTTGTCCTGTTGGATATTTTTCGTTATAAGTTTCTTCGGGACGTTTTGAGACCTGACCTTTAACGGTTATAACATATTCACTTCTTACATTAGCGAATGTTTTATGTACGTCAGGATTGATTTGCGGATTTGCAACTAATTGGAAGAAACCGCTTCTGTCCCTTAGTTCTATGAACAATATACCGCCAAGGTCCCTGACTGTTGATACCCATCCGGATAGTGTAACTTCTTTGCCTAAATCAGCTAAATTCAACTCTCCGCAATTATTTGTTTTCATACGAGTTTTCAATTCTTCATCCCCCTTAATATAATTTATCGCATTAAATTTTAGCAAAAACATATTGAAATGTAAAATAACAGGTTAAAAAATGCAATGGTTATATCTCATTACATTTTTAATACTATATAAACGCCTATTTTTGAGCTGCTAACATTTTTTCTTTTCTTTTTTTATCAAGTTTGTTTGTAATGGCGATATTTATTCTTGGAATACCAAATCCTAATACCAAACCTGAGAATAAGTAACCTGTTAGTTGAGCGGCATTAAGAGTTCTAAGTTGTTTTCTTGTTGCTTTTCTTACGCTTTCTGGAAGTTTTTTACTTTCGGCAAGCATTTCTCTAAATTGTAAAGAGTATTTTTTACCGTCTTTTTCGACAATTGTAGTCTTATTATTATTTGCCAAAGTTTCCATTAAAATTTCATCTCTTGTTTTAAGGGTTGAATTAAATGCACGTTTAACAAAACCTTGTTTCTCAACTTCTTTGGTTCTATTCATGACAGATTTATCTATTCCTTCTGCAACAAGTCTGTTAACAATGTCGCCCAAAACAAGCCAGCTTAAAAATCCTAAAGTATCTTTTGTTAATGATTCTCGCAATTCGTCTTTATCACGAGCAGAAAGTAGCCTTGAGATGATGGTTATTCCGTATACCCCTTTTAATTGATTAACGGTTGGCCAAAATCCGTGGAATGCCATTTTGTCCATAAAACCTTTAAGTCCTGTTTTAAGCGTACCCAGCACCATTGTGCCAAAAGCTGCTGCTGTACCTATTTTAAGCACTTTGAATCCGGTGGAATTATCTTTTGTTCGACCTTCAACCCCAACAAATCCGTCGCTTCCGGTTTTCCGTTTTGTCAGATACATGTTTATCGGTTGAACTAATGTACCTACTAAAGCTGCCATTCCAAAACCACAAATAGCTTTAGACTTTTTAAATTTCCTTAAATGTTTTATAAATGCATTGTCTGCAATACTTTTACCTTCTTTAACTTGGTTTTTAAATTCTTTGATAACATCAGGTTTATTGAATGCATCAGACAGACGGTAAATATCGTCGGTAAATCGGTCTAAGTTTGTTTCGCTAATAACTTTTTCGGCATTACTGATGACAGAAGAAGATTCCAAAATGTATTTTGATTCAGCTCCGGTTGCTTCTATGATTTTGTTCATGGCAACAATTTTTGAATTTGGAGTTTTTTTGTTTGACCATTTAGCAAAATCTGTCGCATTATCGGAAACAGCATCATCCAAAAGTTTTGCTACATCATTAATTATGTCTTCACTAAGTTTTACAAATCCGTCTTTGTCAGCATTTTTATGATTAGGATTGTATCCTTTTAAATTCCTTAATGTTTCTTTCAGATATTCTAATTGTGTTGAATTATCTTTAATTTGTTTAGCTTTATTTTGAGCCAAAATACTTACAGTTTCCGGTGCGGCAAGTATTTTATTAGCTTGAACGCCATAGCGTTTATTCATTCTCATCAATGATGCAATGGCAGCTCCTGCACAAATGCCGTAAACCCCGATAAGGGAGTCGTTAACAGTTCCCATAATTTCTCTGCGTAAGGTCTCAAGACCTGCTAACGGTCCTCTTTTGCACATATCTGTCGCTGTTCTTGGCAGTACCATAGCTGCTAAATCAATACAGTTTGCACCAATTGCTTGGTTTGTCGCAAAAAATCTTAATGCGGTATCTCCAAAACCGAAGTTTGGATTGTAGTGATTGTCATTGTAATTTTGAATTGTTTGATTAATTTTCATTTGCTACCTTTACACATATATAAACAACAAACAGAATGTTATTTGCTAATACCGCAAACATTTATGCGATTAGCCTTGTAGGCTTATCGCTTGATTCTGACGATACTTTAGTTTTAGCCACTTCTATTTCTTCGGCATGTTTTTTTAATGTTTTCCTACGAATAAAAATCGGGATTATTAATCCAAGTAATACCAATGATACACCAAAATTTGCGATTTGGCAACCAGAACGATATTTTATGGCTGTATTTAATTCTTTTTCAATTTGTTTTGCTTGTTCGGTTGTCGGAGTTGCGCCTTTAAGTTGTTTTTTTGTCTTACTTGTAACTTCTTTTGAAGATTTTACGTTAACATCTTTAAACCAATGCCATGCTTTCTTGAATACGTTTGCATCTTTTTCAAGCGGTTTTGTATCGTTGAGTAATTCAATTCCTGTTTTATTTTGAATTATGGTTGCTGTTGCTTTTGCGGCATAATCGCCTAAGAAATATAAACTTAAAAACGTTGCAATATCTCTTTTCGTAGATTCTGCAAGTTCATTTTTGTCATCAGCGGCTGCCATTCTTGATGCAAAAGTTGTTGTGGAGATTATTCTTGCCTGATCCATGGTTGGGAAAATTCCCTTAAATTCAAGCATATTCATGCTTAATTTTTTCATCATTGATAATCTTCCAACAAGGAGCATAGAAGCTATTGATATAATCTTTTGTTTTAAAAGACCTTCTTTTGATTTAGTACAATCTTTTACTGTTTCATTGCTTTTACCATAATCTTTGTATATCGGAGCTCCCTTTGTTCCGGAGATTTTTTCTGTAATTTTTCTGTTTATAAATTGCATTGAAGCTGCAAGCGGAAGTACCACTGTCAAACCAAGTAAGCTCTTAGCTCTAACAAGTTTTTTACTTTGCTTTGCGAATTTTACGATATCAACATCACTGCCAACCTTGCGATATTCCTTGAAAAATTTAATAGTGTCTTTAAATATTGTATCAAGGTTATATCCGCTAATTTCACCGCTACTGTTGTTTAGTTTGATTTTTTCATAAACATTTGTCTTGGAAGCAATTTCATTGGCTATTTTTTCTGTTTGTTTTTTTAATTCTTTTTTGTTCAAATCTTTTTGAGTTAAATCTTTCAATTGTTTTGCATAATTCTCCAAATCGCTTTCTGTGAGAGCTTTTGAAAATTTAACTTTTTCGGTACTATCATATCCTTCGATTTGAGACAATATTTTTTTGAAAGATTCTGTAACTTTGTCGCTTGATTTTGAAGACTCATATGTTTTTGAGATGTGTTCCAATAAATTTGAATCTGCCCAACATGATGACATATCAGCACCATTTGGCATTACTGATTTATTCAACATTTTTGCTATAACTAATGTTATGCAGCTTGGAATTAAACAATTTACAATTAAACCGGATGATTCTCTGCGGAATGCTTCAAAACCGGCAAAAATATTTGTAAGTGATTCAATAAATGTCCTTGGCAATATTGCAGACAATAAATCAATTAATGTTACATTAAGCATTGGATTTTGTTCGCATGCTTGTATGCAAGTAATAAATGCAGATGCCCCCCACCCTTTAAAACTTGGATTTTGTTTTTGGTTATGGTCTGTTTTAATGGGATTGTTGTATTTAATGCTATTTTCTATTCCAATATTGCTAATCATACACTGTTCTTCTAATGTAACTCATTAATTATATCAAGAGTTACATACATTTAAAAGCAATGAACTTCTAAAATTGCCTATTTTTTCAATAATGTAAAGAAATTGTTAAGATACAAACTTGATTATTTTTTTACTATTAGGAATGTTTTAAAAACTAATTTGTAGTTATAATTGATTGTTTTTTTATTTTTAGAATATTTATTGATTTAATGAAGGTGCTAACAAGCATGTTGAATTGTAAATTTTTGTAACAATTTTTAATTAAAATGAAATTAAAAATAACATATATACTTTATATATATGTAAGATGTAAAAACAGATTTCTTATTATCCTTAATATCCCTGATTTTCTAATTTCGCTTCTCCTTTTGAGAAGCTTTTTTTTTGCTTATTCATCAATGTAATATGATTTTTGCGGTACAGCAATCTCTGCAACGGTCGTTTTAAACTTCTTATTTTTATAGAGTAGGATACTGATTGTATAATTACTTAGCTCTTTTTTTGTAAAAATTGCTTTTTTAAATCTTATATTAACATTTTGTGAAATTTGTCCGCCGGAATTAATTCGTGTTGACTTATCCGCAATTTTCATTGTGATAGTTTCGACGGGTTTATTATTTTTTTTCAATACGAAATCACCTTGTAATGTTTTAATATCTGTACTTGAATTATTAGAGAAATTTAGTACCATGTTTATCGGATATGTAAATAAACGTTTTTTAACCTCAAGTTTTACAATATTTGTTTCTATATCATTTTTGTAAATAACTTTATTGTTCAGAAGTAAATCAATTGAACAAATTTTGTATCTGTAATATTTCGCTTGTGTCGTACGACCATCTAAATCAGCATTATTAGCTGCTTTCATTAGTGTTGTTCCATAAAAGCCGTAATCAACTTCTTGAGGAACTTTTTCAAGCAAATTTTCAATATATTTAACCGCTTCTTCAGGATTATTATCGGAAAGTACAAGTGCAATTTTATACTGTATCTTATAATCTTTAGGGTATTTCTTTTCAACTTTTTTTAGAAATTTTATTGCATCAGAGTTCCTGCCTATTTGTACCAGATAATCTGCAGTTTTAATGTGAGCATTGCGAATTCTTTCATCAATTGAATCTGTTATAACTTTATCTTTCTTAGAAAACTTATTGTAATAAAATTCTGCTTTTTCAAAGTATTTCCCAGCACTTATATACTTTCCAGCTGAATAGTATTTATCACCGATTGTGATACATGAACGAGTTTTGAATTTTAGTAATTCTTTTTGCGGATGGTCAGTAAAGCTGTTAAGAACTTTATCAGCTTCACTGAATTTATTCTGTTCAAGTAGCATGCATATGAGACGGTAGTGTACCGTGTATTTCCCGTGTCTTGACTTATCCGCTGCAAATCTGTATGCCATCTCTGCAGTTTTGTAATCTCCAGCTGTTTCAAATATTTTACCGATATTCATGCAAACAGTATAATTTTTATTCTGCATATCAACCATTAAGTCAGCATTTTCATTAATAAGGCGTATTGCCAGTTCTTTGTCTAAAGTTTGTTTAGTTTTTGCATCAACATATAAATTTTTAATCATTTCGTTTCTGGCATGAATTGAAAGAGCAGATGTAATAACTATTGCGATAAAAATCGAAACTAAGACTGTACGCAAATATTCTTGTAATATTTGCGATTTAGTTTTTTGATAATTATATTTGCTGATTTTTGTTTTTTCTTTAATCATTAATTTCCTGTAATGTTATAGAATATGGTTTTGCTATATTTGAAACGCTATCATAGATATTTTTAATTGTTTTATTGCTGGAAAGCTCAAAGGTTAAAGATATTTTACTTTTACCAGGATTTTCAATTAGCTGTTTTACTGCAAATTCTTCAATATTATCTACATTTTGTGAAACAAAGTCGTGTATATTGCTTGAAAGATCATTATCTGTGTACAAAACAAAGCGGTACCTTTTTATATTTTTAGTTCTCGATGGAATTACTTTTCTTTCGAAAATCCTTATAAGTGTAAGTACAGCAACAGATAATACAGTTGCAACCAACCCAAGATTGTACATTCCAACTCCGCATGTCATACCGATTGCGGCACTAATCCATAATGTAGCAGCGGTTGTAAGTCCGACTATTATTGGTCCATTTCTTAAGACAGTACCTGCGCCAATAAATCCAATACCTGTAACAATTTGTGCGGCAACACGACCTGTATCTCTGATACCGGTTGCTTGATGAACAATTACATTATCACCATTTGCAAATGTCGGGAAACCGTATATAGACAATATTGTAAAAATACATGCCCCCAAACAAACTAATATATGAGTTCTTAAGCCTGCGTATTTGTTTGTAAGTTCTCTTTCCAATCCTAATAAAAATCCAAAACCTATTGCGGATAATATACGTACCATAATATCAAAATTTACAAATTCCATATTCTCTCATCCCTTCTTCTGTTATGATAATACAATATTTGCTCTTTTTTTACAATTAATTTAAAAATTTTGGCTTATTTTAACAATGAATAATTGTTGTTAATTTAAAGTTTGTGATAAAATTATGAGGTATATTTTTAAGGATGATAATGTATGGATTTTAAAAAAGTTTTGTTTAAATCGACTGCTATTGATGTTGATAAAGCCTTGCCGGACGGAGTAGTTTTTTGTTCTAAAGACGGAAAAATCCAATGGGCGAATGATAAGGCTGCTGAATTGTTTAATACTTCAAAAATGCACTTACTGACTTCTCATATATCAGGTTTTATAGAGAATGCACTAAATATGATTTCTAATGCAATTGTTTATGAAAAACAGGTAATAACTAAATTAGCAGACTCTGAAATTTACTTTAATATGACTGTAAAAGAGATAGAAGAAGGATATGTGCTCGATTTGAGAGATGTTCCCGACAAGAATATGGTGTGCGGAAATAGTAATACTACTGAAAATCCATCAGCAAGCAAAGATAAAAATCTATTTTTAATCAAATTAATGAACGATATTAAATCACCATTACAATCAATAGTCGGTTTTTCTCAGGCTATGTCGGACGGATTGGGCGGTGGAGTTTCTGAACAGCAAGAAAAATACATAAAAATTATAAAGAAGAACTCAACTGATTTAATGTATTTTATGGACAAGCTATTAGAACTTTCAGGAACAGAATTAGGATTGAGTAATATTGAGTTTAAAACATTTGAAATTTTAAATGCGATAAATTACATAGTTCGATATAATGAACAGTTATACACGGGTAAAAATTTAAAATGGAATATTTCTGCGGAAGAAGGCTTAAAAAGTACAATTGTAACTGATGAAACTATTTTAAAGAAAGTCTTACAAAGTATTTTGGAAGTTATTCTTAAAGCCGTTGATATGGGCGATGTTTCAATTCACGTTTCGGTGCCGTCTGTAGAGTTACTTCATGTAAGAGGGGTGCAACCATCAGACTATATAATGATATCAATTATGAGTTCAACGTTCTTGCTTTCTGAGTCGGAATTGGAATCAATGTTTGACCCATACAGAATAGTTGATACACCTAACAGAAAAAATTTGTTAAGAGCTATCGCACTTGCCGGAGTTAAAAATTATGTCAGCGCTTTGAAAGGGCAGATTTGGATTGAATCAAAAATTCTTACAAATACAACTTTCAATATTATAATTCCGCAGCCAAAGCGTGATTAAAAGAGTTAAATAAGGATTAACAAATTGAGTAATGTAGTTTTAAAAAATTTAATAAAAAGCTATAACGGTAAAAGTAACATTATTAATGGGATTAACCTTGAAATCAAAGATAAAGAATTTATTGTTCTTGTTGGTTCATCCGGATGCGGTAAGTCAACTATATTAAGACTGATTTCAGGTCTTGAGGATATTACATCCGGTGAAATACTTATTGATGATAAGATCGTAAATGATGTTCATCCCAAAAATAGAGACATCGCTTTTGTTTTTCAAAGCTATGCACTGTATCCGCATATGAGTGTCTATGATAATATTGCATTCGGGTTAAAAATGCGTAAATTTGACAAAACTGAAATTGATAAAAAAGTAAAAGAAGCTGCAAAAATTTTAAATCTGGATGACTTATTGGATCGAAGACCTAAACAACTTTCAGGCGGTCAAAGACAAAGAGTAGCACTTGGTCGTGCAATTGTCCGTAATCCTAAAGTGTTTTTAATGGATGAACCATTGTCAAATTTGGATGCAAATCTGAGAGTTCACATGAGAGCAGAAATAAAGAGGCTACACCGTAATTTAAAAACAACTTTTATATATGTAACTCATGATCAAACAGAAGCCCTTACCATGGGGGATAGAATAGTTGTTTTGGACAAAGGAATAATTCAACAGGTTGCTACACCTAATGAAATATATAATTGTCCTAAAAATAAGTTTGTTGCAGGTTTTATCGGTCAAATGAATTTTATTGATTCAAAGATAACAGACGGATGCGTAAATGTAAA
This sequence comes from bacterium, assembly GCA_024408855.1. Taxonomy (GTDB): domain Bacteria; phylum Cyanobacteriota; class Vampirovibrionia; order Gastranaerophilales; family Gastranaerophilaceae; genus CAG-196. The sequence continues at coordinate 41,186 of JAKSUQ010000011.1, read as the reverse complement.
TGGAATAAATGTTAAATTACCGGATAATGTTATGCAAAAAAATGCCAATGACAGTATTATTATTGGTATTAGACCGGAAAAAATGTTAGACGGTGATATAGAAATTAGGTCAAAGGTTGATATTGTGGAGCTTGTGGGCGGAGAAAAAATAGTATATTGTGATTTGAACGGTTCAAAATGTTCTGCAAGAGTACCTTTGGATTATAAATATGGGGAGGATATCGTATTGAGAATGTCTTTGAGTAATATGTATTTCTTTGATGTTGAAACTCAAAACAATCTACTTTACGTATAATAATGATGATTAAGTATAAGAATTATATTATTGTATTTGTAGTTATAGTTGTATCTTTCATAACAGCTTGTTTTGTGCCGATTAACATATCAAAGTCAATTCCGTTAGTGGAGAAACAGTTTGTTGAAGATTACGGATTAGATGTTCATATTGATAAACTGATTTTACGAATAGGACCGATGTTAAAAATAAAGGCTCCGGTAATGCATGTTATGTACCCTGACGGAAAAAAAATAGCACAATTTAATAATGTGAAATTTTATGTTCCGCTAAGTGCAATTTTTAAGAAAAAAATCGCTCCGAAAATTTTAAAATCTGATAAATTAATAATAAGATTAAACTCTGATGATAAAGAGTTAGATAATTTATTTGAAAGAATTAATAACAGAGATATATCCGATTTACCCAATATATGTATTAATAATTTTGAATATAGTTATTTAGATAAAATTACCCATGATACATATAAATTAGAAGGTAGCGAATTTTCTTTGACCAAAATTGTTAATTTTAACAGTTTAAAAGTCAGTACAAAAGGTGATTTTAGCATAAACAACAAACATTATATAAACTATGATTTGTTAATAACGCCGAAATTGGATATAAAACAATTAAACCGTAAAATTGAGCTTATTAAATTTGCTGAACATATAAAAGAATTAGATTTTCACTCAGACATTATAGCGGATTTAAAATTATATTCCGATAATAATGTAATTCAAACATCAGGATTTTTGAATATCGACAATATTTCTGTACTTGATGCTACGGGTAAAACACCAAAGAGCTTTATATATTTGACTTTATTAGGGGATAAGGCAGGCGTTCTTTCGAATATTTATACAAATGAAGACAAAAAAGTTTACATTGAAGGTATGGTAAAAAATACAAGTAAACCGATGTTGGATATAAAGGTTAGAACTGATGAGATAGCTATTGAAGATTTGTATAATAAATTAAAAATATTTACAGATTTTTCAAAATTGAAAAGTATAGATAATATTAGCGGCAGTATGAGTGCTAAGTTCAATTTGAAAGGCGATTTGAATAAAATAAAATCGAGTGGTTATCTAAAAATAACTAATGCCGGAGTTCATGCAAACAATATCAATATAAATAAGATTAATTCAAATATTGATTTTTCCAATAATGTTGTAAATATAACGAACGCAATCGGTTATGTTAATGAAGAGCCAATTATGGCAAAAGGGAAAATTGATAAAAATGTAAATATTGAAATTCTAATGGATAAAATTGATTTGAAATATATTCTTCCGGCATCTTATGGTGTAAAAAGCGGAGTGGCTTCACTTGTTGCGAATATAACAGGTACTGTTAAAAATCTTGTTCACAAAGAAAATTTAAAAATTGATAATTTGATTGTAGAAAATAATAAAAACTATCTTTCAGTTGAATCGCTTAAGATTGATACGAATAAAAACAATACTGCATATATAAGTAATTTGATTTGTAAAACACCTTATGCGAAATTAATAAAAATTCCGTCTTTAAGGCTTGTTATCAATAATGACAGTTTAAAAATTCCTGAAACGAACATATTTATGCCAAATTCAAAACTTACGGCAACGGGTGAAGTATCAAATTATTACAACAATGACACCTCTTTTCTATTGAAATTTAATGGTTTTGTTAATTCGGTCGATATCGAACAGTTGGCTGCCAAGTCAGTAAGATATCCGCTAAAGGCAAACATTTCAGGAAATAAATCCGCACAAAATATTAATGCACAAATATTGCTGGAGCAAGCTACGGTTTTTGATGAACCGTCAGTTTTAAATATACTTTCTAAATTTGAAAATAATGCATTAAAAATCGAAGATCTGTCAGTTGTAAGTTTTAGCGGAAAATTTTCTGATAATTTTAAAACAAATTTAAAAGGAATGAAGAAATTTGTAATAACAGGTGTTGTAGAAAATTTATCCTCACCACAGTTTAAAAATATAAGAATTTTTACCCCTCAACAGTTGAACTTAAACTTGTTTGAGTCTCTTATACAACTTAAAGGTGATGTTTTTGTGAACGGTAAGTTAAAAACTCCAGAAATTGTAGGACAATTACAGGTTCAAAACATTCTTAATCAATCAGCACAATTATCAGCACAAAATACTTTGATAGATTTTAATAAAAATACAATCAGCATAAGCACACCATTAGTAAAACTTGCAGAGTCATCGTTCGGAGTAAATGCCGTTGTTGATACAAACTTTGAAAAAAGTGTAAATATTAAAAATTTAAATATTAAGGCAAAATATATAAATACAGACACTATTTTAATGTACAATGATGCTTTATTGAATGAATCTCATCCGGTTTGTGTGCAGGATGGTAAATTTTATTCTGAAAAAATACTTGCAAATATATATAATTCGCCAATATATTTAACAGCTGCTTCCGGGAATTTTTCATTAAAAGATAATATTATAAAAATGAAAAACTTAACGGCAGAGTTATTTAACGGTAAATTAAACGGAATGCTTGAATATAATGCCGGAAATGAAACTTATACTACCTCTATAATGGCGAGAGGAGTTAGTGCTGCTCCTATATTCAATATAGTTATGGCAAAAAATGACAGTGTAAGCGGGACATTAGATTTTGATGCTAATGTTACAGGTAATTTGTTAACTAAAAAATCCTTAAATGGTGATATTAAATTTATTGCCAAAAATGGTCGAATGGCAACATTAGGCAAATTGGAACATTTATTATATGCACAAAATATAGTAGCGGATAATATGCTTCGTACTTCCTTGAGTGTCGTTTTAAAAGCTATTTCACTAAAAGATACAGGATTATTCAAATATTTACGAGGGGATATTTCAATAGCTAACGGCGTTGCCAATATAAAATTCTTACAATCTCAAGGACCTCTAATGGCACTATTTATAAAAGGACAGTATTATACTGATAGTGATTATGCTAAATTAGTTGTCCTTGGCAGGTTATCGGATGAAGTTATAAGCGGACTCGGTGCATTTGGTGATTTTTCAATAAATAAACTTATGATTATGCTTACAGGTGATGAGAATAAATATGATATTTCATATGAAGATTATGAAAAAATACCTCAATTGCCTATTAAAAATACAAAAGAATTTCGTTCAGTTATAAACGGAATAGTGGATAAAACTTCTTCAGTTGTTAGTTTTAACTGGATATCATATTCGCAAAAATCTTTAAAACAAAAAGAAGTTCCTATGACGGATACAAAGATACCGGCATTTGTGGAAGATTTACCATATTGATTTTATTGAGTTTTTTTATATTCTTAGATATAATGTGAATATGGATTTATTTAGCAACAATCAGAGAGTGGCGTTAAATTTTATAAAAGATACAAAACTTGTGGAAATGTTTTGTACTATTGAGGAAGTAAGTGATGATCGACTTATTTTGAATCTTCCGCAATATTTTATGCGTTATATTAATTTTTTACAAACCGGATGTAATTTAACAGCTAAAGCATTTTCTAAAAATGGTACTGTCGATTTTAATACAATAGTAATTAGCTCTCCGTTAGAGGATGTTTTTTCGATTGAATTGGATTATAATTCGGTAAAATTTACCGCAAACAATGAATTGCCGTTGGTGAATGCTACGGAAAATATCGAAGTTAAAATTAATGATGGTACTTTAAATCTTAAAACGATTGAAATATCTGCGGAATTTCTTAAAATTGATTCCGGTTCAAATAGTTTTAATTTGAATGATACGCTTGAATTTAAGTTACATTTACCATCAGATTATGGTACAATAAACTTTAGAGGAATAATTACCGAAAAAGATTCGGTTTATGATAATGAATATACAGTACGTTATTCCACAATAACAGAAAATCACAGACAGAATTTATTGTATTATATGTACATGTATGACAAGGACAGCGATTAAGAAAGAAGATTAAAGTGATTGACAGCGAAGAAAAACTATTAGATAGAAAAAGAACCAAGATGTTGGCACAAATTGAGAGATGTAAGTTAGATTTGCAGAAAGATCCATCTAATCCGAGTTTACATTTGAGAATGGGCGATTTATATATTAAATGGCATTTGGATATATATAATGCCTGCCAATATGTAGATGAAGCAATTACTGAATATCAGCTTGCTATGGAATCGCTGTTAGATTCTCATGAAATATATTACAAACTTGGAGTTGCTTTTTTTTATAAGGGCGATTTGGATAAAGCTCTTAATGCTTTAACTACGGCTTTGGAGAAAAAAAATAACTATTATGAAGCATATTATATGATAGCTGAAACTTTTATTAAAAAAGCTCATTTTACAGACGCGGTAGATGCCGCAATAGCTGCAATCCAGTGTTCAAAATTAGGTTCATCAAGCGCTCATTTTTTGCTTTATAAACTTTATGAAGCATCTTCTTTTAAAAATTGCAAATACAAGTTCAAAGCATTTTGTGAGCAATTAATGTCTTTAATCCTAATTCCGTTTGATAAAACAGCGTTAAAAAATATATGCACAAGTATTTCATATTTAGCATTTTTACCTGTATTTATTGCCGGTTTTTATTATATACAAACAAGAAATTACGCCAGTGCCATTGATTTATATAAAAAATCAATAGAAATGGCTCCTGGGTTTGCACCATTGTATTGTGTTTTGGGGGATATATATCTTTCTACCGGCTATTTTGAAGATGCAATTACTGAATATAAAATGGCAATATGGATTGATTCGTTTAATATCCCTGCTTATAAGCATTTGTGTCATGCTTATGAAGAACAAGGTGATTATAATCAAGCAATTGAGGTTTACAATAAGTTAATTATGATGGCTCCTGCAATGCCTGATTTGTATTCAAACCTGGCCAACATTTACTATATAAAAGGTGAATTTGATCTTGCAATATCAAATTATCAAACTGCAATAACTTTAAACCCTAATCCGTCTTGGACAAGTGTTATTGCACAAACTATGGGTTTTGTTTATCAGGAAAACAAAACTGATACTGATGCTGCGATATCAGCTTATCAGACCGCATATGTGCTTACTCCTGAGGATATTGATATTTATGTAAATTTAGGTAGTGCCTTTTATGATAAAGAAGATTACGCAAATGCTCTTGCAGTATATAGGCAAGCCCTTGAATTAGAACCCCACAATGCGAAAATTCATTGTAATTTAGGTTTCTTGTACTGGGGACAAGGTGTTACGGAAGAAGCAATGAAATCTTACGAATTAGCAATAAAATACGATACTTCATACGATATTGCTTATAACAATTTAGGCGTAATATATCTTGATGATTTGGGCAGAGTTAACAAGTCAATAGAATTATTTACAAAAGCGATAGAATGTAATCCGAATTATGCGCTTGCTCATTTTAACTTAGCTCGTGCAATTACAATAAAAGGAAACAAAGTTGAGGCTGCGAAATTATATCAACAAGCACAAGAAATCAATGCTGTAACACAAGAAATTGACCCTAAAGATATAGCTGACAAGATTAGTGAACTTTTTGAATCATAGAAATATTAATTATTGTAATATTCACACTTTACCAATTTTTATTTTTATGTATAATGTAAGGATACTGGTAATTAATAATGATTGATGATGACAAAAATGGTTTGCATCACCTGATTGAAAAAGAAATCAATTCAGATGATAAGATTTTAAAACCTGATTTTACCCAAAAATCCGGCAGAGAGCTCTTGGCTTTCTATTTACAGACAAAATTCAAGCAATTACTTTTTTATGATAGCCAAGAAGCATGTCCTATCTTTAAGGAAGTTAAGCTTGATTTTGCTCAAAAATTTTCTCGCAGATTAATTTCTAATCCTGACAAAAGGATTATGATAGGTATTACCGGAGAATCTGCTTCTGGAAAGTCAACCATATGCAGAGCAATTTCTGATTTAATTAAAAGTTTTGATATGCCTGTTACAATACATTCAACTGACAATTATTTTAACGATATTTCTGATTTAATTAAAAAATACGGTACGTTTGATGCTCTAAGGGATAACGGTTATGATATAGATTCCCCGACAAGTTTTCAGCTTGATATTTTGAAAAGTGATTTAAAAAGTATTTCTTTAGGTAATGATATATATGCACCTGAGTATATGCCCAACGGGACAGGTGTTTCAATCCCTCATTCAAAGTTTGTGCCTTCGAATAAAATTATTATTGTTGAAGGTATGGCAACAATGTTTGATGAGATTAAAGATATTTTTGATATTAAAGTTTATGTGGAAACTGAGCTTGAAGTAAGACGTGAAAGATTTTTAAGGCGTGCTTATACCGAAAGAAACCAGGATTTGGATAACGCTAAAAAACACTGGGAATATATCATAGGTGCCGGAGAAAAGTATGTGCAACCTGCAAGAGAATTTGCAGATGTTGTTCTTAACGGAAGTACGGATATAGATTATTTTAGACAATTATTGGAATATATTCACACAATTACAAACAATTTTGATGAGGATTAATTTATTTTTCCGATATGTATTTAGCAAGTCCTTCTCCCATACAGAAACAAGACGGAATTATTCTTAATGCCCCAATGGCCTTATCATCTGTTGAAATACATTTACCAATTACAAAAAGGTTTGAATGCCCTTTAACAATTAATGCTTCAACTGGTAATTGGTATTCTTGCGTAACTTTTTCAAGCGTTGACGAATTTTGCTTTGCCGAATGAATATCAACAGGATAATCTGATATAACGACAGGATTATTGAATTTTTTACCAGAAATTAAATCTTCATATGTATAGATGTATTCGCATTCTATTCTGTATGATGTTCGTATGCCTATCTTATCAGCTATTTTAGAAATATACGCCTTGTCAAATCCCGGGAAATAAGTTTTACAAAAGTTTGAAAGTCTTAAAATGCTTTCTCTGCCTATTATATATGCTTCAGTTTCAGTAATATCATTATTGAGTAATCTTGGGGCGTTAAACGCAATAGAATCGGCAGCCCCGGCAATTGTAAATATTTGAAAATAGTTAGTATCTTCATATTTAAGAATGTTTTTCTCTATGGCATCCTCAAACAAAGGCTTTAAAGCCCATTTCTTATTTGTATCCCAAGTATAAGCCGTTGATAGGTGTATTTCATTGTTAATATGAGCAATAGTAGTAACATTTCTATCACTATCATATTCTTCAAGCCAAGCTGCAAAAGTTTCTACATCAATACCAGCCATGACAAATCTTAAACTAACAGGTTGAAAATTTTCTTTTGAATTTTCTAAAATTTTGCAATTTAATTTTTGGCAAATTTTTCCATCGCCTGTGCTATCTACCAAATATCTCGTTTCGATATCTAACAATAATTCTTTAAGAGAAACAAACATGTTATTTGTATATATCGTTTCAATATGTACTGATAAATTTTTGTTTTCTTTTTGCTTTATATTACTAATATGTGAATTAAATACAACATCCACTCCAACATCTTTCATCATTTTATCCAGAATTATCTTTGTTAATTCCGGATTAAACCAACCTATATTGCCGTCAGAATATGTAATTGCACCGTTAACAGCAGAAAGTTCTGAATATAATTTTTTGTAAAACTGATTATTTATTGAATTAGCTGAATTTTTCATTGCAGGAATTACTAATGATGAAGTTATGGCACCGCCCAAATATGAATTTTGTTCAATTAAAAGAGTTTTAAGTCCAAGTTTTGCTGAATTCCAAGCACAACTAACTCCGGCTGTTCCTCCTCCGGCTATTATAACATCATATTCATTCTTGCTCATTGTTAAACTCCTTATTCTTCAGTTGCATTGCTTTTTTGTATTGTGAAGCCGTTATTAAATCACTTGTATTAAATTCATATTTGCGCCTTTTTAAAATAATCTCTTTCGGTAAGGACAAGTTTTCATCATGATACGGTATGCCTGCTTTTGTATTGCAAAGTCCAAGTTCATAATTATTTAATGGATATTTTATAGCGGATTTGTCTTTTGAAGCTATTGTACCTACGAAATTTCCTGTTATTTCATCTTTGATTTTACCAACATATAAATTATTATTTAAAAACGCCATTCTAACGGATGCTGAATTAGAATACGTTAAAATCTTTCCGTTTTGTGAAAGTTTTTTATATAATTGTTCAATAAATTCTACAGTCCAAAGTTCAGGCGAATTTGTAAAGGTAAAGGCATCTAAAAAAATGAGGTCGTAATAATCATCAATTAGGTTTACAACAGTCTTTCTTGCATCATCTATATAAAAATTGAGATTAAATAGGCTATTAGCTATATCAAAATTCATCTTTATGTATCGACTCGATAAATATCTATAATATATATTATGTAACAAGGCGTATAATTTTGACTTTGATTGAGTTTTATATCCAAATAAACCATTATTTTTAGCTAAACCTATCATATATCTATCAAAATATTTATAATTTTGCTGCTTTGTATATAAATTTTCTGAATATTCATCAACAATAAAATCTCCAAAATTCTCTTTAATTTTTTTTAGTATAATTTTATTTACATACTTATTGATTTCATAGTCGCTGCTAACATTAATTAATTGTTTATCATCTTCTCGGTATCTTAAATTTAAAAGTTGAGAGATATTTTTATTATTTCTTAATTTTGGCAAAAATAGTAGATTGTATATAAAACAATTTTTTTTAAGTCTTTTTTTTAAATAAAAATATGTATGCGGAAAAATTTTTCTGAAGAATTTTTTATTATAATTAACTGTTTTAAGCAAAGGTGAAATTTTTACCAATGTTTTATTCATTTCTAAACAATCGATATTAAAAGAAGAAAAATTAACCTTGTTGTTCGTTTCGATATATGGCAATAATTCCACTGTGTTAATTTTGAGATTATTGGTATATTTCGAAACGATATTTTTATTTCTGTTAGTTAATTTTTTTATTTTTTTATTTTTTAAAATTTCGGAATTTTTATTAATTACAAAACTCATGAGAGCTTTTGTATTATAACCTATGCCATAGCATACATCTAAAATGTTGATATTTTTTTTATTATTAACCAATTTATCAATCCCAGAAGGTAATACAAATTTAGTCCATGCTTCCGATAAAGCTCCAAACTTTGAATGATAGACGTCATTTACATCATAAGAGTACAATCCGACTGAACCGTCGTGCGTATAATAAAATTCAAAATCCCTCATATTGCTAATTATATCAAGGTTTCAGCTATATTGCAAGAATGTTTATAATATTTTTGACTTAATTTAATTAAAAAGTATATAATTATAAAGGAAGGCAATATTATGAAAAAAACAATATTTTATATATTTTTACTGTTACTAATAGGATGTAAGTGTAATGCTACTGATATTATACCTGTTTCTTGTAATGTAAAGCTGCCTGAGAAGTATACTGACGCATATTTAGATGCTTTAACAAATGAGTACAAGAAAGTTTCAAACGAACAGGTAGTGCATATTGCTTTAGATATGATGAAAAATACTTCGGCTGATTATTCCAGAAGAGCAATTATGGGATTTAATCTTACACAGTATCCGATGCAAATTTCATTTAAGAATTTAACAGAATTAAACTCGGCATATGAAACATTTGATGCAGTAGGTTGGAAAAAGAAAAATAAGCTGTTTATATATATAAACCCTAAACATTCTGATGCTCCGCCTGCGGCAATAGCTGCATTGATAGCGCATGAAGCGTTGCATCAGGATGAATACAATTCTCTTAGTGAGGAAACTTATGCTTGGACAATGGAAGCATGTGTTTGGGATGAAATGATAAAAATGTATCCTGAAGAAAATATTTTGGAATCTTCATTGGTAGCAAGAGAAAATACATTAAGACAATTGTTAGAAAAGGGAAATTATACAAATAAATATATCAAAAAAGCAGTATATTCAAATAACGGTTATAAAAATTTACCGGTAACTTCTCCCGGATTTAATAATCAATAAAGATATAACATTTATTATATAATTCTTTTGTATAACAGATGGTGTATTGCTTAGCAAGTATTGTTGATGTTAAATATTTGTATGAGAGTTAAACAAATAATAATACCGTTATTTTTATTGTTAATACTGGTTATGTTTAACCACGTATTTTTGAATACTTATAATAAAGCAAGTGATTATTTGCTGTCTAAATCTTTGTATAATGATACTGAACTTGCGCCACAGAAATTTTTTGATTTAACTTGGAAAGTTATTTCAAAAGAATATTATGATACAACATTAAATCATCAAAAATGGAGCCGTTGGAAATATAGATATCAAGGGAAAATAAAGACTGAGGATGATGCAAAAGTAGCTATTGATACTATGATAGCCAGTTTGGATGAACCTTATACAAGATATATGAACAGCAAAGATTTTCAAGATTTAACAACTTCAATAACATCAAAAATATATGGTATTGGTGTTAATATCTATTCAAATTCAGGTAAAATTGAAGTATTTAATGTTATACCGTCAACACCTGCTGATTTTTCTCAATTAAAACAAGGGGACATTATTGTTGCGGTTGATGGAAAAGAAATTAACGGAATGAGTGTTTCAGAGGTGTCTTCGCTTGTAAGAGGTCCTGAAAATAGTGTGGTAGAGTTGACACTGCTTAGAAATTCAAAAAAAATTGTAAAAAAAATTAAACGCAAGGAAATAAAAATTAAAAACGTAAAAAGTTCAATATTAGACAATCATATAGGATATATTCATATAATAAGTTTTATGGGTGAAAATACTCCGAAAGAATTTTTAGAGGCCCTTGAAAATACAAAAAATACAGATTCTATTATTTTGGATTTAAGGGGTAATACAGGCGGACTTCTTGATAATGCTGTTTTTATAGCAAATATGTTTATTGATGAAGGGAAAATTGTTGAAATTATTTATAAAAATGAAAACAAAAAGATTATAAATGCAACAAAATCAAACAGTATAATTAAAAAGCCGATAGTTGTGCTTGTAAATGGTGCAAGTGCAAGTGCAAGTGAAATTCTTTCCGGAGCTTTGAAAGACTCTCATAAAGCAAAATTAGTAGGTCGAAAAACATTTGGTAAAGGACTTGTACAAAAAGTCATACCGCTTCCAAACCGTACCGGTTTAAATGTAACCATTGCAAGATATTTGACTCCTAATGGCACTGATATTAATAAGTTAGGAATTAAACCTGATGTTGAAATCGGAAACGAATACAATTATCTGTTCTTTAATCCAAAAGATGATATTCAGTTAAATAAAGCTAAAGATATATTAAATAATGAAATTAAGCATGAACATTTAACTGCTCAACAGTTTTAATCCTAATTTCATTATCAAGTTCGAAAATATCATCCAAGGAAAGATTATACATAGGAGTATGCCGGCTTAACATATTTTCAACAATCTTAGCGATATCATACAACTTAATTTTGCCCTCTAAAAATGCAAATACAGCTTCTTCATTTGCGGCATTCATACAAATCGGCATTGAACCTCCGATTTTCCCGCAATCATAGGCAATTTTTAGAGTTTTAAACTTTTTATAATCAGGTACTTCAAAATCTAACCTTGCTATTTCGGAAAATCTGAAACTCTTTGACTTAATCCCCACAAATCTTTCAGGATATGTAATCGCATATTGAATAGGTATATGCATGCTTGGCAATCCCACTTGAGCTATAACACTACCATCTATGTACTCAATTGCCGAGTGCACAATACTTTGCGGATGAACAACTACGTCAATTTTATCATATGGCATATTAAACAAATGGTGTGCTTCGATTACTTCAAGCCCTTTATTCATAAGGGTAGCACTGTCAACTGTAATTTTTTTTCCCATTTTCCAACGAGGATGTGCAAGAGCTTCCGAAACAGTGGCAGATTTCATATCTTCAACTGTTTTGTTCAAAAATGGTCCGCCGGAAGCTGTTATAATAAGTTTTTCTACTTGATTAATGTCTTTTATACATTGATGAATTGCACAGTGTTCACTATCAACAGGAATAATATTTACACCGTTTATTTTAGCTAAAGGCATAACGATATCACCTGCCATAACAAGTGTTTCTTTGTTTGCTAAAGCGACATCAATTCCGTTATTTATAGCAGTGACTGTCGGTTTTAAACCAATTTTTCCGGAAACTGCAACCAAAATAATATCATTTTCTTTATCCGAACAAATTTCTTCAAGCGACAATAAACTTGTACCACTAATTTCAGAGGAATTTTTAGCATACGCATACTTTGGTTTGTATTTTCTTATTTGCTCGTTTAATAACTCTGTATTAGCACCTGCCGTTAAAGCTCTTATTTCAAATTTATCTTCAAGTTTATCAATCACTTCAAGAGCTTGTCGCCCGATAGAACCGGTTGAGCCAATTATACTGATTTTTCTTTTCATATTCAAAAATCTTTATTTTACTAACAAAAATTGCGCCTGGCGCGATTCGAACGCGCGACCTCTCCCTTAAAAGGGGATTGCTCTACCGACTGAGCTACAAGCGCAAACTTATTCACTTTATTTGGTTGAAAACATCCAGCCATTCGTTGCATTTCGGCTAAATTTCTTGCAACCACAAGTGTTATGGTAGCAAGAACAAAATTGAGTGTCAAGTTATTTGTTATAAAAAATTTCATTTATTATATTTGCAATTTCTTCTGATATATCAGAATTGTTGTTGATATTTTCTTTTACTAATTTGGCAAATTCTGCCTTTTTAAATTCGTGCAAACCTTTAGTCTTAAACAAAACTTCAAGCGCTTTTGCAGTAGAAGTTTCTTTATTAAGGTCATCTTCAGTAATATTTAAAAAGTTTTCAAAATGTAAATTAACGGTTTTAGTTATTAGAGAATGCGGTAATAAATCTTCAAACTCACCACTATATAACAAGTGGATACTATCAATATTACGTAATTTTGGTTGTATTTGCTTAATATTTTCTTCCGCATCCTTATCAAGTAAAATAAAAATAGGAAGTTTTAGTTCTTCGGTTAACTTATAGTATAGCTTTACAACCTGATTTTTGCCTCCTGCCGCAATTATTTGCACACCTTTTTCATAAAAATCAAAACCTAAATACCTTGAAAATGCAGGTAGTAAAATTTCTTCCGTTACTCCTTCTACCAAAATTATTTTTTCAATCGGAAATTTTAACTTGCTATTGCACCTTGTTTCTTTTTCATTCTCTTTATAACCAACAGGGTTTAAAGCAATTTTTTTTAACCAAAGTAAATTAATAGGGCAATTATCTCCTAAAATTGAAATAGCATTTTTATAGTCAATTTTATTATCAAGTAATTTTTGGGTATCAAAATCGTTACAAAATACAGCATTTTCATAATCTTTTAAAATAGTGTTTATTGAATAATCAGGCTTTGACTTTTTTTCAACCGAATTATTAAATATTTCTGTAACTATACTTGCTATTTCTGTATAATTAAGTTTTTCAATATCATTTCTTCTAATTTGAGGTTCAATAAGAGAGTCGCAAATAATATCAGAGAATACTCTTAAATATTTATCTTTTGTATTTTTAAATCGAGTCAATCTGTCTAATGATAAAATTATTTGTTCGTCATTTAAAAATTTATACTTCATTTAACATACCTTTATAATTAAGATTTTATATCATATTTTTTTAAATACAAATATTTTATAAATTCATATATAGAATATATAAATTTAATGTAAAGATTTGTAACAATTCTATATTATTTATGCAATTACAGTAATTTGATATACTTAATATATATAAGAAGTAATAATATAAGGACTTATTCTAAAAATGTCTACATGTTTACTGTTTTTCGAAAAAATGCAAGCTATTCGCGAGAGGAATGCACTTGAACTTGAAGTCATCAAACACTCTCGTAAAAACTCAAGCATTGAAAAACAGATTAAAAATGTGCAGAAGATGTACACCGCAAGGATAGAGAACGTTAAATCACAAGCTGAAAGGTATAGAAAATGGGCGACAGTTGAATTCCAAAACCAGGCACATATCGGTACAACTTCATTTAATCCGTTGAATTATGGCGGTATGACGGAATTCGCAATGAACTGTATGGGACAACTTGTACAGCAAGGTATGAAACTTGGCAGCGGAACTGAAGTAACCCAAATGTCTGCTGAACAATTCTCTGAGATGATGGATTATTATAATATGAATGGTGGTTTTGGTAGACAAGGTATTAAAGATGATAAAAATATACCAGATCCGAATTATTATTATGATGCAAATAATCAAAAAACTTATTCTACGAAAGATGTTCAATTATTCCTTGCGGCTCGTAGTGAAGCTGCTCGACAACAACAATTTGTACAAAATCAAGTTCAACAAGCTACAATGAACTACCAAGATAATGTGTCAATTTGGGAAACTGCAATGATTGCTGAATTAGAAGCTGAACAAGATGACGTACTTGAACCGTTGAGTTTTGAACAAACAATGCAAGAGCTTGATAGCGAAGCTACAAAAACAGAATTAGATACTGTAAAAGAAAGAATAAAGAATTTAGACGAAGAAATCAAAGAAAGAGTTCAAGGCGACTCAATGAAGTTCGGATTATAATAAAGGTATTTAAAATGCCCTTTCGGGCATTTTTTTTGACAAAAATTTAATAATAAGTTAAAAATGATAACTTTATACCTTACTTCCCTCTCCCCAGATTTCATCATCATAATACCCTAATTCAAGATGACCGACCAATAGAGTATCACCATCTTTTAATCCGCTTTTGGACAATTCATCAAAAACGCCCATGCTTTTTAATATATTTTGAAGTCTTACTACTTGTTCAGTATTTCTTATATCCGTGACTTTAGCAAGTCTGTTTATTTTTCCGCCTGTTAGTTTGTAGACATCTTTTGAAAGTTTAATAATTTCAAAAGAACTATCATCATTATTATAAGCATCCGTATCTTCTTCAATTACCAAAATATTTTCCGGCTTAGGAATTTCATTAACTTTTTGTTCCATAAAATATAATAAATCTTTCATTCCTGCCTTTGTAACAGCTGAAACGGCGTAAATATCTTTTGCGATTTTGTTGAAAACTGTTTTAAATTTAACCAAATCATCATCATTAATAGCATCCGTTTTATTCAAAACTACTATTTGATAAAGGTTAGCAAGTTCTTTTGAGTGTTTTTCAAGTTCATTGTTTATTATTTTAAAATTCTCTAAAGGATTATCAGCTGTTAAATCAATAACATGTACCAAAAATCTGCAACGCTCAACGTGTCTTAGAAATTCATGCCCAAGTCCTACTCCATCACTTGCTCCTTCTATCAATCCTGGTATATCAGCAATTACGTACGAACTTCCGTCAGATTTTTGCACAACACCCAAGTTAGGGACTAAGGTTGTAAACGGGTAATCAGCAATTTTTGGTTTTGCAGAGCTCACAGCACTTATAAATGTTGATTTGCCGACATTTGGCATGCCAAGAAGCCCAACATCAGCAATTAACTTTAATTCAAGCTCTAATACTCTTTCAATTCCCGGTTCGCCGGGTTCGCAAAATTGTGGAGCTCTTTTTTGAGCAGTCGCAAATCGTGCATTACCCCTACCGCCTCTACCGCCTTTTGCTATAAGTATTTGTTGACTATCTTCTGTTATATCAGCAATGATTTTTCCTGATTTTGAATCCCTAACAATAGTTCCCAACGGTACTCTTATGTATAAATTCTTTGCACAAGCTCCATGCATGCCTTTTATGCCACCATTTATCCCTGAATCTGCTTTGTAAACAGATTTAATCTTGAAATCTAAAAGGGTAGACATGTTTTCATCACCGATAAAATAAATATCTCCGCCGTTTCCGCCATCACCACCAGCAGGTCCGCCTTTATCAACATATTTTTCACGACGCCATGCCACCATGCCGTTTCCGCCATGACCGGATATAACTCTTATTTTTGCTTTATCCAAAAATTTCATATTCAAACCTTTCAATATTAAGCAATAAAGGAATTAACAATAATTGATTGTATTAAGTTCTTTATCATATTATAATAATGCTACTATGAACAAGGTAAAAAATACATTATTCGGTAACAAACCCGTAACAATAGATAATAATTCTCTTATAATGGCAATAGAATCAAGCTGTGATGAGACTGCCTGTGCAATAGTCAAAGGAGGCAGAACAGTATTAGCTAATGTAGTTGCTTCTCAGATTAAAATTCATGAGGAGTTTGGTGGAGTTATTCCTGAAATAGCCGCAAGAGAACATCTTGAAGCCGTAAATGTTATTATAGAGGAGACATTTAAGCAAGCAAATATTAGCGGTAATGATATAACTGCTTTTGCAGGTACTGTCGGGCCCGGTCTTGTTGGTTGCCTGTTAGTTGGCTTAAATGCTGCTAAATCATTAGCATTAGCTTATGATAAACCTTTTATTGGAATTAACCATCTTAATGCACATCTTGCAGCCAATTTTATTGATACGGATTTAGAACCACCTTTTATAGCTCTTTTGGTGAGCGGAGGACACACCCAAATTATAAAGGTTAAGTCTTATTCGGAAATGGAAATTATTGGCGAAACTATTGATGATGCCGTCGGAGAGGCATATGATAAGGTAGCACGTCTTATTGGATTGCCATACCCCGGAGGTCCTAAGTTGGATAAAATGGCTCATGATGGCAACTCATTTGCTTTTAAACTACCTGAAGCAAGGGTTGATGGGTATAATTTTAGTTTTAGCGGTTTGAAAACTGCTGTCCTCAGACTTGTTAAAAGTTTTGACGGAAAAGAATTGCCTGTTCAAGATATTTGTGCAAGTTTTCAGGAATGTGTTTCTTCAACATTGTATAAAAAGGTTAAAAAAGCCGCAGAAGAATTTGGATACAAGCAAGTTGTTTTAGCCGGAGGTGTTGCTGCAAATTCTGAAATCAGAAGAAAAATATTTTCTTTGCAAGATGAAGGATACAAGGTTTATGCTCCGCAAATGAAGTATTGTACGGATAATGCTTCTATGGTTGCAAGTGCAGCATTTTATTTTGAAAATACTTATGACGATATTGATATTGAAGTATTTTCAAGAATTTAAAATAATTTTGTGTATCAAATTGTAAGACAAAGGGATATGTAAATAAATGTTAATATTAATATCAGAGAATAGCAATTATTGTTTTGTTTAGTTTTTTAAATATATAGGTAATGGTTGGTGTTCAATGATTGATGTAAATGAAGTAGCTTATAACAGCGTTGGATTTCGCTCAAAAAAGACTGTCGAAAAGACTCAAGACAGTCCTAATGAAACTCGGCTTTTACCTGATACAGCTTCAACTCATGCAAAACAACAATTTCAAAAAACAGCAAGTGCATTCATAGACTATCCTATCAAAGGGTTAAAGGGAGATGTAAACACCAATTTTTATGAATTTTTATCAATGGGGATAATACCCTATTTGACAGGTAGTGCAATGCTTATGTTTGTATTTAACCTTGCAAACAAGTATTTAAAACTATTCCCTAAAGAAAAAGCACAGGCATATGGCGGTAAAATGGCATTAGGTGTGGTTTTATATGGTTTATTTAAAGATTTATCAAAGCATCTTGTTACAAAACCTGTTAAAGCCGCAACAGGAGTAAATATTGATAAACCGTACGAAAATATTGTTTACCAGTTACCAAAGGGAGCCGGAGAGAATGCGAATTTAGAAGTCTTACACCAACAAAGAACAGTATATGACAGTAACGAGTTTTACAGAAAAGACTTATTGGACAAAGAATACTTTGATAAAGTCGCAAAAAAACTTGGTTTAGGTGAAAACTTAAATGATTCTGTGTCGGAAACATCACCAATTATCCAAAATATAGTTTCAACTACAAATACTGCAAAGAGTATTTCAACTTACCTTTTTGCAATGCTTGGAATAGCTCTTGCAACACAAGATTCATGGCTTGAATTTTTCAGTTCTATAACAGGCAGGAACAAATATGTTTCTTCTAATAACGGATTTATATCAAATATGGGCGGGAAATTGAAAAATATGTGGCATAATTCTGTTAATATTACAAAATCGTTCTTCCATTCATTTGGAAAAGCTTGTTGTGAATTATGGAAAGGCAAGCCACAGTATACGGGCTTTATGCGTCATGCCGGTAAATATTTTATCTTAGGTACCGGTTTAGTAACGACTATGTTAACTTCTAATGCCATTATAAAGGCAAAAAGGATGGCAAAAAATACAAACAAAGAAACAATAGATAAGTCAAAAGAAAGTACGGTGATTTAAGTCATGGCAATACATCCTGTACAACCGAATAAATTTTCTCAAACTCCTGTTTTCGGCAAGGAGTATGTACCATATCTTGAAGCAAATGAAACCGTTACAACAGATAATTATGTAAAACCGTTACCTGCCAAAGGTCATTTGATAAATGATAATCCTTTTAGCGGAATTAAATACTTTTTTAAGGATATCGGATATGATTTTAAATCTTTAAATAATGGATTAAAAGGTGAAGCAAATGATCACCAGCTCGGACGTTTAAATGGTTTAGGAATGAGAATTGGCGGAATTGGAATTGCAACATACCTCGCTTCGCAGACAACAAACCCGAAAACACGATTGATGGAATTTATTGGGCTTGCTTCGTTCTTACTTTCAATGTCAATTTATCCGAAACTTGCAATTAGACTTCCGGCAAGAATTTTGCATGGATATGATATTGATAAAGAGTACATTGATGATCAAGGCAGAAAAAAATCTGTATTCCAAGATACAAACTATATACCGTATGATTTATATACCGGAAAAAATAAAAAAGAGGACTTGGAAGTTATTGGCGACAAAATGGGAATTCCGAGAGATATCCCTAATCGTGATGAACTTATCAAAGCACAAATGCGTAAAATAGCAACACAGAATAATACTTTGTGGATGCTAACTGCAGGTTTTGCGACTCCTTTGCTAACGGCTCTGATTTGTAACGGACTTGAAAATTATGTTGTAAGTCCGGGACTCGAAAAAAGCAGAAATGCAAAATGTGGCAAAATGATTGAACATGCTCTGAATGAAACAAATAACTTAGAAAATGTTAAGAGTGATATTTACAAAAAAACAGAAGAATTATTATCAAAAAATATCGGAAAAACATTACCTGAAGAAGAAATTGACAATTTAGTCAAGTTACTTTCCGATAAAAATGATTCAATGTTAAGAGAAGGTATAAAGAAAGATATTAATTCTATTTTAAATAGTGCTTCAGGTTCAAAAGTTTATTCAATAAATAAGAATAACTTAACTTCTATTATTGAAAAAGCAGGTTCATCAATGGGCAGCGAAGGTGTTAATTCTGTAATACCGACTTCGGAAGAAATAATAAATGCTATCAAAGAAATTAAAAAAGATGCCGATATAGCTAACGGTATTGAATTAAATGAATCTGAATTAAATCAATTAAAAGAGAAAGTTGGCGGAATTATCAGAAATAAGGCAATATCGATGCATGCACCGGAAGACTTTATTGAATATTTGCCTGCTCAATTCCTGAATAATTTTGAAGTAGAAGCAAAAACCGTATTGGGAGATTCTGCTAAAGGCAAACTTATTGAATTTGCAAAAATTATAGGCGATTTTAATGAAGTTCATACAAAATTAGACCAATGCAAAAACTTTAAGTTCGAATTTGCACCGGAAACAATTCTTGCAAGATATTATGAAAAATTCCAGACAACACTTGTTAAAGAGCTTAATATATCGACTAAAGAATTAAAACAAATGATGGAAGATAAGAATTTTGCTCAAAAACTGATTGATGAAAAATTTAAATCACTTTGTGAAAATGATGAGAAATATACAAAAACATTTGAAAAATTAAGTAAAATTATGTCCGATATGGAAACAGCTTTGCACGGAAAGAATGCGGATAAGTCGGAAATTTTAAACTTAATAAATGCTATTGAAAACCTTTACAATAATACAGCTGCAAGGTTGAATAAACTTGGGTATGCGAATGAAACAATAAATAATTTAGTTAATACAAAAAATATTTCGAGTCTTAGAAATACTGTATCAACCAGAGCTGAGGTTGAAAAATTATTAGATGGTTCAGTCGCAAATATCTTTGTGGACAAAGATCTTGATAAAGAAGCCGAAAAATACATAAAATACAATATTGATGGCAAAGGTTCCGCAAAATATCGTGAAATTAACAAGATTTTAGCAAGATATCAAGGAGAAACAAACTCTTTTTATCGGATATTACATACATTGGATTTTTATAAAAGAGCTTCGAATCCTGAAACATTAGCACAAGGTAATCCTGAATCTGTTAATGATCTTATAAATATTGCAAAAAAATCATTGCTTGAAAGTACTGCTTCAGATTATACATTAAAGTTGGGAGTAGTAAACCCTAAAGATTATCAGGCATTAGGCAACATGCTTTATCCTAATGATAGCGGTGAATTTTGGTCAACAGCCCAAAAGGGTAAAATATCCGAAGCTACACAAAACGGATTTAAAAATGATAAGAAGTTATTGGAAAGATTTCAAATGTATATTACAAGATTTAGAAACATAATTTTCAATAACACTACAGATTTTACAAAACCGCAACACTTACTTAACAGATATATTTCTAATCAATATACACAGTCTGAAAGAACATCTGAAGCTATGTTTAATCTTGTAGGACAAAATCCTGTTGAAATGTTACAAAAGGCTGCTGAAAACAGATTTGCAAATATTAAGTGGCTTAAAACTGTCGGTATTCTCACAACCGCAATATTTGGTGTTACGGTTCTTTCACAATTCGCATTCGGAAAAATTAAATTTTCAAAAGAAGAAAATAAGAAGCAGGTGAAGCATGGCAACAATTAATAGCATCAATTTTTACAATTCAAAATCAATACCTCAGGTTAATTCATCTTATATGCAAGATAAGAATCAACCTTTAAGCTCAAAAAATCATGAGGACGAAATAATGTCAGCATATCTCTCAAATGAAGCTGTTTTAAATTCACCTGTTATAAAAAGAGTAAGCTTTGGGGAGAAACAAGATAATCATTACAAAAATAACTTGCGTACAATGATAAATAACAATGAATCGGTTATGCTTGCTATTGCTCCAAGAACATTCACTGCAAAAGACCTTGACGGAGATGAAATTATTACCCTTTCAAAAGGTGAAAAACAAGGTACATTTTTAAGTGCTGTTGACAGATTGGATGAACTTAAAAACGACGGATTTAATACAATTCACATTTTACCTATTCATCCAACCGGTAAGAAAAAAGCCTTAGGAACGGCTGGTTCATTATATTCACCTGCAAAAATTGTTACAGATGACGGACATTTAGCGATTGATCCAATGCTAATTGATGAAAACGATTCTCGCACACCTGATGAACAATTTAGAGCATTTATTATTGAATGTCATAAACGTAATATCAAAGTTATGATAGATTTACCGAGTTGTGCATCCGTTGATTTGTTTGAAGCTGAACCTGAATTAATGGCATTTGGCAGAAACGGAGAGGAAAAAACTCCGCAAGGTTGGACCGATATCAGAATGTTCGATCCTTGGGAAGATGAAACCAAAAGAACTTTAAATCCAAAATTATTGGAGATGCATAAACAATTTGTAGATGCCTGTATTGATTTAGGAATTGACGGAATAAGAGCTGACGTTGCAAGAGCTAAACCTACTGAATTTTGGGATATATTAATACCGTATTCAAGACAAAAAGACCCTGAATTTGCATGGCTTGGAGAAACATACACTTATGAATGTGCTTCTCCGCAAATAAATATGCCTTATGATAGACCGGAAGATTCTTTAAGAGCAGGTTTTGACGAATATTATGGTCAATACCATATATTTAACGAATGGAAAACTTCAACAGAATTTACAGATTATGTTATACATAATCTGGCATTATCAAAAAGATTGCCTGCCGGAAAATCTTGCATTGGATCATTTATGACCCATGATGATAAATCAGCAATGATTCATGGTGGTGCTAATTATTGCAATATGACAACTGTTTTGCAGTCAACAATACCTATGTGCAATCCTTATTTTGTTGACGGATTTCAAACGGGTGATTACTACAACTACGGGTATTCAGGAAAAGAATCTGATGAATACTTTATTATTCCTGAAAAAGATATTAACGGGGATATAGTTAAACCTAAAATGACAACTCATAAATACCAGCTTGATATATTCAATCTTTCAAGACAACCTGGAGGAGATCATCCTGATATGGAAAGAGTTTTGAGAGAAACCCTTAATATGCGAAACAATAACAAAGACCTGTTTGCTGACAAAAATAGCAGTTTCATAGTTCTTGATAAAATAGGTGATAAAAAAGATCAAATAATTGCGTATGCACGCCATAATAACGGAAGAACAGCCGTTGTTGTTGCGAATAAAAATCCAAACAGAAGATTAACCGGCACAGTTGTGGTTCCGGGGCTAAAACAAAATCAAAAACTCATTAATATGGCACCGAAATATGGTGATACAGGGGAATTTCAAGTAAGCAAAAATGAATTAAGAGTTGACTTACCACCGTGTGGTGCTTACGTATTTGAAGTTGAAACACCTAATATCGAAAAAGATTGCAGAAAAAGTGCTTACAGGCAAAAGGTAAGCGATTAGTCCAAATTTATGATAAAAAAAACGGCATAAGCCGTTTTTTTTATTAACATAATCTGTATTAGATAATTTAACTCATATATGCCCCACCTGCGGCTACAAAATCCCAAACGTTACCATCTTTGAGTTTTTTCAACCAATTATCATTATTCGCATTGCCAAATGTAGAACCATTATTATCTTGGGTCTTATTTGTTGAGCTAACAGCAGTATTTAAATTTGTTGTTGTCATAATTTATTCCTTTCTCAATTAATGTTATATCTCGTATATATATATAAAGTATTTTTATTATTTATAATTTCACATGAAGAGAAATTATTTACAAAAATTTACAATCAGAATTCAGGTCAGTTTAAAATTAAATGTAAAGAATTGTAAAAAATTACGAATATTTATTAAAGATTTTTATAAATTATGCCGTAATACATGGAAAATAAGGGAAACTCTGTAAAGGAAAAAGGCAAAATGGGACTCGCAGCATCATCCGCAAGATTCTTAGCATTAACAAGACGTCAAAGCGACAATAAATTGGAGCTGATGAAAATTGCTACGCAAAAAATGTCTCTTACTCGTGATATGAATGCTCTTACAAGTGAATATAGAAATCAATTAAATACAAAAGTTTTAAAATGGACTATTAATGGTGGAGTTTCAAGTGTAGATTTAACATATAATGTTTTAATGACCCCAAGCACATACAATGCAAATAAACCTTATTTATTAACTGATATGAATGATCGAGTCGTGATAACTTCCGAATTAAAACAATATGCAGAAATGCTTGCCCCTGGAGGAGCTCCGGGAGGCGATTGGGCAACAGTAAGGTCAACTATATTATCCGGTTTATTAGGAATTCCGCAGCAGGATCTTGATAATGCAGAGTCTTATTATTGCACTTATCTTCAGGAAAAAGAAATTGTAGACGGTTTAAATGCACAAAAGCCTGATGAAAATGCAGCTAATTATGCAGATTGGAAAACTGAATATGATTTGCATAAACAAGCTGCTGATGATGCAATTAACCAATATAATGAATTGTTTACAGCAGACGAAGAGTCCCAAATTAATTTTTATGATAATATTTTCTCAACCATAGCTGAAAAAGGTTGGATTTGTAATGATCAGGTGTCGAATAAAGAATATTTAAATGATATGTTGCAAAATAATCAATTTAATTTGACATCAGTGACTACAACTCCGAAATTCGAAAATAATTCTTTAAAATACATAAATAATTATAACACCAATGTTGCGGCTAACTGTAATAAAGTAATATCTATGAATGATTTAGAAGCACAAGAATTGGTAGAAATTGATTATGAAGCTGAAAAAAGTATAATAACAGCAAAAGAAAAAGAATTGGATGCAAGATCCGAAACATTAAAAACGGAGCAAGAGTCAATTAAAACAATGTTGGATAGTATCAAAAAAGTTATGCAAGATAATTCTGAAAATATGTTTAAAATGGATGTTTAGTTGTATAATACTCCGGTGGCTTAATATTTATTTTTGTTTGTAGTATTCTATTAGTAATATTACAGATATAGTGTAGGATATGTTATGTTTGAATCTTTATCGGATAAGTTACAAGATATAATTTCAAAGACTTCCGGCAATAGTGAATTGACTGAAGAAAATATGCAAGATGCTTTGAGAGAAATTCGCAGAGCCCTCTTGGAAGCTGATGTAAATTTGCGTGTTGTCAAATCATTTATATCAGAAATTCGAGAAAAAGCTATCGGGGAAGATGTTTTAAGAGGGGTAAAGCCAACCCAACAATTGATTAAAATTGTTCATGATGAACTGGTTAATATCTTAGGGAATGATGCTAAACCTTTGGATATAAATAGAACTTTTAATATTATTATGCTACTCGGGTTGCAAGGAAGTGGTAAGACTACAACAGCTGCTAAACTCGCTTTAAAACTAAAGCAAATGAATAAAAACCCTTTACTTGTAGCTTGCGACGTATATCGTCCGGCTGCAATTACACAAATCGTTACCTTAGGAGAACAAATTGGGGTTGAGGTATATAAAGAAAGTTCACAGGATGTTCAAAAAATTGTACAAAACTCAATAGAATACGCAAAAAACAACAACTTTAATGTCATAATTCTTGATACGGCAGGCAGATTGCAGATTGATACAGATATGATGGCAGAGCTTCTATTGATTGATAGGATGTTTAAGCCTGATGAAAAATTGTTGGTTGTTGATTCGATGACAGGACAAGAAGCTGTAAATATTGCGGGAAACTTTGATGCACAGCTTGGAGTAACAGGTTTAGTCTTAACAAAATTGGATGGTGATACAAGGGGCGGTGCTGCTCTCAGTTTGACTTATTGCACTGGAAAACCAATTAAATTGACAGGTAGTGGAGAAAAGTTAGAAGCCCTTGAAGATTTTTATCCGGCAAGAATTGCGGACAGAATCCTTGGGATGGGTGATATTGTTTCTCTTGTCGAAAAGGCAAAAGAAGTTTTTGATGAAAAAACAGCACTGGAAATGGAAAAGAAAATGGCAAAAGCCGAATTTTCTTTTAATGATTTCTTAAAAATGCAATCTCAAATGAAAATGTTCGGTTCAATGGATCAATTATTGGGAATGATTCCCGGTTTAAAAATGTCTAAAGATGACAGGCAAATGATTTCACATGAGGGAGAAAAACAGTTTAAAAGAATAGAAGTTTTTATTCAATCAATGACTCCCGAAGAAAGAGAACATCCTGAATTAATGAACTCAAGCAGAAAACGCAGAATATCTGTTGGTTCAGGTATTCCTATGCACGATATTAATTTGTACATAAATCAATTTGAGCAAATGCGTAAGATGATGAAGGGCATGTCAGGTTTTAAATCAATGTTTTCAAATAACGGAAACAAAATGGGAATGCAAAATGCAGGAAAGTTATCAATGCATAAAATGATGAAAAATATGCGAAGGTTTAGATAATGAAATTAATTGCAGGTTTGGGAAATATAGGTAACAAATATGTATTTACTCGACATAATGCCGGGTTTATGCTTGCAGACAGTATTGTAATTAATGAAAACGATACTTTTAGAGAAAATCCTCGTTTGAAGTGCTTTATGACAAATTTAAGACTCAATGGAGAGGATTACATGATAATAAAACCAACTACATTTATGAATCTTTCAGGAGAAGCTATACGTGCAGTTGTAGATTATTATAAAATTCAAATTTCAGATATATTGGTTGTTTATGATGATATTTCTTTGCCTTTGGGGAAAATCAGGCTCAGAGCAAATGGTTCTGATGGAGGTCATAACGGAATAAAATCCGTTATACAGCATTTGGGGACTCAGGAATTTGCGAGATTAAAAATCGGAATAGGTCCTCAGCCGAATTTACCGTCTGAAGTTTTTGTGCTACAAAATTTTACAAAAGAAGAACTTGCAATCTTAAAAGATACAATTACAACAGCAAAAATGGCAATTTCTTGCTACTTTACCGAGGGTATTGCAATAACTCAGAATAAATTTAATTAGGAGAATAATATGAAACTTGCAGAACAGTTTGAACTTAATGAACAATATGATGAAGCATATGCTGAGTATAAAAAAGAGTTACCGCACAAACAAAATGACTTGGAATTGTATACAAAACTTGCTCATATAGCTTTGATATTGGATAAAAAAGAAGAAGCAAAGGCATATTATGTAAAAATCTTAGAACTGGATCCCGCTAATATATTGGCTCATGAACAATTATTGGATTTGTATGTTCATGATGATAAGTTTAAATATTACCTATTGAGAGGAAATTTGCATGCTCTGCAACAGCAAATGAGCTTTGCAAAGAGTGATTACAAAAAGGCAATCTCAAATGCTAAAGATAGCGAAGAAGCTCTTCCTGCAAGATATTTGTTAGCAGGAATTTGTGAAGGGCAAGATAAATTACAGGAAGCTATTGATGAGTATTTGAGGATAATTGATGATGACGGAAAAGATCCTGTAGTGTTTGTGAAATTAGCTGAATTATATGAAAAAACGGAAGGAATTTTATCTTCAATAAGTATATTGGAGAGAGGATTGAAAGAATATGGTTATAAAGAATTTAAAGAAATTCTTGCAGGTTATTATATAAGAAGTTCACAACCGCAAAAAGCACTTGATATTACAAAAAGTGATTTAACAAAATCAAGAGCGTTAATGGATTTAGATAAAAATGATGAAGCGATTGTAATTTTAAATAGTTGTAAAGATAAATACAATGACCAACCGCTTATGCATTCTTTATTAGCTCAATATTATTTTCAAAAAGGGATGAAAAGCGAGGCTTTTGCAGAAATTGATGAGTATGAAAAACTATCGCCAAATTCTCCTTTGATTTATCAAATGAGAGCATTGATTTATGAATCCGAAAATGATTCCTATAATGAGCATATAAATTGGGGCAAGTATAATATTGCAAAAGATGATAAAGAAGTTGCACTTAATGAATATATGACAGCTTTTCAGTTCAATAATAAAGACGCACTGTTAATAGAAACGATTGCTTCTTTGTTGGAAACGACCGGTGATAATACAAAGGCTTGTGAATTTTATGAAACACTTTTGTCGGTCGAACCTGAAAATATAAATGCATTACAGAAATTATCCGTATTTAGGGAATCTATTGGTGATTATGCAGGTGCATTGAATTATATGGAAAAATTAAAATCCATATCTCCAAGAAATACTTTTGTTACTGAAAACTATGAAAAATATCTTGATAAAGCTGAAAATGGCGGAGATATACTAGGGTTTTTCAAAAAGATTTTTGGAAACCGCATGAGGTAAGCTTATATTACTCAGCTTGGGTAGTTTGATTTTGCATTAGTAATATAGTTCTCACTTGCTCTTGTTCTTCAGGACTAAGTGCGTTATATTGTTCGGGCGTCATATTCTGAATTTGTTCAATTTGTTCTGGTGTCAATTGGCTGATTTCTGTTGCTAATTCTTGTTGTCTAAATGTATTTTTGATAAATAAAGCTGAATCGATAGTTTTTGGATCTACTTTATCTGCTTTGATTTCACCGCTCTCATATTTAGCAAGAAATTCATTTGCTTTTTGTGCGGCAACATTGTCATCAGAAAGTATTTCTTGAGCATCAAGTTTTGCGGTTTCAGTTGTTTTACATATACATTTTGTTAATTTGTCTGCCCCCCAAGCTACTAAACAACCGATAAGTGCTCCGAGTACACCGCCAATAATGTTACCAAGTCCAGGACATACAGTTCCGATTGATGCACCGATTTTGGCACCAAGAGCAGCTCCTGCCCACCTGCCTGCTGCATTACCGACAGTATACCCGAGGGAGTTTAATCCTGTTTTGAGTACGGACTTACCAAGTTGCTTTTTCGCCACATCAATTCCGCCTCTCTTGTAAGCATCTATTATATTGCCTATTTCACAAAACAATGATACTATTGCAAACCCTTTAAAAGATTTGAACAAGCCCTTAGCAAATGCTTTCTTACCAATACACTTCTTTAATGCTTTTTGAGTAGATTCCGCATTTAAAATATCACCCGGAGCAGTTTTGTGTATATCTAATTTTGGTCTGTTTTTCCCTCTGAACAAGTTCCTAAATTTTCTCCAATTACTTTTAATAGGTCCGGTAACTCCGGAATTAACTTGTTCTAACTTGATTATTTCCTGTTCAATATCTTTTACTGGGGTGTTTCCATCTTTTATAAGTTTAAGTAAGTTATTCCGTTGTTTTATTATTTCTTTAGCAATTATTTTATCTTTCTCACTGTTTTTCTTTAATGTTTGCCTTAATTTTTCTGAATCTCGGAGAGCTTTGTAAGCACGTTCTGATAACATTGGATTCTTTGTCATGAAGTATTTATAATTGCCATTATTACCAATAGCTGTTTTTATTGTCTGAGATGCTTTAAATGTTTTTCGGGCAGATGTTAGTGTTCCTAAGTTATCGAATAAAACAAAACCACCTGCAGACTTTGTAACGTCAAGTAATGATTCGTCAATGTATCCGTTTTTTTCGGTATATTCTGCTAAACATTTTTTTGATTCATCAAATTTTTCTTTTTGTTCTCTTTTTCTTTTTGCTTTATTTAGCTCTTCTCTGCGTGCAACTTCTTTTTTTTGTCGTTCAACAGCTAATTGTTTTTGTTTTTGTTTTTCTTTTTTACAGAATATAGCATAATTTGACATTATATCTTCTGTACTAAGTTCGTCTGTTTGGCTGCTATAAGCTGGTGAATTTCCGTAATTTCTACTGTTATAATAATTGAATACAGAAGGATAAAATTGGTTATAGTTGCCATAGGTAACAACTCCGCTCTTATAATTACGGAGCAGAAAATCGACAAATCCTTGATTGTACGTGTTTGTTGATTCAATTACCATATAATTACCTGTTTTTTATAGAAATATCCCTATATATGAAAAGTATATATTTTTAATAAAATTGACTTTTTTTTATAGAATGTAAATTTTTGTAAAGAATTAGCGACAAAAAAATGCTCTCTATATTTATAGAGAGCATTTTTTTTACACTTTGCCTTACGTGTTACTTTAAAACTAACCTCTGATGTTCAAATCTTTGATAAGTTTTCTGTAACTTTCCAAATCTTTTTCTTTTAAGTAAGAAAGAAGTCTTTTTCTTTTACCAACCATCATTAACAAACCACGTTTAGTAGCGAAATCTTTTTTATTAGATTTCATATGTTCGGTAAGTTCAGAAATTTTTTGAGTAAGCATCGCAATTTGAACTTCTGCAGAACCTGAATCTTTTTCATCTGCACCAAATTTCGCGATAATTTCTTGTTTGTTTTTCAAATTGATAGACATTTGTGTTTTTCCTTTATTTTGTTGAGTGTCATATTGGCGTAAGCACCCTACATAGCGTATATTAATACACTCAAACTCAAAATGCAAGCAGAAGTTTTGATAATTGCAATATTTTTTACTAATTCTTTTTATTATTGAAATATTATTGTTATATATTAAAATCATATAAGTAATACTATCAGAGTCGGAGTTATACCAATGAAATTCAGTAAAAAAATGTTGTGGATAATGTTCTTATGTTTTGTTGGACTTGGAGTTTCAATAAAATTATCTTTTATATACTATCATGCAAATTATGATTCTTATGCATTACCAAGTTTTTGTTCTATTAATGAATTTGTAGATTGTGATGCTGTTGCAAAAACGACGTATTCGCAATTTTTAGGAATCCCTCTGTCGTATTGGGGAATATTTTTATACTTAATATTTTTATTTTTAACCATTGTTGATAAATTTAAAAATATCAGAATTTTTAGATTTTTGGAGGTCTTTAAAAATCCGATTTCTTACATATCGGTTTTAGGAATTTTATCTTTTTTGAGTTCAATGATTTTAGCGACAATAAGTCTTTTTGTTATCAAGAAGCTATGCATACTATGTGTTGTAACATATTTTATTGATTTAATCATTGCTTTAATTGCATCCGAATGTAATTTTAAAAATATTATCCATAACTTTAAAACTACTTTGTTTGATTTTATTGAAGGGGTAAAAAGGTATACTAAAACATTTTTTGTTTTACTAATCTTGTCGGCTTCATTTTTGGCATATAGTGGGATTACACTGAATTTTGTACCAAAAGTCAAAGCGGTTACATCTATTAAAAAATTCGGAAAAATTAAATACAACCCTTATAGAATACATGGAAATACTTTAGGAAATCCTCATGGGGATGTAACAATTGAAATATATTCGGATTTTGTATGTCCTTTATGTTACATAAATAATATAATGCTTCACAAAGCTGTTCAAGAGTTTTCAAATATAAAAGTAATTCATTACAATTTCCCTTTCGATAAAGAATGTAATAAATATATTGATATCAACATGCATCCAAATGCTTGTTTTATGTCCAAAGGTGCAATAGCTGCAAGAAAACAAGGTGATTATTGGGGAATGAGTACACTTTTGTACGAAAATAAGCCTGTTGATATGGAGTCTTTGCTAAAATTAGTTAAGAAATTAGAACTAAATGAAACTGAATTTCTCAAGGATTTTAATTCTAAATCAACTTATGGAGAAATGGCAAATGAAATTGCTCACGCCTCTTTGGATGAAGATATTAATGCTACTCCAACAATGATTATTAATGGGGAAAAGGTTGTCGGTATAAAACCGTATTACAAATTAAAGGAAATATTAAAAGAACATGGTGCAAAATAATAAAGTTTTATTACACGCCTGTTGCGGAATTTGTTCCGGATTTCCGATTGAATTTCTCAAAAACGAGGGGTTTTCTCCTATTGTTTATTTTTGCAACCCAAATTTAGATACAAAGGATGAATATTTAAAACGGTTGAATGCACAGCAAATTATTTGTAATACTTCGGGAATTTCGCTTATTGCCGATAAATATAATCATGAAGAATTTTTAGATTTTGTACTCGGTTTGGAAAATGAACCCGAAAGAGGAAAAAGATGCATTAAATGTATAGAATTAAGGCTTATCAAAACTGCAATTAAGACGAAAGAACTTAATATAAGTAATTTTACGACTTCACTCGGAATAAGTCCGCACAAAGATTTTCAAATGATTACGACTATCGGCAAAACATTGGCAAATAAGTATGGCTTGAATTATCTTGAATATAATTACCGAAAAAATAATGGATTTTTAAAAACAAATAATATCTCAAAAATGTTAGGTATATATAGGCAAAATTATTGTGGCTGCGAATTCGCAAAAAAACATCTTAACAATTAAAATAAACTGTTAAATTTAAAAAATTTATGATATGATTATAACGTAAGACGAGAGGAACGGTTAAGCGTGGGATACAAAATTTTAAGCAAAATTGAATTATGCCCCAATCAGTATGAAATGACTATACTGGCTCCTTATGTTGTTAGAAATGCACAAGCAGGTCAATTTATAATTTTTCGAGCAGAAGAAAACGGTGAAAGAGTTCCTTTAACAATAGCTGATGTTAATAAAGCAGCAGGCATATTGACTATTGTGTTCATGGCGGTCGGACATTCAACACAAAAGCTGGCTGAATTTAATGTCGGAGATGAATTGCCTGATATAGCAGGACCTTTAGGACAACCGACAGGTATAAGAAACTGTGGTACAGTTGTTTGTGTGGCCGGAGGTTATGGTGCCGCACCATGTTATCTCATTACGAAAGCATTTAAAGAAGCAGGCAATAAAGTTTATATGATTATGGGTGCCAGAAATAAAAATTTGATATTTTGGCAGGATAAAATGGAAAAAGTTTGTGATAAACTTTATATTACAACAGATGATGGCTCTCTCGGAGAAAAGGGGTTTGTAACTCAAGTTCTTGATAGAATAGTCTCTCAAGAACCTGTTGACCATGTGTTGGCAATTGGTCCTATGCCTATGATGAGAGCCGTAGCAGATTTGACAAGAAATAAAAATATATATACGGAAGCAAGCATGAACCCGATTATGGTTGATGGAACCGGAATGTGCGGTGCTTGTCGGCTAACAGTCGGAGGAGAAACAAAGTTTGCTTGTGTTGATGGTCCGGAATTTAATGCACATCTGATAGATTTTGATGAAGTTATAAACAGAACCAAAATATATAAAGATATAGAGAAAAAACGAAGTGAAAACTGTAATTTAATGAAATTAGTATAATAATTGGAGATAAAAATGGCAACTCAAGAAAAAACAATACCTTTATGTCCGCTTATGAGCGTCGGTTCACAAGTCGAGATTGTTTGTATGCAAGAAAATTGTGCTTGGTATTTGAAGAACTACAAAATTTGTTCGGTTTATATGATGGCACATAATTCAATGCTTGACGTTCAGGCTAAACAAGCTAAAGCAAAACAAGCTCAAAATAACGGATAAAAAGGTAAAATATGAATAATACTGTCGTTATTGGCTCCCAGTGGGGAGATGAGGGTAAAGCAAAAATTACTGATTTGTTGGCAAGCAAAGCCGATTTAGTCATAAGGTATCAAGGTGGATGTAATGCCGGTCATACTGTTGTTGTAGACGGTGTAACTTATAAGTTTCATATGATACCGTCAGGAATTTTGTACCGTAATACAGTTTGTTTTATTGGAGCAGGAACTGTTATTCATCCTGAGTCTTTTGAAAATGAGGTTAATGAATTTAAGGCATTAGGCGTTGATTTTAAAAATCTTAAAATTTCTCCGTTAGCTACTATCACAATGCCTTATCATATTGAAATTGATGGTGCAAATGAACAATGTTCAGGAAAAAATAAAATTGGTACAACTAAAAAAGGAATTGGTCCTACATATACTGATAAAATGGCAAGAATATCTCTGAAAATTCAGGATTTGTACTCTTACGAAGCCCTTGAACAAAAGTTAGACAGGATTTTATTCGTAAAAAATAAAGAGTTGGAAAAGGTATACGGAGTAGATGTTTACACAAAAGACTGCCTGATGTCATTGTGCGAGAGGTATGCGGAGTTATTTAAACCTTATGTTTGCTTTGATTGGCAGGAATTGTTAAATAATTATAAAAATAAAACGATACTTTTTGAGGGTGCTCAAGGTGTCATGTTAGATGTTGATTACGGCACTTATCCGTATGTAACAAGTTCAAATCCTATTGGAGGTGGAGCATCTGTTGGTAGCGGGTATGGCCCCACTATGATTGATAAAGTCATAGGTGTAGCAAAAGCATATGTTACAAGGGTAGGAGATGGTCCTTTTGTAACGGAATTGACTGATGATGTTGGTGATAAAATTCGCAATATAGGTCGTGAGTTTGGGGTAACAACCGGAAGACCAAGACGTTGCGGATGGTTTGATGCAGTTACAATGAAGTATGCTGTGCTTGTTGGCGGCATTACATCTGTTGCACTGACTAAAATTGATGTTTTAGATGAATTTGAAGAGGTTAAAATCTGTGTCGCATATAAAGATTGCAGAAATGATAATGTATATAAGTCATATCCGACGGATGTATTTATTCATAAATACTTAGAACCGATCTATGAAACTCACCAAGGTTGGAAAACAAGTCTTTCTGGTATAAAGAATTATAATGATTTACCTGTAAATGCAAAAAAATACATAAAGCGTTTGGAGAAATTAATACAAGCACCTGTTGAGATAATTTCCGTAGGTCCGGATAGAGAACAGACTATATTTGTTAAGTAACTCTAAAGTCCTAAACTTAAAATACCATAGCTTCTGAATAAGCTGTTATTTTTTGCTGACGGGTTGTGTTTGATGTAATTTTTTAATACTTTTCTTGCCGAAAGGTACATATGTTTTTTTACAAACATATTTGTCAAAGAAATAGCGTATTCAATTTTTTCAGGATATTTTGCACATAAAAGCTTATATTGGCGTTCAGCTTTTGTTAAATCCCCTTTCTTTTCGTAAATATTTGCCAAAAGGTATTCTATCTCGTCAGAATTATGAATATCTAAGACTTTGTTTGCATATATTTCAGCTCTGCGATAATCCTTTGTTACAAAATAAGCGATTGCTAAGTTATTGTAGATTATTGCGGATGTTTTATCCGAATATGAAAGAGTTAGGGCCTTGTGTAAGTTTTTTATTGCTTTATTGTATTCGTTAACTGACATATAGCTTATTGCCAAATCTATGTATCCTATTGGTAAATTTGGGGCTTTAGATATATAAATTTGTGC
The DNA here is from genome assembly GCA_024408855.1 of bacterium. Taxonomy (GTDB): domain Bacteria; phylum Cyanobacteriota; class Vampirovibrionia; order Gastranaerophilales; family Gastranaerophilaceae; genus CAG-196. The sequence goes on along the minus strand of JAKSUQ010000011.1, from coordinate 6,656 downwards.
TTCTCGTATTTTAGCATTAGCAACATCATTTTCGTTTCCGATAATTAGGTAAGGAATATATTTTGTTGGAGTTGGATTACCATTTGTTATATCAGGTTCAATATCGTAAAGAAGCTCTAATGTATATAAATCTTCGATAGTTGGTTTTGTTCTCAAATCATCAAATTTGACCTTGGGTGATGAGGATAAATACATAATATCCCTTGGATTGTCGCTATGTCCCATAAAACCTAATGCATGAATAATTTCATGTATAGCGGTATTGTAGACGAAATTTGGAGAATATTCTTCTCCGTTCGGAGCAGTAATTCCGAAATTTATTGTCATATTTTCCAATTTATCGAACTTAAATGATGGTTGGGTATATGCTACAACATATTTTTGACCATTTTCGTAATCGTTTGAGGAATTATTCGTAAATGCAAACTTTATTATAATATTAGGTTTGTTATCATCTCTTTTAAAAGAAATTTTGTTTTCTGTTATATTTTGCCATAAAGCGAAAGCATTTTCTATTTCTTCAGTATAATATTCAGGTGCAGATTGAGGATTTATAAATCCATACGTTATAGGAAATTTATTCCATCTGATTATTTTTTGGTTAAATGTCGCTTGACGTATATAATTATTTGGATAGTTTTCTGCAATTTCATCCCTTAATTCATTTAATTTACTAACTGCCAAAGCTCTTGCATTATCTTTTTGTTCTGATTTAACAATTTTTAGTAAATATTTTTGAGCATTTGAATTTATTGGTGTTTTCATAACTAAATCCACAAAAGTATCACGATCATTTTCGCTCAACTCAATATAATCCATTGCTTGTTCATAGTTTACTATGGCAGCATTGGTATTATGTGTAAATATATTAAAATTAGCAAGAAAAACATGATACCATCCGGGGTTTTTTGTTATACATAAAACTGCTATAAAACAAATTGCAAATATATGCAAAAAAATATTCTTAGAATTTTGCATAATAACCTCAGCTTTGCTCCGAAGCAAATTTTTCCTCAATTCCAGGCTCATCCTTAACACCATTGTCAATATTGAGTGTTTTAACCAATGTCTTTACATCGCCTTTGAGTTTAAAGTATTCATTAAATTTTTTTGTTGTTTTTAAATTAAAAGAACGACCGTTTTTATCTTTATTCTTTGAAACGAGTCCTTTATCTATAAGCTCCTGTACATGTTCATAAGCATTAGAGCCTCTTATATCTTTCAAAAGAGTTTGTCTAATAGGTTCTTTTAAAGCAATCACAGTAAGAGTTTTCAAGACGGATGGCTTTAACTCAACAGGACATAATTTTTCAACTATATCCAAATGTTCTTGCTTAACTTGTAAAATATAGCCATTTTCATCGTCAATTTCTAATGCACCTTCTCTTGAAGCATAGTCCATAATAAGCTCCAAAAGAGCTTCTTCTACAATGTCAGACTCTTCTCCTAAAATTTCTGCAATTTCTTCTACTTGCAAAACTTTTGCTGTTATAAATAAAACAGCTTCAATTCTCGATTTCAACTGTTCCATTTTCTTCCTCTATAATAGTGTTTTTTGTCCGCATAACATCATCATAAATGTTGTCATTGTCATTATCATTGTTAGAATCTTGTGTGCTGATGTCTTTACGTGGACGTCTTATAACGTACAAATCCGAATAAAATTCGTCTTGTTCCAAATCATAATCGCTGTCAACCGTAAGAAAGAGCAAAGATATATAGGCATTTACTCTATCCATACCCAGTAATGTCAGTTCATTTAGCTCTATTTTGTCTTGTCTGTTAAGAATTTCTTCTAAATTTTCACGCAATCTCTGTACACCATTTTCGATATATTCATCATGTGGTAAATTCATAATATCTGCTGTTGAAAGTTTTGCATAACTTTGAATTCTATGTTTGGCTCTTTCGTGTGCATTTTTAAGTGCCAACTTTTTATCCCACATTTCATAAAATTCTAACTGTCTTATCAAATCACGCAATGTAACGACTCTGTTATGGTTAAGTCTTACGCTTGTGCGTCTTTGCAGAACTTCATCTATTGAAATAATGTTGTTTGTTGGTACAAATTCTTCCTCGTAATCAAGTGGTGAATCATCATAACTCAACTCATCATCAACAGGAGTCGATTCAAAATTAATTATATCAAGTCCTTCTAATATGTTTGATTTGAGCTTTAGTAATATAGCGGCAAATAAAAGGGTTCTTCCTGTTAATTTAAGATTTTGAGATTTTGACTGAAATAATTGAGTCAGATATTTATCTGTAACTTCAACTATATCAATATTCCAAGGATCAATTTTTCCTTGTTTAGCCATGCTGACCAAGATTTCTATACCATCAACTTCAGTAGTATCGGTATTCACGAAACTTTGACCGGTTATGTCTGTATTAATATTTCCCATGCTATTTGCTACCATTAATCCCTATTTATAAACCTCATTCGCATCTTAAATTTTATTTCAAATGTTTTTTTATTAACTCCTCCAAATTAAGGAAAAGTCATAATTTGTTCTTAATCTCTCAATTTAACACCGGTTACTTTTGATATTCCTTTTTCTTTTTGGGTAACACCGATTGTTCTGTGTGCAGATTCAATCATTGGTTTGCGGTGGCTAACTACAATGAATTGTGTCGAATCGGCTTGTGTTTGAACGATATGTGCCAATTTCTCAACATTTATTCCGTCAAGGCTTGCATCTACTTCATCAAAAGCATAAAAAGGTGCTGGCATGTATTTTTGTATAGCAAATACAAATGATAGTGCTGTTAAAGCCTTTTCTCCGCCTGACATACCGGCAAGTCGTTGTTTTTTCTTATCTCTTGGCTGAGCTTCTATGTCTAAGCCGCCTAAGAACGGATTTTCTTCGTTTTCTAAGAGCAATGTACCCTCGCCGTCAGATAGTTTATGGAAAATTTCTTTAAAATGAATATTAATAGCATTATATGTTTTGAGGAAAGTTTCTTTCTTCAAATCTTCATAACCTTTCATTCTTTCCATAATTTGTGCTTTTTCGGAGCTTAGAGTTTCTATTTGAGAATTTAATTCTTGTTGTCGAGCAAGAACATTATCATAATCCTCTAATGCACGCATATTAACAGCACCCAATTCATCCATTTTTTTCTGTAATCTTTGAATTTTTGAAGTTATTTCGTCAATGGACATTTCCACCGGCTCGAGCTCACCAACCTTAATTCCTGAATTTTCTAATACCTGAACTGTTTCTTCAAGTTGTGGTTCAAGCTCACGACGTCTTGCCTTAAATGATTCAATTTGTTCCCCGATTTTTTCGATATCAGCTTGTTTAAGATTTTTTTGAGTTTCGAGTTCTACCAAATCATTATTTATAGAATCTCTTTGGGTCAGAAGTTCCTTCAGCTTATCGGAAATTTCCTGAATTTGATCTTCCAGGATTTTTTCTTGTTCTTCCAAAGCCTTTATTTCATCTGCAAATTTTATTTTATCACTTTCTAATGCTTTATTGTTTTCAAGAGATTTAGAAATTGTTTCTTTGTGTGTTGATATTGTAGTATTAATAAACTCAATTAGTTGATTTAATCCTGTAATCTCATTATTAGCATCCGAAAGTTTTTTCTCATATCGTTTAATTTCGTTTTCTACACCGGAAGTTTTTTCTTTTAAAGTCTTCAAATCGCTGTCATTCATTAACTTTTCAATTTCGGAGATTTCTGTTGAAATTTCTGTTGATTTTTCGGATAAAGAAATATGTTGTACTTCTAAATTATCCAATTTTTTTTCAATATTTGTAATTTCTGGTTCTGTTATTTTGATAAATTCTTTTTTTTCATCAATATTCTTTTGTGTGTTGCCATAATTTGTTTCGAGATTAGCCAATTCCATTTTTGCTTTGCTAAATTCTGTTGTTGAGGCGGAATGTAAGCCCCGAATTTCTTCAACTTTTGCTTCAAGAGTGTTCTTCTTATTCAACAATTTTTCGTATTCATTTTCTTTTTCAGCAAGTTTTGATTTGAGTGCATCTAACTCGCTATCTGAGTTTTGTGAAAATTTTAAACCGGATTTTGGGACGGTACCGCCTGTAATCGAGCCTGATTTTTCAAACAAATCACCTGATAAAGTAACCATTCGGTATTTGCCGATAAGTTTATTGGCGACTTCTCTGTTTTCAACTACCAATGTGCTTCCGACTGCATAATAGAATGCATCAAGATATTTATCCTCAAAATCAATAAGATTGATTGCAAAATCTATAACACCTTTGTCTTTAGGGAGGTTAAGACTTTTAGGGCATTGAGCAATCTTATTTAGCGGAACAAAAGTTGCTCTGCCTGCACCTGCTGACTTTAATGTTTCAATACAGACGGATGCGACATGCTCGTCATCAACTACGATATGGGACATTCTCCCGCCTACTGCGATTTCCAAGGCTTTAGCATATTCTTCATCAACTTGCCCCAACTTAACTAACGGAGCATGAACGCCTCTAATGTTTGCGTTTACAACGGTATCAACTGCACGTCCGAGGTTAGCTTCTTCACTTGCTTGCTTAGTGGCCTCGAGCTTATAAATCTTTTGACGGGCGGTTTGCAAGTCATAATCAATATCATTAATTTCGTTTTTAGTTTTATCAAGTTCATACATTGTGTCTTTAAGAATGGTTTTAAAACTGTCAAGTTCTTTTTGCAGTTGTTCAAGCAAAAGTTCTTTTGATGATTTTGTTTCCTCAAAGTTATTTTTAAAGTTTTCAAACTCAATGAGCTTGTTTTTTGCATCTTCAAGTTGTTTTTTCTTAGTGGATAATTCTGCTTCAAGCGGTGCTTGTTCTTGAATAAGTTTTGTTTCTTTGTCCTGAATGTTTTCAAGCTCTTTTCTCAACGAATTTCTTTTTTCAAGATGTTTTTCGGCAGTTTCATTCAAACCTGTCATATCTTTCAAAATTTTATCAAGAATAGTCTTTTGTTCGGCAATATTTGTGTTAATAGTTTCAATTTCGTCCATTTTCATGGAAATTTTTAATTGAGCATCCTTAATTTTATCTTTTTGAACTTCGATACCGTTATTTGTATTTTCGACGGTTTTAAGGTTGTCTTGAATTTGTTTATCGGCAAAAGCGATAGAAGAAGTTTTTCTTGAAATATTACCTTTCAATTCTTCAGCCTGCTTTTTTAGTTCAAGTTGGTGGCTTTCACCTTTTTCCTTTATTGTATTTGACAATTCTTCATATTTTTCTTTTATTAACTTTAATCTTTCTTCAAGATCTTTGGATTTAACTTCTTCTTCCTTTTTCTTTTTAGTAAATTCCAAAATATTTTCATGAGCTTTTTCAAGGTTTCTTTTTATATCAAAGAATTTAACGGTGCTTATTTGGCTGTCGAGCAAAGATTTTTCGTCTTTCAATTTTTTGTATTTTAAGGCAACTTCCCGTTCTTCTTGTAATTTTTCTAACAAAGAATTAACCTCTTTTAGTATAATTGAGGAATTTATAACTCTTTTTTCAACGGTTTCCAATTCGCTTGTGGCTTGTTCTATTCTTCTGTCGAAATCGGCAACCCCTGCGATTTCATCAATAATTTTACGTCTTTCGTTAGGCGAACAATTTGTTATTAAGGTAACATCACCTTGCATCATGACGTTGTAACTGTTTGGTGTAATATTATACTTTTCCAATTTATTGTGAATATCAGATAATGTAACGACTTTGTCGTCCAGATAATAAATGCTGTTAAACCCTTGTGAAGATTTGCGGATTTTTCTTGCAACAGAAAATTCTCCGCCTGAGCCGTTATCGTTAGTGTCGGCAAACGTAACCTTTACAAAAGCCTCATTACGTTTATTGTAAGTGGAAATCAAGTGAAATAGTTTTTCGGCTCTTAGTGTTCTTGCACTGGACAAGCCGAGTGCAAAAAGTATGCTGTCGATAATGTTACTTTTTCCGGAACCGTTTGGGCCGGAAATAGTTGTAAAACCTTTTAACATCGGGATTTCTACTTTATTGGCAAAAGATTTGAAGTTATCCACTTCCAATTGTTTAATGTACATTTAATTTCTTTCTCCCCAAAAGCCTAAAATGCTCTAATTCGGCTTATCTTCCATATATCATTAGACTATAATTGCACAATATTGTCAAACAATTTACAAAGCGTAATTTTTCAGACGGGAAAATAAAACCTGATACCGAACTCCTCACTAACTCATAAGAATTTCGTTTTAGCATCTTTCGGCTTGAGAGTAGTTGTACAAATTTTGATAAAATTGATAAATGTTAATTTTTGTTAAGATGACTTTTTAGCGTGAATATTGAGCCTTGCGGATTTAGTAAAATTATATCGTTTCATATATGTCAATTTGCATGAATTAAAATACTTTATTAGGATATAGGAATTAGGAGTTTTAAATTTTGTAACAATTTTCAAAAATTTATTAAAGTTTTGGAAAAATCTGCCGTAATACATGAAAAGTATTAGCAGGTTAGTTACAGATTTAAGAAAGGAGTAACTTAAAATGAGTAACGAATCAATTAACTGGGAGAAAATGTCTCTGAAACAAAGAAAGGCTTCTCTGAAAAATATTTCAGATGCAGCAGTTAACTTTGTAAAGGAACAAGCACGAGAATTATACTCGTTTTTTAGCAGTGGTGCCGATATGCCGATTGGAGACACTTATGAACCAAAGAAAG
>JAKSUQ010000109.1 GCA_024408855.1 bacterium | reverse complement strand
TACGGCTATTGTATACGGCTGGATGTTATAGGCTTGTATTATGCTATGGTATAACTATGTTCAATTGCTAAAAGCGCATAGAATGCCGTGTAAACGGCTGAATGCTGGACAATATACAGATACTACAACGGTATAAAAGCGGTTTATATTGCATTGTGTGAGCTTATACGGCTTTATAGCTATAACACTATATTGTTATATTATATACGCTATACATTTTAACTTGATTTATACTGTTAACTAATGCTTGATATTAAAATATTTTAAGTTAGCCTGAGCTAACCATCATAGCTATATAGTTAGCCTAAACTAACCGCCACACACACTCACACCCTTGTGTTTGAGCCTCAGCCCCCCTAATCCGTCAGCAGTAATTGCGTGTGCGCATTTTCCCCACAAAATAGGGTAATCCCGCGCAATAAAAATTCCCCACAAAAATATTAAAAAAAGTGTTGACAAACAAAAAGTAATGTGCTATACTCAAGACACAAAACAAAAACATTTTATTTTATGGAGGTTTTAAAAATGTTAGAAAAAATCAATTTCACTTATGAAACAAGCGACAATCAGGATAATCTTTTCACTCGTGTTCACACTCGTTTTGATGTTTGTATTGAAACGGAGCGCGGAGAATTTGAAACGGAATATCAGTGCAACACACTGTACACTGAGCCTAACAAGCGTGATGTACTTGAATGTTTGCTGAGTGACATGAATTGTTTTGAAGGGTGCGTAGATTCTGAAGATTTTATCTTTAGTTTTGGTTATGACGGAACACCCGAAGACCTCCGAAAAGGTTTTAGAGCTTATGAGGGATGCAAAGCAACGGCAGAAGCAATGCACAGAATTTTCACCGATGCAGAGCTGGAAGAATTGCAAAACGAAATTGAAAATTAAAATTGAATTTCAAAAACGAAAATCAAAAACGGATTTAAAATGGAGGTTTTAAAATGTATAATTCCGAAACTATTTACAATCGTATAATTGAGCTTGAAGAAGCAATAAACAATTTTCCT
>JAKSUQ010000108.1 GCA_024408855.1 bacterium | reverse complement strand
GGAGTATTTGCAGGAGCCATAGTCGATGACTGACATTGCATGAAATACTGTTGCATCTGCTGAAACAAATTCATCATCATCTGAGGTGCTTGTCCCTGCATCATTTGCATCATCATCTGCATGCACATAAATATCATATCCTGCTGCGGTATAGAAGCACAAGCAGATTGTGTATTAGAACCCCAAAAAGGGATATTAGTATTAGTGTTGCTCATATTAATTGTATTAATTAAATGAAATTTGATTTTGTTGTTTGTTTATTATTTTTTTGTAATGTCGTACGATTTACGAACGCAAAAGTAATAGGCAATATACCTCTACCAATGAAAAAAGTCAAACTTTAAACAACATTATTATTTTGACTCAAAAATAGACTCAAATAGACAAAAAGGCTTAAAATATAGGGATTAAATGTTAAAATCGTAGAGCGAACGGCATCAGTTAGCACGGATGTAGAAGTGTTTGTAATGCTTCTCTACCTCGCTGAACTGATATCCGATGATATTGCTGCATCTCAGACCCTGTGTTGAGTCGATAACGGGTGAAAGCATGGAGTCAAATTGCTCATTATAGAAAAAAAATTCTCCAAAAGGTGTGAGTTTCTCAGATTTTATTTGTACCTTTGCCATGTCTTGTTACGATTTATGCTTGTTTTGAATTGCAGCACTAAGATAAGTGAAAAATCCAACATGGCAAGATTCTGGGTAACTTTTTGTTTCCCAAGAACTTATGAATAAAGTTAAATTAAAGTGTTGCGGAATTTAGTTACATATGAAATAAATAGAACTTTAATTTTTAGCGAATGTAATAGAATGCAACTTGTTCATTACATTCAATTACAAAGAAAAGTAATAAATTGTAATAATTCCTCCGATTTTTTTACGGACAATTAAAAAAGACGGACAAAAAGACGGACAAAAATTATTAACAAAACATAAAGTATCTGATTTCCAATAATATACAATTGTATCTTGATCCCCAATCGGGCTACGAAAAGAAAAACCAAAAAAGCAGAGAGTTATTATTTTTCATCACT
>JAKSUQ010000107.1 GCA_024408855.1 bacterium | reverse complement strand
TTTCTGTCAATGAGATAAAAGATTCCTGTAATTAATAAAACTCCACTAAATTCAATTGCCAAAATTCCCAGCGTAATCATAGTGTACATCATTTTCCTTTGACCCCTTTTTTGAAAGTTTTAAATTAGTATTTATGTAATACATAGGTAGTCCGATAACTAAAGATCCACCTGCAATATTTCCAAGTGTTACTGGAACCAGATTATTGATCAGAAACCCTTGTATTGAAAGAGAACTGAAATCTGTAATTCCGTATGTGGATGAAGCAATTTTTACAAAATCAGGATTTGTTTTTGCCAATAAACCGGCTGAAATGTAATACATGTTTGCTACACAGTGTTCGAATCCGCCTGTAACAAAAGGCATTACAACAAAAAATGAAGCAAGCAGTTTTCCTGTAACATCTTTTGAAGCCATTGCCATGAGAACGGCAGCGCACACCAATATGTTACAAAGAATTCCTGATGTAATTCCCTGTAACGGAGTAAGTGAAGTTTTTCCCAAAGCTACTTTTATTGTATAGGCACCAAGAAGTCCGTTTGAAAAGTTTAATTGTCCGCTAAAAAAAATCAGGATCGAAAGAATAAAACTTCCAATAAAATTACCAGCAAAAACAAGACTCAGAACACGAACCATTTGAAAAAATGAAATTGATCTTCTGGCTACTGCAGATGACATTAGGCAGTCACCTGTAAATAGTTCTGCTCCCATAAGAATAACCATCATGAGTCCAACAGGAAAAACAATACCGGCAATAAGACGTGCTATTCCTACATTTGTTATTGTATGAGCGGCGACACTACTACATGCTGCTCCCATTCCAATCATGAGACCTGCCAATATGCTTTTAGCAATGATCATGATTGAACTCATTTTTGTTTTAGAAACGCTGGTTGTAATATATTGTTGAATAATTTCGTCTGGTTTAGAAAACATTTCTTATACTTGTTATGTTTAAATTTAAAGTATTTATACAACTAAAGATTTATGAGGAAAATCTTTTGAAAGTAAAAAAAGTTAAAAAAATAACGATGAATAAAGAGCAAAACAAACCTGCAAATTC
>JAKSUQ010000106.1 GCA_024408855.1 bacterium | reverse complement strand
CGAAACTATTTACAATCGTATAATTGAGCTTGAAGAAGCAATAAACAATTTTCCTAATTCGGTATTGTGTCCGATTTGGGAAAAGGAATTAGCATATTTGAAAAATTATTATATTTGAGGAGGTTTAAAAATGTATATCACAATCAATAATGAAAAATATGAATTGACCGTTGAAAATATTATGGAAATTCAGCGGCAGGAAGCAATTGAAACAGCAAGAAACGCAATTGATTTGTGGACTGAAAGCATTGACGAAAATGCTTATGATTGGCTAACAGGTAACGATTTGTGCGATATCGGAGAAGAAATTATTAATCGAATTTTTAGTGATACGGGCAATATTGAATTTGATGTGCTGGAATGGTACGGACTTATCAAGGAGGAATAAAAATGCAAATCATTTACCGTGATGTTCTCGGCATTGTAACAGAAAAAATCAAATCAGTTATGTTTCTTGACGGGCTGGCATATTTGGAAGATAAAACAATAAAAATTGAAAATATAATTGAAATTGCAGAGGTTTAAAAATGGTACAGTTTGAAATTGATTTAAATAGCGTTGAAAATTCATCTAAAATTATCAGATGTAAAGCAAACGCAAAAGATATACATAATTCAATATATTATGTATTAACTTGTGGCGATTATGATAACTATATATCAATTGAAGATGCAATTAAAATTGCAAGTTGGGCAGAAATTGCCACAATTGGCGAAGATTATGTAACAAACGATATAACAGTTATTTGTCAGGAGGTTTAAAAATGAAAAACAAATTTAAAACTTTTATTTGTGGATTACTCATTGTTCTGTACGGAGCTGTGACAACGGTACTTTATGTCGGTGCTGTACGGCTGTTTCTGTTTGCTCTTGATGCAAGCGGCATTGTGACAATTGGCTATTTTCTCGGCTCGGTTGTGCTAGCTGTGGCGGCTGTGATACTTACATATAGAGCTAAAAAAGAATAATTAATATAGGGCTTATGCCCTATATTTTTTTTATTTTTTAAAAAAAGGTATTGACAAGTTAATTTGTATATGCTATATTAGTATCACAAAGGAAAACAAAAACAAATTTAATTTTTA
>JAKSUQ010000105.1 GCA_024408855.1 bacterium | reverse complement strand
TAGAAATAACGCAGAATTGAATTATTTATTGTGCTGAATAATAAATATTTAAATACATTTTAAGGGTCGACTAATTAATCAAAAATAACTATTATATATGGGGTGGGGATGATTATCAGTTAGTTAGCAGTAATCCAATCTTTATGCAATCTTACTACTTGACCTAATCGACACATGTTATATACCAGGTTGGTCATCGCAATAGCCGTAACAGGTTTCCTCATCGCGTTCCTCGTTGAATGTAATGCTATTCAAAGGTGTTCGTACTTCCTTACAGGGTACTTCACCAGTGAAAACAAAGGGGTAAAACCGCACCTTTTTCGTGTGATTTACCCCTTCGGTTTTATGTACTAGGTGGACCATCTATTGCTTCCCTGACAAGTATCGACTCTCTGTCTTCATCTATACTTACACTACAACAACTTTTTCCCTCTTTTAATGCGATGCTGTCTGACAAAGTCTCCATATAAGAAGTCCAATCAAAAATAATAGACTTAAAGTAATTATCACCCCCGTCTCCTGTCTTCTTTTCTTTTTCATATCCTCCTTCTCTTTTTTGAATCTTTCAACTATCTGCAATCCTATTTTTTTGTTATAAAAATAAAAGACTGGGAATGGAACGCACAAAAGCACAGTCCATACGATTCTAGAATAACTCATATCTATAGAAAGCTCCCCATACATTGTAGAAAAGCATTTCCAATAGCCTATAACGGTAGCGATAAGAATCTCAGTCAAAATATACAATACCAGTGCTGTACCAGCATAAGGCATGTCTCTGAAATTTGATTTGCTTGAAATCAATTCAAAAATAGTGTACCAGAATCTTTGGAATAAATTCATTTTACCAATCATTAGAAATCAAATACTCTGTCTCCAAATGAGGCATCAAACGCTCCATATAATATCAAACCGGCAGGTCGAACATGCCTGTTTCAGATGATTTTTTGTATGCCATATCAAGACTCTTCAATTATTTTGCAAAAATACGAAAAATTATCAATATAACAAAATGATTAACAGTTTTTTAATTTATAGAACTCCCCTTTTTCCTATTATTTGAAATGATATGGAGATTGTTTGGTTGACGAGTCAACTTTTTTAGTACAAGATAGTTCCTGCCGA
>JAKSUQ010000104.1 GCA_024408855.1 bacterium | reverse complement strand
AAATAATTGCCTCCAAATTTGCAAGATTCAAATATTCTGTGTACTTTTGCACAAAAGATGACACAAAAGAACTAACTGATAGACAGCGAGTTATATTGAACGTAATAGAAAAGGATTGCACAATAACTGCACAAAAGATTGCACAAAAGGGATATGCTGTTGGACAAAGGACACTAATGACAGAATTGTCTGCCCTTCAATCATTCGGTGTTCTTCACCGTGTAGGTACTCACAAAAATGGTAGATGGGTGATTGAAAAAAGAAAATAATTCTTATTGGTGTATGGCACAATCTATTTTGTGTGAATAATCTTAATGCTATGGAAGTTAAAGTCAAATTCAAAACATGTAGAGATATTTACCTCATGCGCCCTAACGGTGCATTTGTAGCTCACTTGCGTTTTGAAAATGAGGTGCCTGAAACCAAACAAAGAATGTATGCTCAATTGATAGAAGCATACCTATTTAATGCCACACGTATTCGAGGCAAAGTACTTAATCCGTGGCAGCAATTGGAATATGTTAATCGCCGCTTGATGGCAAATAAGGATTTCCCTAATTCTTTTTCTCGGGTAGTAACTGATGAAGAACTGAATCGTTGTTATTTGGGTACTCAACTTCAGCATTTACGTAAACAACGCAAGATGTCTCTCCGTGCTGTGGCTCGAATGGCTGATATTGACTACGGCAATTTGAGCAAGATAGAAAATGGCAAAGTGTCTGTTGGTTATGATGTGTTATGTCGTTTGCTGCAAACTTTGGACGGACATGTAGTTATAGTTCCTAAAATGGACTTAGATAAAGCCAAACTGAATAATTAATTGTTGGCTTATTTACCAATTTAAAAGTCTTAAAAGTGCATCTTTTAGGGCTTTTTTTATATTTTTTCTATTGTACGATTTTTAATATTGTTTGTTGAAAATGTACTAAAATTACGCAAAAAACATATCATTTATTTGGAAAATGAAGGTTTTATTAATTAAAAAATCGTCTTGTTTCGTATATGTATAATAAAGGGGCATATCATATTTGCTTCGAACTTAAATTTTAAAAATATGCAAAACGAAAAGAAAAGAGTCCTGTTTTTAGATTTTGATGGTGTGATGATCACCGAGTTTGGAACACAA
>JAKSUQ010000103.1 GCA_024408855.1 bacterium | reverse complement strand
TAGACGATATCCAACTGCGTGAACACCTCTCCCCCACCCGCACCAACGGCCTGAACGCCATGCTACAACAGATGCGCCTATTTGCTCTCACCTACGCACAGAAAAAGTAAGTGGATAGTAAAATAGTTGCAATATATTTGCATATTCCAAAAAATAATTGTACCTTTGCAAAGAAATTAAAACATAATTCGCCTATGAAATAAAACAAGCAAGAAAATTGCACAATAGATAATATAGCGTTATCTTTGTTTCACACTCTCTTTAAAATCGGCAAAATTTATAAGAAAGTCAACTGTGAAGTAAAGTTCAGCGCTCACTCCTTGCGAGTGGGCTTTACTTTATCCAGTTGCGTGGTGTTTGCCGATACCTAAGAGAGTGGATTAAAAAGTTTAGTCCACTTTTTTTGTGCCTCGTTAAGCAACGGACTAATATTAACTAATAACAATATACACAAAAATTCTTTATTAATATGAAAAAATGTTTTATAATGCTAATGTCTGTATTCATTCTGGCATCTTGTATGTCTACAAGGACAAGTATCTCAAATTTTAAAGAAACTCAAGGACAAGAGTATAAATACTCCAAAGGCAAACAATGCTATTTATTTTGGGGACTTATTCCGCTTGGTAGAACTTCTGTAGCCACTCCCTCAGATGAGCCATGCCAAATACGTACATCATTTCGTTTTTGGGATGCATTACTTACAACAATTACTGGTGGCATTTTTTCAATGCAAACTATTAAAGTTATGGCAAAACACACTCCTGATACACAATCTTATTTTCAAACAGGAGATTCTGTAATGTACAAAGTTGGAACAAAGTACGAAACTGGAATAATTAAATCTGTCGTTGATGGAGAACAATGTGTTGTTGAAAAGGCATCCGGAAAGACAAAAAAGATGAAATTTGAAAATTTAAGCAAATAAAATATATAACATTAATAAAAGTGGCATATAAAATTTGCCACTTTTTGTTCTTTATTCCCCTTTTTGTAACTCGCGGAGGAGGCGGTGCGGACGAAACAGTCGAAACGTTGACACATTAGGAGTAATTTTATAACTTTTATGGATTAGATTCCTAAAAAGTTATGACTTTTGCGGATTAAATTCCTAAAAAGTTAAAATAAAT
>JAKSUQ010000102.1 GCA_024408855.1 bacterium | reverse complement strand
AGGATACCGAATTGCTGTCCTTCGACTTGGCAAAACGTATCCAGGACGAGATGACTTATCCCGGACAGGTCAAAGTTACCGTCATCCGCGAAGTCCGTGCCGTAAATGTAGCCAAGTAACAACCTGTTCTTTACGGGTTCTTATCGGTAGTACAGCGGTAGTTGACAGTACTATTAGATTGCTCTTAACCAAATAATAAACCGACGCTTTTTTGAGGCGTCGGTTTATTATTAATAGAAGGAATAGAGAAATTATCGCTTTTGATATACAATGGTGTAAACACCATCTTCGATTGATTCATAAAATATGATTGTGGTTTTATTATCCGTTGTTGTATATTTTTTTGCATCTTCTTCATCTTTAATGAATACGTAACGTTCTGATAAATAACCCTTAATGTCTGTTTCACTTGTCACTTTGCTATTGATATATACGAATGTTATTGATAATCCGTCATCAAATCGTTGAATCATTTCTTTGGCTTGTTTATTGGCTTGATACGTAATGATTCCTTCCGTGTTTTCTTTAACTTGGAAACCATGTTCAATCATCCAATTACAAACAAGCGATTGGGACTCTCCCCAATTAAGACAAGGTTCATCAAATAAGTCATACTTGTATTGCGGCTCTTTTGCATCATTTTTGTCACAAGATGAAAAGCACATCAAGAAAAGAATGGGGAGTACTAAATATAAGATTTTTTTCATACGTTCTTACCCTAATCTCGTGTCGGGCGCAACTTTTAAGTTAATAATAAAATTAATGATTAGTATCAATATACTTGCATATATAAAAAAAGTGGACTAAACTTTTAGTTCACGTTTCTCGGTATCGGCAAACACCTTTTTCCCTGAATTAAAGCAAAGTCCACGTCAAAGACGAGGACGTTACACTTTACTCACAGGGATTTCTTTCATTTTGCCGATTTCAGAAACGTGAGAATATAGTTAACGTTTATTTATCGTTATGCATCGCCTTTACGATGCCGGTTTTTTCATAGGCGAAAAGTTTTATATTTCTAATTCCGTTGCAAAGGTACAACTAATTTTTGATTTATGCAAATTTATTCTTCTTTTTTTCTGCAACTCGCGGAGAAGGCGTTGCAGAAGAAAGGAATTATGGTTTTAGGCA
>JAKSUQ010000101.1 GCA_024408855.1 bacterium | reverse complement strand
AAGTCAGCGAGGCAAGACCTCCTCAAAGGTATGGTCGTTATACACAAAAATGATTTTTTCCAGTTTGCCCTGTGGACGTTTAGCACTAATATCCTCTTTTGGTTCAGCAATACTTTGGGTATCGAACAAGGTTCCTTGAAAACTATCCACGATTTCGTGCCGCTCCGTATGAGTCTCTGGCTCGTTAATAGGAAGCAAATCTGATGTAGGTTTACGGAAAGAATCCGAAACCGTCATTGGCCCTTGACCCAAAACAATCCAATCCAAACTATACTCCGGAAAGGTTTCTTTCAGCTTTTTCACGAAATCCAAACTCGGATTGTTACGTCCCGACAAGAGATGTGAAACATTCGATGGTTGGATTCCAAGTTGAATGGCAAACTCAGCAGCGGTTAAATTCTTCGCTCTAATGATATGCGAAATCCTATCTTTCATTTCTGGATAATCCATGGCTACATCCTCCTAAAAAACTTGATTTATGTCACTATTTCAGTTGACAAAAGTAAACAATTAATCGTTACAAAACGCAATAGTTTTCATTTTAGTTTTGTAAACATATATAACAACTTTATTTCCTATAAACTATAACTTCATATAAATATAATCATATTGCTATAATACAATTAGTTACATTAAATAGTAAAATAAATATGAAAAATTGCATAAATTTGGTATTTATTTAGTATATTACTTTATTTAAAACTACTTATTTTATTGTATTATAATGATTTAAATTTAATATTTTTATATTTGTCAATATATTCACTTATTTATAATGATTTACGAATCTAAATATACATATTTAAACATATAAACATTTGTATATTATGTTATTTATCAACATTTTAAATTATAAATAGATTACATTTGTAATTTTTAAAGACAGCGGAATATGACAAATTAAAAACTCAATATTTCGCGTTTTTCCTCGAAAAATGAATCACAATACCACCCACCAACAGAATCCTCCCTACGGCCTTAAAAACGCTTTTTCGTGCATCTAGGTCGAAATCCGTTTTCTTCCCTCCCATTCTACTCTATTTACACACATTTGAGCCACATCAGCTACACCTTATTAATATAGTATCTATCGTGTCATAAAAATGACTACCTTTGCACCCCAAATGAAACGGCAAGATCAACACATACAAAAACTCATCGAGGAAGGCGAACACCAGATGCTCGATTTCAAGTTCG
>JAKSUQ010000100.1 GCA_024408855.1 bacterium | reverse complement strand
AGCATTGCAGACATAGTTTTTTTTGCAACAAGCCTTGTAAAAATTTTTACCGCAATCACAATTCCGCGCTGGCTTTTGATTTGCCTGGCAGTCATTATTTTAATCAGATTTGCGAACGTTCTATTCGGTTTTATAACGCGGAAAAAACTTGTGCTGCCTCACACAATTCCAAACAAAATTACCGGTTTTTTAATTTTCCTTTTCCCATATGCACTTGCCTTTGCAGATGTAAAATATGCGGCAATTCCTGTGTGCGCTGTGGCAATTTTTGCAGCGGTGCATGAAAGCGTGGTAGTTTTATCGAACAAACGGGGACAGCCCTAATAAAATTTACTCAAAAAATCAAATTTGCTGTAAAATAATAATGTATTCTCATATTGTCATGGCAAATTTGGATTTATTATTCAGGTCAATTTCTTATATCGAAGCGCATCTTGATTGTGATTTGCAGACTGAAAGTATTGCGAAGGCATGTTTTACATCAAAATCAGGCTTGGAAAAAACTTTCAGAATGTCTCATTTTTCAATTCAAGATTATATTCTGCGTCGAAGAATGATGAAAGCTGCCCAGATGATAGTCCAGCAACCCCAAATGCGTTTGATTGATATAGCGTTTCAGTACGGTTATTCCAGTCATGAATCATTTACCCGCAGTTTTAATTCTGTGTGGAACTGTAATCCGTCAAAGTTTAAGGAAAATTATGTACAAAATGGCCAGATCCCTGAACTTTTTCCAATGATTACAGGCTTTTATCAATTAAAAGGAGAACAATATATGAGAAGAGCTGTTGATATTTCACAAATGTATGATTTTATTAAGGAACGTAAAAACTGCTATTGCGTTTGTGCAGACATAAATCATCTTATTCCTATAAACGAAATTTCCCACAAGGCTGGCGACATTGCACTTTGCGAAACAATGAAACGCCTTATGGATTGTAGTGGTAATGATGATGTAGTTTTTAGAATTGGCAACGACGAGTTTGTTTTAATCACCTGCAGCGAAGATATTAAATACGCAGAAGCAATTCGAGAAAAAGTAATTGGTATGAATGGCCAGACCTTTGACTTTGAAGACAAAAAAATTCCATTGAGTTTGTATGCTGTTATTACAAAAATAAATGTTGAATCTATGAAATATTCAGAATTGTTTGGTGCTTTGGAACAAGTAATTGATAGAGAAAAAATAAAGATGAAAAAATA
>JAKSUQ010000010.1 GCA_024408855.1 bacterium | reverse complement strand
TCCTTTCTGTATTAGTTTTATTATACTTGAGGTGTTAGTGTTGCGATTACTTCTTGAATTAATTTAATTTATCAAAAAATTTTTAAAAATTATCCTCTTACATATATTTTTCAAGTATAATATTGTTATGAATGTGGAGTTAATGGGTTTAAAAGTAAATACGTATAATTTTCAGGAAGCCCTTGAATTTGCAAAAGAGCTTATTAATCAAGATAAAGTTTCTCAAGTTGTTACAGTCAATCCTGAAATGTTTCAATATGCATCCTCAAACAAAGAGTTTGCCAATATCGTTAACTCTTCCGAGCTTGTTGTACCGGATGGAGTTGGTGTTAAAATTGCATTAAAACTTAACGGAATTAACGTAGAAAGAATTCCGGGAGTTGACTTTGCTGAAGAATTATTAAAATATTCTGCGAAGTCTAACATTCCTATTGCAATAATAGGTGCAAAAGAAGAAGTTCTTCAAAAAGCTGTCGAAAACATTAAGATTAAGTACCCGAATATTAATATTGTTTATTCGCATAACGGCTACTTCACTGATGTCAGCACTATTTTGAACGAAATAAAAAACACTAACCCACGTTTAATACTTGTTGCAACAGGTTCACCAAAACAAGAGCAATTTATAAGCAAAGCTAAATCCGTATTAAATTACGGATTAATGATTGGTATTGGTGGTAGCCTTGATGTTTGGTCTGGAGCAGTAAAAAGAGCACCTAAAATATTCAGAAAAACAGGCACTGAATGGGTATATCGAACGCTTATTCAGCCTGAACGATTCAAACGTATATTTCCAACATTACCGCTATTTTTAATAAAATCAATTTTATATAGAATGTGTTGCAAATAGGAGATTGTATTATATGCTAACAAAGTCTGACATTGAAGATTTAAAAAGCCATGCACTGAATGTAAGACGTAATATTGTCCAAACAGTTCATGATGCAAAGTCCGGTCATCCTGGAGGCTCTCTTTCCGGGGCTGATATCTTAACCGTTTTGTATGAAAAATGTTTAAATATTCCTGCGGATTGGTCCGATAATCCCGATTTTGCGACTCGGGACAGATTTATTTTATCAAAAGGTCATGCATCCCCGCTTCTATATTCAATACTGGCAGAACATGGAATGTTTGATAAAGCAGAATTATCAACCTTCAGGAAGTTGCGTTCCAGATTACAAGGGCACCCGACTATCGGTTATTTGCCCGGCATAGAGGCCTCAACAGGTTCGCTCGGTCAAGGACTTGCTTTAGGCTGCGGAATCGCAATCGGTTTAAAAATAGATAAAAATCCTGCGAACGTAGTTGTGTATATGGGTGATGGAGAACTGCAAGAGGGTTCTTGTTGGGAAGCCTTTATGCAAGGAGCTCACAGAAATTTAAACAATCTAATAGCTATTATTGACAGAAACAAACTTCAAATAGATGGTTCAACCGAAACTGTTATGGCATTAGGAAATGTTGCTGATAAAATTAGAAGTTTCGAATGGGACGTTGCTGAAATTGACGGACATAATATTGAAGAAATTTATAACACAATAGAAATCGCTAAAAAATCAGAGAAACCTTTTGCTATTGTAGCAAATACAACTAAAGGTAAGGGAATTTCTTTCATGGAAAATCAAGCAGGCTGGCACGGGAAAGCACCGAATGATGACCAGCTGGCACAAGCCTTAAAAGAATTACAGTGAGGTATTAATTTATGACAAAAACTTGTCCTTTCGGCACTCAAAGAGAATGTAACGAAAATTGCCCGCTCTACGTTAGTCCTAAAGATTTGAATGAATTTGTTGCGGCAAGACTTTGTTCAATAGGCGTGTTTGATAAAGTAAACGGAGAATGTTCGCTCAGACTATTGGCATTAAGTCAAGGGAGAACAATTTTTGAAAATACAACTACAAGAGGGTAAATTTTAATTATAATAAAAAAGGTGTTCCTAATTGATTTTGGGACACCTTTTTATTATTCATATTTTATTTTGATTATGACATAAAATCTCTCATAATTACTTCTAATTCTTTGCTCTTATCAACAGCTTCCTGCTCATTTTTTCCAGTAGATTCGATATAACACTTTATTAGAGGTTCCGTTCCTGATTTTCTTAATAAAACTGTTGAACCGTCTTCAAGAATAAACTTATATCCGTCTCCACCCTCACGATATGTTTCCATATTTTTGCGAACTTCTGCTGTTTTTATAGCATCTACCTTATAGTTGCCTAAATTCGCTTCACCTTCCATAACTTTGTTATAAAAATCTGAAACTTTATTCATAACAGCATCTTTTGCAGCTTCGCCAGCTTCTGAGCGTTCGAATTTTTGCGAAAAATTATTAATATTAAAATGTACACCCAAAGAATCTTTTACTTCTTTAAGAATTTGTGAAATAGGTTTATTTTCAGTTGCTACCAAATCCATCATAAGTAAAACTGCCAAGATACCGTCTTTTTCAGGAATATGTCCATTAACAGTCAATCCGCCGGATTCTTCTCCTGCTACCAAAACATCCTCTCCATTTTTTCTCAATGCTTCTATATCCTCAGCAATATATTTAAATCCAACAGGTGTTTCAAATTTTCTGAGACCGTATATGTCTGCGAACCTGTCTAATTGCATTGATGTTGCTTGTGAGCGAATGACTGCACCACTACGTCCTTTGTTCTTTGCTAAATGATACGCTGTTAAAAGGATAACATCATTTGGATTAATGAATTTACCATTTTCGTCAACAATGCCAAATCTATCAGCATCACCATCATTTGCAACACCTATTTTCAAACCTTTACTTGTATCACTTGCAAGTTTAGATTTCAATACAGACAAGTTTGCATCAGTAGGATTAGGTCCTTCTTGTCCGCCAGAAACAACATTGGTATAACTTATATGATAATCGTCTAATAATTTTGGCAACACATAAACACCCGTACCTTGAAGTCCATCATAGTAAGCCGTCAAGCCGGATTTTTCAATTTTTCGCCAATTTATAAGTCCGTTATCATTTATAAAACATCTATACATGTTATATGGATCAACCGTTACTACTTTTGCGTTTGGTTGTAAATGATCATAATGTTTAGCACACTTAGCTGTTTCCACCATATATTTTGCAACATCTTTTGTAACATTACCCGGTGCAATAGCTCCTGCGTTTGTAACAAGGTTATAACCGCCATCTTCCCATGGGTTATGGCTTGCAGTCATTAATACACCCAGATCTACATTCAAAAATTTAGCCGCATAAGCTAACAAAGGAGTCGGAACCGGATTTTCAATTTCGTAAACATTAACATTACGTCTGTTAAGTACGTCTTTTATCAATGGTAAAGACTCTCTTGAAGCCTGTCTTGTATCACCGCCTATAATAACCCAAGGACCGTTACCTCTATTATTTTCATTAGCTTTCTTAGCAACTCCGACAGTTATAAGTTGCACTATATCAGAATTAAATATATCGCTTCCATACTTTCCTCTGTGTCCTGAAGTTGAACTTGAAAGACTTTTACCTATTTTTTCGGCAATTTCCGGAGTTACGTTCATATTCATTTTATGAAGCACGCCAAACATTGGATATTCACCAAAACTAACATTTTTTGAAACAGAACTTTCATTAATAGGATTTTCTGTTGTAGTTTCTTCATTTCTTACAATACCACGACTCTTAATTGACATTAAACCAATATTGCTAATAGGACTTACGTGCATAAATACCTCCTCACACACATATTTCATGTAATACATAATGATATACCCATCCTATAACACAAACGATAGATAATACAGTATGTCATTACAAATATTTACATTTATTTAGTCCTTTTAATATTTTGGCAAATTATTTAGAAACAAACTCCACATATCAGAGTCCTTATAAAGACCTATCCAATGCCCAAACACAGAACATCGACAGTTTTGTCTGCCAAAATCTGCTTCCAAACAAATTTTCCTATACGAAAAATCTTTGCAATTTTGTCCCATAATCTATTATCAGCTATTATTATATAATCGTATTAGGCATTACAAGATTACCCTCGCTTAACCTCTTCTGTAATTCACCTTCGGGATTATAGAACGGTGATACTGTCATAATCTTTGCAGCTATATCCGGATAGTGATAAATGAATTTCAATTCACTTTCAGTCAAAGGCTTTTGGGTATGTACGTTCGCATAACGAGCAAGTTCAAGAATATTTCTCGCCTCATTTTCGTCTTTAAATTCGATTTCGAGTTTATTGTAAACATTTCTAAACCCTTTAATGCCGCCATATTCACCTGTTGTAATCATTCTGCCGGTCTCAATTATCTCCGGTTCACCCCTGCCTAATTCTTCAAAATCATACAACTCATAATTTCTTCTGTCTTTCAAAGCACCGTCAGCATGAATACCGGATTCATGAGCAAAGGCATTATCACCAACCGCAGGCTGGTTCATAGGAATAGGTAATCCAAAAGCATACGCAGTGTATTTTGCAAGTTTCCAAGCCTTTGATAAATCAATATTTTCATCAACAACATATTTATTTTTAAAACCGGCTGATTTTAAACAAGCTAAAAGACACGAAACTAAATCCGCATTACCTGCCCTTTCACCCATACCGTTAATTGCTGTATTTATGTATGCATCAACTCCTGCATCAATTGCTGCCATTGCCCCCTCCACAGATGATGCAACAGCCATTCCCAAATCGTTATGAAAATGTAATTCAATAGGCATTTGTGTAGCCTTTGCCAATTCATATATTCTTCGATAAGTCGTATGCGGATCTTCATATCCTAATGTATCGCAATAGCGAAAGCGATATGCACCTGCTTTCTTGGCTTCAGTTGCCAATTTTATTAAAAATGATAAATCACTCCTTGAAGCATCTTCCGCATTAACACCAATTATTTTGGCACCTTTTGAAACCGCACATTCAACTGCCTCACAAGTCATTTTCAAAATATCATTTTGATTTTTCTTACCAAGATATTTGCCGTAAATCATTTGTTCTGATGTAGATTGAGAAAGATTACAATTTTCCAACAACGGACAATTATTAAATGACTGTTCAACATCAGATGCAATTGCACGCATCCAACCCGAGAGTTTTGTTTTTGTAATAACGCCACGTTTAACCAATTCCAAATTTGCATTAAGATAATTCAGTTCATGCATAGTTGTTGGAAACCCAAATTCTGATTGAGTAATTCCCATATCATCAAGCATCAAATTAATAATAGTCTTTTGGAGTTTTGCAAGTCCTAATCTTGAAGTTTGCACTCCATCTCTGTTTGTTACATCTACAAAATATATTTTTGGCACAATATCTACCTTATCTTCCTATGTTTCTAAACGGTGCAGCTGCTTTATTAATTATTGAATCAATAGTTATATGATTTTCTATATGATTAGCTTTATTATATTTAAATTTTTGACAAGCCTTATTTCCCATCGCTATTGCAAACATGAGAATTGGCACAAAAAATAACGAATATATAACGGCACCTTCTCTGTAATCATCTTTAAAAATTCTTGTATCAAAATCGTTGCCCGTATATTCCCCCAAAGATATTAAGTTTTTCTTTGGCAAATCTAAGTTGCCACTATTTCTTTCGGTTATATTTACGCAAATTGAATCAAGCTGTTTGCCACTCTTGAGATATATATCATACCCCCTTTTTTGCAACCAATTTTCTGCCGTTGTTTTACGATAACATTTATCTGTTGTATCTTTTACTTTTGCAGTTATATCCTCTATTGTTGCTTGTTGACTTGGGGAAAAATTTTCTTGAGCGATTTGTAAACTTTTAAAACTTGTTTGATTGGCAATACTTAAAACACGCATCACATACCTCCTTAATAGAAATATTATATCATAATAAATGATTTGCAACACCTTTACCGATTTCGTACTTTTCACAATATCGTTTGAGTTCTTTAATTACCGTACCAGACAAAATAAACACAGCAATAAGATTTGGAACAGCTAAAAACAAAGTAACCGCATCTGAAAGATTAATAATAGACTTAAAATTCATAGCAGAACCTGCGACAATGCACAAACAATATATAATTTGAAAAATTCTTGATTTAAGTTTTCCATCCCCAAATAAGAAATTCCACGCTTTGAGTCCGTAATATGAACCACAAAGCATTGTTGACAGGACAAAACAGCTTGCCATCACAGTAAGTACTATCGGAAAACAAGGACAAATAGTGCCAAAAGCCTTTGACGTAAGTTCTATCCCCGCAATACCGCTCACATCGACATAAGCTCCGGATACAACAATAACAAAAGCCGTTGCAACACCAACAATAACTGTATCAACAAAAGGTTGAAGCATAGATATAAATGCTTGTACGACCGGTTTATTGGTATTAACTGCCGAGAATGCAATTGGTGCCGTTCCCAAACCTGATTCATTAGCAAACATCGAGCGTCTGAATCCCCAAAGCATACAAGCTAAAGCTCCGCCGGACATTGCCTTTGGGGAAAAGGCTTCTCTTATTATCATTATAACTGTTTCAGGCAAATTAGCAATATTTAGTAAGCATACAATTAAAGCACTTGAAACATACAAACAACACATAACCGGTGTTACCTTTGAAGCAAATTTACCTATTGCTTTAATCCCGCCAATTATTGTAAACCAAGTTATTATTGCCACAATCACGCCCAAAATCCAACCGTTATCAGCAAATATACTGTTGCTCCCACCCGTAACTTCAGTATATTGCGCAGTCATTGCATTGATTTGAAACAAATTCCAACCACCAATCATTGCAAATACACAGCATATTGCATATGTTTTTGAAAGCACAGGAGCTAAAAACTTCGTATATTTACCCCTTAATGCATACGGGATATAGTACATAGGACCACCTGATACGGTTCCATCCGGATTTGTTTTTCTGAATTTCACTCCAAGCAACACTTCTGAAAATTTCAATGCCATTGAAAACAAACCTGCAACTATCATCCAAAAAATTACTCCGGGACCACCAATTGAAACCGCAGCTGCTGAACCTGCAACGTTACCTATCCCCGCAGAAGCCGAAATTGTAGCACTAAGTGCTTGAAAGGAAGATAACTCACCTTTTTTCTTTCTCTGGTATCCGCTTGTATTTGTATGCTTATATTTATTTGATATAAGTTTAAATGCGTGCTTAAAGCCCCAAAAACCAATAAAACCTGTTCTGATAGTAAAGAAAAACGCCGCTGATATAAGTAGCACAACCAAGAACTCTATCTTTACTCCGCTAATTGTAACGGAAGAAAAAATGAGACCTGAAATTCTGTCAGCTATCGGAGCTAATGCACTATCTATTACGGCATCTATATTCATATAAATATATTACTATAAAAATATTTATAATGTTTATAATTAAATATTTAATTTATATCCGCCACCATATATAGTTTCTATGTATTTTTTACCATTACTAATCTTATCAATTTTACTTCGCAAATGTCGTATATGAACTCTAATAGTTTCTATATCGTCGTCAGGTTCATATCCCCAAACTTCTTTTAATAGCTTTTGGGAGGATACCGTATTTCCGTGATTTTGAAATAAAAGATTAAAGATATCAAATTCAATAGGAGTAAGACGTTTTTCATTTTCATTTATTTTCACAGTATATGTTTCAGGCATTATAGTAATTTCTTTGTACGTTAGCAAATCTCTTACAGCGGAGGATTTCGGGATTTTGCCTGTTCTTTTTAGCAAAGCTCGAACTCTAATAAGCAATTCCTCTGTTTCAAATGGTTTTGTTAAATAATCATCCGCACCAAGATTAAAACCGTTAACTTTATCATTTAATTCAGAAAGTGCTGTCAACATAATTATCGGAATATCAGAAGTATCCTGAAATTGGCGTATCCTCTGCACGACAGTAAATCCGTCAACTTCCGGCATCATTACATCAAGGACTATTAAATCAGGCATTTCCTGACGAGCTAAAGCAAACCCCTCCGTACCGTTAAAACCTTGTATAACATTGTACCCGCTCAATTCCAAGTTAAGTTTTATTAATTCATTTATTGCCTTGTCATCATCAATGACCAATATTTTTGTCATTACCTAAACAACTCCTTCTGTATTATTCAATTTGTTATCTATTAGATCGATTAAATCAGAATTATCCATACTTTCTTCTAAAAGTTGAGGGGGAATTTCTTTTGCAGATGTTATTCCGTAATCTTTTAGTGCATTCACTTGAGAAAACAGGCTCGGTTTATTTTTATTTCCTCGACTGAATCTGTTTATTGTTTTATTTAGGCGTGATGATACTTCTTCCACTCGCTTTTGTACATCTATCAAGTCTTCACAAAACTGAACGAAAGTTTCATATAACCCTGTACCTGCATTGACAATTTTATTAACACTTTCAACCTGTTTTTGTTGAGCAAATAGCTGATTTACAAGCCTGATTGTTGTCAATAAACCTGCTGTACCTACGATAATTATATTTGACTTATATGCTTGATTTATTAATTCATTATCTTCATAAAGCACATCGATAGAAGTTTCAATCGGCATATACATTAGCACGAAATCCGGTTGATACAAATTTCCTGCATTTTGATAGTTTTTATCAGCCAAATCCGTAATACGTTTTTTTACTTCTGACTTAAAGGTTTGTAATTTTGAAGCATCCTCAACATAGTCAAGATAGCTTGTTAGTGTAACTTTAGAATCAATTATCAAATGTCTGTTATCAGGAAGATTTACAACAATATCAGGCCGAACTACATGCAGTCGGTCATCTTTCGAACTTTCTGATGTTGTAACAAACTGTTTTGAATAATGAACCCCCTCTTTCATACCACAACATTGCAAAATTGTATCCAACAAATCTTCACCGTATGAACCTTTTACGTTTTGCTTTTTTGTAAGAGCATCCACTAAATTTTTTGTTTCTTTTTCTATAACTTTGTTATTTCTTTCCAAATTAGAAATTTGTTCAACAATTTTTGTAGTATTTTCAACCCCTTTTACATTAAAATCTTCCACTTTCGTTTTAAACTCATCTAATTGTTTTGCGAGCGGAAGAATTTTTTCTTCAAGCGATTCTCTGTTTTGTTTCCGCAAATCTTCCTGTTCACGTTTAATTGTTTCATTTGCAAGCTGAACAAAATCTCGCTTAATTATCTCTTGCAAATCCTCAGATGAAGCTATTTTTGATTTTAAAGAAATCAATTCTTCTTTTGTTGAAACAATTTTATTATTATAAATTGCGTATAATATAATTGCAGCAAGCAACAAACCAATTATAAACGAACAAAATGATATTAAATACAGCATCCTATACTCCAAATACTATTAACGACGATTTTGCAACTTTACTAAGAGATTTAAAATTTCGATATATAACCATACAAGAGTTACCATAAGCCCGAAAGCTCCGAACCATTCATATTCTTTCGGCAAACATCTCATTGCACCTTCTTCTATAAAAGAAAAATCTATAATCAAATTTAAAGAAGCTATTAAAACAACAATTCCGCTAAAAATAAGTCCAACATTAGAAGATGACGTTATAAACGGAATTGAATATCCGAAAAAATGCCCGATAAAATTTATGAGGTACATAATAGCAATGGATAACGTTGAAATAAAAATTACACTTCTAAACTTATCAGTACACCTTATGACATTTGTTTGGTATAGAACCAACATTGAAAATAAAGCAACAAATGTTCCTAAAACGGCATTTGAAACAACTCCCGGATAAGATGTTTCCATTATTGCCGAAAGACCTCCTAACACAAAACCCTCTCCTATGGCATATACAGGAACAAATGTACCCTTTTTTGAAAACAATATTATAAAATATGATATTAATGACGCAAAAAATCCTATTCCCATTAACATCATACCAAAATCCGTATGTCCGGTCATAAGTTTTATCCAAACCATTGATGCCGAGGCAAAAAGAAGTAATCCCATCAACCCGGTAACTTGCAATGTACCTTTTACAGTCATAACATTATTTTCGTCTACGATTTGCGTTCTTTCCGCATCATTTTCAATTATATTCATAACAGGATTTGACATTTTACTACCTCCTTATTGCTCCCACAAAATTATAACATATAAATTAGGATCATTAAATACCCAACACAATTACCTCAAAGTAACAGTGTAGTTTCCGCTGTAAAACTTAACATACAAATATAATGTTTCACCACTGTATTTTGCAGGAGGAGCTTTGTATGTCGGCGTTTTCATAACGGCATTATACACAGCATCATTTAAAGTCATATTGGAAGACTGTTTTGAGAATGCACGATTTATAAGTTTTCCGTCTTGAGATATTTTAAAACTAACAGTACAATCTCCATCCCCAATAACTTTTGTAAAATCTATTTTATAACCGATAGTATTTCTTAAACCAATTTTATAATCGGAATACTCTTGATTTAGTACCGCAGAAGATACAGCAGGTTTTGTTTGTGTAACAATTTGCTGCGTCTTTGTTGTTTGAGCCTGCATTTGTGGAAGTGTTGATACTTGAGAGGGTACATTTTGAGCTTGAGGTTTCGTCAAATTTTGTACCGTATTTGTATTCGTTTGAGTTGTAGAGTTAGCTATTGAAAGCGTACTTTTATTCATAACCTGTTGATTTACTTTAGTTGCAGCACTTTGTACAGACTTTTGGGTGTTTGTTACAGGCTTAGCTGATGTTGTAGCAGTCTTTACCGGAGTCTTTGCTTTAGTAACTGTCTTATTTTGTTGTATATTGTTCTGAACAGGTACTTTGGGAATAACATTCATAAAACCATTTTGTACAATATTATTAGCCTGACGAACAGGGATATTTTCCCTATAAACGGTTATGCCCTGTGGCTTAACCGGCTGTTCTTTCCATATCTTATCAAAGGACGGAATATTATTCTGCTTAGGAATTTCTACACTTGGATTTGAAGTTTCAACAACTTTAGGATTCCATAAAAAAAACAGCACTAATATTGAAAGTAATATACACATACAAAATACTGCAATTGACATGGCATCAGTTTTTTTTGTAAAAGTTTTATTAGTCGTGGTGTAATTATCGTTTGGATTAAAATTTTTAGTTCTGATTGGACCTTCAATTATTTGTGATTGGCAATTTTCTACGTTTTCAACTTTTTTATTGTCATCTGCTTTGTCCACCACCTTTTCAGGTAATTCTTCTTCAAAAACATCATTACCGCAATCACAATATTCCGGCTTTATTTCATATATATTGCCACATTCACTGCATTTAAACATAAATTCCCTTATTTCTTAATTTTTTCTATATCGTTATAATCCTGAGGAGTGCTGAATTTCTCATTATGAGAAATTTTCCATCCTCCACTTACATCTGTCGTTATTCTATTGGAACCCATCGGAAATTCGAGAATTGATTTCCCTTGATAGCCACGAATGACCGGTGCTATATATTGAATTGCATATGGTGTATATGAAGAATTTTCTGACCAAGTTTGAATATTTGAAACTTTACCATATCTGTCAACTGAAAACTTAAACTTAAAAACAGTACCTGTCGGGATTATAGGCAATCTTACATCCTGCATAATTTTATTTTGTAAATTGGAACGCCAAACATTCCAAGCGATTTGTTCTTCAGCTTCCGTCAAAGTTCTTTGAGCCTTTTTAGTTGTACTTGTTTGCTGTTGAACCGCTTGCGGAACAACTTTTGTAACTTGTTTAACAGGTCGATCAACCACAACATCTTCTGCAATAGTGGTTACGCTTTTAGGTGCAACCTGAGTAGTGGTTGAAACATTTTGAACTTGAGTCACTTGCTTAGTAGGTGAAATATCTTTTTTTATTGTTGAAACAAGGTTGGGAACGGTCTTAATTGCCGGTTTAGATACATTTCTAACCATTTCCGACTTAGTTGCAGTACTTATAACCCTATTTTCTGCTTCGATTTTAGGATTTTCTGTTAATGGCAACTCTTTAACAGTTTCAAACGTTTCTGTTTCAATTTGAGGTTGTTCATTAATCTCTAAGTTATAATCCGAATTAAATATTATGACATTTTTATGTATTACAGGTCTGTCAATTGCAATAAATGCAGTTGATAAAACCAATAAAAATGCAAGTATTGAAAAGAATATCCGCATTAATCCCTATCTACCTTAGCTATCAATTCATCACAAGCGAAATTTTCAAATCTTGTCTGGCTCAACATAAAAGTTTCTGCAATCAATAAAGCAGTCGGTACTAATGCTGCAAGCATACTTAGCAATATACCGCTCAAATCACCACCTATTTCTTGCATAAAGTATGAGGAGTTCATTGAAAATTCAATAATAACAATAACTAAACCTATAACAAATGACCTGCGCATTTCTTTATCAAGTTTTTTAACTCCCTCTAAACCATATATTTCTACACTGTGTTGCAGATAGTTGCTAAATCCGTCATTTTTCAAAACTTCTGATGCTTGAATTTTTTTACTGCACAAGAAGCCGTTTACAAATGCAAAAAATGCAAAAATAATCAGAAAAGTTGCTAAAACAAGAAATACCGGACTAAATCTTAATCCCGAAATTCTTATCCAACCGGCAGCTTCCGGAAAACACATTGCAAGGGTATTTGAAACACCATACGCCAAGAACGGTGCCGTTACAATTCCTAATAGAATTTCACCGGCAGATTTTATTTGTATATTAAACAATCTGTCTTTGATATTTTGTATTTTCGTATTACTCAAAGTATTTATATATCTTTCAATCCATTGTTGATATTCTTTTATAACGTGTTCTAAATCTTCTCTGTACTCATATTTGTCCAACGATTTTCTAAGTTCAGTGTTTGCATTTTTAAAATACCCACAAGCAAGTGCAAGTGTTGCAGTTGTACCGACAAAGAAAAGTGATATCAAAACCGCAAATACCGGATATTCTTTCGGCGAAATATAATATAAAACATTTATCAAGTATATTGCGGAATAAAAAATTAAAGACATTGCAATCATAAATTTCTCTGCAATTCTTGACACATTTGTATCTTCACCCAATTTATTTTGAAAATATAAAAATATGCCTTGTTTTAAAATTAACCCCACACCCATAATTATTATTGAATAAACAAAAATGAGCTTCATATTAACCGGCATTTGAATTACAGAAACTGCATCGTTCAGAGGCAATCCCGTCAAATAATTTGAAACTCCAAATGCACATACAAATGATGCCATAAATAAGGCTATATGCATAATGATACCGCTCTTTGAATTCATGGAAATTTTATTTTTCAAAGAGGTTATAGTTGCACCTATTTCTTTAATAATTGATACTCTGGCAGCTTCAATTTCACCTTTTCGTTTTTCAATCATCAACTTCGCGGAAGCATTTATATCATTTCCATAGATAGCCTTCATGTCATTTTCGGTAATATTTTCTTTTGCAACTTCACGTTTAATGCTTTCACCAATTACCTTTATAGTGATAAATTCATCCGAATTATTTATCATTATTTTACAAACTTTGTCTATTTCTAATTTTGCCGGAAGAGCTTTTCCTTTAAATAAGAACTTTTCATTATTAAACTGATTTAAAAGAATACAAGTGTTTGTTCTCACATCATATTGAACAGTTAAAAGATAACTAAATCCCAAATCAAGTCTGTAATCAGCACTTTCGTGAGATGAAATATTAACAAGTTCTTTGTCAGTAAAGGTTTTTTCATTATTTTTCGTTATGATAGTAAACGCCATATTATATCCTTTCTCTTTGATTATCTGCCTATTGCTTTTAGATATCTGCCGGAGGCTTTATCTATATTTGTTTCGTTTGCAATAATTAATTTGCTTTCACCTAAAACAGGATTAAGTTTTGTTTTTACTAAATCTAATTTTTCAGGAGATGCAAAAACGAACATCATAGATATTTCAGGTATGTACTTCTGTACATTCCTAATATTATCAGGTAAACTGTCCCAATCAATTTGCTTAGATACATCCCCTTCATTTTCCAAATCTCCTATTACAACAACAGATGGAACATAATTTTCTTTTTTCATAGTAAGACAATGTTCAAACGCTTTCTTTAAACCATCACCATAAGCAGTCCCATAGTGCTGGCTATTGTATTTTGTAAATGTTTCCAAAGATTTTGAAATTCCTTTTGCATCACTCGGAGAACCTTCATAAATTATGTATGCATTTTCTGAGACATTTAATATTTTAATTTGATCTTCCGGATCAAGAATTGTGCACAGACTTTTTGTAAATTTAATCTCTTCAGGCAACATTTTTTGATTAGAAGCAGAAGAATCTATTAAGAATATTATCGCAGCCTTTTTAAATTCGTCTACTTTAATGCTTTTTGCAGCAAAGAAAAGCAATTTGCCTATTACTGTAATTGCAAGTATTAAAAAGCCTATCGTTATTAATCTTTTGTTCATTCTTTTATCCTCATATATATTATTTATTCAGTTACTGATACCGTTACAGGTTGAGTTAAAGTAACTTCAATTTCGGTATAAGACGGTATTTCTGCATCAACACCTTTTTGAGCCAAATTTGCAACCAACGAACTACCTGCACCAACACCGGCACTTATAGCAGTTGTTCTCATTTTGGATTTACTGTCAGTTAACATAGCAAATACTAAACCTACTATGGCTCCAACTGCTGCTGTTGTTGCGGCAGATTGTATTGTTGATTTTGCTTTTCCCTCATTAGCAACGGAAAAATCGATAGCTTCCGTTGCTATTTGATATGTCTTATTTTCCGGAGTTACCAAACTTGTAAAATTGATTACGACCCGACCATTTCTGGATCCATATGTCGCATTCCCTGCTTTTGAAAGAGTTCCATACAACAAACTGCCCTGAGGAAATACAACACTGTTTCCAAGTGTTACATTTTCTGTAAGGACAGCAGTTACTTGCTCCCCTTTTGTAGCTGTCGCAGTATTTATTGAATTTTGTAAATACGCTTTTAAAACAGTTCCGGAAGATATTTGCGAAACCCGTCCATAGAAAGAATTTGCTTGTTCCGGTGATTTATAAGCATAAGATGGAGTATTCCCTGAAAACTCCTCGTCATTAAAAGTATATCTGTTCGTTTCATTATTTTGTGGAATAATATTTTCTGCTAAATTGTCATATATACTGATTATACTTGAGTTAAAGGATTGCTCACATACAATATTTCTATTAGCTACCTCTTTTAAAATATATTTATTTACCCTTGTATTTGAGTTCGAATTGTAGTAATAGAACATATTATCGCCGCTTTGTTGCAATATGATTACTGAAGAGGATGCTCCATCAGAAGATATTGAATAATACGGATCATATTTTACAATATTAAAGCTGTATTTTCTCAGTCCATCTTCAACAACAGGTACTATTTCTGTCGTTTTGATGTTTTTCAGATAATACAATTCACTAAACGCAAAACAAGAATTTGATGCTGTAAAAAAGAACAATGTTGCTAATGCAAATATTTTTTTTAGCATTATTTTTGTACCTTTCTGTATGAAGTTTGAGTAACCTGTTTTGTTGTTGTCATAGAGCCATCGTCATTCTTTTTTAACAGATACTCCACTGTATCCATAGAAAAAGGCTTATGCATATCCGGTTTTTGTGAGCAAATGTAAATACTCAAAGATATTATTCCGATTAATAATGCAATTCCTATAACTTTCAAACTAAAACTGATTACACTTTTTAACACAAAAAAGGCAATAACAATAACAATTACTGTAACTATTCCGATTTCCATAATTCCCTCAGCTGTTTTTTATAGATTATACAATAAAAAATGATTAAAAAAAAGTTTTAATAGAACCCCTTAACAAAACAAAGAACTTCGACATATTGTCGAAATTCTTTGCCTTTATGAAAATTTATAATGAAATACTATTATTTGATTTGAACAACTCCGGCTTTTGAAATATATTTTGGTATGTAGAAAGTATTACCGGTTGCATTTCGTTTACTTGGAACATATTTGTATTCGGTTGTTTGGACTTCAACATTTCGGATATATTCTTCAAGCGTTTTCGCGTCAATTCCTTGATAATATGCCTTTAAATACTCTTTTGCATAATTCATACCATAAGCTACTGCATCTTCTTTTGTTAGACATATATGGCGAGCAGGTGATTTTGTACCGTCTTTATAAGCCTTTAATTCTGTTTCCATAACTTTTTCATAATCAGTTATATCTTTTTCTTTGCGAGTTAATTCAGCTTTCTTTTGAGCTTCATATTTAGCATAAACAGCATCAACACCTTTGTTGTATTTTTCTTTATACATATTTACAACACCTGCGCTGTTATTAATATCTTCACAAATAGCGATATAATCTTCTTCTGTTACATTACCATTACTACCAGTAACTCTTACATGTCGAACCGCATAGCTTTTAGCATCTTTATCACTTATTAAAGCATCTACTTTTTCTTGAGCAGCAGTAACCAACTTTTCTTTAGCACTCAATTGTTCACCTGTTACACCTGAACCCGGAACAGCAGCTTTATTTGTTAACTCATCAAGTTCCGCTTGAACTTGTTTCAAAGCCTTCTCTGCAGTTTCGATTTGTGAATCTATTGTTTTCAATTCAGCCAAACCTTGTTTTGTACTCGCATCCATTTGGCTAAATACAAATTCACGTTTTGCACATTTTTCTTGATATTCAGTTAATTTTTCAACTAACATTTTATCTACATAGACCTCTTCTTTCCCTGTTTTTGGATCTACATAAGATACGTATGGCGGGACTTCATTTTTTTCAATAGCACTTCTATTTGCCTCTTTATATTCGGCATATTTTCCTACGTTTGTTTCATCTTTTGGATCTCCAAGCCATTCAATTCTTTCTTCTTGTATTTTTTCTAATTCTGTCTTTACTTGATCATCAATGGTCTTTTTACCTGCACTATAAGCTTCCTTTCGTGCATCTTTATCCTCAAGAGTTGCTTTTAAAGCTGTCTCTGTTTGCGTTTTTGCATCTTCAAGTTCTTCTACGGTTTTGCCCCTCAAATATGCTTTATTAATCTCTTCTTTTGCACCCTCAAGCATACTTATGTTACTTTGGTGTTTCGAATATTCGTTGTTTATTCTATTCATTGCTGAAGTACGCGCATCACCTCCTAAGTTCACTACCGCAGACTTCAAATCATTAGCCAAATCATTCATTATAGATTGTTGATTTCTGATTTCATCATCCAAAGAAGCAATACCATTTTGACCGGAACCTTTATTTGTAAGTTCTATGTTCAAAGATTTTTCATCCTTCTTAATTTCTGCAACGACACCTGCTTCCATGGGTTTATCTTTTTTACCAATAAGAGCTACTATTCCTGCAATTTTAGATTCCAACATTGCAATTGCATTTGCTCTGTCCAGAGTTTCATTTTCGCCTGTTGTTCTTCCGCTTTTATCATCAGATTTTTTATCGTTTGATGAAATAGTTACACTATCACCATTTGTACTTGAAAATCCATCACCCCAAACTGAGGCATCTTTCCCAGATGACGATTTTCCAATAGCATCTGTTTTTTGTACATCAAGTTTCACTGCTTTAATTTCGTTTATTTCCATGGTTATCTCCTTTACAAAATATCCTCATATATAATATAAGTTTTTGAAGATAAAGAAATTGCCTGCAATTTTTTTTTTCTATACACAAAAAGTTAAAAAACCTTATACTTACAGCGTTTTTATATTGTAAATATTTATTAAGTATAAAAATTAATTACAAAACAGCTTATTTTTGATCAATAATTTCAACACCCTCGTCAGAAACAAACTGTATTCCGAATTTCGCTCTAAATATATAACGAACAGTATTACTTTGAATTTCATACATCATTTTATTAAACATATCATATGCTTCTTTTTTGTACTCAATTAGCGGATCTTTCTGTCCATACGCTCTCAAACCTATACCCTCTTTAAGCATATCAATGTTGTGTAAATGATCTATCCATTGGTTATCAACGACTCTGAGCAGAACATCTCTTTCTAATCCTCTCATAATATTGTTCTCTGTAAAAAGCTCTTGTTTTACGGCATCAGGATCATATTGCTCCATAATAGAATTATAAAACCCAATAAT
The DNA here is from genome assembly GCA_024408855.1 of bacterium. Taxonomy (GTDB): domain Bacteria; phylum Cyanobacteriota; class Vampirovibrionia; order Gastranaerophilales; family Gastranaerophilaceae; genus CAG-196. Next base: position 45,665 of record JAKSUQ010000010.1, on the reverse strand, counting down.
TTCCGTTTCATGTTCCTTGTATGCTTTTTGAGCGGCTTCAGTTAAAGATTCATACAAACGAGAATAACGAAAAGATTTTATATCGTCAACTCCTATGTATGCCAACTGCGGTATATTGGAATGGAGTTCTTTTATCATTGTTTCCAAATCTTCATAAATATATTCTTCAGAATTCATTTCCGGCGCTATATAACTCTTTAAAAGACGATCAATTTCTCTGTCTATCATATATTTGATATCGTCATTAAGATTTTTCCCTTCCAAAACTTTTCGTCTTTGTGCATAAAACTTTTCTCTTTGAATATTCATAACATCATCATATTGAAGCACATTTTTTCTTATATCAAAATGATAAGTTTCAACTTTCTTTTGCGCAGATTGAATTTGCCTTGTTATTAAGGAAGATTCTATCGCCATATTTTCCTCAATATTCAACATATTCATCAAATTTGTAATCTTATCTCCTCCGAAGATTCTCATAAGATTATCCTCCAATGACAAGAAAAATCTTGTTGACCCCGGATCACCCTGTCTTGCGGCTCTGCCTCTTAATTGATTATCAATTCTTCGGGATTCATGTCGTTCGGTACCGATAACATGTAAACCTCCAAGCTCAACAACCTTCGAATGTTCAACTTCTGTTATTTTTCTGGCATCTTCCAATGACTTATTTTTCAATTCTTCATAATTATCAGACTCTGGAGTTATATTTGATTTCTCGAGATTTTCTTTTGCAAGATATTCCGCATTACCACCCAAAAGAATATCCGTTCCTCGACCTGCCATATTAGTAGCTATTGTAACAGCTCCTACTCTACCTGCCTGTGCAATAATATATGCTTCTTTTTCATGTTGTTTTGCATTCAAAACGTTATGTTTTATACCTTTTTTCTTTAAAAGAGCTGAAATCAATTCTGATTTTTCAATACTTACGGTTCCTACAAGTACAGGACGTCCAATTTCATGCTGTTTTATAATATCCTCGACAACCGCATTATACTTACCCAATTCAGATTTATAAATAACGTCAGGATTGTCAACTCTAATATCTGTTCTGTTAGTAGGAATTGCTGTTACTTCTAAATTGTATATTTTACCAAACTCAGCTTCTTCCGTCATAGCAGTACCTGTCATGCCGGATAACTTCGGATACAATCTAAACAGGTTTTGGAAAGTAATGCTTGCAAGAGTTTGGGTTTCATCTTGAATTTGTACTCCCTCTTTTGCTTCAATAGCCTGATGCAATCCGTCTGACCAACGACGTCCCGGCATAAGTCGTCCTGTAAACTCATCAACTATCATAATTTCGCCGTCTTTGACAACATAATCAGTATCTTTTATAAATAACTCTTTTGCTTTAAGAGCATTCAATAGATCATGAGCATATTGATTATTTATATCAAACAAATCTTTACAACCAATTATATCTTGAGCTTTATCAATTCCGTCTTCCGTAAATATAATATTTTTATTCTTTTCATCAACTTCATAATCTGTATCTTTTGTGAGTTGCGGTGCTACTTTTGCCATAAGATTATATGTATCGGCTGATTTTTCAACTCTACCACTTATTATAAGCGGTGTCCTCGCTTCGTCAATAAGAATACTGTCAACTTCGTCTATAATTGCATAATTAAAAGGTCTTTGTACAAGCATTTCTTTTGAAGTTGCCATATTATCCCTAAGATAATCAAAACCAAATTCATTATTTGTCCCGTAAGTGATATCACAAGCATATGCACTTCTTTTTCTGTCAAATTCTTCCGCATCATGTTGATTTGAAAGAATAACACCAACAGATAAACCTAAAAATTTATAAATTTTGCCCATCCATTCACTATCACGTTTAGCAAGATAATCATTGACAGTTATAACGTGGACGCCTTTCCCCGTCAGAGCGTTTAGGTATGCAGCAAGAGTTGCGACAAGTGTTTTACCTTCACCTGTTCGCATTTCCGCAATATGTCCGTTATGTAAAAAATATCCGCCAATTAATTGCACATCAAAGTGGCGCATATTCAGAACTCTTTTTCCGGCTTCTCTCACTGTTGCAAACGCTTCCGGCAATATCTTATCAAGAGCTTCTTTTTCTAATATTCTGTCCGCTTTTGGATTATCTGACTTCTGCCTTGTTGCCAAAAACAATTTGAATTCATCTGTTTTGGCTTTTAATTCTTCATCTGTCAATTTTTCAAAGTCTTGTTCAAGCGAATTTATATGATCAATTATCCCTAAAACTTTTTTTACCTTTTTTTCGTTCGGATCTCCGAGCAATTTTAATAACAAATCTATCATTATACAACCTCTCCAATATCATAATAATACCATAAACCATATTTAAAATAAATATTGCCCAATTGGTAGTATTTACTACTCTTTTATAGACTCTAAAAATTCTTTGTTGTATTCAAGAGTATCATTTGAAGCTACTATTGAATAAATCGGAGCTGAAGAAAATATTTTGCCAGACATTTCATCTATATCTTCTCTTGTAATATTATCAATCATTTTAAACATTTTATTAACCCTATCAGGGGCATCACCCAACGAAATTGATGCCATTACATTATCAAGTTTTGAAATAGTACTTTCTAAATCCAATACTTGAGTTTTTAATGCACGTTTTGCTGTTTCTAATTCTTCATCAGTATATTCTGAATTAACAAGCTGTCTTATTTGATTATTAAACCCATTTATCGATCTTTGAAGATTTTCATAAGACGTTACACCAGTTTCCTTATTATCAGTTGTGGTTTGTATACTAAGTATAATTCTTCCCAAATCTCCTCTTATTATCGGAAATGAATGAACAGAATATGCTAAATGTTCCTTTTCTCTTAAGTTATTAAAAAGACCTATGGATGCAGAACTTGAGAGAATACTGTTCATGAGTAATACTGTAATTTCTTCTTTCAATGAGTTATTTGATTCGAATTTAAAAATTTCATTAATATTTGCTTGAGCATAAGGCTTTGATTTTGTAAGAACTACCGGTGCATTATTTTGCACATATCTTTTTGAAACAATGTAATTATAAGGCTTTACATTGTTTAATTCAGAAAATCCATTGATTAACTCATTTTCTTTATGTGAATCATTTTCGGGCAAATTTGCTGTTATAACACCTGTTGAATTATTCATAATGTGCCTATACAACTTTTTAACATCAGCAAGTGTAACCTTATCTATATTTTCTAACACATCCTCGATAGAAATCATATATGGATTTTGTTTTGATTCATAAGAATTATACAGATCTGATGCATCATAACTACACCTGCTTAAATTATCTTTTATATAATCAACAGCTTCAATCATTTTTTCTTTTGAAAAATCAGGACAAGAAAGCGTATCATTTATTGCATTAACAGAATTTGTAAAAGCATCCCCATCTGAAGAAACACAGATTGCCAAATGTTCTTTATCCAAATCCCATTTGTCTGACATTCCGTTATCCTCCATATATTCCAAATATTCTGAATAACTCATATCAGGATGGCTTCGTATGAGCATTTCTTCCAATACACCATATGTTGCAGGATTTATATCTTTCAATAATGGAAATCTTAGCTCAATAATGTATGAGGTATTTTCATTATTTGATTTTACAAGTGCCAATTTATAATTATTCGGCAAAGTTTGAACAGATACTTTTTCAAGATTTAAAGGAGTTCTTTCTTTTCCTCTGAAATTAACGTTATTTACTTTTTGGTAATTCTTTTTTATTTGTTCTGGAGACACTTCCGGATGGACAACAGTAATTGCAGATTTTGAAACATCCATATACTTTTTAAAGTAATTATTTATGTCCTCTAACGTAATACTTTTAACAGTATCAATATAATTCGTTAAATATCCGTCACAGTTATTGAAAAAAGAAATACCGACTGTTGAATTTACAACATCAGAATACTCAAGAGAATTATTATATTCTCTTATAAGCATTTTTTTTATATTGTTCAATGTTTTCTCGTTTTTAATTTCCAAACTATTCAATTTATTAGACAAAACTTTTAAAACTGGTTCAGAGTTTTCTTCCGAACATTCTAATCCGCAATACAAAAAGCTCGGGGCATATGTATTGGTAGAAATTTTTTCTCTTCCTAAAATAGAAATCTTTGTACCATAAGAATCCAGTTCTTGTGTAAAATTTGCTTCTCCTGTATCGAGGTACTCCATTGCGATTTGAGTCAGAATAGTATCTTTCAAATCAGAAACTTTTGGACCTGCAAAACCGAACATAATCATAGTTGAGTCTGCTTTGTCAGATATATAATCTTTTCTGACCATTTCTGATATCGGTACTAACTTTTCTTCATACCTATTTTGCGTCTGTTTTCTTGTTGAACAAAAATTTTTTGCCACCAATTCTATTGTACCCTGAGGATTCACATTCCCTGTAATGACCAGATGCATGTTTTCAGGAATATAGTATTTTTCGTAATATGCTCTAACCTTATCCTTATCAAGATTTTGAATATGTTTTACACTACCGGCAACCATTTCATCAGCAGAACTTCTTATGTTAAAAAGGGTCCTGAGTGTTTGATCACTCGCTATTGTAAAAGACTCATCAGAATACATATCGATTTCGGAACAAACCGCATATTTTTCTTTTTCAATCATCTCAGAAGAAAGTGTTAAATCTTCCGCCATTGATGCAATAATTTCTATTTGTTTTTCCAAATCAGCATCATCAAGCAATGCCGTTGTATTATAATAATCCGTAACAGAATAGTTTGTACTGGCATTAGATATCCCGCCAAGTTCATCTATTTTTTTAAATGAATCTCCCATATTCAACTTTACATGTCCGTCAAGTCCGTTCGTCCCATTGAACGCCATATGTTCCAAGAAATGACTTATACCTTTAATATCATCTGTTTCATTCATAGAACCGACATTTACATAATTTTTCACTGTTGCAGGGGAATTTTCCATAGGTATAATGGAAACTCTATGCCCATTTGCAAGTTTGTAGGAATATATTTTTAGTCCGTTGGAAAGTTCGGAAACTCCGATATTTGTATACTTTTGAGGTCTTTTTATATTATAGTCCGGCACAACTGAATGTAGTTCACGCACGACAATCCTTTCAGTATTAGTCTTATCCTTTTCCTTAAAAGACGGCACTGAAAGATTTCCGACAGAACAAATTTTCGATATTTCCACAACCATATCTTAATTAAAACCGCTAAGAATAAAAAATTGCCTTTATATGTAGGAACTGTTACATTATCTTAATATGACGGAATTAGCTTGCAAACTGTTCTGCAACCTCAAACGGTTGTTCTGCAAGTTTAAGAGTTTCTCTATCTATAATTCCTCGTTTTAACTCCGTAAAAGAGGCTTTTTTAGAATTAAATTGCTTTTTTAAAAATTCATAAGCTACTTTCGGATCGCACTTTGTACCGCAAGTAAATAAATCAACTGCTGCATACCCCAATTCCGGCCAAGTATGAATTGCAAGATGACTTTCTGAAATAATAACAACACCACTCACACCATATGGATTAAACATATGAAAGCACTTTTGAACAATCGTTGCTCCGCATTCCAATGCTGCATCTATCATAAACTTTTCTACTTTATCAATGTTATTAAGTAAATTAGAATCACACTCAAAAAATTCTGCAAGTACATGCTGTCCTAAGTTAACTCTGTCAAGATGTTGTTCTTCCAAAGCCTCGATAGATGATGAAACAATTGTCAATTCATGTGCCTCCTTTATATGATCATAATTTTTACTTCTAATATATTACTATAAAAAACAAAAAATTTGTAAAAAATACACTTTATTATGTATATTTTAAGATTTTGTTACATTTTTTTATAAATAACGAAAAAATAAAAAGTCCCCATCCTTACTATTTATATATATTTTAAGCATTTTTGTAATTATATTAAGTTATGTAAAGATAATATGTTTATCTGAAATTAAGATAAAGATATTTACTTTATATATATGTATATAATCACAAACGCAAGGAATTACATATGCTAACATTTACAAACACTGACGAAAGACAAGGTGCAACATTTAAATTTATAGGTATGTCAAATAAAGAACATCCTACAACTCACTTGATTTCAGAAAATGTATCCCTATTGTCATGCACATCTGAGAGCAATTCAGGTATTGATTCGTGCAGTTTTTATTCTGGCCCGTCTGATGCAACTATATTTGCGTTTGGCGAAAGTTCCGAGTCATGTGGGTCTGTTGCATATTCAAACAGTAGTGACTCTTGTGGTTCTATTGCATATTCAGGCGGAACATCCGGCGGAGCAGTTTCTTGCAGCGTTTCATCATCATGCGGATCTTCATCCGGAGGTTGCAGTTATAGCTGTTAATTAATAAGATTTTTACATAAAAAATCTCCTATAAGAGGAGATTTTTTTATATAAATTCTTGTCATATTAAACTCATAATGATATCATGGATATAATAAGAGAGACAGATATTTTAAGGATATATTATGGGTGAAACATTTAATATAATTTCATTTTTAAAGAGTGCAGTAAAAACCGGAGCTTCAGATGAACATCTTATAGTAGGGCATTCGCCTTTTATAAGAAAAAATGGATTTATAAAGGCTACAAACGTACAATCGCTTACAAAAAATGATATTGATAATGCTATTTTGGAGATATCTCCGTCATCAGTCAAAGAAACTGTTTTAACAATGCAAGATTTGGACTTTATGTTTGAAATAAAAGGTGTTTCAAGGTTTCGTGTAAATTATAACAGACAATTAGGATTGCCGTCATTGGTTATCAGGAATATTTCATATGGAATACCTTCTCCTGAAGAATTACATTTACCAGGTATTTTAACTAATCTTATGGATTATTCAAATGGCATTATATTAGTTACCGGTCCGACCGGTAGCGGTAAATCAACAACGTTGGCTTCTTTGGTAAATTACATTAACATAAATCATTCGAAACATATTGTTACAATTGAAGATCCTGTTGAATATATTTTTCAATGCAGTAAAAGTATAGTTTCCCAAAGACAGGTCGGAGTAGACACGGAATCATTTGCATCAGGCATAAAATATGCACTCAGACAAGATCCTGACGTAATATTTATTGGTGAAATAAGAGACGAAGAAACAATGGCTGCTGCACTTAAAGCGTCCGAGACTGGACACTTAGTTCTTACAACTCTTCATACTATTGATGCAGTTCAAACCATCAGCAGAATTGTAAATATGTTTGAAGAAACAAAGCGTGATTTAGTAAGAAAGCAGCTTGCAGAAACACTAAGAGCTTCTATCGCCCAAAAATTGGTTTATTCAAATGAATTAAATGAAAGATATCCGGCTTGCGAAGTATTAGTATCAACATCTACTGTTAAATCTTATATTGAAAAAAATAACTTAGAAGAAATTTATGATTTAATAAATGACAACAATATAGATGATATGATTTCGATGAACAGTTCACTGTCTAAACTTGTTGAACAGGGAAGAATTTCGAAAGAAGAAGCCTTGGAAGCATCAAATGACAGCAACGCATTAGATAAAGTCTTTAAGGGGGTTTTCCAAGGAAGTAAAAATTACTATGAATAATTATGTAACGGATGCAATAAATTTAAAGTCGTATAATCTAAATGATGCAGACAAAATTGTTGTTATGTATTCCAAGGATAACGGACTAATTAAAGGGGTAGCTAAAGGAGTAAAAAAGCCAAAAAGCAAACTGGGAGCTGGCATGGACCTATTGGTAGCTAATACCTTGCAGCTATTAAGAGGTCGTTCAATGGATACTGTTATTCAGGCTCAAACCTTAAATTCTTTCAAAAATACAAGAAAAGATATTGATAAATTGATGTTATCTTCATATATATCTGAGTTAGTTATTAATTTTGGTGAAGGCTCGGAGTCTGCTTCCAAAGAAGTTTATGAATTATTATATAAGGCTTTAAACAGAATATCCGACTCTGAAAGCAAAAAAGATGCTCTTATAGCTGTAATTAAGTTTCAGTTAAAACTGCTATTAATAGTTGGATTTTGTGTTGAATTTGACACTTGTCTTTGTTGCGGAGAAAGAATACTTAATGAAAATATGTATTTTTCGGTTAACATGGGCGGAGTAGTTTGTAAGAATTGTAATGAAGCATTAGGAGTAAAAACTGAAATGCATTACAAAATAAGAGATTTTTTGCAAGCAATGCTTCAATTTGATTTTGACTACAAAAGCGAATACGACACAAAAGCAACAGAAAAAATTTGTCAAGTTTGTTTTAACCTCTTGGATAAATACATTCAGACTCATACAAACAGAAAACAAAAATCTTTAAAAGTTTTACAGGAGCTTGGGGCATGACAGATAAGGTATTTAAAATTGCTAATTTATATCCAAAGTTATTAAATTCCGGCAGTAATCAAGGAAATATTTTGTTCTTAAAAAAAAGATGCGAACGGAGAAATATAACTTGTATTGTTGATGAAATTGATACTGCCGAACAAAATATAAACACCTATGATATGTATTATATCGGCGACGGTTTAGAGTTTCAATTAACGGATGCAACAGATAAATTATTAAATATAAAAGATTTTCTTCATTCAGAAGCTGAAAGAGGGGCGGTATTTTTAGGAATTGGCGGTGGATATCAGATTTTAGGAAAAAGTTATGAAACAAAAGACGGTAACAAAAAAGAAGCTCTTGCAATATTGAACTCCTATACCATTATGGGAGAAAAGAGATTTACCGGAAATGTAACAGTAAACTCAACCCATCCATATCAAGGAACTCTTGTTGGTTTTGAAAACCATGCCGGACAAACTTTCTTAGAAGGAAATACATTGCCTTTGGGGATTATAAGTACTGGTAACGGAAATAACGGTACTGATAAAACCGAGGGCGCAAACTATAAAAATGTATTCGGGACTTATTTAAGCGGGCCTTTTTTACCTAAAAATTATAAATTTGCGGACTATCTAACAGAGCTCGCATTGGGCGAAAAACTAACACCACTTGATGATGACATAGAAAATGCCGTACATCAATCATTAATTAACAAAATTTAAGTTATTTACCCCAACGGCGATTCCTTGACCTAAACTCCTTAATACAATCGCCAAGGGTATTTCGGTCAAAATCAGGCCACAATTCCTCTCTAACAATAAATTCAGAATATGCAATTTGCCACAATAAATAGTTAGAAATTCTCATTTCTCCACCGGTTCGGATTAAAATATCAGGATCCGGAATATCTTTTGTATAAAGATACTTAGCAAATATTTCTTCAGTAACATCTTTCTCTTTATCTGAAATAATTTTATTTACAGCTCTAACAATTTCCGCTCTTGCCCCATAATTGAAAGCTATTTGCAAATGTACACCTGTGTTATTTTTAGTTGTATTAACAGCATTATTTAGAATTTCTTGCAAATTTGAACTTAATTGTGAAATATCACCAATAAAAGAAATTACAACATTATTTTCATACATTTCTTTTAATTCGTTTTTTAAAGTTGAACCAAGAAGCTTCATTAAGAATTTAACTTCCTCCGGAGTTCGTTTCCAATTCTCGGTAGAAAATGCATATACCGTAAGGTATTTTATTCCAAAATCATCACAAGCTCTCATTGTTCTTTTGAGAGCTTCTACTCCTTTGTTATGCCCGATCGCAGACGGCAAACCTTTTGATTTAGCCCAACGCCTGTTTCCATCCATAATTACTGCAACATGCTTTATTGAACATTCACTTACAATTTTAGCTATATCTTCCATATTAATCCTTAATAACTTTCTAACATTTTAAATATTTTAAAAATAGGCTCCACCAGTTCTGCGACTTCACAATTCTCATCCAATTCGAGAGTTATCGTCGAAATTTTTTGTTCAATTCCTGCCCACGTACCGAAACTGCCAGGAGTAGGATATCCTATGTTTTCTTGAACAGGATAATTTATTATTTCTGAAATTTTTTCGGCAAGAATACGAGTTTTATCATATATCTCACTATTCCCATCAAAATTAACTATTTTATACGGTGCATGCAATGATATAATAGCACTTGGTTTATATTTTTTTATAACTGAAATTAAGAATTGAGTTTCTGCTTCACTTGCAGGAGAATTACCGCCATAATAATCATTCTTTTCCGAAGCAAACCAATTCTTAGTCGGAAAATTTCTGTTTAAATCAACACCATTAATATTTGTCCTTTTGAAATATTTCATTCCATATGAATTAAGACAAGGAAGCAAAAGCAAATTCGTATTAGGATTTTGTTTAAAATATTCTCTTATTAAGAAATTCCCCTGCGGTTCATCGCCATGGAATACCCCTATTATCAAGACATTTGGACTTTTTATATTCCCTAATAGTTCTATATCCATAAGTTAGTGCCTAAGGTTTTATTATAGCCGTTACAAAATTTTCGTTAAAAATCTTATTTGCGATATTTTTTATATCATCAACTGTTACCGCTTTTAATTTTTCAATCATTATGCTGTTGTAATCAAAAGAATACCCCAATATAGCATAATAAGCCATCAAATTAGCCTGTTGAGAATTTGTTTCTGATATAAACTGCTGTTTACCAATTAAATTATTTTTTGCATTATTTAATTCTTCTTCAGAGATTGCTATATTTTTAATTTTTTCAAACTCTTCATTAAAACCGTTAAGAGTTGTTTGAATATTCGACGGTTCAGTACCTATATAAACATTGAAAGTAGCAGATTTAGCTTTCATCTCATAAGAACTTCTGACTGCATAAGCCAAGCCTTTTTTCTCCCTAAGTTCCAAGAAAAGTCTTGAAGAAAGACCGCTTGAACCTAAAATTACATTTAGTAACATAATAGCAGGAAAATCCTCACTATCTATTGTTGGAACAGACCACCCCCTTATTATCTGTGCCTGTTGAGCATCCTCTTTAATAATTTCAACGTACTTTTCAGAATTTAGTTTTACCAAAGGTATAAGTGAATTACTCTTGCAAGGTGTCGGAATATCAGACAAATATTTATTTAACAAACTTTCTGCTTCGGAACAATCAATATCACCAACAAGAGTTAGTACTTTGTCTGAATTATTAAGTATTTCATTATAACTGTTCTTTACATCTTCGAAAGTAACATTTCCGATTTCTTCAAGAATTTTTGTATAACTGTTTCCGTAATAGTGATTTTCATAGATTGTTTTTGTAAACAAATCTGAAACGCTGACCTTTGCAGAATCAAGTTCGGCGGTTAGTTCTCCTGTAAGTTTAACCTTTTCTTTTTCAAATTCTTCAAATGTTGAATTGTGCATAACATCAGATAATATTGATAGCGCCAGTTCTAAATCTTCGTTTAAAACTACAAACCTAAACCTCAAATAATCATATTTCATTTCAGTATAAAAATCTATTGCATTTTCATCCAATACGGTTGCCAACTCTTCTGACGAGTATTTTTTTGTACCTTTCAACAATAAATTATTCATCAACAAATATTGACCGGCATACTTTTCAGGCAAATTTATTGATAAATTTAATGATAACGCAATTCTCGGAGTATCATTGTTAACTTTGATACAAGTCTTAATACCATTTTTTAATTCTATATTTTTCATAACATCAATTTAATCACAAACAAAACTACGCTTCAATTCATTTTGATAATATAACGGAGCGATAATTTAAAACCGCCCCGTTATTAAACATACTAATAATTATTTGATTTTTCTTCAAAATAACTTTGAGGATGATTGCAAACAGGACAGCTTTCAGGGGCATTTTTTCCATAATGCACATGCCCGCAATTTCTGCAAATCCACACTATTTCGCAATTTCTTTCAAATACTCTTTTTTCTTGAACAGATTTTAAAAGTTTTCTGTATCGTTCCTCGTGTTCTTTTTCAATTTTACCAACAGATGAGAATAAGAATGCTATGTCATCAAAGCCTTCTTCTTTAGCTTCTTTTGCAAATCTTTCATACATATCTGTCCATTCAAAATTTTCTCCACAGGCAGCTGATTGTAGATTTTCTTCAGTAGAAGAAACACTTCTGCCATTAAGTATTTTAAACCATATTTTTGCATGTTCTTTTTCATTATTTGCGGTTTCTTCAAAGATTTTTGCAATCTGTTCATAACCGTCCTTTTTCGCCCTTGAAGCAAAATAAGTATACTTATTCCTTGCTTGAGATTCTCCCGCAAACGCTTCCATCAAATTCTTTTCTGTTTTAGAACCCTTTAAATCCATGAAATTTCTCCTTTTACCAATTATTAATATCAATAAAATAATACTATCAAAATCAACCATAAAATGCAAAACAAGCAACTTATACTTATATAAAAATAAGTATAATGGAGAGAACTGCTTGTATTTATCTAATTAAAAACATTTAAAAAGCGGTCAACTTTATCAGCCGACCGCTCTTAATTATCTATTACTATTAGCTATTGAGCTAAAATATAAGCTAACATTGTTCTTACACCGGCACCGGTTGCACCTGAAATCATTTCCTTTTGAGGTTTTTCCAAGAATGCAGTACCGGCAATATCAATATGAGCCCATTTTACATTTTTTACAAATTTTTGTAAGAATACTCCTGCTGTGGAAGCTCCTCCCCATCGAGAACCGGTGTTCTTCATATCAGCAATATCACTTTTTAGGCTATCAAAATATTCTTCCCACAACGGCAATTCCCAAAATCTCTCACCATTTTCATCCGCAGTTTTGATAAGTGATTTTATAAGCTCGTCATCATTTCCCATTATACCGGAAGCATTTGTTCCGAGAGCTACCATACAGGCCCCTGTAAGAGTTGCCATATCAATAACTTCATCAACACCAAGTTCGCATGCATAGCATAATGCGTCAGCTAAAGTCAGCCTACCCTCAGCATCTGTATTATCTACTTCAATAGTCATTCCGTTTTTTGCCGTTAAAATATCACCAGGTTTATAGGCTTTACATCCCGGCATATTCTCACAAGCAGCAATAATTCCGTGAACTTCAACTTGCGGGTTAAATTCTTTAAGTATGCTCATAATACCTATTACAGCAGCTGCACCAGACATATCATCTTTCATGGTAAGCATTGAGGAAGCAGGTTTGAGATCTAATCCGCCACTATCAAAGCAAATACCTTTACCAATTATAGCAATTCTTTTTTTAGGGTTATCAACTGAATACTTCATGTGAATAAATTTAGGTTCTTGTGAGCTGCCTCTGCCTACTGCTAAAAACGCTCCCATTCCCATTTTTTCACATTCTTCTCTGTTGTATACCTTTGTATCCAAGCCCAAATCGCATGCTATTGATGCCAATTCGTTCGGAGTAGCAAATTGGGCCGGCTCGTTAGCTAAATTTCTTGCAAAAGTCATTGCTCTTGCTATTTTTTCAGCTTTACAAACTATTTCAGGATTTGCTTGTACAAAAACTTCGCTAATTTTATTATCTTTTTTCTCGGATTTATACTTATCAAAACGATAATCAGCAATATATGCTCCCATAGCAAACTGTTCAGAATAATCAAATTCTATATTATCGAGAGAAAAAGATATTTTTTTAGCCTCCATTACCATAGCCTTTTTAATTGCTTTTGCAATGACTTCTCTCATTTTATTCGGGCAAAATTCGGATTTTTTACCAAGACCTAAAACAAGAACTTTTCTGTATGGTTCTTGTCCGTACGTAGGAAGTAAATATGTTTCGCCAAACTTACCTTTAAAATTATCTTCATCAAGTGCATACTTATTTGCAAGCTCGCTTGAAGTTCTTTCTCCCTCAAACATACTTACAACAAGTATATCAGCATCTATGTTTTTTGAATTTTCAACAACTTTAATTTCCATTATTAAAACTCCTTTCTTTTTTAATATTTTATACAATTAACAACCATTTTTAAATACGTTAATCAGATTATTACATATAATTACAACCTGCAAGTTACCTCATAAATTCCCTCAGAGTAGGTAGGATGTGCAAAACATACTTGTTTTAAATCATCAATTGTAAGGTTATTTTGTATAGCTATTAAAACTTCATGAATTAAAGCGGAGGCTTCGTTTGATATAATACTCGCACCTTTAATTTTTCCGTCTTTTACTATTAGTTTTATGAAACCGTCCGTGCTGTCATCGCACCAGGCCTTTCCTAAAAAAGCAATCGGAAGCATCGAAGAAGAACAATTTTCGTCGCAATCCTGTCCCCGCATTCCTACCCAAGCAATTTCGGGCGAACCGTATATTACCGACGGTACCAAAGTCTTATCAAAATTTTCATTAGAAACATACGCCTTTGCCTGATGGATTGCAAAATGTGCAAGTTGAACTTCGCCGCATGAATCACCTAATACTGTGAGATTATTAAATTTAGGCTTTATGGGTTCACGTCCGCAAGCGATAAGAATAAAATCAACCGTAATTTTCTGACCGTTTGATAATATGACCTGTTTATTTTCAAATGTTTCAACAAAAGTATTAAGATAATAATTTATTTTATTTTGCTTGAAAATACGTTCAACTCTTTTTGAAATGTCTATATCAGCCATTGGACAAAGATGGGGTGCAAGCTCTGTTATGATAACATTTACCCCGAAATTTGAAAAAATTCTTGCCCATTCAATTCCAATAGCACCGGATCCGATAATAAGAACTGATTTTGGCAGACTTTCCAAATTAAGAACATCATCTGAATTCAAAACAAAATTTCCGTCATATTCAAGACCTTTAATTGATTTCGGCTTCGCACCACCTGCAAAAATTATATTTTCTACTTTATACTCAGAATTGTCCGCTATTATTGTATGGTTATCTTTTATGGAAGCATTTGCATATACTATATTCACACCGCTGTTTTTTACAGCTGCTTCCAATGATTTTCCGATTTTTTGAACTACCTTGTTCTTATATTCATTTATTTTTGCAAAATCAATTCCTTGAACTTCAAGATTTATACCATAATCAAAAGCCTTCGTTGCCTGTTTATAGCTTTCTGAAATATGCAACAATGATTTTGTCGGGATACATCCTTTATTTAAGCATGTGCCTCCGATTTTATCTTTCTCAAACAATACTACCGAATGTCCTTTCATAGCAAGTTCAATTCCACAAGTATAACCTGCCGGACCTCCCCCGATTATTCCGTATTCAAATTCGTTCATATATCCCTCTCGTTTCACCTTATTGTAACGTAATTAGCCTAAATAAGCAATTAAATTCGTAATCCGCAAGAAGATTTGAAAGCTGTAATTGCGACAGGCTGCTCAATTTGTTTTACATCAGGTTCTGTAATTTCTTTTACCGGTTGTTGCTTTTCAATATTATGTTTGTATTCAATGTAACTCTTTTGAGCTTTCGAAGCGACCTTGTTTCGTAAAATCGGAGTAATGATATTAGATGCTACGATTCCTCCGCCGATAGTTGCCATTGTCGTTGCAAAACTCTTTGTACTTAAATATTCATCTTTAACCTTAGATGGCATAAACTTCTCAGCTACTTCATCCAAATTAAAATCAAGCTTTCCGACCTTATCACCATATATATTTTTGTTTTTGTTTAAAAATTCTCTTACTCCGGATGATGCAAACTTACCGGACTTAAAGGCATTAAGTACAATTTTTCTTGATACTCGTGTTATAAGGAAGAAAGATGCAATATTTACAGCAGCATCCGCGACTTCCTGCGGTAGAAGAAATCCTTTTTTCTCGTCAGAAAATTTTGGATTGACAAGAATTGCGATAATTTGTGCGACAGAAGACAATGCCCAACCGGCAACACCTGTCCAAATAAGCATATTAGCTGTGTCGTCTTTAAAAGATTTGTAAATAAATTCAAAGAAATTTTGAGGGAATTTAGCCATTAGACACCTCCTTCAATTTTTTTGATTTTGCGTTAAATCTATTCGCAAAATAAATTGTAAGAGGTGCATCAGCTAAAAAATTAGTAAAAAGCATTGCAAAAATAGCAGTAAACATTGATAGAGCATTTCTGTAATTATACAAATATTTTGTTACTGTTTGAAGTTCATTGATAAACTTCTTCGGTAGTAAACCTTTGCTAAAAGAATCTTTTCCCTCAGGATTTGTCATCTGTTTAACAAGTCCGTAACTCAAGCCTCTGACAACCATTCCAACAGAGGTACCGGCGATAATTTTTGCAATCGTCCTGTTTCTTGAAACGACTCGGGTTTCCTCATCAACTCTATGGTTGTAATAGTCTATAAGGGGCTGGATAATAATCGCCATTACACCCATAATCAAACGATTATTGTGAGGTCTTGAAGCCCAATCTTCAATTTTTTTCATTCTCTCTATTGTTTTTCCGGTGTTTTTAAACGTACTAACGGGTAACGCGTCGTTTACTAAACTGCCGATGCGTTTTGAGAATTTGTTCCATCCGTTTTTTAAACCATACATGGAAACATTATAATTGTCGTTATTTGATTGTACGTACATAACACTTCTACCCAAAGTTTATTAATGCAAAACATGTTTAGAAATTGACTTATTTTTAAAAAATGTTACAAAAATTTTACAAAAGTACATTTAAATATTATAAAATTCTGTCCACAGGATTTTATCAAATTTTGCTACTGTATTAAGATTTGTTAAAATATAAATTTCAAGATATTATTAAGTTTGAGCAGTTTTAGCAATGTTTAAATTCTATAATAACAACATTTAAAGGCAATTTTATAAAACATATTTACTTTATATATATAAAGGATATTATTTTTGCTCATGAAATATTATTTTTCAAATTTTAACACTTTTGTTAGACCATTATATCAGGAATGCTCATCAAACTATTTCGATGAAACACAATATATTACACCGACATTTAATAGTGAGGGCTTTCACGATTATATCAATACGTTTAGCTCAAAAATAACGCAACGTCGGAATAGCATATTAGGAAATTCTTGTCTGCAAACATCAACCCCATCTAACATTAGTACATTCAGCACTGGCTTATTCTCAAGCAATGAAGATTATTTTAAATTTTCACCAAAAAGTAATGATTTTAGTTTATTAAACTTTTCTTTCAAGTCAACTCCATTGCGAAATTTATTTGAATACAATAATCCTATACTCAGTTCATACAATTCTACAAACGTAAAAACACGTACAACACAAACTGCAAGTAATAATACAAATTTATCCGTCAACAAATCACAAAAGTCGACTTCAAACGGAGGCAAATATTTAACTGCTTCAGAAACAGTTCCAATCGGCATTCAAAACGAACTAACTATAAACGGCTTAAAATATGATAAAGAAAACGGAAGTAAATTATACAATTATGCAAAATCACACTCAAAGAAAAATTCAACCGGGTTTTGTTACAGAGCTGTTAAAATTGCACTACAAAATACATATAGCGATATAGGAAAATTAAATGGCGGATATGCTTATATGGCAAGTGACGAATTGACAACCAATAAAAATGCAAAAAAACACTTTTTCAAACTTAATGAAGATATAGCAAAAGATTACGCATATGAAGATTTTCCGGAAGGTACTATTTTTGTATACCGACAGGGAAATAAATACCACAAAAAAAAATATAAAGGAGTCGTTGCCGGACATATTGATATTAACGGAGTGAGCGATTATTGTAAAAGCAAAAATACATCACAAATTCCGAGAAGCAAAAACGATTGGGAGAATATTGACGTATATATACCGGTTTGTGCTGCTGATAATGACTCTATGTTTTCCAATCAATCGGTGTATGCTTAAGAATTTGATTACATCTTACGAAATGATCCGATGACATAAAGCCTCTATGTGCAGATAATGGCGACGGATGAGTTGTATCCATTATGATTATGTTATTATTACAATTATTAAAAATCTCACCTGCTTTTTGAGCATGAGTCCCCCATCTCATAACAATAAGATTTCCCCTTTTTTTTAATATAGAAAAAATATTTTCTATAACAGGAGCCCATAGTTTAGTATGCTCTTTAAGAACTTTAGTATCTTTGCTCTCAAATGTCAGTGCGGTATTGAGCAACAAAACTCCCTGTTTTTCCCAACAATCAAGTAAATTAGAATTATGAGAACAGTTAGGAAAATCTTTTTCCAATTTTTTAAAAATATTTTTTAAAGAAGCAGGAGTATTTTTTGAAAGACTTGAAAAAGCCAGACCGTGAGCATGTTCAGCACTCGGATACGGATCTTGCCCTATAATGAGAACTTTTACATTATCCAAAGAAGTCAACTTTAAAGCATTCAAGATATCATCTTGCTTAGGTAATATAGCTGTATACTTACGTTTTTCTTCAATTATTTGCAAAATTTCTTCAATCAAATCGGTATTTAATCCGGCATCAATCCAACTTTTGTCTATACCTAAATTCATAATTAAAGTTTCCCGACCAAACTTTTATCAAATAGACTTTTGTGATAATCCATATTGATATTTAAGTCCTCGCCTATTGAAAACAGCATTGTTACAAGTTCTCTGTCCGAATTGCAGGTAATATTTCTTATGAGTTCTTCTAATTCCGAAACAATTTTGGCATAAAAATCATTCTGAGCCTTTGAAATATCAATTTTTAATTCAAGTTTTTCTATACAATCCAAAAGTTCCAAAGTAGCGTCAATTTGTTGAAAATCAAGAGCATATGCAAGTCTGCTTACATTTTGGGAGATTTTCCTGCTAAAAATCTTTTCAGTCGGAGTCTTGTCAATCTCAATACCAATCCTCTTTGCTTCAAAATTTATATCAGCTGCTTGTTGCAAAATATCACTGTCAATAAAACCTTTTGAGTCAGTAAACAACTCATTGAACATTTTAGTAAGAACATATTGAGCCGAAATTTTAAACTCGTTAGGAATTTCCAATCCTAAAGATTGCATCTGATAAATTGAGCCTTTACCTTCGTTATACATTGTATTATAAGTATTTGCAAATGATTGAAGTTTTCCTTTGAGCATTATTTGCAATATTTTACGTCTTTCTTCAATAAAAATATCCTTTAAAGTAAAGTATTCAGACCCAAAGAAATTATCAATAGCCCTTATGGTTTCCGTTAACGGATTTACAAGGTATGTCCTTATAAGCTCTTTTTTTGTTTCCTGAAAATCATCATAGTATTCTTTTATTGCACAATGGAAATCACCGTCTGAGAATTGTAAAAGCGAGAACACAAGATCGGAATTTTCAAGTGTTATCATTGATTTAACTTCTATATGTCCAATAACTAATTTTGTATTGCCTTTTTCAATTCTTTTATATGATAATTTTTTAATTTTGTAGCAATAAACATCTTCTTCATCCTCAAAATCCTCATATAAAGAGGATATTGCCCACAAACTGACAATTTGCTTCGGAGTTACAACAGATGGATTAACAAATTTTTCATATATATCTTTCCCTGTACCAAATTCAGGCATATTACTCTTAGCTTCGTCTAAAATTTCAAGGAATTTTGATTTTAAATCTTTTTTTACAAAATTTCCGGCAAGCTGCATAACCCTTGCTGCATATTTCATGATTTGTACAGTTTCAATTCCTGATATATCACAGAAGAACCAACCGCAACTTGTATACATCAACATCGCTTGACGTTGAATTTCAAGCAGCTCCATTGCTTGAACTCTCTCATCATCTGTCAAATCCGGAAGGAAAAACTCTTCCTGAAAACTCTTAACGTTTGTTTCACTTCTGTCTAAAATAACATTAATATAGTTATCTCGTGCAAGTTCTGTATTTAAAAAGAATTTTCTGCCAAACTTTTTAGTAATTGCAACTGTTTCGTCCCTGAGATAATCCATTGCTTCCCTTAAAGGCTTTCTCCATTTTTGATTCCATCCTGGTTGACCGCCGGTTGAACAACCGCAATCATCACTCCATCTTCCTACACCGTGAAAACAGCTCCAAGAAGAAACAGGTTTGAGTTCAACTTCCCAATCACTTTTGTATTTTTCAAGATATTCAGCATAATTCGTTATAACAAAATCATAATCTTTTACTTTTATTTTTGCAGTATATGCTAATGCCATATCACCAAATTTTGTATGATGACCATAGCTTTCACCATCAGTCGCAATATTAACCAACTGCGGATAATCTCTGCACGTTGATATACCGTCTTTTAATCTGTCTGCAAATTTATTACCGTCTTTCAAAATTTCATCAAAAGCAACAGATTTTGATATTGCACCATCATAGAAAAACAAATCAATATATTTATCCGGAGCTGATTTTATGTAATACCTGTACGATCTTGCAGGATCAATACTTCCCCAGCTTACATCTTGCCACTCGCTATCACCGGATTTCCTAATTTTTTGAGCCTGATACGGCGAAAGTACCGTAAATTTTATACCATTTTCGGCTAAAACTCGCAAGGTATCATCATCAACAGCAGTTTCCGCAAGCCACATACCTTCCGGTTCACGGCCAAATCGGTATTCAAAATCTTTTTTACCCCACTTTACCTGTGTTTGCTTATCACGTTCATTTGCTAACGGCATAATCATGTGATTATAAACCTGCGCTATTGCATTTCCATGCCCACCATGCTGTTTTCGGCTTGCAATATCAGCTTTTATAATTCTTTCATATGCAAGCGGAGCATTTGCTTCCATCCAAGATAACAGGGTCGGACCAAAATTGAAACTCATATATTCATAATTGTTAACTACATCAAGAATATGATTATCTTTGTCAACGATTTTTGAAACAGAGTTTGGTGCATAACACTCATTATTAATCCTTTCATTCCAATCGTGGAAAGGCAGAGCACTATCTTGCTGTTCTATTGCTTCTAACCATGGATTTTCCCTCGGTGGTTGATAAAAATGACCATGTATCGCTAAGAACACTTTATCTTTATCTTTTTCAAGGTTATTCATTATTTAACTCCGTCTTTTTCAGGTGCTTTTTCTGTTATTGTAAGTTGTGTTACGTCAATCCATGTATCCCCCAATGCATCTGAAAATACTTGTCCTACAATTCTTATTCTATCATCTGTCTTTAAATCAATATGTTTTTCAGCATCCGTCCTCTTTAAAAATAACTTCATTTCCGAAAGAGGAATATTATGATCAGTATCATCTCTTTTTATCAAAAATGAAATATAGTCCTCCGATGATCTGAAAGCTGTTTTGTAATCAAGCCCCAATGTAGAAAATTTATCAAACTTCGCATCCATAACAACCGTTTTATTCAAATAACTGCTTGGTGAATTTACAAGAACAAGCGGCAAAACTTTAATTTGAGGATTAGTTTTGGTTACTTCAGCCGGTGCCGGAGTTTGAGTTGCAACCGGTTGTGCAGTTGCTCTGTCTTCAAAATTACTCGTTGTGAGAGTCAACACGCACATTAACAGAACTACAATTATTCTCGCATATTTATGTTTTTTCATAATATCTAACCTCTTCTTTATTACATTGTAACATATTTAACTTTAATTGCAAAAAAGTTTAGTTTGATAATAATTCTAATTTCTGATATATTAGAGTTTATGAAAGATATAAAAACCATAAACAATGAGAGGGAGTGCAGAAATAACCTTTCAACATACAAAAATTTGATAGAAACCGTATCCAAAGTGGAGTACAAGAAAATTTCCAATTTGGGCATAATAGATTTATCTGAGATTATCGGACTCGCAAACTACACCGTATATTATCTCGTTAATTCTCCGGTAAAAAAGATAGAATACAATGAATCCTATTTAACAAAAGCTATCAAGTGGGCTGTCAGAAACGAAGTCCGTCGTCGCTACAAATGGCATACGACAAAAAATAATACATCAGAAGAAGTTGAAAAAATTAAAAATGCCGTATATCGCACCATCCTTTCGATAGACGAGATGGCCGAAGCGGAAAATCCTACATTTATAAAAGATCCTTCCAAAACTCCTGAAGAAAAAACGGAAATTATTGAATTAAAGAACAGAATTTTGGAAATTATGAGGACACTTCCGCAAAGAGAACAAAATCTGATAGAAGCAAAATTTTTCTATGATAAAAAGTTGAAAGATATATCAGCTGAATTTAACATTTCACAATCAAGAATTTCAAGAATTATACAAAACGGACTTGATAAAATTAAAAAAGAACTGTTAAAACAGGAAGAGATAGATGAAAACAATATTTGAAAAATCAACAGGTGTTGACGGGATATGTTTGAGTGATGATAATTTGGAGGATTTAAGTAATTTGTTCCCGAACGAATTTGTACGAAAATCTCCGATAGGATTGCCTCAATTAAGTGAATTGGATGTAATGCGTCATTACAAAGAACTTTCTGACAGAAATTTTTGTATTGAAAAAGGATTTTACCCTTTGGGATCCTGTACAATGAAATATAATCCAAAAGTTAACGAATTACTCGCCTCGCTTGACGGATTTACAAATCTTCATCCGCTTCAATCTGATGAAACTTCGCAAGGTGCATTGGAGTTAATGTACAACTTACAAGAAAAACTCAAGTATATAACAGGAATGGATGCTGTTACTTTACAACCTTCCGCAGGAGCTCACGGAGAGCTTACCGGAATGATGATTGTGAAAAAATATTTTGAAGCAAAAGGAGAACAACAAAGAACCAAAGTCATAATTCCAGATTCTGCGCATGGAACAAATCCTGCAAGTGCGAAGATGTGCGGATTTGATATTGTGGAAGTTAAGTCTAATTCAAAAGGGCAGGTAGATTTAGAATCTTTAAAATCCGTTTTGAATGAAACTGTTGCTGCAATTATGATGACCAACCCTAATACTTTAGGCATTTTTGAAGAACAGGTACTCGAGATTTCATCAATAATGCACAAAAACGGTTCGTTGCTATATTATGACGGGGCAAACTTTAATGCAATTATGGGCTGGACAAATCCTGCTTTAATGGGATTTGACATTGTACATTTGAATTTGCATAAAACATTTTCTACTCCGCATGGAGGCGGAGGACCGGGAGCCGGACCTGTTTGTGTTGTGGAAAAACTTAAAGAATTTTTACCGGTCCCGATTGTTGAAAGGAATACAGACGGAAGCTATCATCGAGAATATAATTTAAAACATACAATAGGAAAAGTAAGAAGTTATAGCGGCAATTTCGGAGTTTTAGTAAGAGCTTATGCTTATATACTTATGATGGGAGACAATTTAAAATCAGCTTCCGCAACAGCCGTATTAAATGCAAATTACCTGAAAGAAAAGTTGAAAGGTGTATATGAATTACCGTTTGATGAACCTTGTATGCACGAATTTGTTTTATCAGGCGAAAAACAGCATCAGCAAGGTGCTTCGACCTTAAACATTGCCAAAAGGCTCATGGATTTTAATTGTCATCCGCCTACGATATATTTTCCTTTGATTGTACACGAAGCAATAATGATAGAGCCAACTGAATCGGAGTCCAAAGTTGTATTGGATGATTTTGTTGAAATAATGTTGAAAATTGCCAAAGAAATTGAAACAGAACCAAAAGCAACACTAAACGCTCCACTTACAACTCCTGTAAAGAAAATTGATGAAACTCTTGCGGCAAGACATCCGGATTTAGCTTATAAAGGGTGATAATACAGCTTTATGTTGCACCATGCTCTTCTAACAGCTTTCTGCATATAGAGCGATAACTGCGAGCATATTTCAAAGCAGTGTTTCCGTCATTGTCCTTTGCATTTACATCAATATCAGGATGATTTAGCAATAGCCTTAAGCATTTAGTATATCCTTGTCGAGCTGCCATCATAAGGGAAGTCCAACCGTCATTATCCTTAGCATTAACATCTTGCTATTTTTGTAATAAGATAATATAAAGGATAAAAATCGTATGAAAAAAGTTTATATAGAAGTTATGGGGTGTCAGATGAACAAATCTGATGCCGAAAGAATGTATGGAATGCTTGAGCGTTTAGGGTATTCTCAAACAAGCATTCCAAAGGAAGCAGATTTACTAATTGTCAATACATGTTCGA
The DNA here is from genome assembly GCA_024408855.1 of bacterium. GTDB lineage: Bacteria > Cyanobacteriota > Vampirovibrionia > Gastranaerophilales > Gastranaerophilaceae > CAG-196. The sequence goes on along the minus strand of JAKSUQ010000010.1, from coordinate 21,777 downwards.
TCAGACAACTTTCCGAAGACAAAGCATACAGCGCAATAGGAGTCTGGGGAAAATGGAAAAGAAAAAGACCAAATATTAAAATAGTTTTTGCGGGATGTGTTGCTCAACAAGGTGGTAATTATTACCAAAAATTTTTTCACAGAGCTCCGTATGTAGACTTATTACTTGGTACACAAAGATTGTACGAGTTACCGTTTTTGATAAAAAGATTAGAAAGCGGGGAAACTCACATTGTTTCGGTTGATGAAAACCCTTATGAAGAAACAGAAATTGAAATTAATCGTGTAAAAAGTATTAATGCTTGGGTTCCAATAATGGAGGGTTGTAATAACTTTTGTACATATTGTATTGTACCATACACAAGAGGGCGTGAACGCTCACGAAAACCGGAATTAATTATATCCGAAATAAAAAAAGCATTGAACGAGGGTTTTAAAGAAATTACTCTTTTAGGACAAAATGTAGACTCCTACAAAGGCGACAAAGATGGACAAAATCTTTCTTGGCTTTTGAGACAGATTAATGCAATAAACGGAAATTTCAGAATACGTTTTGTTACTAATTATCCGACAGATATAACAGAAGAATTGATTGATACTGTTATTGAATTAGACAAAGTTTGCGAATATTTCCATATTCCGATGCAATCAGGAGATGATTACGTTCTAAAAAAAATGAACAGAAGATACGATTACCAAACCTATAAGACCATTTGTGATCACTTACGTTCAAGAATACCGGATGTAACAATTACAAGTGATTTTATCGCAGGTTTTCCCGGAGAAACGGAAGGACAGTTCCAAAATACGCTTAATGCAATGTCAGAATTGGAACTTGATTATTCTAATACGGCAGCATATTCGCCAAGAGAAAAAACTGTTGCCGCAAAATGGATTGATAAATTTATAGATGAAGATGTTAAAACAGACAGACTCGCAAGATTAAACGAACACAACAGAGAATGTTGCTTAAAATCAAATCAAAAATATCTTGGTCGTCAGATGGAAGTCTTAGTAGAAAATTTTGAAATCAGAAAAAATGGTAATAAAGTAATTACAGGAAGAACAAGAAACAATAAAATTGTACACATTCCCTATAATGAAGATATTACCGGAGAATTTATTAATGTAAAAATCGTTAAAGCAAGAACTTGGTACTTGAATGGAGAAATAATTAACAGAAAGTAGGCATATTTCCCAAATTCACAGAACTCTGTCATAACAAAATTTCTCACCTACTGTTAATAATTATCGTTAGTACTACAAAGAACAGCAAAAACTTTAAAAGCAATCAAGACTTATTTGTAAAAATACAAAAAATATTTTTATATATACTTGTTCATAAATTCGACCAACCGACAACTACCGCTCAAAACACCCAAAATCAATACGCATATTTATTTTCGATTAGTGTAATTTATTGGTTTTATACTTTTTAAATTAGCACATGCATAATCCCAATCACAAAATTGTACTTTGTCATAAATATTCTATTCGTTCAAAATACTTCAATAAATTATCTTACAAAATTGTCCAAAATATTATGTACATTAATCTGTATTTGTAATAAAATTTAATTGAAGAAAATTTAACTACACGAGGTAAAATATGTGGGATTATTCGGAAAAAGTTCTGGATCATTACAGAAATCCAAGAAATGTCGGTAAAATTGATGATGCAGATATGATAGGAGAAGCCGGTTCATTGGCTTGTGGCGACTCACTAAAGCTATATATTAAACTTGATGGAAACCTCATAAAAGATGCAAAGTTCCTGACTTTCGGTTGCGGTTCCGCCGTAGCTTCTTCAAGTATTTTGACAGAAATGATTATCGGAAAAACTTTAGATGAAGTAAAAAAAATAACAAATAAAGATATAGCGGACGAACTGGATGGTCTTCCGCAAGAAAAAATGCATTGCTCAGTAATGGGTAAAGAAGCACTGGAAGATGCATTGAAAAAATATTTCGGAAGCGAGTCTGATGAATGGAAAGAATTTGAACTTTCAAACAACAGTAATTCCGGTGAAAAAATTATTTGCAACTGCTTTAATGTTACTGAAAATCAAATATGGGAAGCCCTTAAAATTAACGGACTTAAAACTGTTGAAGAAGTTACTAATTATACAAAAGCCGGCGGAGCTTGCGGAAGATGTAAGAGCGCAATACAAGATGTAATTGACACATACTGGAAAAAAGAAGCAAAATCCGTTGAACTTACGCAAACTCAAAAAATATTAAAGATTAATAAAGTTATTGACCAACAAATTTCCCCACAACTACAAAAAGACGGTGGTGATATAGAATTGGTTGATATTGATGGGAATAAGGTTTTTGTTAAACTCACAGGTGTTTGCGGAAGTTGTAAAAATGCATCAATGACACTTAAAAACTTTGTTGAATCAATATTAAAAGAAACAGTTGATCAGGCTATCGTTGTGGAGCAAGTATAAAATGATTTATTTAGACAATAATGCAACTACTAAAACAGACGAAAAAGTTTTGGAAGAAATGCTTCCGTACTTAAAAGAAGAATACGCAAATCCATCAAGCATGTATGCTTTTGCAAGCAAACCCGCAAAAGCCATACGAGAGGCTCGGGTAAAATTGAAAGATTTTATCGGAGCAAGTAATGAAAAAGAAATATACTTCACTTCTTGCGGTTCTGAGTCGGCAAATATGGCAATCAAAGGTGCTTTAAGCTGCTACGGGACTAATAAAAAACACATTATTACAACAAAGATTGAGCATCCATGCGTTTTGAACACATATAAAGAATTTGAAAAACGTGGTTACGAAACAGACTATATTTCAGTTGATTCACAAGGCAATCTAAATTTGGAAGAACTTAAATCCAAAATAAGAAAAGATACTGCTCTTGTTTCAGTAATGTGGGCAAACAATGAAACCGGAGTGATAAATCCTGTCGAAGAAATTGGAGAAATAATAAAAGAAAAATCTCCTGAAACTCTTTTTTATGTAGATGCGGTACAGGCAGCAGGGAAAATTCCTATGAATGTAAAGAATACAAAAATTGATTTTTTAGGAGTTTCCGGTCATAAATTTCATGCTCCCAAAGGAGTAGGAGCTTTGTATGTAAAACCATCCGTAAGACTTGTGCCATTGATTACAGGCGGTCATCAGGAGAAAGGGTTGCGTGCCGGCACTGAAAATGTGCCTTATATAATCGGAATGGGAAAAGCTGCAGAATTAGCAATTAATTCGCTCGATTATGAATTAACAGAAGTTAAACGATTACGTGATAAGTTGGAAATGGGAATTTTACAAAATGTATTTAATGCAAGAAGAAATTCTCCAATATCAAACAGGGTGCCTAATACTACAAATATTGGATTTGAGTATGTTGAAGGAGAACTTATTCTCTTACACATGAGCGATATGGGTATATGTGCAAGTTCCGGAAGTGCTTGTACATCAGGGTCGTTAGAACCAAGCCATGTTTTAAGAGCAATGGGAATACCTTTTACAGCACTGCATGGTTCTATAAGATTTTCATTATCAAGGTTTACAACAGAAGATGAAGTAGATTACGTTATCAAAAATATGCCGTCAATAATGGATAAATTAACAAAAATATCACCGTTTCAGGATGAATTGGAAATATTAAGAAACACAAGGAAAGGATAGATGGAAAGTATTTTATCAGCAGTTGGAAAGTTTTTTATTACTCATTCAAAATTTATTATCGGAGTATTAATAAACATTATAATTATTTATGCATTCTGTAAGATAGCAGACACATTTCACGCTAAATTGGAAAGTAATCTTAGAAAGAAAACTCCTGACTCACCGTTAGTAAATTTAATGCCGATTTTGATAAAAATTATTAAAGCAATCGTTATATTTATGCTTTTAGCAGGTTTTTTACAAAGCTTTGGTTATAATGTTTCTTCATTAATTGCAGGATTTGGAATAACAGGTTTAGCCGTAGGTTTTGCGGCAAAGGAAGCAATCGGCAACATTTTTGGTTCTTTTGGACTATTAATGGATAAGGTTTACAAAATCGGAGAATATATTTCGTTCAACGGATATGAAGGTGTTGTTGAAAAAATCAATTTGCGTTCAACTAACATAAGGACAGTTGACGGATTTTTGATTAATGTTCCTAACAACTTGCTTTCAAATGAAGAAATTACAAATATTTCTCAATCAAATCAAAGAAGAATTGACCTTTCTGTTGATATTGAGTACGGAACAAGCAATGAAAAAATCGATAGAGCAATAGATTTGTTGAAAGAAATTGCTCAAAACAGTAATAATATCAAGGACGGATATATTGCTTTTATTGACAATATGGCCCCAAGCTCAATAGTAGTAAGACTTGTTGCTTATACAGACAAAACAACTTGGGCAGATGTTACATTAGTTAAAAGTGAAATAATTCGAGAAATTATTCATAAATTCAGAGCCGAAGAAATTGAGTTTGCATTTCCGTCTACAAGTGTATATATGGCAAAAGGAGAGTAAAAGATGCTTAGATTAATTATTATTGCAGTTATCGCATTTGCAGTTTATTGGTGTTTCAATAATGTAAACTTTAATAATATTACAGATAATATCAAAGGATCTGTTCAAAACGAAAAAACAATCAAAGCTGTGAATGACAAAAGAGCATTTGATTACGAAGAGGAAAATAATGCAATGAATAATGAACAATAATTTTTATTATGAAAATTAAAATCATCGCACTCGGAAAAATTAAAGAAAAATTTTTAAAAGACGGAATTAATGAATTTATAAAACGTCTTGGACCATATGTGCCAATAGAAGTAATTGAACTTATACCGATAGAAATAAAAGACGAAAACCTTACCGATAAAGTTTTACAAGAAGAGGGTGAACGGATTTTGGCATGCATAAAAGATGGAGCTTATGTTATAACATTGGAAATCGGCGGGAAACAATTATCCTCAGAAGATTTTTCAAAAAAAATTAATGAAATAAGCAACCTTGGAATGAATGAACTCGTCTTTGTTATAGGTTCTTCTTGCGGTTTATCTGATATAGTTTCGCAAAGAGCAAATTTTAAATTGAGTTTTTCAAAAATGACCTTTTTGCATCAATTTGCAAGACTTATTCTCATTGAACAAATATACAGGGCTTACAAAATTATGAAAGGTGAAACATATCATAAATAATTAGATTACAGAGAATTTTCTGTTCACCAACTGCCTTATGGAAGATTTGCAATCATCCTCGCAAACATATAGATTAAAAGTCTTATCCAACCCCATGAGATTAAAAATTGCAAATATATCCGACGGAATATTAAATATCCCGAAGTTTTTTATGCTCACAAGTTGCTTCAATCTAACAATAAATTCCGTTGAGCAATCATTTACATATGACAAATCAATCGCAACAGGACGTGTTTCAGAAATGAGCTCTAAAACTAACCTCTCGCACTCATGTCCGTCCAATTTCGAACTAAGCGGTGCATATATACAAAAATCTTCATATTCAGTAATTTCCATATCATTATAATAACTTTTATTATCAGAAAGTTTAATTATAGTAAGATATGAAACTTCTCTACCAAAAGATTGAGATTTTTATTTTAATGAATTAATTAAATCCTCAATAACTTTTTCTTTAACAGAAATTTCTTCTATACGGGCATTAGTTTGTTCAACCAATTCTTTCGGAGCATTAGCAACAAACTTTTCGTTCTTCATTCTGCCTAATAAAGAATTCTTTTCGTTTATTAGTTTTTCTAATTTCTTCTTCTGACGTTCGATTTCTGCATCAAGGTCAATCAAATCAGCTAAAGGAATAATTATTTTTGAAGCAGAAACGACAGCTGTTGCCGATTTTGGAGGAACAGACACATCAATTCCAGCATAAGAAATATTATTAACTTTAGCAAGTCTATGAACATAAGATTCAATAGCCTTAAATATTTCCAGTTCTCTGCCCTCAGCACGAATTTCAGCATCCACAGTAGCAGAAGTTGGTATATTAAAACTCTGTCTTACATTTCTCAATGATGTAATTGTTTCAAATACAAGACTCATTTCTTCAGCTTCTTTCGGATAAGAAAGTTTGTCGCTATATGTCGGATACTCAGCAATAATTAATGCATTAGGACATTCTTCACCAAGTCCGTATTCTTTAAGACTCTGCCAAACTTGCTCTGTAATATGCGGCATTATAGGATGGATTAATCTTAGAGATCTGTCTAAAAGGTATCTCAGTACCCTTTGTGTATTCATTTTCAATTCTTCATCCTGAAGTTGAATTTTAGCTATTTCAACATACCAATCACAATATTCACTCCTGAAAAAGTCATACAGAGTATGTGCAATTTCACCGATGCGATATTCCGTCATATATTCGTTTACAGTTTTCGCCGTTTCATTCAAACGATTCAAAATCCACTTATCAACAAGAGTGAGTTTACTTTCGTCATAAGGTTTATTATCAACTCCCTCAAGGTTCATAAGTACAAATCTTGAAGCGTTCCACAATTTGTTTGCAAAGTTTCTTCCGTATTCAAATCTCTCATCTGAAATTTTAATATCTTGACCACCGTATGTACAAAGAGATGTCATAGTAAATCTTAAAGCATCACAACCATATTTATCAATGATTTTAACTGGATCTATTGTATTACCTTTTGATTTTGACATCTTCTGACCTTTTTCATCACGAATTAACCCATGAATGTACACAGTTTCAAATGGAGCTTTTTTCGTAAATTCCAATCCCATTGTAATCATTCTTGCTACCCAGAAGAATATAATATCAAATCCTGTTACCAAAACACTCGTTGGATAGAATTTTTTAAAATCATCAGTTTCAGAATTTGGAAATCCCATTGTAGAGAATGGCCATAAACCTGATGAAAACCAAGTATCAAGGCAATCTGTATCTTGTACATAATTTTCCGGATCAGGGTTTTCTTTAGCTACGACCATTTCACCGGTAGTTTTGTGGTAATAAGCCGGAATTTGATGTCCCCACCATAATTGACGAGATATACACCAATCTCTTATATTTTCCATCCAGCCTAAATAATTCTTTTCCCATCTTTCCGGTATAAATTTAATTCTTCCGTCTTTAACAGCCGCAATAGCTTCCTTTGCCAATGGTTCCATTTTTACAAACCATTGTTCCGAAAGTAACGGCTCAATTGTTGTATTACACCTTTGACATTTCCCAACATTATGTTCATGGTCTTTTATTCTTAACAAAAAACCTTTGTAGCTAAGCATATCAACGATTTTCTTACGAGCTTCATATCTGTCCAAACCTTGATATTCAGGAGGAACTTCCGAACAAGACTTGAGTTTACCTTCCTCATCTATTACCCATATTGGTTGGAAGCTATGACGTTTACCAACTTCATAGTCATTAGGATCATGCGCAGGAGTAATTTTAACGGCACCTGTACCAAAAGATTTATCAACATATTCATCCGCAATAATAGGTATAACTCTATTCGTTAGAGGTACCAATACTTTTTTGCCAATTAATTCTGAGTATTTTTTATCGCTCGGATGAACTGCGATTGCTACATCCCCAAACATTGTTTCAGGGCGAGTTGTATCTACTATAATAGCCCCAGGTTCACCAACAAGAGGATAAGAAATTTCCCACATATGCCCTTGTTCTGCTTCGTATTCTGTTTCAATATCCGAAATCGCCGATTGACAACGAGGACACCAGTTAACGATATATGCACCTTTATAAATCAGACCTTTGTTATACAATGTAACAAAAACTTCTTTCACGGCATCTGAACACCCTTTATCAAACGTAAATCTTTCCCTTGAACGGTCAAAAGATGCTCCTAAACGTTTAAACTGATTAAGAATAGCTGATTTGTGTTCATTTGCCCATTCCCAAGTTCTTTCCAAAAATTTTTCACGACCTAAATCAAAACGTGAAAGTCCTTCTTTTCGTAATTCTTTTTCCACAACAGCTTGAGTTGCAATACCAGCGTGGTCTGTCCCTGGAATCCATAGAGCCTCATAACCACTCATTCTGTGATATCTGGTTAAAATATCCTGCAAAGTCCCGTCAAGAGCGTGTCCCATATGCAATACACCTGTAACATTTGGGGGCGGAATTACAATTGTGTACGGCGGTTTGTTTGAATGAGCATCGGCCCTGAAATATCCGCCATCTTCCCATAATTTATACATCTTTTCTTCCGTTTCTTTCGGATCATAAACTGTCGATAATTCTTCTGTTTTTGATTTGGTTTCGGTCATTATCAATTTCTCCTTAAATATAGATTAATTGTAACACAAACAGAAATTGAATAAGCGAATTAATGATTTTATATAAAATAAAAGATTATTATCAGCTATTATTCATAACACTAATATTGAACTTTTATTTGAACTATTTATTTTTTTTGTTAAAAAATGTTAATACAATAAAACATTGTTAATAGAGAATTTTGCCTAATTCATATTCATACTTTAAAAATTATAAAGCAATTTATTCATACAAACTAACTTTATATAATCAGTGGGATACTAAGTTATAGATAGGAGAATATTATGAGTAATGACGTTAAGATTGTTATAGGACATAACGAAGGAATTACACAGGCACTCAGTAATTACGTTAAAGATCCAAAAAACGGGTTTACTTTATCAGGTGGAAAAATCACGTCAAAAGAATGGAAAGCCACGCTTAATGAATTGGACGCAATTGCAAATGAACGAAGTAAGGCAATCTTTAAAGGCGATACCTGTAAAGAAAAAGACTGTTTTCATAACAGCTATATTGTTTATGAAGGTCAAGAAATTACATTTAGTGAAACAGAAATGCAACGTCTATATAAAGCTATGGGAGTAACTGTTAATAATAAAACTAATAAAATTTCAGACACCCCATTAGTACTCTCCAATGATACCGCCACTTTACCCCAGATACAAAAAGCCTCTTACTTCAAAGATTGGTATAAAAAAGATTACGCGCTGACGAATCAAGTCGCAACTCAACCAGCCGATACGGGATTTGTACAAGCACCGGAAATTAAAAAACATACGACAACACCAATCGTTGTTCAAACTACTGATACCACCATGACTAAGGATAAAGCGCAAACAATTCCAGAACAAATTGCTGTTGTCGATTCTTCAAAAACTAATAACAACACTCCGATGAACAGTGTTACCGCCCAAAAGGATTCGATTACAACTAAAACAACTACCCCATCAAATTATCCCGTCGAATTCTATGAAAATAACAAAGATATATCTCTTTCTCAAATTCTTAAATTTGTCGGAGCTACTCTTTTCGTTGCCGTTGGTTGTCTATTTATTACACATGGCGGACTGTCAAAAATCAAAAAATTATTTACTAAAAACATTACAGAAGATGTTAAACAAATTACTGAAAAAATTATCCCGTCTAAATACATCAAAGAGCAAATAGACGTTACAGGTTTAGCAGTTAAATCACCTAAAAGAAATATAAACGAAATAGTGACAGACCTACAACAAAACAAAGGTTCTTGGGTAGAACATGGTAAGGGATGTTTTAGAAACAAAACTAACGGAATGCGTGTACACTTTGATTCAAACAACCAGCTTGAGAGCATTTCAGAAACTTTTACAATGGGAAATGAAACTCGTAATATAATTTATTTTGGAAACGGGAATGTAAAACTTTGCACACGAAAAATTAAAACAGAATTCGGTGAAAGAATTGCTGAAAGTGATTCAAATGGATATATTCGTGGAAGAATTATTGATAAAATAGAAAATGATCCAATTTCAGGTACACAATTTGCATACTATAATCATGACGGTAAATTCAGCCATATTGAGTGCCAAGGATTTGAACAGTACGACTTATTAGGAAACTTAATCAATAAAACTATTTTATAAAAGCACAGAGTTTTCTACTACTAAAAATACAACAACAAAAAAAAGAGAACCATTTTGGTACTCTTTTTTTTACAATAACAGTACGGACAATTATAAATTATGTCCATGTCGAAAATTTATAAGCAGACTATACTACCAGCTCGCTTTAGTAACACCCGGTAATAACCCTTGGTGAGCCATTTTCCTTAAACAAATTCTGCATAAGCCGAAATCCCTGTGAAATCCATGAGGACGACCGCAAATGCTACATCTGTTATGAAGTCTAACTGTCGGGTATTTTCCCTTAGCTGCTAACATTTCTCTTGATTTTTCTTTGTTTATCATCGCTTTTTTAGCCATGATGTTCTCCTTTATATTTCTATTATACTATTTAGCAAAATGTAAAATTAGGTCAAAACCTATTCACGTTTATTTGTTCATACCTTTGAATGGCATTCCTAACAATTTCAGCAATTCTCTTGCTTCATCATCAGTATTAGCAGAAGTGATAATTGATACATTCATACCTTTTACCAAATCAACTTCTTCATAGGTAATTTCCGGAAATAATGCTTGTTCTTTCAAACCTAACGTATAATTTCCTCTTCCGTCAAAACTCTTAGGTGATACCCCTCTGAAGTCACGAATACGAGGCAATACAATACATATCAACTTTTGCAAGAAATCATACATTCTTTCGCCACGCAATGTAGCCATTGCACCAACCGGCATACCTTCTCTTAATTTATAAGAAGCGATTGATTTTTTTGCTTTTGTTACAACTGCATGTTGACCTGCAATTTTCGTCAATTGAGCTTGTATTGTATCTGCAATCTTAGAATTGTGAGATGCTTCACCAACACCCATATTTAAAACAATTTTTTCTATACGAGGAATCATCATATCATTTTTGTAACCGAATTTTTCTTTCAATGCTGATTTTACATCTTCTTCGTATCTTGCCTTTAAGTTTTTTGTCTTTGTCATTTTTCGTTTCCTTTTCCTTACGGTATTAATGTCAAAGATAACGCATAAAACTTGCATTAAAAAATGCAATTACACATCACTTCACATTAAGCGTCTAATTGTTCACCACATTTTTTACAAACACGAACCTTTTTACCATCAATAATTGCGTGTTTAATTCTGGTCGGCTTTTCACAGCTTGGGCATACTATCATTACATTTGAAGAATCCAAAGCAGCCTCTTTCTTGATTAAACCGCCTTGAATACCGTATGCCGGATTAGCTTTTGTAGCCTTAGTAATCATATTTGCACCCTCAACAAGGACTTTTCCTTCTGAAGGAATTGCTTTTTTGATATTACCAATCTTGCCTTTATCCTTGCCTGCTGTTATGACGACTCTGTCGCCAGTCTTTACATGCAAGCTATTTTTTTTGTCTGCCATTTTCTTTCTCCGTTAATTTTTGGATTTATCCGTACTACTGTGAGCGGAAGCATTGGAGCTTCATCACAACTTTTCTACTATATAACTTCCGGTGCTAATGAAACTATTTTCATAAAGTTCTTATCACGAAGTTCCCTTGCAACAGGTCCAAACACACGGGTACCACGAGGGTTACCGTCCTTATTAATAATAACTGCTGCATTTTCATCAAATCTGATAACTGAACCATCAGCACGTTTGATATCATGTTTTGTTCTCACGATAACAGCTTTAACAACTTCTGATTTCTTTACAGCCATATTAGGAGTTGCATCCTTGACAGTTGCAACAACAACATCACCAACCATAGCAAATTTTTTGTTAGAGCTACCCATAACACGAATAACTAACAGTTCTTTTGCACCTGTATTATCTGCTACTACGAGTCTTGTTTCTTGTTGTATCATTTCTACTATTCCTTATAATTGTTGCTATCCGTCCATGAATTTGCGTACATTCACACTGATAGACTTTACTTTGCTAAATCGAATAAAATATCCGACTTGTTCTGATTACAAAATCAAAACTATTTTACTTTTTCAACTATTGAATCAAGAGTCCATCTTTTGTTTCCTGATATCGGTCTTGATTCAACGATTCTGACCGTATCACCTATGCTGCACTCATTGTTTTCATCATGCGCCATATAGTTTTTGTTTGATTCAATAATTTTTTTGTATTTTGGGTGCGGACTGTAAGAAGCAACCTTAACTACGATTGTCTTATCCATTTTGTTACTTGTTACAACACCTTGTTTTTCTTTCTTTGGCATATTCTTTTATCTCCTTGGTTGTCAGCAATAGAAATTACTATTTGCTTGCCATTTCTTTTTCTTTAATAACAGTTTTTGCTTGAGCTATCAGCCTTTTTGTTTTTGATATTTCGGCAGTGTTTTCAAGTTTGTGCATTGAAAGTTTAATTCTTGAATCTAACAGTGCCTTTTTAGAATCAATAATAATCTGATTTAACTCATCAACTGTTTTTTCACGCATTTCACTTAATTTCATTTGTATTATCCTTTAATTTTTATGCAGATACTTCTTCTTTCTCAATAATTTTGACTTTAATTGGCAACTTTTGAGCTGCTAATTCAAGAGCGTTAACCGCAACAGCTCTGTCAAAATAATCAAGTTCAAATAAGATTCTGTTTGGTTTTACTACTGCTACCCAGTACTCAACATTTCCCTTACCGGAACCCATACGAGTTTCAGCTGGTTTCGCCGTAATCGGTTTATCAGGGAAAATTTTAATCCATACATTACCGCCACGTTTGATTTCACGAGTCATTGCACGTCTTGCAGCCTCTATTTGACGACTGGTAATCCAACCAGGTTCCAAAGCTTTTAGCGCATAACGACCGAATTCGAACTGTGTACCTCTTGTTTCGGTACCTTTCATTCTACCTTTCATCATTTTGCGATATTTTGTTTTCTTCGGCATTAACATTATTACTATTCTCCTAATTACTAATTTGTTTCAACAGGTTTTCTTTTTCCACGTCTACCGTTGAATTTTTCACCGGTTGTATCTTTTGAAATCTTTGATTTTACATTCAAGTCAGCTTTTTCACCCGGCATCAAATTGCCTTTGAAAATCCAAACTTTAACACCGATTTTACCCATTATTGTATCTGCTTCGGTAAAACCGTAATCAACATCAGCTCTAAGAGTTTGAAGCGGTATACGACCTTCCTTTGCCCATTCTGAACGAGCAATTTCAGCACCACCTAAACGACCTGATACCATGATTTTAATACCTTGAGCACCTGCTCTCATTGTTCTTTGCATAGCTTGCTTCATAGCACGTCTGAAAGCTATACGTTTTTCGAGTTGTTGAGCAACAGATTCAGCTACTAACAATGCACTCAAATCAACTCTTGCTACTTCGACTACATTGATAATAACCGGTTTACCCAAGTATTTTGATACTTCATCTTTCAATTCATCAATACCTTGACCGCCTCTACCAACAACTATACCCGGCTTAGCAGTTACAACAGTAACAGTTAAACTTTGAGATTTGCGATCAATTAATATGTCTGCAACACCTGCTGCATATAATTTCTTTTTGATGAACTTTCTAATTTTTGCGTCTTCTGCGACACATTCAGCATATCCTTTAAACCTTGAATACCATGTACTTGCCCAAGGTCTGATTATGCCTACTCTAAATCCGGTTGGATGTGTTTTTTGTCCCATTTTTTCTACCTTTATTTCTTACTACTTATTTCACTCTAAGCATTAGCACCATCGCTAACTTTTACTGTTAAATGAGATGTACGTTTGAGCCTCTTGTAAATACGACCTTGTGCTCTCGGTTTACCTCTTTTATAAGTTACGCTTTCATCTGCATAAATTTCTGACACTTTTAAAGCATCCGCTTTTATGCCACCTTGCTCAAATGCGTTAGCTGCTGCAGCTTTTACATTCTTTTCAACAATTTTAGCTGCAAAATAAGGCATAAAACGTAACATGTCAAGAGCTTCATTAACAGCCTTTCCTCTAACTTCGTTGATTACTCTGCGAAGTTTTCTTGCTGTCATCTTTATGTTTGTTTGTCTTGATTTAGCTTCCATTTTTATTTTCCTTTTACTTTTAATTATTTCTAATCAAATTTTGTACAGATTAACTACGTTTTGCTGTTTTGTCAGAACCTGCATGCCCTCTGTACATTCTTGTAGGTGCAAATTCTCCTAACTTATGCCCAATCATTTGTTCTGTTACATATACAGGAACATGGGTTTTACCATTGTGAACTGCAATAGTATGTCCAAGCATATCAGGAACAATCATGGATGCTCTTGACCAAGTCTTAACAACTTTCTTTTCTGAATTTTCATTCATCTTGCTAATTTTCTTTTGAAGAGCTTCTTCTACATATGGGCCTTTTTTTAATGAACGTGCCATTAATTTCTCCTTTATATTAATGTTTATAAATATTATTTTTTGCTATAAGTTTATAAGTTATTTTTTACGTCTTCTTACAATAAGTTTATCTGACGCTTTACCTTGTTTTCTGGTCTTATAACCAAGAGCAGGTTTACCCCAAGGTGTCTTTGGATGTCCGCCCGGTCCGGTTTTACCTTCACCACCACCGTGTGGGTGATCGCAAGGGTTCATTGTAACACCACGAACAGTGGGTCTTACACCCATATATCTTTTTCTTCCGGCTTTACCAATTTTCAAGTTCTTAAAATCAGAGTTGCCGAGAGTACCAATGGTAGCCATACATTCTTTTCTTACCATCCTCATTTCACCTGACGGTAACTTAATGGTAATATAGCTACCTTCTTTTGCCATAACCTGTGCGAAATTACCTGCAGAACGAACCATTTTACCGCCTCTGCCAGGGATTAATTCAACGTTGTGAACAATAGTACCCAAAGGAACCAATTCCAAAGGTAACGCATTACCCGTTTGAATTGCAGCTTCCGGACCACTTACGATTACATCACCAACATTTAAACCTTCCGGTGTCAAAATATATCTTTTTTCACCATCTGCATAATAAACCAATGAGATTCTTACATTTCTGTTCGGATCATATTCAATGGTTTTAACAGTTGCAGGAATTCCAAACTTATCTCTCTTGAAATCGATAATACGATAAGATTGTTTTACTCCGCCACCTTTATGACGACAAGTTATTCGACCGGTATTATTTCTACCGGAAGTTTTTGCTATTTTCTTCAATAAAGATTTTTCAGGAGTTGAAGTAGTGATTTCTTGATAATCACTCTTTATCATACCTCTTTGTCCCGGAGATGTCGGATTAATTTTACGAGTTGCCATTTTATTTTCTCCTATTACTATCTTTTTAGCTTTTTCTACTCAAGTATTAACCTGTCCCTTATAGGGATTAACTTACATAGCTGTAAGTTCTTCAATTGGATCACCTTCAACAGTAACGATTGCTTTTTTAGAAGAATCCGTTCTGCCGAATTTGGTACCCATTCTTTTTTCGTGAGAAGGCATATAAATTGTTTGAACCTTCTTAACTTTTCTACCAGGGAAAGCTAATTCAACAGCTTGTGCTATTTCAACTTTTGTAGCATTTTTATTCACTTCAAAAGTATACTTTCCTAATGTTGTTGCCATCATTGATTTTTCAGTAATGATCGGCTTTTTAATTACATCATATAATTTTTCTTTGTTTGTTCTTGTATTACTCATTATTGTAACCTCTCAGTTATATCATTTACAGCCTTTTCAGTCATCACTACAAAATCAGCTTCCAACAAGTCTTTTACGTTCAAGTTTGAAGGTAACAACAACTTAACACTCGGAATATTACCTGCTGCCAAACTTAAATATTTATTTTCTTCTGCTAACGTATCAGCTACTACAAGGATTTTGCCTGTTAGTTCAAGTGATTTTATAATACCAGCCATCAATTTTGTCTTTGGCTCATTAATTGCAGAAAAATCTTTAACTACTACAATCTGTTCTTCTCTTGCAGAAAGTGCAGACTTGAGAGCCAATTTTCTTGCTTTTTGAGGCATATCGATTTCATAACTCCTTGGTTTTGGTCCAAATATAACACCACCACCTGCAAACAAAGGAGAACGGTTTGAACCGGCTCTGGCACGACCTGTTCCTTTTTGCTTCCAAGGTTTCTTACCGCCGCCTGACACTTCCGCTCTTGTCTTTGCACAAGCTGAACCTTGTCTTGCATTGTTTAATTGTCTTCTTAATGCCAAATGCATTACATGAAGATTTGGTTCTACACCAAAAACTTCTCTTGCCAAAGTGATTTCGCCTAATGCTTCACCATTTGTATTTAATAATTGTTTTGCCATTTTAAGTTTCCTTTTGCTTTCCGTCTACCCCTTACTCTTGCGAGTTTTATATGGCAGAAGCGGGTTGTTTTACTCTTATTTTTCCGCCTTGCAACCATTGATTGCTTCATTTATATCACATTGTTCAATTCACAACAGCGGTATCATATTATTCATCATGTTGGCATTTACTTTCGTAAACACGACACAGGGTGTTCGATCAATTCCATTTTTTTCTTGAAGGAATGATTGTTACCAATCTACCTTCACATCCGGGAACAGATCCTTTAATTAAAACTAATCCATTTTCAGAATCAATTTTAACCAATTTCAATTTTGTAATCGTAACTCTTTCGTTACCCATGTTACCTGCCATTCTCTTACCTTTGATTACACGAGAAGGAGTTGTACCTGCACCGATTGAGCCTGGTTCTCTGTGATTTTTTGAACCATGAGCCATTGGTCCACGTCCAAAATTCCATCTTTTTACAGTACCCTGAAAACCTTTACCTATTGACATACCTGTTACATCTACCTTTTCAGTATCAGAAAGAACAGACAAGTCAATTTCTTGACCTACTTTATAATCAGAAGGATTATCTACTCTGAATTCTTGTAAGTGTCTGTAATTATTCAATCCATTTTTCTTAAAGTGTCCGATTTCAGCTTTTGTTAAATGTTTTTCTTTAGCTTCAATAGTACCGACTTGGATTGCATTGTAACCGTCAGTATCAACAGTTTTAACTTGAGTAACAACAGTTGTATCAACTTTGATAACGGTTACAGGAACAGCCAAACCATCATTATCGAAAATTTGGGTCATTCCTAATTTCTTTCCTATTACACCTATTGTCATATTTTTCCTTTCCGACATTAATAATTTAAACCGCCATAAGTGGTTTAAATAACTATGCCTTACTTCTTGCGAGCGCTACCTTTTACTTTACCTTTGGGTAATCTTACTTACCCCGCGTCCTACCTGACGTTGTAGTTCACATTATATGCATAATGCTTATTAAATTTTCAATTTTGGATATGAACGAAGTTATTATAATTTAACTTCAATATCAACACCAGCAGGTAAGTCCAATCTACTCAACTCTTCGGTTGTTTGTTGAGTAGGTTCGTAAATATCAATAATGCGTTTATGAGTTCTAATCTCAAAATGTTCACGAGATTTTTTATCAACGTGAGGTGAACGCAATACACAATAAATACGTCTTTTTGTAGGTAAAGGAATAGGTCCTGCAACTTTAGCGTTTGTTCTCTTAGCTGTTTCTACGATTTTCTCAGCCGATACATCAACCAATTTGTGTTCGTATGATCTCAAACAAACTCTAATTCTTTGTCTTGTACCTGTCATTTTTAATTCCTTTATATATTAGTAAATACTACCTTGAAATTCAAATCAAAAGACTAAAAGTCTTATGACGTAAAGAATTCCGCTATTACTTTCGACTATAGCAAGAACAATAATAAAACAAACAAAAATCAGAGTCAACAACCGATTTCAAGAATGTTTCAAATTTTACAAAAATTAACAAAATCTTCTCACCTTGTTATAAATATTTGATATTCCCTGTACAATTTAAAATAAACTGCTATAATTGTATGGTGATTTAGTTTAAAGAGGAATTTATTCAATGAAAATACTTATTTCTAATGATGACGGACTTTTAGCTAACGGTATCCATGCTCTTATTGAAGCATTAGCTCCAAAGCACGATGTTTATGTTGTTGCTCCGGACAGAGAAAGAAGTGCTGCCGGTCATTCATTGACATTACACACTCCGCTTAGAGTTGAAGAAGTTGACCCTAAGTATGGTGCTAAACGATGCTGGATGACAACAGGCACACCGGGCGATTGTGTAAAACTTGCAATCAATGCAATTCTTTCCGAAGATGAAAAGCCGGATTTAGTAATATCCGGAATTAATCATGGTCCAAATTTGGGTGCTGATATATTATACTCGGGTACAGTCAGCTGTGCGATGGAGGGTGCGATGATGGGATATCCGAGCATTGCAACATCCTTGGCGAGTATGAAATCAGAATATGAAGATTTTAAACTAACTGCAAAAATTATTGCAGAAATGATCGAAAAACTTAGCACGTATAAAATTCCGCCAAAAACAATTTTAAACATAAATGTTCCCGGACTTGAGAGAGATGACATTGCAGGTATTGCAGTAACTGAATTAGGCAGCAGGATGTTTACAGACGAATATGAAAAAAGAATCGACCCAAGAGGGAAAGTATATTATTGGATGGCAGGGGAACTGATTACCGAATCAGCAGATGCTGAAACAGATATTGCAGCTGTCCGAAACAATATGATTTCCGTAACACCTATTACATATGAAATGACCAGATTAAACATAATGCAAGAGCTTAAACAAAATCTTTGTTCGGAAGATTTTTGTAACTGGTAATAAGAGTAAGTCAAAAGTATTAAAAATGAAAACGATAAATTATCCTAATCGGTAATTTATCGTTTTCGTTTAAAGTTACTATATAGTTATGAAACTAACAACTTTTTTTAATACTTTGAATAACAAAATAAGAGAATACGATAAAATTGCAGTAAATCCTTTTCTCAAACAGCAAAATATGATTATCATTTGGATAGAAAACCCCGAACATCAGGAATGTGATAACAATAAATGTATTTAAAATCCGCATTTAATTGGCATTAGTAATATTTACGCCTTTTGGCACTACTGTAATGCCGTTTTCAGAAACATAAAAACCTCTTACTATATCTTCATCACGATTAAATCCAATTTTTGTATACGGCGGAATATTAACATTTTTATCAATAATTGATTTTCGTATTTCAGCATAACGCCCGACATTTACATTTTCCATCAATATACTATCAGTAACTTTCGCATAGCTGTTAATTTTGACCTCGGGTGAAAGAACACATTTAGAAATAGTTCCACCGGATACAATACAGCCCTCAGAGACCATAGAATTTGTTGCCATTCCGACTCTTTCCCCTTCTTGCCAAATAAATTTAGCCGGTGGATAGTTATAATTAAAAGTTCTGATTGGCCAATCTTTTGAATACAAATTGAGTTCAGGCTCATAATCCAATAAATCCATATTGGCCTGCCAATATGCATCAATACTCCCAACATCTCTCCAATAACCCTTTTCCCGCTCAGTTATTCCTGGAAAATAGTTTTCTGCAAAATTATATATAAAAATATTTTTACCTTGATTCAAAAGCATAGGAATAATATCTTTCCCAAAATCATGATTTGACTCATTTTTGGAAGCATCTGCTTCTAAAGCATTTAAAAGTACCTTTTTATTAAAAATATAATTTCCCATTGAAGCCATGCACATATTAGGATTATTAGGAATAGATTTCGGTCTTGTTTTAGGTTTTTCCACAAATCCTGATAATCTCCAATCTTCATCAACCTCAATTATTCCGAATTCATTAGCTTGTTCAATCGGGATTGGAATTGCTGATATAGTTAAATCAGCAGACATATTTTTATGGAATTTCATCATATGATAAACATCCATTTTATAGATATGATCACCACCAAAAATGCAAACATAGTCAGGGTCTTCATCATGAATATGAAAGATATTTTGATAAACAGCATCGGCAGTTCCTTTGTACCAACTTCCGCCTGTACGCATTTGAGCAGGAACAAGATCTACATACTGATTTAAGAAAGGAGATAAGCTCCATCCTTTTGATATATGCTTATTCAAAGAATCTGACTTATATTGAGTTAAAACTTTTATTTTAAAAAAACCGGAATTAATAAAATTGTTAAGCACAAAATCAATAATCCTATACCTTCCACCAAACGGCACTGCAGGTTTAGCTCTATCATGAGTCAACGGAAAAAGTCTTCTTCCCTCCCCGCCTGCGAGTATCATTACTAAGGTATCATCTATCGACATATTATTCTCCCAATAATCTCTAAAGTATATTGTAATTTTAACAAATTTTGTAAAATAAATCTATTCTGCAATTGGTGCATTTTCTGTATTAGATATAGAGTAAAAATAAAAAGCATAGAATATTATTTCTTCACCACCAAAAATCAAGTTTCAGACAATTCTCTATCAGATGAATAATCAAATCCGCCGAATTACCTATTCAAATATTACGTTTCAACATCAATAATATGAATAAATACAATAGATATTTGTCTTTAATGTATTGAGGTATAAAACCTTTAATATTATTCATTTTTAAATGGTGTGGAAAATTTTATAATCAAAAATATTACAAAAATTTATTATATGTTTTGAAATTGGAAAATATGTGAACATAAAACATTAAAATAGGAGTTAAAATAGAAATATGATTAATATAACAAATTAATACATAGTATGGAGATAGTTGGAATGACTGAAAACAAAGAAATTTTTCAAGTTAAAAAAAACGTAATGGAAAAAGATTTTGATACAAAAAACTTTAACCTTACCAAACAAGAAATGAATGTATTACGATTATTAGTTCGTGGTTTTTCTAACAAAGAAATTGCAGACGAATTGTGTGTATCGTTTCATACTTCAAAAGCACACTTAGAGTCAATCTACGAAAAAATGGGAACGCTAAACAGATTACAAACATCAATAAAAGCTGTTTACTACGGTTTAGTTAACCTGTCCGAAGCGATTGAATTTTCAAAAAAACGTGATGAAAATGAAGAATTTTAAATATTAACTAAAAAACAGGTGCATTGAATTGCACCAAATGTTGTTCATGATAATTTTTAAATAATAAAAATATAAGAAACAACTGTCATTCCGAAAATTTAGAAAATCAGTATGAACATCTGTGAATACTTAATTTTCAAATTGTTCGGAATCTTACCCATAATCAAGCAAAACTACAAGTTGATAAGATCCTGAAATACGCCTTAATTTTATGTCTTGACGATAAAACCATTTCCCATATTACACGGCTATTCAGGATAACAGGTATATTTTCCTGAATTTATTCGGGAGAACAATGAAATTGCACCTGTTCTATGATATGTTTTATTCTTCTGTGTATTCTGAACCGTCCGGATTTCGGTGTATTAAATCTGCCAGGGTTCCGTCTGCGTTGTATTCATAATCATAGTAGCTATATACCGTGCCGTCAGCGTATCGAACTATTTCACGTGTCATTTTTCCGTTTCCGTCGTATTCAAAATCATAGTAAGCCCATAGCGTGCCGTCAGCATTTCGCTCTATTTCACGTGTCATCTTTCCGTTTGCGTCGTATTCAAGATCATAGTAGCGCCATACCGTGCCGTCACCGTTTCGAACTATTTCACGTGTCTCTTTTCCTTCTTCGGCATATTCAAAATCCCTGTAGAAATCTACACTACCGTCCGAATTTCGTTGAATTACACGTGTCCTGTTTCCGTTTTCGTCAAATTCTGCAGTAATATACCCATTTTCGTCGAGTTTTATTCTGCCACCATTAGGAGGGAAAGGGTAAGCAAATTTAGTATTTAATCTATTCATTTCTGACGAAGTTAATGCTCCAGGAATATTACACGACACCGGCGTGTCTTTAGGTGGATTATCGTCAACTGTCGGTGGGTTTTCGTCAACTGCCGGTGGAGTTGCACCCTCTGCCGGTGGATTTTTATCCGGTTCAGGCGGAACTGTTCCGGAAATCGAATCCAGCCAACCTTTTGCCATTCTTTCGGCATAAGTTGTTATTGATTCCATCGCC
>JAKSUQ010000001.1 GCA_024408855.1 bacterium | reverse complement strand
TTCAGTCTTTTTTCTTCTGATTTTAAAAACTCGCAATCCGCTTCAAGCCTTTTGTCTTCCATTGCATTAATTAATTCTTCAATTTCTTTTATTTGCCCAAGTTCAAAACCCACTTCCGCAAGTAAGACACAATCATTACAAAGTCTATAATTTCCGTATTGAACCGAACCTGCAAGACAGGCAGTATTACCGCAGGCATCACAAGTAAAAAATTCATTCTCGCTATCCGGATTTTCTTCTATATCATCCAATTTCATCTGTTCTACAACAAGTTGCATCTCTGCAATAACTTCTTCTTTTGATTTCATAAATAATTTCTCCGATTTACGATTTTGCATAAATTAAACTTTTTTTCTTTCACACAAAATTTTCATTTCTTTTACAGCTTGCTCTAAACCAACAAAAACGGCTCTCGCAATTATTGAATGACCTATATTTAACTCAACTAAATCAGGAATTTCATGCATACGACTGACATTGTTATAATTAAGTCCATGCCCTGCATTAACTTTAATTCCAAAGTTTTGGGCAAAAATAGCTGCACCTTTCAACAATTCAAATGACTGAGCTTCTTCATCTGTACCAAATGTATTTGCATATTTTCCAGTATGCAACTCAATAAACGGAGCACTTGTTTTTGATACAGCAGAAATTTGGTGAATATCCGGATCTATAAAGAAACTTACCTCAATTCCTTTTTCTCCCAAAGTTTGCGCAAATAACTTTGCCCTGTCTAATTGCCCAATAACATCCAATCCACCCTCAGTTGTGAGTTCTTGGCGTTTTTCCGGCACAATACAAACTGCATGCGGCTTCAATTTTAATGCTATATTCAACATTTCGTCAGTCATTGCCATTTCTAAATTAAGACGTACTCTCGGCAACATTCTTATTGCTTCAACGTCAGCATCTTTAATATGCCGTCTGTCTTCTCTTAAATGAGTTGTAATTGATGCTACTTCACAAGATTTACATATGCGGACAGCTGTCATAATATCCGGCTCTACTCCGCCTCTGGCATTTCTCAACGTAGCTATATGGTCTATATTAACACCTAATAACATAAATTCTTCCTTATTATTCCTACCTTTACAAATACATTATATTATAAAAATGTTCTTTTCTTTAGGGCAATGAATTTATTTTGTTGCAAAAATGGAAACTATAATTTAAAATCGTTGTATGGAATACAAATATTTAAATGACTCACTTAATATTGATGCGGATTTATTACCGGAATCCACAACTATTAACCGTCATATTTTAAAGAATTGCAAAAATGAAATTATAAAAATACTTGAATTTTTTAATTCAAAAGAAAAAATACTTAACATTCACGGTTTCATAGGCACAGGGAAAAGGCAGCTCATAAATTATGTTTGCGAATTTCTGAACAAAGACGTGATTTCTTTAGAATATTATTGCAAAGAGTCCACCGTAAATGACGATATATTATTGGCTTTTACGGAAGAAATTCAAAAGCACGCAATTTCAAAAATTGTCAGCCTGAACGCTAAACTTACAACCTTGGGAGTAAAATTTCAAAAACAAATATCTTCTATAAAAAAACCTTTTATAATTATTTTGCATACATTTGATAACATTAGCAACGAAAATATTACTTCGGCATTATCGATTATTGAAAGTTTAGTAAAAGAAGAAAATGTTAAAATAATCATTTCAACAACATCAATGAAACCAGATTTATTTGGCGGATTAAATCCCGACAAAAAAGTTTTAACAAGAGCTTTTTCAAAAGAGATATTTGCCGAATTCATAAAGGCTAACAGTATATCTGCTTCTGACAGACAGGTTGAAGACTTTTACAAGGTTTCAAGAGGCTATTATTTCTATACTGCATTATCTGTAAAAATAATTCAAGCTATGAATATTAGCCTTGGTGAATTCTTGGAAAAACTTAAAATGTCTGAAATGACGTTAGATTCATACTTGGGAGCAACATACATAAATCTTATTCCAACAGCAATAAGAAATTTCTTTTGGTTTATGCGACTGCTAAGACACGGTATCAGCCTAAATGCATTGGCAGTTTTAGAAATATATGACGAGTTTACAATAGAGTACCTTAAAGCTAACCTTGTCGTATTTGAGTTTAATGAAATTATATACTTACAGGATTATTTCGCACAAAAAACGGATGTTATTCTGCCCCAAAATGTCGAAATCAAATTACACAAATATATTATTGAAACATACGAAAAACAGTTAAAAGAACCGGTTAACAATCGGGAAATATTATTATCAAGACAGGCTTTGAGGGCTGAAATTGAATATCATAATCAATGCATTGATGATTTGGAAAATGAAAAAGTTACTGAAATATCTTCTGCATTAGAAGAAGTACAAATTGAAACCCCAAAAGAACAAAATTACACGGAAGAAAAAACTCCGTCAGTCGCAGTTTTAACAGAGAATGCAAAATCACTTATAGCTAACAAAAAGTATTCAGATGCAATAAACTGCTACCACAAAATTATCGATTCCGACGGAATTAATTTATCGACACTGGTTGAAGCTCGACTTCAACTTGCAAACTTATACAAAAAAGTGGGAGAATACTCAAACTCATATCATTATTACGAGTTGGTTGAAGTTTACTATAAGCAACATAAAGAAAGCATAAACCTTAGTTATTTATACTACGAAATGACTGATTTGTATCATAAAATGTATAAAATTGAAAGAGCAACAGAAACGGCAAAACAAATAATCTATTCCCCAAATACTCCGCCGTCTCTTCTTGTTAGTTCTTGCATTTTACTTGGAAATATTTATTCTGAAATAAACAAACCTGAAGATGCTTATACGTTTTACAGTAAAGCACTGGATTCTTTAGATGAAAATGTTCCAAAAGAAACACTTGCAGAACTTTATTTCAAATATGCCTTAGCAAATGACGATAATGGTAATGTTGAGATCGCATACACTTATTATAACAAATGTATTGCAATAGGTAACAGCAACTACATTTCACTGGCATACTCAAACATGGCTTCCTGCTATGCAGAATCCGAAAATTATGAAGATGCTTTAGCATGTTTTATAAAATCATATAGCATTGAAAAACATAATAATAATTATGAAGGAATTTATTACACCGCAGTTAATATCGGTAAAATTTACATGAAACTCTCATCCTCTAAAGCCCTTGAATATTTAACAGAAGCTAAACAAAGCGCAGATTTTATAAATGATAATTTCTCCATGACAGAAGCTCATTTGTTATTTGGAGACTACTGTTATAATATTTCATCAAAATATAACGAGGCATTAAAAGAATATTATCAGGCCTATTCAATCGCTAAAACATATGACAACCAAACGAATTTAGACAAAATTGAAAAGCGTATAGCTGACATGAAATTACGAATGAAACCTGACGAATTTATGAAGATAAAAGAAAAGTATGATAATTAATTTTGATATAGAAAAATATAAAAAAGTTTTTTTAGAGGAAAATGCAAAGTACAACTTGATTTCAAAAAATGATGAAAGACTTTTGTACGAAAAACATATTTTTGATTCATTGGGAATTAGGTTATTTTTTGAAAAATATAATATTAAACCTTGCAAAATACTTGATATTGGATGTGGAGGAGGATTTCCATGTGTGCCTATTGCCTTGCAATACCCTGAATATAATATTATCGGTCTTGACAGCATAAAAAAGAAGATAAATGCAGTAAATAACATAAAAACAGCTCTCGAAATAAAAAATTTAAATCTTATATGCGACAGAGCAGAATATTTGCAACAAAAAGATTTTGATATTGTTGTTAGTCGTGCAGTTGCAAATTTAGCAAAAATATGCGAATATGCACTACCAAAATTAAAAAATAACGGCTACTTTATTGCATACAAATCTGTAAAAACAGATGAAGAAATACAAGAATCGGTAAAAGTTCTAAAAAACAACAATGCATCCGTAATTGATATTTTGGAATATACTTTACCTCTAAAAGAAATATACACACGAAAACTCATCTGCATACAAAAAACACACTAACAAAAATAACCTTATCATACTTCTGCAAGAATTAAGCAAAATAATTTAGTTTTTCTTTATTTTCTTCTTCCTGTTGCTCTTTAAGGCTTCTTAACATAGCCTTTGCAGATCGGTAACGTAAACTATCAGCAAGCATTTGTAACTCCAACTGAGTATCTTTTTCAGTTAAAGCTCCAATTGAGCCTACATTATCGGCATAATTTAACATACCGATTCTGGCATTACTTGCACCCATAAATGACATAGCGGCATTGTTCGCCATCGCTGTATAATATGCAGTACATAAAGCATTTATTGCTGACATAACACCACCTCACATTCCTTATGCTATAATTATAGATGTCTTTTTGTTTTTGTCAAGATGTTTTATTAAGCAATATCACATTAATCTCTATTAATTAAAATACTGATTTTAATTTTTTAATACTATTTAAGCGGTTTGTACAAGTACAAACCGCTTAAAATACTCTCAGCTATGCATATTTGTCCAGTCAGACCTCACTGTTTATTTTACAGCTTGCAGCTTAGCAGGGATGCCGGTTTCCGTATTAATAGTAACGGCTTCAGAAACTGCAATCGTTCTTCGTTTTTTAGCCCCCCTTAATATAAATTCAACTCCATAAAACGTATTCGTTGTGGGGTTTAGCATTTTCTTTAACATATCCGTTTAATCCTTTCCGTTAAATACATCTATCTGCTCTATATGTAACGGCATTTTTTCCTAAAACTTTAGGATTTTTTTTCAAATTTTAACAATTTGTTACAATGAAGATTTTTCAGTAATGACAATGGTTTTCGCATTTTTATTCATAGTACAAAAAAGTGAACCTTTAACAGATTCACTTTTCGTTATCATAAATAAATTAAAATCAATTTTAATTAATTCTTTGGAACATGTACCCTATTCCTCTTGCAGTTAGTATCAATTCAGGATTGGTTGGATCAGCTTCCAATTTTGAACGCAATCTGGAAATATGAACATCTACAACTCTTGTATCAATTCTGTGATCAGCAGGATATGACCAAACATGCTGCAAAATCTCATTTCTTGAATATGCCTGACCTGAGTTGTTAACCAACAATTCCAACAAACTAAACTCCATGCCAGTAAGTCTTATTCTTTCATTTTTTCTAAATACTTGACGCCTTGCTGTATCAATTTTAATACAACCGGTTGTAATTACATTTTTGGAACCCTTGCCACCTGAAGATTGAGAATTTGCATTTCCGGCAGGTATAATTACATCCTTCGATATAGTCCTTCTCAAAACAGCCTTAACTCTCGCTTCAAGTTCTTTTGGGCTAAACGGTTTAATTACATAATCATCAGCTCCAAGTTCAAGACCGGTAATTCTTTCTGAAACATCACCCAGTGCAGTCAAAATGATAATAGGAATATCTGAAGTTCTTCTGATTTCTCTTGTAACACCGTAGCCATCCATCTTTGGCATCATTACATCAAGAACAACTAAATCCGGATTAGTTTTATTAAAAACATCAACTGCTTCTTCTCCGTCTTCAGCGACTACAACATCATAACCGACCATTTTAAGTCTCGTTTCTAAAATTCTTCTTATACTTGCTTCATCATCAGCTACCAAAATTTTCTGTTTGGTATCGCCCTCGACCGGTTCCATTATTTCTTCATTTTCCGCCATAATAAAATCCTTATATTTTATTGCATTTATTTACAAAAATTTAAATTCTTAATATTTATACATATATCTTAATAGAATTTAAACAAATTTGCAAGCATAATTTATCAATAAATGAGGAATTCATAAATTTTATACAAAGGTTTAATTTACTTGATATTATTGATATTTGGCATAAATTAAACGCTCAATTCCTGCTAAATCCTTTTTTATTGTTATATCCGTAAAATCATGTTCAAGCATTTTTTTTACGTTTAATGCCTCTCCTAAACCAAGTTCAAACATTAAATATCCGCCTCTTTTGAGATAGGACGGTGCAGATTGAATTATTTTACGATAAAACTCATATCCGTTTTCGTCTGCAAAAAGTGCAATATGAGGTTCTTTTAGGACTTCTTCCTCTAATTGCGTATCCTTACTTATATATGGAGGGTTTGAAACAATAATATCAAATTTTTCATTGTCGTGAATTTTATTAAACAAATCCGATTTTCTAAAAACTGCTCTATTATTAAGATTAAGCGTAGATACATTATCTAAAGCTACCCTTAGTGCATCCGAAGAAATATCAATTCCCAAAACAACCGCATCTGTATACTTAGCAATCGAGCATGCCAAGCATCCGGAACCTGTTCCTATATCAAGAACGTTTTTTAAATTATTGTTTCGAACAATCTCTATTGCTAAATTTGCTAACAATTCCGTTTCATCTCTCGGGATTAAAACATCGGGCGATACTTTGTAATAATCACCCATAAACCACGCCTTACCGGTTATATACTGCACAGGTACTTTATTCTTTATTCTGTATTCAACTTTGCTTCTTATTAAATCAATTTGCTCATCAGTTAATGGTATACCTCTAACATAGTCATTTGCTGTATAATTACAAAAATGCTCAGCCAATATATTAACCTCACATTTTGCCTCATTTTCGTCAATTCCTGAATCAACAAGAAGTTTCACAATTTTTTTCATGGTCATTTAATATTCTTTCTATTTCATCTCTTAGATCCAACTTGGATAAATTTTCCGTATCTTTTTGTTCTATATCGTATCTTTTACAAAGTTTTTCATAATAATATAATTGCTTTTTTGTAGGCAATTCTTTTGACATTTTAACTTCTTGTAAAAATTTCCGTTTTTTCTTTTCGAATTCTTTTTGAGCTTCTACAAAAGGTTTTTGACTTTCTTTATACAAATAGTATTTCAAACACTCTGACACATATGCTTTCGTATCGTTTAAAAACTCACTGTTTTCAATAAATTCAGAGATATAAGGAAACCTTGAAACATTCAATTTTAGGTAATATTTTTCATCCTCAATAAATTTATCAGTGATTTGCTCACAATTTAATTTAAGATTTTGTTTCACCAAAGCTCTTAAATAGTTACATACTGCACTCTTTTGAGTTTTATCAAAATACAAATATATACGGCTTTTAATTTGATACATTTATCGCTTCCTTACGTTTATATCGTAATGCGATTTGAGAATAATATCAATATTTCACCACTTTAACAGATCTTCAACAGTCAGCCGTTTTTTCTGACTTCGATATTTATAACTTAACAGTTTTTCATACATTGGGTTCGTAGAATACCCTATCGAATTAGTCGATAGGTTGTTTTTATCAGGAACAATCTCTGTCTCATTTTGTTTTTGTAATAAATCTTCATTTGTAACAATTCGCAAATGCCTATTTGGAGTATTTGTCATAGTCATCTCTTTCTTTTAACTTTATTTATATCTTATGTATATATAAAGTATTTAGTTTAAAAAAAATTGCCTTTTTTAAAACATTTTATTAAGAAATGTAACAAAAATAACATATTTTTCTTAATTTGTTTACATAACTAAACATTACACGTTAATAGTTAAGCCAAAATTTTATAATATCTCTTTACCGATAATAGGTGCTATGGATTTTATATCCGTATAAAGTTTGTGATACTGTTCTGGATACAAAGACTGAGCACCATCACATAGGGCACAATCAGGATTTGAATGAACTTCAATTATTAATCCGTCACAACCGCATGCAATAGCAGCTTTTGACATTGGTTCTACCTTATCTCTCAATCCTGTTCCATGTGATGGGTCAACAATAATAGGCAAATGGCTTATCTTCTTAATTACAGGAATCGCAGCTAAATCAAGTGTATTCCTCGTATATGTTTCAAATGTACGAATTCCTCTTTCGCAAAGTATTATTTGAGAGTTTCCGCCTGCCATAATATATTCTGCTGACATTAAAAGTTCTTCATAAGTAGAGGACATTCCTCTTTTGAGTATTATAGGTTTATGAGTAGTCCCTAAACATTTCAAGAGGTTGAAATTTTGCATATTTCTTGCACCGACTTGAAAAATATCAACATATTTTTCAAACATCTCAATTTGAGAAATGTCAATAATTTCAGAAGCAACAGCCATCTTATGGTTATCAGCAACACTTCTTAGGATTTTTAAACCGTCCTCACCAATACCTTGAAAAGCGTAAGGACTTGTTCTTGGCTTAAAAGCTCCGCCTCTTAAAATTTTAACATTAGATTTTTCTAAGGCTTCGGCAGTTGAATCAACCTGTTCATAAGTTTCTACCGCACAAGGACCTGCAATCAATCCTGCATACTTATCTCCAAATTTAATCCCGTTGACTTCAACTATTGTATCCGTGCTTTGAAAAGACCTCGTTGTCAACTTGTAATTTGTTGTGAGCTGGATAACTTCTGTTACCCCCGGCAACAGTTCAAAATCACGTTTGTCAGTTTGTTTGCTTCCGATTGCGGAAATAACCGTTTTTATTTCACCTTTAGAAATTCTGGCTTCAAAACCTTTTGCCTCAATCGATTGAACAACTTTTGCAATTTCTTGCTCAGTTGCATTTGCATTCATTACAACAAGCATACTTCGCCTCCGCTATTTATATTATACACAAAATTTAAAATATGATATACTAAAGTAACTAAGAGATGAAAAAGGTTTATACTATGACTACATTCAACGAAATGGAAGACGTCTTAAAAACATTTATGATACAAGAACAATCTGATGCTCACAATGTAAAAACTACTTCTTTTGCAAAATATAATAATATTAGACTGACAATGAGTCCCACGAAAAATCCTAACCCGCATATTACAATAAGGATATCAATTTCAGAAGCTACGTTTAATTTAAATAATTTCAACAAACTTAACGGCGGTCTCGGATACGAAGAAAGACTTGTTATTAAATGGTTCGGTAGATACGGAATAAAAGAGAAATTAATGGAATTATGGGCTTTTGCAGAAAAAAACAACGGAGATGCATAGTATGGATTATACCAAATTATCATCAAACCCCGTAGAAGTATTACTGAAACTGGTAGGCGCAAAGTGGAAATTACTCATAGTTAAAGAACTATTACGAAAAGAGATGCGTTTTGGCGAGTTAAAGAAAAGACTTGGTTGTACTGCTAAAGTTTTAATAAATTGTCTCAGAGAAATGGAAAAAGACGGATTAGTTGTTCGCGAAGAAGAAGGAATCGAGCTCATAAAGATTGAATATTACCTTACAGATATAGGATATACTTTACGTCCCGTTATTGATGCAATGCAAAGCTGGGGAAAAGATTATAAAAGATTGCGTAAACTAATGGATAAAACAAAAACTTTAATGTAAAGAAAGGAGCTTGTGTTATGAAAATTACATATTTAGGTCATAGTGCTTTTGAAATAAAAATAGATAATAAAAAAATTCTTATCGATCCGTTCTTGATTTGTTCACCGGATTATAATATTTCAGGAGTTACAGATGTATTCGTAACTCATGGCCATTCCGACCATTTGGGTAATGCAATAGAAATTTCAAAGAGGACAGGAGCAAGGATTACGGCTATATTTGAATTAGCGAACTATTGTTCATCACAAAATGCAACTGTAAATGCAATCGGACTTGGAGCATGGTTAGATTATGAATGGGGAAAAGCTATTGCTGTTCCAGCATATCACACAAGCTCACTTCCAAACGGAGATTATGCAGGTTGTCCTTGTGGCTATGTTTTTAAAATTGAGGGAAAAACAATTTATCATGCCGGTGATACTTGCCTAAATCAAGAAATGAAAACAATAGGTGAAATTTATTCTCCTGATATTGCAATGCTTCCAATTGGTGGACAATATACGATGGATGTAGAACATGCCATTACAGCTTCTGAGTGGTTGGATGTTACATGTGTTGTTCCAATGCATTACAATACTTTTGATGCAATTAAGACAGAGCTTGATGAATTTGAACGTTCTATAAGAAACTTAGGAAAAATGCCTTATATTATGAATGCTGGAGACTTCAACGAAATTTAGCATAAAGCCAACCAGAGAAGTCTTTTGCTCCAACGCCCTATATACAGAGCCATAATAGAAAAAATCATATCATAGAATATTTTGGCACCGCTTTGTGCTGAAATCCAACCCAAAATTATTTCCGACGGAGTATGACGTAAAGTTGTAATAAAAAGCATATAGAGCGTTCCTAAAATATGAATTGACAAGACCCCCAAAACTCCCATTAAAACAATTCTCAAAAAATCAGTTTTTATTTTTAATAAAGTTCCGGTAAGAAAAACAGACGGTATAAATGCTAAAATATAACCAAAACCGAATTCAAACAAATACGAAATACCGCCACCTAATGCAAATATCGGGAAAAACATCCCTAATAAAATATAGCCTAAAATTGTTATTATACCAAATTTTCTTCCTAATAGAGCTATTATAAAAAATACAACCGGTATTTGTGGTACATATTTATAAACTTTTATAAAGGATGTACTTATATTGCTATCGTCATTCATAAATATATTCAACGAAATATACGGATGTGTCAGCGATATTTGAGTAAAGGTCGCCATTATCAGCAAAAGAATACAAAAACACATTAACAATAATGTTCCCAGTGTCATCTTTATCGGCTCGCCTTTATATTTAAATGTATTAATTTTTTTTGAAATGTTAGGTTTCATTTAACCTCAATTAACTTATTTATTCTCTCATAATTTTTTTCAAAAGTTACTTTAAATTTATCGTAAAAAATATTCTCTGTCCACATAATCAATGCATCTTCGTTATTATCCTGATAATAACC
Source organism: bacterium (assembly GCA_024408855.1). Classification (GTDB taxonomy): domain Bacteria; phylum Cyanobacteriota; class Vampirovibrionia; order Gastranaerophilales; family Gastranaerophilaceae; genus CAG-196. The sequence goes on along the minus strand of JAKSUQ010000001.1, from coordinate 134,881 downwards.
TTTTCTTGTTCCCAAAGAATTAAAGCCGTATTTTTTATAAAGATTAATTGCAGGAGTATTGGACACCCTAACTTCAAGTGTCAGATATTTAATGCCATCCTGATAGCAATTTTTAAGAATTTCTACCAAAAGAGCTTCACCTATATATTTTCGCTGATATTGCGGTTTTACTGCAATTGTTGTTATGTGCGTTTCGTCAATAATGTTCCAAGTTCCTGCATAGGCAACAAGTTCCCCATTAGGAGTTTTTACACAATAGTACTTTGCAATATCGTTGTTCAACTCGTCATAAAAAGCCGACTTTGACCAATGATGTTCACCATAGGCCTCTTTTTCAATCTCTATTATGCCGGCAATATCATCTGCCGTCATCGTTGTTATATATATTTGTGAAATTTCATTTACGGACATATACTTTCCCAATCTATGTCGTCTTCAGTTTCTTCCCCTGGCTCAACAATATGTTCACCATCCTCCAACATCAACATCAAAGACAATCTTAATTGCTTTTTATAATTTTCAAGTGCCCTTTCTCTTGTCTTTGCACAAAACGCAAAACTTGGAATTTCCTTAATTTCAATATAGTGATAAGGCTCACCGTTGAAATCTAAATCTGTTCCCTCAATAAGAGTCCAGTCCAAATTCAAATAATATTCCAAATCTTTTTCTTCACTCATCTAAAGATGCTCCGTTCAATGGTTGTTTAACCATAATGCCTTCACCACCAATTACATTTGCTTGTTTTCCGTCAATATACAAATAAGTTGGCAGTTTAGAATTTGAGTTTACCGTTTTTATTAATTGTTTTATTCTGATATATGTGCTTTCAGCACCTCCTCCGGACTCAAAATCAGAGGAAACATCTATCATAATGTTATTTTTAGCTTCCCTGATTGATAAAATCTTTGTACCGGATGGAATTTCAGATGTAAATCCATGAGATTTTTCCCATTTTGTCGGTGCTTTAACCAATTCTTTTATCGCATATTCATAGCACGATTTTTGTGTTGCAATATCACAAGTTCTGTTTACTGAGCGTATTTTCCCTGACTTATCAACAAGATATATTGTAACAATTTTTGAAGCATGTACCGATTCTTGTTGCCCCTGATTTTGCGTAGCCTGAGCATTTTCTTCCGTAACATCTACCGGATTATTTTTTATATTTCGAATACCAAAATCAGGCATTTTAAATTCATTTCCGTTAAATGAAAAATACATTAACGCAATTGAAAGTAATACAAGAACAAATAATCCTAATTTTTGTGCAAAATTCACTTTTTCAACCTTTCCAAATTTATTGCAATTTTTGGTCCGCCTCTATATATATTCTACCATTAATTTGTATAATGTTGTCTACTATTTTAACATTCTCAACTTTCCCGTTACATTTCTTTTCTTCAAGTAAATTTGTTGTAAATACAAGAGGATCAAGCATATTAATTATATTCATTACGCTTGAAGCCATAGTACTTTTTACCGAATTTCCATGATTTGGTGAAAGTCTTAGTTTTCCGTTATAAACATTTACTCCGCTTGAAAAAGAATATATTTTATCTGAAGAAGCCGGTTTTAACGGGAAGTTATATGCAATTGATAATTTAACTCTATTATTTTTAATACTAACACTAACCTTTTTTACAATCACCAAAGGATATGATATGCCATTTACTTTATCAATTAACTCTTTGTAATCTTTTGTACTAAGTGCCTGATTAAGCGTATTTTCGGATAAATGAATATTATAATCCAATACGATATCTGACAAAAATGTAACCGGATCATGTGAATAATCAATTCTGTTATAATCTGTTACAGTTGTTATTTTGGCATAAGGGATTTCAATTCCGGCGGCATCAATTTCCTTACCTTCTATTAATAACGATTTAAAAACTCCGTTTTTCAAACTATTGAGAGTATAACCCGAAAGTTTAACCTTATATTTACCTTTCGCTTCTCTCTTAATTGCAGATTTTATAACACCGGATGCAACTGATTCTGCAACAGGATTCATTATTGAAAAATGCTTATGACTTTTTAAATAGTCCTCAGAAAGTTTATCTGTTGAAGCAACAGACTGGATTGATGACCCGAAAACTATACATATGACTATTATAATTAACTTCTTAATCATTTTTTAATCTCTTTCACTTAATATAAATTAGCTTTCCTTAACATTTTTAAAAAATTCATCCGTAATTAGTTGTGAATATTTTTTCTTATCACAGATTGCCAACGCTATTTTGTTTGAACCGTCAGAAGTTTGAACGACAGCAACAATTCCTGCCAAATCGGAAACCGGAAATCTGTTAGATTTTGCCTCAAACTTTGCATAAGGAACGGTTTGACCATAAATTGATAGGTTTCCCTTGCTAGTAACTTTTATTTCTTTAAAAGAAATGGCTTGATATTTGAATTTTGATGCCAAATCTTGAAGTTGTGTTTCTATATTATTTCCTTGTATATCAGATTTTGTAAGGAGCGATTTTTCTCCGGAGTCAATTATACAAAGTTTTTGACCTGAAACTTTATGCTCTGCTATGAGACCTTTGTATCCTAATACATTTATTGTATTATCAATCTGAAATTCTTCATGCAAATTTGAAAAATCGCCCAAACTCTTTGTATTATTTGAAATCCTTTGCTGAATAAAATTCCCGATTTGAGTTTTTGCCATTTCAACATATTTTTCTCCGCCAATAGCATTAAAACCTATGATTGCAAGAACTAATAAAAAGGCATTAAGCGTAATTTTTATAATTCTAAACATAACTTGCACCTCTCGTTTGTATTATGTACAATTATAACTATGACAAAAACTGAAATCAATCATATAAACAGTGCTGATGTTGTACTTGAAGATACCACAGAAGTTATGCGTCAGTACCTCAAAATTAAGAAAGAAAATTTAGGAACGATTCTATTATATAGACTTGGCGATTTTTATGAAACTTTTTTTGAAGATGCCGAGTTACTTTCAAGAGAACTTCAAATTACTCTTACCGGACGGGATGCCGGCAAAATTGGACGTATTCCTTTGGCAGGTATTCCGGTTAAAGCGGTAGACTCCTACTTGGAAAAACTTGTTGCAAAAGGATATAAAATAGCCGTATGCGAACAATTAGAAGATCCGAAACAAGCAAAAGGCATTGTAGACAGAGGTGTTGTTCGTATTATTACAGCCGGCACTTTAGTTGAAAGTGAGTTTTTAAATCAGTCAAGCAACAATTATACTTGTGCATTAATTGAAGATAAGGGTAATTGGGGCTTTGCCTATACAGATATTTCAACAGGGGAATTTAAAGCAGCTGAGCTTTCGTACGAAACTGTTTTAACCGAACTTGCAAGAATAAGACCGGCAGAAATTGTTGCTCCTGCTAAAAAATTAAAATTAGAACCGTTTCAGATTGTTCCGGAGGAAACTGTCGATTTACCTAATGAAATAACAAGTCTTTATAATTGTACAAAAGTTCCGACAAAAGTTTTTGAAGATAATTTTGCTCAAAACAATTTAAAAAGTGTTTTTAAACTTTCGAACTTGGAAGCTATTGATTATAAAAATAATTCACTTGCATACAGAGCTGCTGCCGGTGTTTTGGCGTATATATGGGAAAATATGAAAGACAGATTCCCTAAATTTGAAAGAATTGAACTTTACGAGCTTTCCGAATATGTTTCACTTGATTTGAACACAAGAAAAAATCTTGAATTAACTGAAACTTTGAGAGAAAAGAATAAATACGGCTCTTTGCTATGGGCTATTGATAAAACAACGACAAGCATGGGGGCAAGATTACTGAAATCTTGGATTTCTCAACCACTTAAAAATAAACAAAAAATTATCGAGCGACAGGAAATTGTAAAAAAACTTGTTGAAAATTCTTCGGAAAGGTATGAAATTAAAGAAATTTTGCACGATATTTACGATATACAAAGACTTTCTTCAAGAATGAGCAATGCTTCAGCTACTCCTCGAGACTTTGTAAGCCTAAAAACTTCGCTTATGGTTTTGCCTAATTTGGTTAATTCCGTCAAATCAGTAGGAATTAATATGTTTAACTCCATAGAAGACAGTTTATCAAACGTTGTGGAATACGCAGACCTAATCCAAAGAACCATCAATGATAATCCGCCAATGACTATTAAAGAGGGCGGAGTCATAAAAGATGGTGTGAATACCAATTTGGACTATTTGCGTGATCTTATGCAAAATGGTGAAAATTGGCTAAGAGAATTTGAGGAAAATGAACGTCAAAAAACGGGTATTAATACGCTAAAAGTCGGATATAACAAGGTTTTTGGTTTCTTTATTGAAGTAACAAATTCTCACCTTGATAAAATTCCTGATGATTACATTCGTCGCCAAACTTTAACAGGAGCGGAAAGATTTATTACTGATACCCTCAAAAAGCATGAAGATGAAGTTTTAACTGCACAAATAAAAACGAACGATATGGAATACAAACTATTTTCCGATTTCAAAGAATATTCAAAAGAGTTTGTTGGCATAATTCGTGAAATATCTAAATGCGTTGCTGAATTAGATGTTTTTTGTTCTTTTGCATCAATTGCAATAGAGCAAAATTATGTTTGCCCGAAAATAGATGACAGCAATGATTTTGATATCAAAAACGGCAGGCATCCTGTCCTTGAAAAGATTTTACCATTAGGTGAATACGTTTCAAACGATTTGGTTTTATCGGCAGGAAGCACTGAGAAAACTCAATTTATGATACTTACAGGACCAAATATGGCAGGTAAATCAACTTATATGCGGCAAAATGCACTGATTGTACTATTAGCGCAAATCGGTTCTTTTGTTCCTGCTGAGTCAGCAAAAATAGGGATTGTTGATAAAATTTTTACCAGAGTCGGTGCAAGTGATGATTTAACAACAGGTAAATCAACCTTTATGGTAGAAATGACAGAAACAGCTTATATACTAAACAGAGCCACCGAAAAAAGTTTTATTTTAATAGATGAAATCGGCAGAGGAACAAGTACGTATGACGGAGTTGCCATTGCCTGGTCGGTTGCGGAATATATTGCAACAAAAATAAAAGCAAGATGCATATTTGCAACACATTATCACGAATTAAATGTAATGTCTAAGACAATGCCTCAAATAAAAAATTACAGAATAACCGTTTCCGAACAAAATGGTGAAATAGAATTTTTGCGTAAAATTGTTGAAGGTGGCGCAAGTAAGAGTTATGGCATACAGGTTGCCAAAATGGCAGGACTTCCGATTGACGTAATCGACAGGTCCGCTGAATTGATGAACAAATTGCAAAAAGATTTCTCCAAAAACTTATCGGGGAAAAAACAATCCACATATGATAATTTAACAGTTGAAACTCCACAGCTAAATTTATTTTAAATTTTTTTCATAAAAATATGCTAAAAAGATTTTCCTTTCCTGCATATATTTTAACTTATTGCTTATTACTTATTGATATTAACCCTAATTAGTACTTTTACTTCAAAATCTACCGACATCATTTTTTGTCAAAATGTTTTAGTATAAAACCTTTGCTAAAATAATACTTTTTACAACAAGCCCGTGGCATCGTTTTGCCATATGACATCATAAGACGCCTCATCGGTGGTCGAAGCATAGCAGTAAACAAGTATAACGCACTATAAACTCCAACAAAAGTTCCCAATGCCGTAATTAAAAATTTGCAAAAAACTTTTAAATGACAAAACAGTTACTTTTTTCAACATTGTGTACTTCTTGGAAATTTTCTTCTTATATAACGTTCTTCCATCTTAATTAAAATATCGCGGAATAATTTTATTATTTTTGGTATAAAATATAAACATGAATAATATTGAAAAATCCGTTGAATATTTTAAACAAGGATATAATTGTTCACAAGCTGTTTTTGCGGTTTATGCGCCGATGTTCGGAATAGACGAAAAAACAGCCCTTAAATTATCTTCATCTTTTGGCGGAGGAATGGGCAGACTACGGGAAGTTTGCGGTGCGGTTACAGCTATGTTTGCAATTGCAGGTTTGGCAAAAGGAACCTCTGCAGTTGATGATATTACAAAAGCCAAACTTTATTCGTTAATTCAATCTATGGCTAAAGAATTTAAGAATGAATACGGAACAATCATTTGTCGGGAACTTTTGAAGTTGGAAAGTCCTCAATCATCACCGGAACCGACAAAGAGAACTGAGGATTTTTACAAAACAAGACCTTGTGAATATTTTATAAAAACCGCTTGCGAAATCATTGAAAGAAATTTATCCGATTAGCGGAGAAAATACTTTCCAATAAAAAAGACAAGCCACGATTATTAGAAGCATTCCGCTAAATTTTACCAATATATCCGTATATTTAGCAACAGATTTTAGATTTTTAAGAGTTGATGTACATAAGCCGGCAACAAGAAGAATTAAACCCTGACCGATTGAAAACATAAATAACATAAGAATTGCAAGTGCTATATTCTTTCCGATAGTTGCAAACGCCATAATGCCTGCTAATATCGGCGTCGAACATGGCGTTCCCGCTAATGCAAAAGTTATACCTAATATTGTAGGATAAACAAATATTGAACGGTGATTGTTTACCGGCATAGATTTTATAATTGTCGGAACTTCAAAATCCAACACATCAAATATTTTCAAACCCAATATCAACAGTACCGACGCTATAAAAAGAGTAAAATATTGCCCAAAAGCTGACGAAAATACATTTCCGCTAATTGCGCAAAGACCGCCTAAGATTGTAAAAACAATCGCCGTCCCCAATATAAAAAATGACAACTGCGCAAAAGTTTTTATTGGGGTTTCTTCAGAATATCCGCCTATATATCCAATTATTAAAGGTAACATTGTTAAAGAGCAAGGTGAAACAGAGGCAAAGAAGCCGCCTAAAAAAGATATTCCTAACAATATGTACCACGATTGTAAAGGATTGGACAAGAAAGTCGATAAATTATCCATTAATTTGTTCCTTTATATAATTTTCTAATATTTTAGGCTGTATTGCTCCTTCTGTTTTTCTGAGAATATTACCGTTTGCATCTTTGAATATACAGGTCGGAACCAAAGTTACATTATATTCTTTAATAAGCTGTTGCGTGCTTTTATCTCTATTCGTAACATCTATTTTCGTCAAATTAACTTTGCTTGAATAATTCGGATAAACTTCATCAAAGATTTTTTCTAATTCTTGACATTCATAGCACATAGGAGAAGAAAATTTAATAATTTCAGGTCCGTTTGTAGCTATGCTCGGCAAAGAGGCCGGCATTCTGTTTTTGCTCAATACGCCGTATAAAAACAAAGGTAGAAATAAAATAGCTAAGATAATAATAAAATTTTTCTTCATAATAAAACTCCTTACATAACTCTAACAAAGAATATATTACGTTAAAGCAATAATTAAAATACCCGACTCGGGCATATTAAAGTTTTTTAATCATTTCTTCAAGACAAATCTTAATATGAGCGTAATTAAGTCCGCCTTGCATATATGCAGCATAAGGCGGACGAATAGGACCATCTGCTGAAAGCTCTATTGTAGAACCTTCTATAAACGTACCGCCTGCCATAATAACTTTATCTTCATACCCCGGAATATTCTCCGGCACTGGTGTTACATACCCATTTACCGGTGAAAGTGCCTGTATTGTTTTGCAAAAGTTTTCCAAGTGCTCAGCTTTTCCAAAAATTATATTTTGAATAATATCCGCCCTTTTTTCGTTATATTTAGGACTTGAATTAAATCCGGTATCCTCAAAAACTTTTGCGGCTAAAACAGCTCCTTTAAGAGCTTCTGATACAACAGACGGTGCCATAAATAAGCCTTGAAAAATTAATCGGTGCTGATTAAACATTGCACCACCTTCAGAACCAATACCGGGAGCAGTAAGCCTGTTTGCAGAACGTTCAACATACAATTCTTTTCCTGCAATATAACCACCCGCTTCTACAATTCCTCCGCCCGGATTTTTAATAAGTGAGCCTGCCATTAAATCCGCACCTACCTCAAGAGGTTCACGTTTGTCAACAAACTCACCATAACAATTATCCACAAAACAAATACAATTCGGATTTTTTGATTTTACAATTTTACATATTTTTTCAATCTCATCAACAGTTAAGGATTTTCTTGTTGAATACCCTTTTGAACGCTGAATCAAAACCATTGTAGTATTGAAATCGACGGATTTTTCGAGAGCGCTATAATCAACGTCAATTCCGTTTATTAAAGGTATTTCATCATACAAAACTCCATTCCCAATTAGAGAAGCACGTTTTGTTTCATCATCACCGGCAGTACCAATCACTTCAAGCATTGTATCATAAGGAGTACCTGCAACAGAGAGTAATTTATCCCCAGCTTTAAGATTACCGAACAATGCACAAGCTAAAGTATGCGTACCAGATGCAAAATGTATCCTTACAATAGCTCTTTCGGCACAAAATACTTGTGCAAAAGTTTTGTCTAACACTTCCCTGCCTAAATCGTCATGCCCGTAGCCAGATACAGTATAAAAATGTTCCGGAGCAACCCGATTATCATAAAAAGCCTTTAAAACTTTTCTTTGATTGTAATCCCGTATTTCGTCAATTTTATCAAATTCATCTCTAAGAGCATACTCAGCTTGTTTAAAATTGTAATTCATAATACCAAAATAATATTGCAAGTATAATAATTCGTCAATCAGGCAATACAAATTTGTCAACTACGGTCTTAAATATTTAATATGCACAAATTTTTAATTTATTTATTATCACTTGTTATTTTACCTGTTTTTGCTTACGAAGTTTATAATCCAAACAATTATACTTACAATAATGATAGCGAAAATTTATTATTTGTAGTGGATTTTTCGAACAGCATGGGGGAATTTTTAAATCACAAAACAAAAGTCGATCAGGTTAAACGAGCCTTAACCGTTATATTACCTCAAATTTCTAAAGATACAAAAACCGGAATAAGAGTTTACGGTCATACCTGTAATATGTTTGCATACAACGCTTGCAGAAGTTCCGAACTTCTTGTTCCGTTGGCAGAAGACAATTCTTCAAAAATTTTACATTCCATTGAAAAACTTCATCCGAGGGGAATGACACCAATAACATATTCTCTAAAGCAAGCCGTAAATAAAGATTTTCGTAATAACAACGAAAAAAAACATATTATATTACTGACAGACGGTGGTGAAAATTGTGATGAAAGCCCTTGTGAATATACAATATCATTAATTAAAGAGCGAAAAGACATAAGCATAGACGTAATCGCCTTTAATGTAGGAGATGAAGCCGATTTAGCACAACTAAAATGTACTGCAAATGTAACAGGCGGGAATTTATCAGAAGCTAATACAAGTGCGGAACTTTTGGATTCAATGCAAAAATTCACGGCACCGCATAAGAAAGTCGAAGCAACGTTATACGGTTTGCATTAATAGCGTTTCGATAATTTTTATTAAAAAAAATTATTAAAAAATATAACAATAACTTACATTTTTATTATTTGTATTTACAAAACTTAACAAAACGTGAATAAAAAGGCAATTTTTTATAATTTAAATACTTTATATATACATAAGATATACAACAGAATAGTTATAAGGAGAGTTTTATGGCAGTTGGAGCAAGAGATTTTATCGACAAATTATTAGTTGAAAAATATGCACAAGAAAAAGTTGATAACCATGATTCGATGGCGTTGGTATCAAAAGTTCAAGCAGACGATATGTTAGATGCAATGAATATGAATTCTGATTCATATAAAACTATGTTGGCATTGAACACACGACTTACAATGGTCTGTTACGGAGTTGTCGCGAAATCAGCAAAATATGTAAAAACAGAAGCCTTACTATAAAAGCCGTTAGAGCATTGGTGAATTCTGATTTAAACAGCTACATTTTATAAATTCCGGTATAAACTTTGTTTGAAAATTTACAATTTAGAATTTTCATGCTTCGATTACTAACCCTATTTATTTTTAAATCTGCTATTTATAGAGTCATAGATGACATTGTTAATTTTGCGTTATTTTATCATTTAATTTTATTTATCTTACTAATCTTTCAATATACTTATAATCGCATGACTATTACGTTTTGTAATAAAAAAATATTTATATAGCAATTTTTTATACTAAAAATACTTCTTATAAATATATGTGGATATCGAAAATGGGGATATTAAATGGTAGTAAAACTTTCAGCTAAAGCCGTAGAAAGATTTGGACAATTATTCAGGCAATATACAAAGGCACCGACACAAGAACTAAAAGCGAAGATGATAAGTCTTTTTGCCTCGCAAATAGAACGCCAAGCTGCCACAGCTGCTGCTAAATCAGGAGGCAAAATCAGTTCGACTGACTATGCACAAGATTTGTATCTCAAATTTTTGGAAAAACTGGAAACAATTAAACCGGAAGGAGAATATCCGGTAAAAGCATTATCCAAAACAATGAACGAAACGAAACCTACGGCTGACACACTTATTACATTTGGACGTAAGACTGTTGGAGAATTGACTCCTCTTGAAGAATTACGATTAGCTTCATACAGAATAGATGAACAAACTTTTTTTCAAAAAGCAAAAGAAATAGTTTATTCTTCTAAGGATTTATTATCATATAAAGAATCTAAAGTTTTATCGGAATTTTTTAAAGGAAAAAGTTTTAAGGAAATAGGTTGTGAAAACAATATGACGGATAAAGAAGTCAAAAATATTTATGAAAATGCAATCCGACGTCTAAGCACTCCTCCTAACAAGATCAAAGCAAGTCGAATTTTTTATGATGACTTACCATTAAACGAAATTTCATTGGATGAATCAATGGTTAGAGATGTTTTGAATGAGAGAATTCGGAATTGGTACAACTATGAAAAGGGTATAACAGCATTCAATATAAATGGTAAAGCATCCAGCTCAACACGTTTTTTGGAGCTGGTTAAAAATGGTAATATGCACATTAAATTGCCGAAAGAATATAATACTCCGGAATTCAAAAAAATGGCAGAAGAACTTGAAGTTAAATATTACGGTAAAAAGTTTTTAATATTTGACTGATTTAATGACAAGCGTTATTAGTTTTTTAATTTAAGTCCTTAGGTTGCAAGTACTACGTCTTATCTTTCAATATACTTCTTTCCATACATTCTTGCTTGAAAAGTTTATAAGTAAATTTTAAAATAAACCTATGATTTTACACCTTCTTCTTCAAGAAGAACTTTCGTAATTGCAGCTATAGTACGTGGAAAGTATTGGGCAAAGTATAATCTGCGTATATTAAGTAACGCCATATCCGTTGAATATAATAGAGAATGTGTTTCTGCAACTCTTTCAAACTTCGGATCAAAAAACCTCATTCCTCCGTTTTCATTTATAAAATAATCAATATGATTTTGTTGTTCTGTTGTTGTTGATTTTAAAAATTGTTTTAACTCTTTCCTGTAAATATCAACTATCTCATCATGGTTAGAAATTTTTCTTTCCCCGTTTTCAGGCATGCCGTCCAAACAATGTCCTAATTCGTGAGTAATAGCAGCAAGTAATTCTTCTGTGTTTCTAAAATTACCTACTGTTAATATTGCATCTGCTGAATTCCAATTTGCATTTTCCAATATATCTTTATTATAAACAAATTTAATAGGTTTCTCCAAAAACTCTAAAAGTACTTGTCCTGGTAATTGCTTTATCGTCGGGAGCATTTTTTGCAGTACTTCTTCATCATCAAAATGATCACTTAAATTAATAACTGTCATTTTATTATTCTTTTTGTCATGTATTCTAATTTTATTATCTTCTGTATATTCAATTTCATAGATTTGCGTATCTTTAGGATTTCCGGTTGTATTTATTGAAGATATAAACTTATTATCAGACACTCTTTCAAAAGTTTGGTGTACATTAATAAGCTCTTTTCCGTCTTTGTCCGTAATTTTGTAATCCGTAATCTTTAACTTATCACTTTCTTCCACATAATAATCAGTCTTTACACCTTCCGGAGAAGTAAAATGCCGTTCAGTAATCTCTGCACCCGTATTCGGATCAACACTCTGCCATTGAATTAGGGTTTGTTCCCCATTCATATCGGTTTCCGTTACGTTCATATTTCCGGTATCTAAATCTCGTACTGCGGTAACGGTTTTGATAACCGATCCATTGTTATCATAATAGAACAATTCCTCTTTTAATATTACAGTCCTATTGGAATCTTTCGCTTTTCCTTCGAAAATCTTCTGTTTTACATTAAGTCTTTTATTATAAACTGTAACAACTGAAAGATCGGATATTTTGCCTATCCATTTTGTTTCCGTTTTATTATCAAGTGACTCTACTTTTTTCTCCTCTATCTGCCCCATTTTATCAAAGGTATAAAAAACACCGTTATCACAGAATGTAATGACACCATCTTTATTCACAACTCTAAGATGATATGACGATAAGTAAAATTTTGAATGTTTAGCCAAAAAATTACTTAATGCTTTTGAATGTATTTTTGCAATATTTGTCAAATTAGTACCGGGAATATTACTGAATTTATCAATATACTTACACAGCCATTCATATTGCTCATCATTCAAGCTAACAATTTTTTGAAGCTCATAAGCTTCCAGCTGAAAATCACCCCTGCCTTCTATATACATAAATTTTTTAATTTTTTCCAGTTCTTTTTCGTTTAACTTTGCCAAATCGCAGATACCAACTGTTGGTAGCTGTTCTTTCCTGTCATCAACATAAAATAAATATTTCCCTGCACGTTCCAAGGCTTCATTATCCAGTGTTAATAATTGTTCCATTTCACTTTCACTAAATTCCCTTTTATTACCGATTTCATCCAAATATTTCTGAATAATATCTTTTTTATTTTGCACCCCAATTCCAATCAACTTATATAATAATGATTCTGCTGAAGTTGTCATAGTTCCAAGATTACCGGCAATTTGTGTTACATTTTTATTTAATAATGACTGATAAAAATAACTCATCTCTTTGTCGTTCATTTCGTCAGGATTACCTTCTGCGTTCATAAAAACACTAATATCACTACTGATATCCTGAAGTTCATCTTTCTCAAATACCGAATTTTGATTCTTATCATATTTTTGTGCAAGCAATTTCATTTCAAACTCTCTGCCGGAAAAATCAATTTGTGTACATGATGAAAGTTTATTTAAAAATTGTTTAATATCCATTTTACTTCCCTTAGGCCTATCATGCATTTTTATAACGACACATTCCCAAAAAACTTTAATCAAATTCATATAACTGTTACAAAATTTTACATATTTGTTAATTTTTGTAAATAAATTTACCTAAATAGTCAATTTTCTATCTTCAACAAACTTATATGACAATGTAATAACATATAAGGAGGTAGATTTATGAATTTTAACGTAGGAGCATGTTCAAACCCACAACCGATGGCTTTTAGGGGGATTTACAAATTAACTGCGCCTAAGGTTGATACAATAAAGGACGAAAAAGAAAAAAATGCATTAACGGATATTTTAATGTATACCGTTATGATGGGATATGGAATGAGTGTTGCTACTCCGAGAGTGAACGAAAAAGAAGGGTCTTTATATTTTAAAATTGATGACAATAAAAATGCCGAATTTGAAAAGAGTTATAAAGATGCGGTAGCTGAATGTAACAAGATTTACAACTTGGATATTGCAAAAAAAGCATACATCCAAAAGGTAAGTGAAAACGAATTCAATCAAGCCAAAGAAATTAAACAATAAAAAAAATCCCGCTGTAAAAGCGGGATTTTTTTTCAAGATTTTATTGAATCTTAGCTTTATCTTCCTCTGTTACACCTTTTATCGTTAAATTAATTCTGCCTTTGTCATCGATCTTTATTACTTTAACAATAACTTCGTCGCCTATATTAACATGAGGTTCTATTGTTTCAATTCTTTCTTGGCAGATTTGAGAAATATGAACCATTCCGTCTTTACCGCCACCTAATTCAACAAAAGCACCAATCGGTATAATTCTTACAACTTTACCTTTTATAACCATGCCTACTTCCGGTTTAAATGTTAAATCGTTAATCATCTTTTTAGCAATTGCGGCACCTTCTTGATCGTTAGATGTAATTGTAACAATACCGTTATCCTGAATATCAATTTCGGCACCTGATGCATCTATAATTGCCCTGATTTGTTTTCCTCCCGGTCCAATAACAGTCCCGATATCCTCAACAGGAATTGTCATCGTTGAAATGCTTGGTGCAAATGGTGATAATTGTTTCGCAGGTTCTGTTATAACCTTTCGCATTTCACCTAAAATATGTAATCTTCCTTCTTTAGCTTGAGCTAAAGCACGCCTTAATGTATCATTAGCAATACCTTTAGCTTTCATATCCATTTGAAGTGCCGTAATTCCGTCATCATTACCTGTAACCTTAAAGTCCATATCACCAAGGAAGTCTTCAATACCTTGAATATCGGTTAATACAACAGGTTCTTTGCCTTCTTCAGTAATCATACCCATTGCAACACCACCAATCATACATTTAACAGGAACTCCTGCATTCATCAATGCCATTGAAGATCCGCAAGTTGAACCCATTGATGTAGAACCGTTTGATTCTAAAACATCTGATGTTACACGAATTGTATAACCAAACTCTTCTTGGCTTGGCAAAGCAGGAACGTTTGCTCTTTCTGCCAAATTACCATGACCAACTTCACGTCTGCCCGGACCTCTTAATGCTTTGACTTCACCTACTGAAAATCCAGGGAAGATATACTTGTGCATGTATGTTTTTTCAGTTTCCGGATCAACACCGTCGAGTTCTTGTTTCATTGCCGGTCCGGCAAGAGTTGCAACAGAAAGAATTTGCGTTTGACCTCTTGTAAATACAGCTGAACCATGAGCCCTTGGAATAACGCCAACCTCACACCAAATAGGTCTTACTTCGGTTGGTTTTCTGCCATCAGCTCTTACACCTTCATCTAAAATCATTGCACGCATAATTTTCTTTTCTGCATTTTTAAATTCTTCTGCAACAAAGTCAATGCCCGTTTCTTCAATAATTTGTCTTATATAATAATCTTCAGGAAGTGCTTCAACTCTTTCTTTTACGAGCTTTTTAGCTTCTTCTAATTTGTTTTGTCTATATTCTCTGTCAAAGTTATGGTATGCATCAAAAATCATATCGTGAGCAACTTCATTAATGATATTTTTCAACTCAGTTGTGTCATAAGGGTTAACAAATTCTTCTTTAACAACACCACAATCTTGAGCAAACTTAAGTTGTGCTTCACATTGTTTTCTGATTTCAACTTGTGCGAATTCTACAGCATTCATAATGTCGTCTTCTGTAACAAATTTACAACCTGCTTCAACCATAATTACTGAATCATGTGTACCTGCAACGACAATATCCAAATCAGACTTATCTGCTTGTGCATGTGTTGGGTTAGCAATCATATTTCCGTTTTCATCTTTTGACACTCTTACTGCACCAATAGGACCTTCAAAAGGTGCGCCTGATAGCATTAATGCACAAGAAGCACCTAACATAGCCAATGTATCAGGTTGATTTTCTTGATCATAACTGAACAATTGAGCTACAATTTGGATATCATTTCTGTATCCTTTAGGGAACAACGGTCTGATAGGTCTGTCAATTAAACGTGAAATAAGGATAGCCTTATCACTTGCTTTACCTTCTGAGCGATTGTATCCACCAGGAATACGTCCGATAGAGGACATTCTTTCTTCATAATCAATTAGTAAAGGGAAGAAGTCTATTCCGACTCTTGGTTCTTTACTTACGCAACAATGCACAAAAAGCATTGTATCACCGCATCTGACAGTTACACTGCCGTTGGTGGATTTAGCATACTTTCCTGTTTCAACAGTTACTGTTTTTCCACCGATTTCCAACTGAAAACTTTTTGTTTCCGGTACCATTTTTCCTTCTTTCTTCGGCTACTCGAAAGCCGAATGCTTCCATTAAATTTAGTAATAATATCTTGACGTAAATTATAATACAAAATTGACAAAAATGAAATAACAATATTTGTTGACAAGCTAATCGGCTATTTTTAAACTCATAAATCTGCAATTTACACTTGTTTATTTGAGAAAAAATTCCAAAATTATGTTAGAATAACTTCTATGAACAATGTCAGCATAGGAAAATATGGAGAAGATTTAGCTTGCAAATACTTATCCGATAACGGTTACAAAATTATTGAACGAAATCTTCGCTTCTCAAGATTTTGCGAAATAGATATTCTTGCTTTTGACAAAAATACTCTTGTCTTTTGCGAAGTCAAAACTCGCTCGTCATTGATTTGCGGACTTCCGCAAGAAGCTATTACCAAATCAAAATACCAAAATATTAAAAAAGGAGTGTTCTTTTATCTTAATGAACACTCGCAATATAAAAAATTTAGAATTGATGCAATCTCAATTACTCTTAAACCTGAGCTAAAAATTGAACACTTAAAAAACATTTGATAATTATTTTATAACTTTTGAAATGAACTTGATTGAATCATCTCTTAATTCTTTTACGAAATCAACAGCTATCTTTGAAAGAGGACGATCTTCCATTTTTTCAAATATAGCGTAAATTGGATCACTTGCATTGTTAAATCTCATTTGGCGATCTTTCTTAGTTAAATAAAATAATTTATAATCTTCAGGGATTTCAATACTTCCTGCCGGTTTTTTGTTTCTTTCGATTGCTGAATAAGTTTCTGACATAATTTTTCTCTCTTTATAACTTTTATAACTCTTACATATATATAAAGTATATAAGTTTTAAAAAATTGCCTTTTTTGTTCCGATTTGTTAAGTTTTGTAAAGATGACTTTTTGTTATGTTAATATTTCAAGACTAAAACTACAAAACAAACACAAATAAAAAAGTGATTAACTTTATATTTCAAAAATTTTATAAAACAAAAACGAGCAGCTTAGTTTATAACAAAACTGCTTGTTTATTAATTATAAGTATAATTTAATACTATTTATTAGATTTATTGCTTTATAATGGTAACATTACACCGTTTTTTCAAGTTGCAGTTGTTGATATTCGTTATATATTGATTTGTATCTATTATTTTCATATTTCATCGCTGATGCACTTGATTTAAGAGACATCGCACATAGAAGATACACTATAATCGTAACTATTTTACTAAAATGTGCTATTCTTGGGGTTGTACCATATATCTTTTTAACCGCTTCCGTACTGAGAGAATTTAATTTTATACCTGAAAAACACTTAGCACAACCTATACCGGAAAGAATTGCACTTAGTCTTTGATTAAACTTAATACCCTTTTCACGTTTTTTCATCACTTCTTCATATGAAAGAACTCCATCTTTATCTTCATCAGTTTTTTTAAAATTTAAAAAAGTAAAGATACCATATTCTTTTGCTTCATCACGTTTCATATCGACATAGCAACCCCAGCTTTTACTTGTTGTCCTAATCTCACGTATTGGATTATCAGTATTAATTGTCATAAAAAACATCCTTAAAATAACTTTTCCCCGTATATATATAAAGTCATTTCTTAATAAATAATTGACAAAATTCAAAAAAAAAGCTTAACATTAATTAAAAAATTAAAATCGTAGCGCCTAAAATCATTATCAATGAAGCCAATATTTTCCTAATTAGGTCTTTTTCATTAAAAATATTAACACCTAAAAAAACACTTAGAATTACGGATAACTGAAACAACGATAGAGCATACGCTACATTGATTTTTGAAAAGACATAATTTGTTGAATATTGCATACAAGCTACAAATAAGACCAGAAATATCTGAAACGGAATATTAGATTTTGAAATTTTTATTCGTTTATGTTTAAAAGCAATAATCATAGCAAAAATCAAACCTGCCAATGACCAATAAAAAAATGCCGATTTAATGTCTGTCAGGAGAATTACCTTTTTTATAAAAATTGCTTCAGTTCCGGAAAAAATTAAAGCCAAAAATCGATATAAGTATGCTTTATTGAAAACGAGTCTTTTGTTTACAAGAACAACCGTACCCGCAATAATAAGAAATATCCCAATTAACTCTATAACAGAAGGAATTTCTTTTAATATAAAGTAGCCAAAAATCAATGCAACAACTGGTTTATAAGAATTTATCGGTGCAAGTAAAGATAATTCCCCACAAGACAACGCCTTTATTATGTAATAATTTCCCAACGCACCCAGACATCCCATTATAATGGCATTTGGAATAACCTCCACAGGACAAAGAGGGTTAGAACAAGACATCAAAGAAATCAATATCAAACCAAAATATGTATATAAATTTATTACAGGCGGTGCTTCACCTAAAATTGTCAATTTTTTTTGAAAAACATTCAAAAAAGAATTTGATAAAATTCTTGCACCAAGAGCCAATAAAACAGCTAACATACGCTATTCCGAAAAATAAAGTTCCTGAACTAAAGCTATAATTTTATTGATAAAGTTTTTGTATTTAATTCTTTCCGCATAACCAGAAAGAACAATATCAGCATACTCTTTACAAGGTCTTACATAAACTTCCGCTTTCTTATTAGCGTTTTCATAAATCAAGTTAGCAGATTCACCTAAGCCACGCTCCTTAGCTCTGACAAAAAATCTTTCACGCTTGATATTTTCCGGAATATCAACATAAATTTTAAAACTAAAAGCATCTTTTACTTTTTCGGTTAAAGCAAATAATCCTTCAGAAATTATCACTTTTGAAGGTTTCGCAAGTGTGTAATTATCATGCCTGATAGCCGTTCCGCTCATATCATATTTGGGTAAATATGTGATCTTGCCGGCAAGCAATTCTTCAATGTGAGTTTTCATCAATTCAAGTTCCAGAGCTTCTGGACTATCTAAGTCATAATTTTTCGCAAATTCCGAAAAACTGCCGGCTTTTTTTACCATTTCGGAACGATCATAATAATAATCATCTGTATTAATTCTTGTTATTATATCAGGGATACCGAACTCAATCCCGAATGATTCAATAGTTTCAATCAAATCCATTGTTATAGTAGATTTTCCGCTTGCAGTTTCTCCTGTTATACCTATTGAAGCAGGCAAGTTTATTTTACCGGAAAGATAACCCGCTATTTTTTTAATTACAAACGGATTATATGACAAAAGAACTGAATTCGGAGAGTTCAGTTCTTTTTCAAAAATATAATGCAAATAATTTTCTAATTCAAATCTAATATTTTTTTGAACAGCTTGGCTGTCAGCATTTGTATGATTTTTAAAATTTTTGGTTGTGATATTTGTTAACATAAAAGCCTATCTATTTCTTCCTTGTTCCATTATACACAAATCAAAACAAAAAAAAATATTTTTTGCGTTGTTATTAAGCAAATTTTACAA
Organism: bacterium; assembly: GCA_024408855.1. Classification (GTDB taxonomy): domain Bacteria; phylum Cyanobacteriota; class Vampirovibrionia; order Gastranaerophilales; family Gastranaerophilaceae; genus CAG-196. The sequence continues at coordinate 115,524 of JAKSUQ010000001.1, read as the reverse complement.
TTAGAAACACTTCGTAAACTATCACATAAATAGTGAATTCATGGTAATTTTATGATATGATATATACTTATTAGGGAGTTATGTATGGGAAATAAAAAAACTTTGATATTAATAGACGGACACGCATTGGCTTTTCGTCAATATTTTGCACTGGAACGAACCGGAATGAAGAACGGAAACAATGAACCTACTTGGGCAGTTTACGGATTTTTCAAAGCGATTTTCGACTTACTTACAAAAATTAAACCGGATTTTATTGCCGTAGCGTTTGATGTCGGCAGACAAACTTTCAGAGTTGAAAGATATGAAGAATACAAAGCTAACAGAGAGACAATGCCAGACGCCTTGAGATGTCAAATAGGAACTATTGTCGAGGGGCTGCAGGCATTTGATATTCCTATCTACACAAAAGAAGGATTTGAAGCGGATGATGTTATCGGCACAATTTCAAGAATCGCTTCAGAAAGTGGCAACAACACTCTTATTTTGACAGGAGATCAAGACAGTTTCCAACTTATCGATAAAGAGGGAAGTGTAAAAGTCCTAATACCGTCAAAAGGAGAACTTATAGAGTACGATTGGGATAAAGTATATGAAAAATTGGGAGTTTATCCTAATCAAGTCATTGATTACAAAGGTTTGAGAGGAGATACATCCGACAACATTCCTGGAATAAGAGGTATCGGAGAAAAGACCGCTCAAAAACTTTTAGGGCGGTACCCGCACTTGGAAGATTTACTTGAAGATTGTGAAAACATTCCTGAAAAAGCAATAAAGGAAAAAATATGTACTCAAAAAGATATTGCAATTTTATCAAAAGAACTTGCCACAATTATAAGGAATGTGGATGTAAATTTTGATATAAAAAAAGCATCTGTTACTCTGCCTCAAATAGATAAAGTATCAGAATTTTTAAGAAGAATGCAATTTTATACATTTATAAAAAATATAGATAAAATTTTGGCATCTTTTAATGCTGACAAAACCCCGCAGATCGAAAATTTGAGCTTATTTGCACAAAATACTAAACAAGAAGAAAATATACAACAAAATTTATTTACTCAAGCAATAAAAGAATCTGTTGAAGACTCAGAAACAGAATATATTGTCGTTGATAAAAATTCTCTCAACAATGCATTGGATGATATTAAAAATTCTGATATCATTGCATTCAGCTTATTACAAAAGGATGATAATCAGATTACAACAGCAATTTCAACGTCATCAAATAATTACTGTTTTTCAGCAGAATACCTAAAAAATTTAGAACAAGTTTTTTCTTCTGAAAGAATTAAAAAAGTCGGATATGATACAAAAACAGATTATCATATTCTAAAAAAATTTGGTATCACGCTTAAAGGACTTGCTTATGACGTATTACTTGCAAGTTACGTTAAAGATCCTGCAAGAAAAAACACGATAGAAGCTCAATCCTTAGACTGCCTTAACCATATTTCTGCTGATATGGTTAATACTGAATTATACTTGTGCGACAAGAGTGCAACAATTTTAAAACTACACGATTTTTGGATAAAAAATCTTGACGAAAAAGAAACAAAAATTGTACAAGATATAGAACTCCCGCTAACAACGGTTCTCGCGAAAATGGAAGAAAACGGAGTCGCGATTAATACCGAATATTTGAAAGAATTATCCGATTATATGACAGAAAAATTGGCAGAACTTGAAGATTTAATTTTTCAACTTGCCGGCGGGTCTTTTAATATCAACTCACCCAAACAAGTTGCAGAAGTGTTGTTTGATAAACTTGAATTAAAAACTAAAAAGAAGAAAAAAGCCCGTTCTACGAGTGCAGAAGTTTTGGAAGAACTCGCAGAAGAATACGAAATTTGCGATTACATTCTTCAACACAGAAAGTTTTCAAAACTAAAATCCACTTATACAGACTCCTTGCCAACATTGATAAGCAAGGCGGACAGAAGAATACACACAACCTACAATCAGGCTTTAACAGTAACAGGAAGACTGTCATCCTCAAATCCGAATTTACAAAATATTCCGATTAGAACAGAAGAAGGAAACAAAATTAGAGCTGCTTTTTGTGCTGATGACAAAGATAATTACCAAATACTTTCAGCTGATTACTCTCAAATTGAACTAAGATTATTAGCTCATGTTTCCGGGGATAAAAATCTTACAGAAGCCTTTGTTTCAGGAGAAGATGTACATACAATCACAGCATCAAAAGTCTTTGGTGTAAAACTCGAAGATGTTACAAAAGATATGAGAAGAAAAGCCAAGGCGGTTAATTTCGGAATTGTATACGGGCAATCACGTTACGGTTTGGCTAAAAATTTAGGGATTTCCAACGAGGAAGCCCAAGAATTTATTGATAAATATTTTGAACATTATCCAAAAGTTAAAGAATATATGAAAAATAAAATAGATTTTGTAAATCAATACGGTTATGTTGAAACGATATTCGGACGAAAGAGATATTTAGCATCAGAACTTGCAAGCGGAAATTATCAGATACGAGAATTTGCTCAAAGAGCCGCAATTAACCAACCTTTGCAAGGAACTGCCGCAGATTTAATAAAAATGGCTATGATTGATATTCAAAATAAAATCGAAGAACAAGGTCTGAAAACAAAAATGATTATGCAAGTTCATGACGAACTGGTTTTTGAAGTACCAAATTCTGAATTAGATAAAATCAAAGAATTGGTCAAAAAATCTATGGAATTAAATCAACCGTTAAATGTTCCTTTAGAATTGGATATTAATTGCGGGGATTCTTGGCAAGAGAACTAACAAAAAATAGCGGCAAACAAAATCGTTGCCGCTGTTTCTTTTATTGAATAATCTTATACTTTCATTTCCTTTTCAAAACCAAAAAGAGAACTTACAGATTCGTCATCATGTATTCTTGAAATAGCTTGACCTAAGAGAGGTGCTATCGATAATTGTACTACATTTGACGGCAAGTCTTTGTCTTCCCATGGAATAGTATTTGTTACAAAGCACTGTTCTATTGGCGCTTCTTGTAATCTTTCCCGTGCCGGCCCCGAGAACACCGGATGCGTAGCTCCCACATAAACAGCTTTTGCACCTTTACTTTTCAAAAGTTTAGCTGCCTCACAAATAGTTCCGGCAGTATCAATAATATCGTCAAACATAAGACATACTTTGCCTTCTACATCACCGATAATATGAGCAGCAATAGCTTCATTATGTTTATCACGTCTTTTATCAATTATTGCCATCGGGCAATCCAATTTTTTAGCAAAGTGTCTTGTTCTATTTGCGCCTCCCATATCCGGTGATACCGCAACCATTTCTCCGGAATTTAAGTTCAAACTTTTTACATAATCTACCAAAATTGGTGTTGCAAATATATGATCCACCAATATATTGAAAAATCCTTGAATTTGACCTGTATGCAAATCCATTGCGAGAACCCTTGTTGCACCGGCAGTTGTTAACAAATCCGCAACCAATTTTGCAGTAATTGCTTCTCTGCCTGATGTTTTACGATCTTGTCTTGCATAACCGTAATATGGAATAACAGCCGTAATAGTTTTTGCACTCGCACGTTTGAATGCATCTATCATAATCAGCAATTCCATAAGGTTTTCATTTACAGGATTGCAAAGAGGTTGAACTATAAATACATCATCTCCGCGAATACTTTCCTTAACCTGAACATAAATTTCGCCATCAGCAAAATTTTTGATAACCATAGGACCGACAGTAGTTCCCAAATAATCTGCTATCTCTTGAGCAAGAGCAGGGTTAGAACGACCTGCAAACAACTTAATGTCATGAGTCGGGTTTACAGCTCTTTCAAGCTGTGGATAAGGCATTTCCAGCACCATTGAAAAATCCTTTCTTAAATTACGTAATTTGTGATAGTTATATTTTACACTAAATCACAAAAATTTACACTTATTTTTACAAAATATTAAGTAAGTTTTGCAAAATTTTATCTTATTTATCGGCATTAATTTTAAAATAAACATCTTTTAATCGTTTTTTACTTACATGGGTATATAGTTGGGTCGTTGAAACATCACTATGCCCTAAAAGTTCTTGCACAACCCTCAAGTCTGCTCCATTTTCCAAAAGATGAGTTGCAAAGCTATGCCTTAGGGTATGCGGTGAAATATTTTTGTGAATAGTTTTTCCGACTCTGTGTATGATTTTATATACATCCTGTCTTGTTACTTCTCTACCATTTTCTGTTATCAAGAGCCTTTTTGTATTTTTGTCAAATTTTTTCAAAATAAACTCACGTTCCGGTAAATAACTCGTTATCTTTTCTATTGCTTGAATTCCAATCGGCACAATTCTTTCTTTTGAGCCTTTTCCGAAACATCTCAGATATTTTGAACTAATATCAATATCAGAATTTTTTAAATTAACAAGCTCAGAGACACGGAGTCCGCAACTATACAACAGTTCTATTATCAAACTCTCAAAAAAAGTAAGCTCACTGTGCAGCATTTCTTCAATTTCTTTGACAGAAACTACTTTTGGTAGCCTTATCGGAACTTTGGGATGTTCAAGAGTAGATGCTGGATTTGTGCTTAGGATTCCTGATGAAACCGTCCATTTAAAAAATCCTCTTAGCGAAGCTATTTTTCTAATTATACTTGTTACGGCATAATTTCGTTCTCTTAAAGTTCTTATATAACGATTCACAGATACTCTGTCTATATTTTTTATATCATCAAACTTATCGGCAAAATCTTCCAAATCTCGCCGATATGCATCTATGGTATTAATCGACAGACCTTTTTCCAACTCCAAATATTCTGTATATTGAGAAATTATGTCATACATATTTTAATTTAAAAATTCAAATAAACTTCACGTAAAATATAATCTTCCAACGCTTTTTTATCCGACGGCAAGAATTTTACATCATTTTGTATTATACAGAAAGTATATTCATTACCATTCTTAGTTGTTATATAACCTGCAATAGAACTTATACCCGCGAGAGTTCCGGTTTTTGCTTTCAAATCACTGTTCAAAGGCAACAATCTTTGTGCAAGAGTACCTTCTCCCGGTTTTGCCATATAATCAACAATTTTTTCTTTTTTAATCTTATACAAAAATTCTGTTACAAATTCAGAACTTACCAAATTATTTTTTGAAACTCCGCTTCCATCAGTTAAATTGATTTCAGAAGAATCGATTTTATGTTTTTTGCAATAATTGTTGAACATCTCAACCCCGGATTTTGCAGAACCGGCACCATTATATTTTTTACCTGCCAACTTAAATGTAGTTTCAGTTACAAAATTATCACTATTTTTAAGAATATCATTTAAAACATTGCTCATATCGTGTTCAATGGCTGTTATTAAAGTATTTGATTTGCCTGTTTTTTTATTTTCAAATCCGGTTGTTAAATAAAGTTTATTATCTTCTAAAACACCGCTTAATTCTCGTTCAAAAAGAGTTTTGATATTCAATACCGGAATTTGTACGGTTGCTTGTCTTGCGAGATTTCCTGTTAATTTTATTACGTTATCGTTTGAGAAATCTCCATTTTGAACTATTATCATATTTTTATTATCAGGTTGCAAATTATTAAAAACAACCAAAGGATATTTGCTGTTATTAATTATTAGAGGAGATTTACCGTTTGTTTGCGGAATTACCGTCAATTTTACAGTATTTCTATTAAGGTTATAAGAACCGAATTTTGGCATTAAAGTATTCAAATTATCATCCCACTGCCAACCCTCACCCCAGGTTATAGAATCAAGAATGGAGTCATCAATACTTACTTTTTTTGTCTTTGCATCCATCTTTTCTACAAGAGCTTTTAAATCAGACGTTTTCAAATATGGATCAGCTCCCAACTCTATTAAATAAGAATTTTCACCATCCGTATATAATTTTGTTGTAAATTTATAATCGCTTCCCAATGTTTCATAAATTGCAGGTGCAGTTAGTATTTTCTGTACAGAAGCAGGCGGCATAAGAATTTTACTGTTTAGCGAATATATTTCTCTGCCATTTTGTGCATTTCTTAATGATATAGTAATTGAATCAGCATTTATTCCAAAATCATTTATAATTTTAGAAAAATCTTTATCAGCACCTTTAGCCTGTACATTTATTACAGAGATTACCAGCAACAAAAACAAAATAATTAATTTTTTCATAATTTCTTTACCTTATATATATCTTTAATATCATCTAAAATCCTGCATTTATCTCGAAATTCATACATTTCATTCAAATCAATTTCCGCATAAATTCCACCCTCGCTTTGATTTATTTCCGATAAAATATTTCCGTTGTAATCCAATATCATTGAATGTCCAAGATTTTCAGTTCCGTCTTTAAGCGTTCCTGTTTGGGTAAGTGCTACAAAATAAGTCTGATTTTCAACAGCTCTTGAAGTTGTCATACTATCCCAAGGAATTTTTTTATTAGCACCCCAAGCAGCCATATTTACAAGTATATCTGCTCCTGACTTTCGATAAGCCCTGTATATTTCAGGAAATCTTATATCATAGCATATTGTTAATCCTAATTTTACTCCATCAAGATTTACCATTACAGGATTTAACCCCCTCTTTATATAAGTCCCCTCATTACATCCATAGTATGAGAACAAATGATTTTTTTCATAAGTTCCAACAAGATTACCGTTTTTGTCAATAATCGGAGAAGTATTTGCATAAGTATCCTCTGATTTTTTTTGAATAAAGCTCCCGCCAATAATGTTTGTACAAAATTCTTTTGCAACAGATTTAAGCATACAAACGGAACTTGCCGACCGGATTTCTTCAGAGCAATCAATAAATGACTCGCAATCCCAACCGCAAGTCCAAACTTCAGGCAAAAATACAAAATCAGCATCATATTTTTCCAAATTATCCCTAAGTAATTTTTCAGCTCTTACGATATTTTCTTCTTTATTCCCGATAATTGACCCTAACTGAATTGCAAGGAGTTTTATTTTTTTACTTTCCATAATCCAAACCTGTAAGTTTCATTATACTTACGTTCAACTATTCCATCCAAATTATTTAAACTTGCTTCTAACTCTATACGAGCTTTTTCATCAGCTTTTTCATCACCGTCCGGTGCTACATAAATAGGTTTTCCGTAAAGATTTATTAATCTGACATCCAAAATCGGAAATTCAAATTTATCCCAAGTCGGGAATTTTACGAAATTAAAATTGTTAGAATACCAAGTTACCGGAACAATAGGTACACCTGAAAGTTTTGCTATCTTAATTATTCCTTTTTTAACTTTCTTTACGGGACCTCTCGGTCCGTCTACCATAATTGCTCCACATTCCCCATCCTTTAAGGCATCAATCATCTTTTTTGTTGCTTGAATAGCTCCTTTATGTCCGATTGACCCTCTTACAGTTTTAATATGAAAAAGTTTATGAATGACATCTGCAATCAAACGTCCATCCAGAGAATTGCTTATCATAACATTAGTTCTTTCTCTGTTAGGCAATCCATATATGCAACATTGATGAGCATGCCACATGGCATATATACAAGGCTCACTCTCAGGATAATCTACATTTGTTATATGTGTAAAATACTGTTGTATTCTAAACATAGAGCATATTAAATCTGTAACCTTATCTATATTATTATGATTAATCAATCTTACCATAAAACAATTATACAATAAATTTATCAAAATGTGGTATACTACATTTGTGAGGTATGTATGATTAAATTTATAAAAATTTTATGTTTGTTTTTTTTATTAACCCAGCTTACAGCTAATGCGAATTACAACGACATTTATATAGCGGACATACAATATGATTGGATTAATAAAACTCAAGTTGAAAAAGAAGCTATTATAAGCGAAATTCATGACATCATGTTTTCTAAAGATATGACAAAAGAACAAGACTTAAAATCAGTTTTAAAAGACAAACTAAAAGATAAACTTCACAAGGAACACTATATGGCAGCATCCGCCGGACACAAGGAATATAAAGGCTATAACATTTCTGCCTTTTATTACAAAAATAAAACCTATCTTTATATGTACGGTTTACAGGACAAAAAGGATACAAAAAAATTATTTTATTATGATGCATTAGGTAAACTCAGATATGTTGATTTCATTATAGGAGAATATCCGGAGTATCCTTATTATGCTTATCAATACAGAACAAATGGAGAGCCGGTAAGTGCAATTTATTATGTATCAAAAGATACGCAATATCTTTTTAATCCGAACGGCACATTCAAAGGTGTGTGGTACAAGCACAATCTATATGACGGCCTTTCAAAAATAATTTTGAAGAGGACTACTTATTAATGGATAATCTTAATAAAATTAGTAAATATCTTATCGATAACAAATTAAAACTATCAACAACCGAGTCCTGCACAGGTGGGTTATTAAGTTCAAAATTCACGGACATTTCCGGAAGTTCAGCTTATATAGGACTTAATTTAGTTACATATTCAAATTATGCAAAAATGAAATTATTAAATGTTGATAAAAAAGTTTTAGATACAGTCGGTGCTGTTAGTGAAGAATGTGCTTTTCAGATGGCAAAAGGTTTGCATGAATTAACTGACTCAGATATATGCATATCCACAACAGGAATAGCTGGGCCGACAGGAGGAAGCATAGATAAACCGGTAGGATTGATGTATTCAGCAATTTATACCAAAAATAAATTCCAAATTTATAAAGTAATTAAAAATCCTAACATTGAACGGATTCAAATGAAAGAAGAATTTACAAAAGAGGTTTTAAAAAACTTAGTTGAATTTTTAGGCATCAAGTAAAGTTTTTTCGCCATAAGCAGTCAATCTGTATTCACTTGCACCGACTAATCCTGTCAAATCAGGTAAACATTCTATATAATCTCTGTTAATAGCTTCTTGTAAAACACTATGATCAACTATTACAGCAATATTTTGCATTAATTTTGAATTTAGCTGTTTAAGTGTAAATCGTGGTTTTTGTTCAAATTGAGAGAAATAGTATGCAGTAAGCAAAAGATAGTCTATTTTCTTCTCGATTTTTCGACTATTTATATAATTCAAGAAAGAGTTGTCTTTTTTTATAGACGGACTCGGTTTAAATGACAATTCCATTTGCGGATTTGACATGGATTTCTCTAAAATATTATCAAAGACTCCAGTGCTTGTATGTTCTGAAACCGTTTCAGATTGAGAATCAAATTCTTGCTCTTGCGCTTCTTGAGGCGGAGCATAGAATATGTCCAAACTTTTATCTACAACCTCAGAATTTTTCTTCGATTCCGGAATTTTCTTTTCCGGCTTGGTTTCATGTTGAGATTGAGATTGGCTTGAAATATTGTTTTTCTCAAATTCACTAATATGCTTATCAATATTTTTTTGTGTAATTTTTTCTTCAGCATTTATTTGAGCATTTACAACATTTTTACAATCTCTTATTTTCTTTTGTCTGCTGTACTCACCTGCTTCTCTTACCCACATTTCAAACTGAGCAGACAAAAGCTCTTTGTCTGTCGTATTAAGTTCTAATCTATATTGCCCCTTTTTTATAATAAATGAATAAATCGACATCCCTTAAAAACCCGTTAATCTTGTTGAAGAAGTTCCTCTCTCCATTTGTTAAGTTGTTCTTCTACAAACTCCAAATCATCAGATTTAAGCTCAATTTCAATCTCACCCTTTTTCATTTTAAAAACATACTCGTGCATAAATCCTCCTGTGCATACATAGTTTAACATGAACAACAATAACTTTTCAAGTTTTGTAACAATAAAAATTAATCTCGCTAATTCAATTCAATCATCTTCCGTCGCTCTCACACTTTTAAGTTGGATAAGATAAAAGAGAGACGACAAAACTCTACACATATACCAACTTAGCAGAACTACTTCAATCTATATTCAAACTCGTTTCAATAATAATTTAAAAACTTTATATAATAGCAAAAAACTTTTTAACAAAAGCCGATAGTCGGACTTGAACCGACGACCTACTCATTACGAATGAGTTGCTCTACCAACTGAGCTATATCGGCAACAATTTCAGTATACAACAAAAATTATTTCTTACAATCTTTCTATTATTGCATCAGTAAATTCTGAACAAGAGCTTTGTCCGCCCAAATCTTTTGTTTTTATATTATCTGCAAAAGTCTTTAATATCGCATTTTTAATTCTAATTGCATGTTCTTTTTCACCAATATAATTCAACATTTCTGTTGCCGAAAGGAGCATTGCAGTAGGATTAGCAAGATTTTTTCCAGCAATATCCGGTGCCGAGCCGTGAACAGGCTCAAAAACAGCATAATCTTTGCCTATATTAGCTCCCTGAGCGATACCAAGCCCACCGACAAGCCCAGCACATAAATCAGAAACTATATCACCATACAAATTCGGTAACAAAAGAACATCAAATTGATTCGGATTTTGCACAAGCTGCATACAACAATTATCCACAAGTATTTCTCTAAATTGGATATCAGAATACTTATCTGCGACCTCTCTTGCACAATTCAAAAACAAACCGTCAGAGAGCTTACAAATATTAGCTTTTGTTACAGCACAAACTTCTTTTCTATTATTTCTTACAGCATAATCAAAAGCAAATTCAGCAATCCTTATTGAAGCATCTCTTGTAATAATTTTAATACTTTCAGCCGTATTTTCATCCACTTGTCTTTCTATACCGGCATATAAGTCCTCTGTATTTTCCCTTACTACAACTATATCAACCTTATCGTATGGGGTTTTTATACTCGGAAAACTACAACACGGACGTGAATTCGCATACAAATCAAGCTCTTTTCTTAATTGAACATTTACAGAACGAAAACCTTTGCCAATTGGTGTTGTAACCGGAGATTTCAAAGCAATTTTATTTTTTATTACCGACTCTAATACCCTTTTCGGAAGCGGAGTGCCTTCTGTTTCAATCAAATCTGCACCTGCAGTTTGAATATCCCAGTTTATTTTTAATCCGGAATTGTCAACAATTTTCATAACTGCTTCAGAAATTTCCGGAGCTATACCATCACCCATTATCAAGGTTATTGATCTCATAATTATCCTTTTAACTGTGCACTGCCTGTTTTGATGTTATATAGGAATACAATCCTTTTGCTAATTGGTCAGGACAACTGGTGCCCTTACTTCCACATAGAATATTCATAAGTTTTTGAGCAACCTCATTTACATTAAGTCCCAATATTAAAGACTTTATTCCGCCTAAATTTCCGGAACAGCCTCCAATAAATTCAACATCAATAATTATATCGTTCTTTATTTTTAACTGCATTAATTTACTGCAAACACCCTCAGGCATAATTTGCAAAAAATCAATTCCGCTTTCCGTTTTAAGTTCAATATTAGCCATAATACTCACCTCACTGTCTGCTAAAACATTATAGCACGTCTTTCATACCATTTCAAATTAACTGATAACTTTTACAAAAATATCTTATTCTTCATCTAATTTATATCTTGAAAAAATTTCTGAATACAGCTTGGTAGCTGCTTCCGCCCTGCTTTTTCTGGAATATTCCAAAACGGTATTTAAACCTTTTGAATTTATAACCCCATCTGCACCATTTATATCAGGAGTTTCTTTACTATATATATCGGCAGCGAGAATTGTTGCAGCATACTCGTTATTTGTAATTTTGCCATCATTATTTATATCAATAGGTTTTGCAGTCATATCATCTGAAATGAGAAATCTTTGTTCAAAATCTTTTACACTCATTTCTTTTGCAAGCATTTCTTCATACGCTGCCCCGATAAGAGCTTTTTTATTTATAATTCCTTGGCTTTCTTGTTTTGGCATATACCTGTACTTATAATGTTCTTCAGGAATTGTATCTAAATACTTAGCATTATCTTTTATATACAAACCTAACTTTTTAATATTGTTCTCAGTTGCATTAGCGGTGCCGGAAAAATCTAATATCGGAGCAGGAGCATAAGCACTTTTCTTTAAAGGCTTTTCCAAATAATCTATATGATTTTCAACTGAATTTCTGCCATATCTGACTGACTCGTCAGCGATTACTCCGTCATATATTCCGGTCTGACCGTTAATTTCTAAACCCATATATTACCTCCACACTAATTGTATTTATTATAAAACGGATTCGCACAAGTTTTTGCCTAAAAACAAAAAATATTTAACAAAAATTAACAAGATAAACTAATTAAATAAAAAACTAACCCATTAATTAGGTTGAGTTAGTTTTTATTAGTATTTATTATTCAATAATTATGCTCTGTAATCAAAGATAGGCTCATGCTCAAAATCAAGCAGTGAGTAACCCTTATCAGATGAATATTTATCCAACAAAGCCTGAGCTCCAGCTTCCTGTTTATCACGCAACTTATGTAGCTCAATATTATAGGCTTTCTTATCAGCTTTGTAATCTTTCAAAAGTTCAGGGGCAGGTGCATATAATTCATTAATCATCCCCTCTTCGTATAACAAATTGTCATTCAACCGATTTATGACACCACCGGATTCTTTTATTTTATCATATCCGAAAATATGCCATTTAAAAACATCACTCATGTACGTTGCAATATCTTTGTCATTAAAATTTTCACAAAGATTGTCAAATGTATCTGTTATACAAGGGATTATCTTAAAAACATCCATTAAACGATCCACAGATTTATCCCTTACAGTCCACCATGGGATATGCTTATCAAATACAAATGCATCATTGGGGTAACGTTTCGTTTGTTTTTTAAATAGTTCTTGCACATGTTCTAATCGTTGCAAATTTTTTGGATTAACCAAATTTTGATCGATCTTTAAATACGCTTTAAAGCTCGTATTATCAGCACCATTTACATTCATTAAATTTCTCCTTTTTCAGTCAGTCAATTATTACAAAAACAATAAAAAAAAAAAAAATTTGCTAATAAAACTACAAAAAACCATTTTTCAATTAACACTTCATTCAGATTTTATGATATACTCTAAAAATGAAGAAAAAAATACTTATACTTGGAAATTCCGCAAAAGAGTATGCTTTAGCTAAAAAACTTTCCGAAAAAAATGAAGTTTTTGTTGCCCCGGGTAATGACGGTATTAGAGAGTTTGCGACCTGTTTAGATATCAGAGATACTAATTGTGCCGAAATTATTGACTATGTAATGGAAAATAATATTGATATGACAATACCGGTTTCAAATATGTCGTACAATACGAATATTCCTAAAACGCTTATGGACAACGGCTTTTCGGTTTTTGCACCAATTAACAACGGTTCAAAACTAATTTTTGATAAAGCCTACGCAAAAAAACTGTTATACAAATTAAAAATTCCGACACCAAGATTCGGCATTTTTGAAAAACAATCAATGATTAATGATTACATAAAGAATTTGTCTGACCCATTTGTTATTAAAACAACAAATACAACTCCTGCATTAATCTTTACATCATTTCATAATGCAAAGAACACTTTAGAAGCAATTTATACAGATAAAAACTCAAAAATTATTATAGAAGATTATATTGATGGTTCGTATTTTACATTTTATGCTATAACAGACGGTTATAAGGCTTTGCCGTTAGGTTCAACTATAAATTATAAACATTCATTAGAAGGTAACGGTGGACAATTAACAAGCGGAATGGGAGCCTGCTCGCCTAATTATAAATTATCTTTTCAAAATGAAAAATACATAATGAATAAAGTTATTTATCCTACATTGCAATATTTAGAAAGCGAAAACAATCCTTATACCGGAATTATTGGCATAGACGGAGTTCTTACTTCAGACGAACATATCAAAATATTGGGATATACCCATTTTATGCAAGATTATGATTGCGCCGGTCTCCTTGCTAATTTGGATTTGGATTTATATGGATTATTTAATTCTTGTATTATAGGTTCTTTTAGTGATGACTATGACTACATTCCTCAAAAAAATCTTTATTCTACAACAATAGTTCTGAATTGCAGAAACTCTGATAATGCCGAAAATATTATTACCGGCATTGATAACATTGATGACAATATTATTCCAACATATTATAATAACGCCATAAAAAATAAATATTTAGAATTTGAAGCAAATAACGGTCCGGTTATTGCATTAAGCTCAGTTGCTTCAACAGTAGCTACCGCTACAAAATACGCATATCAAGCCGTTGAGAAAATCGACTTCAACGGAAAGCGTTATCGAAAAGATATCTGTAAGCCAATAAACCTGTAAAATACAAAAGTGTTTGTAAACCAATAAATATGGACATATTAAGAAATCCTCGGATATCGTCTTTCTTAATATTTCTTAATATTTATAAAACTATAAGCAATTTATTACAGAAAAAATACTTTATATATATACAGGATAACAAAAGGGATACAAATTAATATAAAGGAGCAAATTATGGCAAGAGTTCTTATTTCAATGCCGGAAAGTTTTCTTGGCAAAATTGATGAAGTCGCTGACGAAGAAAGCAGATCACGCTCAGAATTGATTAGAGAAGCTCTTCGAGCTTATATTACAAAGAATCAAAGAAGAAGAAACGGTTTAGCTGACAAAAATGCAAAGCTCTTAGAGGCACTGCTAAGTTAAGCGAGCTGGGGATTAGGGATACATAAGGATAGGAAAAAGTTTAAAACACGAGGATAATATACTCTCTCTCTCTGAAAACACGAGGAATCTGTTAGCAGTGATGTTAACGGATTACATTAAGAGATTCGCCAGAATCTCTTTTTTTTGCTTTAAATTTGACACTAAGCTATTTTGAGAGTAATTTACTAATTGTTGAGAGGTTAGAAATGTATAATAAAAAAAATATTATACTTTGGATTTTAATTTTAATCGCACTTATTATGTATTTTGTTGCAAATTTCCAACGAATAGCAGTCCCGGGAACAATTTTCGATATATTAGTTCGGGAACTTAATGTAAATGCACCATATATTACTGCTCTCGGTTCAGTTTTTATGTATATATATGCCTTTAGCCAATTAATTGTCGGTGTTTTGGTAGACCGTTACGGAGGAATAAGGGTTATGTCAGTCGGATCCATTCTGTTGGTATCAGGCTGCATTCTTTTCCCAATTGCAACAAATCTTGTTATTATGTACGTTGCAAGAGGACTTATCGGAGTCGGTGCCGGAACTTTTTATCTTAGTATTATAAAAGAATTAAAAAATTTATTTTCAGACAAAAACTATGGCATAGCAATTTCAATAATGCTTTTTATTGGTTATGCCGGCGGCATTTTTGCAGGAATGCCTTTTGTTTTATTGATGAAAACAATGACTTGGAAAGAAATTTTATTGGGAATAGGTATTATTCTTGCAATTTTGTTATTTATATTTGTTATATTTACCGCTAAATACAAACTTCCGCCTATCAATAAATCCGTCAAACTAAGGACATTACCTTTTAGATTAGTTTTGCACAAAAGACATAACAGAAATTTGTTTAGTTTCGCATGTTGCAACTTTGGACTTTCTTATGTGATACAAACCATTATAGGCAAAAAATTTTTGGAAGATTTTTGTAATATCACAGCTACAAGGGCTGCGTTTATACTTTCAATGATGGCAATAGTTGCAGCTTCATTTAACATTATTAATGCATCCCTGTGCAAAATCTGCCACAATAAAAGAGTCCGCTTCCTAAAAATTGCATCTGTAATTACAGCATCAATAATGTTAACAGTTTGTATACTAATTTTCTTTGATATAAAGAGCTCTCTTATCGGAATACTATTTTGTATTCTCGCCGGCAATGCAAGTTTAACATCATTATTGGTACCGGTATTGTACTTAACAAATAAAAAAATGGTATCCACCACAGCTGTAAGTATAATGAATTTTTGTTTTTTTATGATGGTTGGGATTTTAGGAACGTTGACAGGGTTTATTTTGAATATATTTGAACCGACAAATATTAACGGAACACTTATTTACAGCAATAATTCCTACTTATTGTTATTCGGAATCTTTTTTGCCATATCGTTGTTTGAAATGTATAAAGCTCGTAGGCTGTCTAACAAATATTAGCTAAAACTTTCAATATATCTTTCTCAAAATCTTCCTTTGAACGGTCATTACAAATCACATAATTCGACCTTGAGGCTTTGACTTTGTCGGGAAGCTGTGAAGCAATTCTTATTTTGGCATCTTGCTCAGATACACCATTTCTTCTCATCAATCGCTCAAGTCTAATATTTTGCGGTGCAGTTATGCAAATAATTTTATCAAACATATTTTCAAAACCTGCTTCAAAAAGTTGTGGAACAGATACAAATATTTTTGATTGAGTTGACATTTCAAAAATTGCAAGAAGTTCAGTTTTTACTTTCGGATGTATAAGTGCTTCCAGTTGCAGTAGCTTGTTTTTATCGCTAAATACTATACCGGCAATTTTTCTTCTGTCCGCTTTTCCGTTTGTCCAAATATCACAATCTTTAAATATTATTTTTAATTCAGCTTCTGAATTATCCATAATTTTGTGAGCTATAACATCCGCATCAATGACTTTGTAGCCTTGCGTTTCTATAACATTTTCCGCAACACTTTTCCCCGATGCTATGTTTCCGGTAATAGCAATCTTAATCATCAGCTTTCCTTTTTGCTTTAATTATAAATGATTTCAATTCACTTACTTGCTTTGGTTTCATCAACTTAATTTCACCTTTTTTTAACCCCTCAAGAGTGATTGTTGCATGTTGAATTCTCTTTAAAGTAACAACTTCAAACCCCAACTTTGCAAACATTTTACGGATTTGTCTGTTAAGTCCCTGATAAAGTGTAACTTGTATAGTTGATGACTTTCCTGTTATGTCAATCGGGAAAACTTCTGCTTGTGCAAATTTTAATTCTCCCGTATCAGTTTCAATTTCAAAACCGTTATACATTTTTTCACCATCTTCCGGTGTTACTTTGCCATTCACTGTTACAAGATAAATCTTTGGAATTTTTATAGACGGATGTGCCATTTCATTTATTAAATCTCCGTCATTAGTCATAATAATTAACCCTGACGAGTCTTTATCCAGACGTCCTATTGGTTTTAATTGATGAAGTTCTTTTGGGATAATATCGTATATGGTTCTTCTTCCTTTTTCATCATCTGACGTAGTTATATAACCTGCCGGCTTATAAAATCTGTAATATGAATATTTTAGTGGTTTTATTATTTTGCCATTGACCGTTACGACATCTTTGACAGCAACCTTGTAACCTAATTCCGAAATCACTTTCCCATTAACAGCTACTATACCGTTTTCTATATACTCATCCGCTTTTCTTCTGGAACAAATTCCTGAAGAAGCTATATATTTATTTAATCTTTGCATTCATAAACCTTTCCGTCCTAATTTAATAATAAGGTAATTATAACATATAATTATATCTGTTTTATTATTTTATACTAAGCCATTTGCATAATGTAATTTTCATAAAAAAATATAAATAATAATAAAAAAGGAGAATTAAAATGTTTTATAACGTAATAAAAGCTAAAGATTTTACAGATAATAAAGAACAAAAATTTGAACGAAAAATTCTTTTAGAAAATAATAACAGTTCTTTCAGTATAATATCAATTAAAAAGGATGAAATCATTGATACTCATACTTCGCCTGCTGATGTAGCAGTTTACGTCTTAGATGGTAAAATTGAAATTCATTTTGAAGCAGAAAAATTTGAGCTTGAAAAAGGCGAAATAATTATGTTCAAAAAAGAAAAAGAACACAAAGTTCTGGCACTAAAAGACAGTACGTTTTTCTTAATTAAAATATAAGTATCTGTCTAATTTTGATTTATTGCTTTACTTCTGCTATATAATTCTGCTTCTGTTTCATTAATAAGAGTCGCACCGCATTTCGGATACTTTACAAACATGTCGTAAAAATAAGAAAACAAATCCGTTGCGGTGCCTGTTGACAAGTTCTTTGATATTCGAGTTTGAGCTTCATTGTTTTTTATAACCATTCTTGTTTGGTTTATGGCATATTTTGTTTCCAATTTACCATGTACCATATACATAACATCTTCATGCTTAACTTTACCTGAACTTATAATTGTATGCTCACTTCCTATTTTAGCAAGAGCATTCAAAACTTCCTGAACTTTGTCTTCACCTATGCCTTTTTTATGAGCATCATGCAATATTCTTTTTTTAGTTCCGACTGTTATTGCAACTCCGAAAGTAACATTGTTTCTGCCCGATAAATCAATTTTTTGTACTTGCATAATCAAATTCCCGCATTAACTTATATATTTTAAGTAAAAACGGAAAATAAAATTTTTTGCGTTATATTCTGAACGCAGGAAATTAAATTTGTAAATTTTTGTTAATTAATTATTTGGACAGTAATAGATCTTGAACGAGGTTTGTTATCAAAATCCAAGAAAACAATCTGCTGCCATGTTCCTAAATTTAATAAACCATCAATCAATGCAATACATACTGAATTTCCTAACAATGCTGAACGAATATGGGCGTAACCGTTTCCATCATGCCAGATTTCGTCATGATGATATTCCTGACCTGACGGAGCTACTCTTTCAAGAGCTTCTTGCAAATCTTGTATAAGTCCGTTTTCATATTCAATCGTAGTAACAGCAGAAGTACTTCCCTGTATAGATACGCATACCAAACCGTCTTTTAATTCGTGTTGATAAACACAATTTTGTACGTGTTTTGTAATATCAATTATATCAGTATTACCCTCAGTATGGATTGTAAATTTTTCATTAATGATTGTCATATTACTCCTCTTTGTTTTTATTTGTACCATTAGTTAATGCGTGGCGTTTTTTGTAAACAATTACAAAAAACACAACCAACAATATAGAAAGTGCGATAATAAAGAAATTTATATATTTTTTAAAAGTTTCTCCAAAAAACATTAAAAAAAGACTTACAAGAAAAAATCTTCCACCCCGACCACACAAACTTGCAAGCAAAAATTTTAAGAAATTCATTTTTAAAACACCACTTGCGATTGTGAATATATTATAAGGAATAGGAGTAAATGCAGAAAAGAATACTGCAAATGAACCGTATTCTTCATACATTTTTTCTACTGCCTCAAATTTTTCGTGATTTTTTTTGAAAATTGTACTAAAAATCGGTCTACCGCCAAAAAGCCCGATTAAGTACCCGAAAGAACCGCCAGCAACCGAACCGACTGTGCATATTAAAGCGTACACAAGTGCCATTTTGGGATTAGCCAAATCCATTGCACTCAATAATATATCAGGTGGCAGCGGGAAACCCGGCAGACAACTTTCTATACCTGCGTTTATTGCTAAACCTTGTATTCCTAAGGATTGAAAAATTTGATTTATATGTAAAATAATTTCGTGCATATTTCCCTCTAACTTATTATTTGATAAAGATTTTCAGCTTCTTGAATACTGACATTTCCGGTTGGCACACTTAAAACCTTAACAATTTCAACTCTATTAGAATATTCTATTTCTATAATATCTCCGATTTTAATCTGTTTTGCAGGTTTTGCCGGATTTCCGTTAACAATTATTTTTCCCATTTCCGAGACAGAATTAGCAACAGTACGCCTTTTTATTAATCTTGAAACTTTTAAAAATTTATCCAATCTCATAAAAACACCAAAATTTTACAAATTTAGTAAAACTTCTTTTACCAAAGTTTTAAATTTATTTTTAGCCACATTTGCAGCATTTATTACATCTTCATGAGAAAGCGAAATATTGCTGATACCAGCTGCAGAATTACAAATACAGCTAATTCCCATAACTTTCATTCCCATCCAAGCTGCTGTTATTGCCTCAGGTACAGTCGACATTCCAACTGCATCAGCCCCTAAAGTTCTTGCCATTTTTACTTCCGCAGGTGTTTCATAAGAAGGACCTGTTAGTGCCATATAAACGCCCTCTTCTAAATCTATTTTTAACTTATGAGCTGTTTTTCTGGCTAATTCTAAAAGTTCAGAAGTATAAACCTCACTCATATCAGGAAATCTTTGTCCAAGAGTATCATCATTTTCGCCAATAAGCGGATTTATCCCCATGAAATTTATATGATCTGTTATTAACATTAAATCAGAAGCCTGAAACGTAGGATTAACGCCTCCTGCAGCATTCGTAAGAATAAGAGTTTTTACACCCAATTTTTTCATAATTTTAATAGGATAAACAACTTTTTGAATAGAATGCCCCTCATAATAATGAAATCTTCCTTGCATCATCACTGTATTTTTACCGTTCAATTTTGCAAAAACGAGTTGTCCCTTATGTCCGGCAACTGTTGATGCTTCAAACCCAGGTATTTCAGAGTATGGCAAAGCATATTCGCAATATTCATCCGCTAATTCTCCCAAGCCGGAACCCAAGACAATTCCAACTTCAGGCACAAAATTGCCAAGATTTTCCTTAATTTTATTTTGTATAAAATTTACAGTTTCAGATAACATATTTTACACTCCTGTTTAAAAATTTAGTAAACCCCATTATAAGCATCTATATAGATTTTTTTAATATCTTCCATTAACGGATATACAGGATTTGCACCGGTACATTGATCATCAAATGCTAATTCAGTAAGTTTATCCAAGTTATCCATAAATGTTATTTCATCAACACCAAAATCCTTAATAGATCTTGGCAAATCGATTGCACACATTAGTTTATCAATAGCCTTAATGAGCAGTTCAACTTTCTCATCATCATTACTGCCACCCAAGTTAAGTTCATCCGCGATTTGCCCATATTTTGTTTTTGCACAAGGATATTTGTATTGAGGGAATATCGCTTGTTTTTTCGGAGCATCAGAAGAATTATATTTGATTATCTGTCTTAACAAAAGTGCGTTTGCAACTCCGTGCGGAACATTATACATTGCACCAAGTTTATGAGCCATAGAATGGCATAATCCCAAGAAAGAATTTGAAAAAGCCATACCGGCGATGGTTGCGGCATAGTGCATCTTTTCTCTTGCTAAAGGATCATTTGCACCCTCTTTATAAGAACGTTCCAAATACTTAAATACTAATTTTGTAGCTTCTAAAGCATTTGAATTTGTAAAATTAGTTGCCATGCAAGAAACATAGGCTTCCACGGCATGAACCAAAGTATCTATACCTGATGCTGACGTTAAGCCCTTTGGCATTCCGTCTACAAAGTTAGGATCAATAATTGCCATATTCGGAGTTAAAGCGTAATCCGCTATTGCGTATTTAACGTGAGTTTCATCATCAGTTATAATCGCAAAAGGTGTAACTTCCGAACCTGTGCCTGAGGTTGTCGGTATTGCAACCATCATAGCTTTTTCTCCGAGTTCAGGAATGTTACAAATTCTCTTCCTTATATCCATAAATCTCATTGAAATATCTTCAAAATTAGTATTCGGTTGTTCATACATCAACCACATAATTTTAGCGGCATCCATAGGCGAGCCTCCGCCCAATGCAATAATTACATCAGGCTTAAACGGTCTTAATACGGACATTGCTTGATTAATCGTAGATAATGTCGGATCCGGTTTAACATCAAAAAATATTTGATATTCAATATTAATTTCATTTAAGATTTTTGTAATTTTATCAACCGCACCTGAATTAAACAAGAAACTGTCTGTTACGATAAAAGCACGTTTTTTCCCTTGAAGCTCTTTTAGAGCAATATCCAAAGCTCCTCTCTTAAAGTACACTTTTGGCGGAACTCTAAACCATAACATATTTTCTCTCCTTTCAGTAACAGTTTTATAATTGAGCAAGTGCTCAACACCAATATTTGAGGAAACGGAATTACCGCCCCAAGAACCACAACCCAATGATAATGACGGTTCAAGTTTAAAATTATATAAATCACCAATACCGCCTTGTGATGCAGGCTGATTAATCAACACCCTGCCGGTCGGCATTTTTTCGGCATAAGCATTAATCCTTTCTTTAAAACGATCATCAGTATGAAGTACGCTTGTATGACCGGCTCCGCCTTTTGAGATGAGTTCATAAGCAAATTCTACCGCTTCATCAAAATTTTTAGCCCTATACATTGTCAAAATCGGGGATAACTTTTCTCTCGAGAACGGATCTTCCCAATCTACAACAGGTCTTTCACAAAGCAATATTTTTGTATTATCAGGCACATCAAAACCGAACATTTTTGCTATTTTGCAAGCAGGCTGACCAACTATTACCGGATTTGCTGATTTTCTTTGTGGATCGATAAAAGGAAAATCAATCATTTTCTTTTCATCATCTTTATTTACCAAATAGGCTCCTCTATAAATAAATTCTTTTTTTACTTCTTCGTATACACTATCCACGACAATTACTGACTGCTCTGAAGCGCAAATCATGCCATTATCAAAAGTTTTTGACATCAATATGGAAGAAACTGCCATTTTAATATCTGCCGTTTCATCAATTACCGCCGGAGTATTTCCGGGCCCAACCCCGAGTGCCGGATTTCCGGAAGAATATGCTGCTTTTACCATTCCTGGACCACCTGTTGCAATAATACAATCAATATGTTCATGCTCCATAAGTATTTTTGAAAGTTCAATAGACGGAGTATCAATCCAACCGATAATATTTTTCGGAGCACCTGCCTTAACTGCGGCATCAAGAACTAATTTTGCAGCAGAAATAGTTGATTTTTTTGCCCTCGGGTGAGGTGAAAATATAATAGCATTACGAGTTTTAAGGGCAATTAAAGATTTAAAAATAACAGTCGAAGTCGGATTTGTTGTAGGAATAATTCCCGCCAATACCCCAAGAGGCTCAGCTACAACCTTGGTTCCGTTTTCTTTATCTTCCTTTATAATACCACAAGTTTTTGCATTTTTATGTTTGTTATAGATATATTCTGAGGCAAAATGATTTTTGATAATTTTATCCTCTAAAACACCCATGCCGGTTTCTTCAACAGCCATTTTAGCAAGCGGTATTCTTGCTTTATCAGCTGCAGAAGCAACTGCTTTAAATATTTTATCGACTTGTTCCTGTGTATATGTTTCAAAAATTCTTTGAGCCTCTTTAACATTAGAAACCAAGACTTCAAGCTGTTCAACAGTTTCTACTTTATCAGAAACTGAAAGCGACTCAGACTCAATAACGTTATTGCCTGATTGTAAGTCATCAGTCATTGGCATACCTCATACCCCCTTACTTATTATTCATAACCCTTTTCAACATTAGACCACAACAACAAGTCATAGTCAATAAAACATGTTAAATTACACACCAAATCTTATTAAATTTTTAGTTAACTCATCAGCATTAAATTCAATACTCTCATTATAATTGGTATTTTCATCCCGTAACCAAGGTGCTATACCATTCATTTTTGAATATTTAGAAGAATGCTCTTCTTCTTCGGGATTATTAGCATTGCCTGAAGCTAAAGTTTCAATGTCAACAGAATCTACTTCTTGTTTCAAGTCATCATTTGCGGCTTTAACACTTTCCCAACTGCCGATAGAGTCCAACAAACCATTTGTGTAGCCAATTGCTTTTGTTGAAGTGTCTGCCGCATCTGCTATATTAGTACCGAGCTCAGTTACACTTTGTCCTAATGTTTCATACATTTCCCCAAGAGAAGGTAATGTTGAACCTATTTCACTAAGAACCTTTCCGCCACCATCAATACGCTTATTGCCGGCTTGTTGTAAATCGTTTGCTTTTTGTTGCAATTTAAGACCTGCTGCAGCTGTATAAACATTTGAACTCAAAGCCTCAGCCTCTGTTTCCACCACAGCGCTTTCGGCAATGTTTACATCGCCTTCTGCAACGGTTTTAGTTGCTTTGGTTGTTTGTTTACCTAAATCAGCTTCATATTTGCCTATCTTAACGGTTGTATCTGCCATTTTTGCAGAAGCCTCTGTTTCTAAAGCTCCAATTTCAGCAGTTAAATTAATTAATTCGCTATTTGCTTCATTAACACTCGTTTCTAAATCGAGAGTACTGCCAACCAAATTATATATAGCGTCATTAGAGGAAGATATTGTTGTTAATGCTTCCGCTCTTTCGTCCTGGTTTTCGCTTGTATTAAAAGTATCAATTGCATTCGCTACTTTTTCTTGTTCTTTATCTATATTACTTTCATTACTTTGAAGAGTTTCGGCTTTCGGTTGTATTTCAGCTTGTTTTCCTTTAATTTTATTTACTTTTTCTTGAACTTCTTTTAACTTTTCATTTATAAATTTTTGAGAATCAGCTTCTAATTCTTTAATTTCCTTTTGAGTAAGTTTAACTTCTTTTTCTTCATTTTTAACTTCATTATCAGCAGATGCAGCAATGGAAGTAAATATAGAATTTAGCAAAGATGATGCGAGATTCATTGCCCCATTAACTAATTTCGTAGTATCGGCTTCGCTCAAGTCTATTATATCAAAATTTTTGGAAAATAAATTATAGCTATTTTCGATATTCATCTTACACCAATAATCTTATATCTTACATATATAAAAAGTATTTATAATTAATTTAATTTCAATAAGAAAAATATTTGTAACAAATATTTACAATTTTAGAAAAATAAATAAAAGAAACTATGCTCCTTAAAAAAACATAAGCAATGCAAAGTATAAATTTATCAACATACCAAAACGCCCGAGTGTTTTTTACTCGGGCATCTAAATTAATCGTAATTATTTATTCAAAAACTTCTTCCTGTAAATTTTCTTCGCTTTCTTCAATATTTTCAGAAGTTTTCTTAGATTTTTTCTTTATTGGTTGAGTTGCATTTTCCGTATTTTCAGAAAATTCCTCATCAACTGAATCTTGTTCACTATCATTCTCATCAGAATTTTTTTCAATTTGTTCAGAGCTTTCATCCGTTACATCCACAAATTCTTCATCTGAATTTTCATCAGCATCATCAGAAGAGTCTTCTTGCTGTTTGGAATTGTTAATAGCAGCTTCTATTTCTTCTTCATCTTTAGCTCGAATTACCGGAATTGAAAGCATCAACGCAACTTGATCACCCTCATGTTCGAAATTAAGTTCCAACAATTCTTTATCAAGTTCAACATATTTTGACAACAAATCAATAAGTTCGCCTCGCATTTGTTCCAAAATTTTCGGAGTTAAATTGGTTCTGTCTTGCATTAAGACGAGCTTTAGCCTGTTAGTTGCCACCGATTTTGAACTATCACCGCCATTTTCATCATCTTGTGGACGAAAGAATTTTGCGACTGTATTGTAAAAATCAGTAAAGAGTCCCATTTTACACCTTCACTTTCAGTTTTGCAAAAATATCTTTTATTTTTGCGACAAAACCTTTCGGTTCGTCCAAATCAAGGAACGGAACTTCTTCCCCTAATACTCTCTTTGCAACATTTCTGTACGCTTGACCTGCAAGAGCTGTTTCATCATTAACAATCGGTTCTCCTTTGTTTGTAGAAGTGATTATACCAGTATCTTCAGGAATAATACCAATCAAAGGACATGAGAGTATTTCAACGACATCATCTACACTCATCATTTCATTTGATTTTATTAAATTTGGACGAACTCTGTTTAGAAGTAATCTATAATTTTCGATTTCTTCCTTTGCTTCTAATAGCCCGATAATTCTGTCAGCATCACGAATCGCAGACATTTCAGGAGTCGTAACAACGATAGCTTCGCTGGCTCCGGATACTGCATTCTGAAAACCTTGTTCTATACCGGCAGGACAATCTATAAGAACAAAATCGTTTTTCTTTTTTAATTCTTCACAAATGTCTTTTAATTGATCTGCATTAACAGCAGTTTTGTCTCTCGTTTGAGCAGCAGCCAACAAAGATAAATTCGGATTTTTCTTGTCTTTAACCAATGCTTGTTTGAGTTTACAACGATCTTCTATAACATCAACAATGGTATAAACTATCCTGTTTTCAAGTCCAAGAAGCAAATCCAAGTTTCTGAGTCCTAAATCTGTATCAATAAGGACAACTTTGTAGCCTTCTTTTGCCAATGCGGTACCAATATTAGCACTGGTTGTAGTTTTTCCTACTCCGCCTTTTCCTGATGTAATTACTATAACTCGACCGGTCATTAATCTCTCCTTAACTTTTTATAAATTACTATTTTTCCGTTTTCAATCTGAGCTTCCTCAGGTGTAAAATTATTTGATTTTTGTACATATGGTACGTTTAGGGTGTCATTACGACGAGCGTACAGCCCTGCAATTCTCAGCTGAATTGCATTTAGTTTCAATGCTCTTACTTTCGCAGAAGAATTACCTTTGCAACCGGAATGAGCTATACCACCGAGAATTCCCCATACCGTAATATCTCCCTCTGCAATTATTTCGCTGCCCGGATGTGCATCTCCTATGATCAAAATGTTACCCTCATATGTTACGGTCTGTCCTGATCTTAAGGTTTGATTCAAATACAAAGTCGGTAAATCTTTTGTATCTTTGGTGTTTTCTGCAATATCTGTCGGTAAAACATCACCGGTATCAAGCAAAATATATTTTCCGGCCTCTTCTTTTTTTATTAACCCCTCATTAATTGCAAATGTTTCAAAGTCCGCATCCGCATTCTCTGCTGGAATTATTTGAGAAATTTCCTCTTGAGAAGACTCGGTATATGTATCTTCAATTCCATCCAACGTATTAATAGGATTAATTTCTTTTATTTCTTCCGCGAAAATTATTTTATATTCAGTTTCTTCAGAATTTATATCTGCAACATCTTCTTTAGTCCTTTGAGATTCAAGGTTATCATCATCTTCTTCCTCATCCCCTATATGGTCAGTGGCAGGGATTATATCCGTTTCAAGTTCTTCTTTTTCATCTTGAACAGGTACATCTATACCGTTATCGACTTGTGAAATACTAATTCCCAGACTTGTTGCAGAAACTTCTGTCTGTTCGGAAGTCGTTTCAATAAAAGCAATTTCCGCATCAGTTGCTTCTATAAGAGCTTTAATGCTCAATAATTGAGACTGCTTTAAATCAATACTACCTAATTTTAAACAAACTCGTTTCCCTTTTACGTCCGGATGTTCGAGTATGTTACTCAATTCATAAATAAGCTGATTTGTGTTTCTTGATGTACTCAAGTTGATAATAAATCCGTTTTCAATAAACCCTTTTTCCATTTAGCCACCTGATATAAACTATTACAAACAAAAGAATAGACCAAATATTTTTTCAATTCAATAAAGTGTATAGTTATTGTAACAATGAATAAATAGAATTTGTATTTTATTTAAAAATTCATCATTATACGAATTACAAAAATTACAGCTTGGACACACATTACGTACATGAAAAAATTTCCAAAGATTATGAAATTAAGCTAAAAATATTTAAAAACACCCATCTTGCTCCAAATACGGTTAATATTTATATCTGGGACAACAATATTATAAAAAAATAAAGCCGGAATTATAATTCCGGCAATCCCATTATTACTTAATCGTAGTTTACTTAATCGTAGTTTATACTCCCACATAAAAATTTATTTTAAAACTGTATAGAATTTGAATTCTCCAGGCATAAGTTTACCAAATGACAGTTGATTTGTTGCTGTTACGAATTTTTCTTCAATGTAATCCTTTCCGTCAAATCTGTATTCCGATACAATTGAATAATCACAAGATAATTCGATTGTTTTATCAAATATTTCGCAACCCTCTCTTATTTCGGTTACTGAATGTCCGTCCTTTTCCGTACAGAATTTTTCCGTCGGGCTGTTATAATTTGCAACAACCAAGATTGAATTTTTCATTCCCTCTTTTTGGATTTGCCATACGACAAATCCATCGTCATCTTGGTGTAAAATATTTGCTTCACCCTCCGTTATAACAGGATTGTTTTTTACAAAACGATCTATTGCATCAAACTTAGAGTAAAAATCATAATTCTTTTCCCTCTTCATAGAGATTTCAGATCCGATAACTTCTTCTATTCCGCCATTTGTAAAAGACTCATCTCCGTCTACGTACATAACGGGTCTTTGTGCAAATTTTCCACCGGGCATAAATTTATATTTAAACCATTTGAATAATGCACCCTCTTTACCTAATTGTGCAGGATATCTGTCAATAGCCTCAAATTCACCGTCTTGATTATTGTACGTTTTCATTACAGACAATAATGAAGATTGTTTTAATGATGAATTGTAATTTGATAAGTATAAATTATCATTTGAAATTTCTTCCGGAGTTTTATAACTTTGTGAAACTATATCATTACCCCAAAGTAAGTCAAAATTCATATCCTGATGGTATTCTTTATAATAATTATCCCAAAGCATGTATTCTGCAAGTGTTGCAAAATACGGTATCGTTTCTTTCATTGCAGAATTTAACATCCCCAAAACCTTTTTAGGAGCTCTGTAACTTATCGGAATACCGTCTTTCTCTGAAACCTCATCTACAATATGGTCGATATGGTCAACTCTAAATCCGTCAAAATTGAACTCCTTTTGCAGATTTTTCATATAATCGATGAAGAATTTTACCACATCATTGTTATACTTACCGTTTTCAAGGGAAACAAAATAATAAGGAGTTTGGCAATCCAAATTAGCAAAATGTGTTACATCATCACCCTTAAAATTATAATGCTTGAATATCGGATAAGAGGCACCCTCACTCATTTTGTCAAAAACAGGTACTCCGGCTGAACACCAAGCTCCGCCGGGAGCAGGCCACATCCCTTCAGAAATAAGTGCATTAATAATTTCACCTTGATTTTTGATATCATTTTCTGTATTTTTCTTGCTTTTTGAAAGCCCGGATACAAAATTAATAATATTCTTTGCTTTCTTATGCAATTTATCCTGAATACTCTTTTCCAACATTGAATTGGATAAGAAAACCTTTGTATCTTTTAATTGAGCATCAAATTCGTTGTATATACCCTGATAATGTTCGGTTAAATCTCCGACAGTTTCACCTTTTATAACTTTCTTATAAATTCCGTTGACTATCTCCAAGTCTTCTTTTGAATATCTGTCACTTAATTTTGTCATTATTTCATCTGTACTTTTAGAAAGTTCAGAAATCAATGCATTAATATCATACCATCTTGCACATTCCGGATTAATTAAAACAACTTTTGAGAAACGTCCTGTTTGCGGAAGGATATCATAAATAACCGGATGTCCTGCAAGTTGAGTCATTTGGATAAACATTTTAACTTGGCCGTCTGCATTTAATCCTGTTTTTTCTAAAATAGCCTTATCCTCTAAATTTGAGCTTACACAACTTGCCGTCGGAAGATAAGCACATCCGAATTCCCTTGGATGAAAAGGAATTAAATACATTGTTGTAGAAAATATTTTGTTTTCAAGATTTCCAACCGGTAATATTAATAATTGTCTCAGCCAATCCATAAATTTTCCGTTTTCTTGACTTTCATTACCGTTTCCTAATCCTGCAAGGTTTATCAATTTTATATTATGCCCTTCTTTTTGCAACCAAGAAGATTCTTTAACATCATTTCGTGCCAAAACGCTTGATTTTGTATAATTGAACTTATTATCTGCAAAAACACCCTCTCTTGCCCACTTATATTCAAGTGCAAATAGAACTTCCGCATCTGATAATTCTTCCAAGGCTCTGATATGCGGATATGGTAAATAACCATATTTCTCCATTGTCGATTTCAAATACTCTTTTCTGTCTTGGGAAATCGTTTCAAACGGATGCATTTCTTTTAGCTTCGAATAAAAATCATTTAGTG
Source organism: bacterium (assembly GCA_024408855.1). GTDB lineage: Bacteria > Cyanobacteriota > Vampirovibrionia > Gastranaerophilales > Gastranaerophilaceae > CAG-196. The sequence continues at coordinate 85,914 of JAKSUQ010000001.1, read as the reverse complement.
TATTGCTGATTAAGTCTTCTTTTTTAAACAAAAAATCGAGCATTATATCTCTCCTTTTAAAGGCATAATAATCCTGCCAACTGTTGAATGTGATAATTGTATATGTAAACAATATCATAGATATATATTTTTTACAAACTAACTGACTTTTTTTGTTAAGAAATGTAACAACATTTTTATTATTGAAAGATTGCTTCTTTCAGCAATATAATTTGTCTTTATTTGTTCTTATGGTAGAATTAATATTAGTTCGTGTTATACGACGAGAGATTAAAATTAGGGACAAATTTATACGGGATTTAATGATGAAGAAATTTTTTAAGTTTATTGCAATTATTGCGATAGTATTAGCCATAATATTCTGTTGCATAAGAATGTTTACAGGTACAAATAAAAGTCTTGAGATAACTGATATTCAAGAGTTAAACAACCCGAGATATAAAGTTGGTGTCATACAAGGTGCTTTTTCAATGTATGTCGGGGAAAAACATTTCCCGAACAGCAATTTACAATATTTTAATGAAGCAACAGATGCTTACTTAGCTTTGGAAAACGGTAAGGTTGATATGGTGCTTCAGGATAAAATGACCTCAATTTTTGCAACTAACAATAATCAAAATTTGGCAATTTTTCCGAAAGATTATGATTCAATAAATATTGCCGTTGCAACAAAAAAAAGCAATAATCGGCTTATTGAGCAAGTTAATTCTTTCATAAACGATTTTCAAAAAAGCGGAGAATTAGAAGAAAGATTTTCATATTGGTTAAGTTCAGAGAAGAATAAACAACTGCCGGAACTACCGGAGGTCAAATCTGATAAACCTAAATTGAGAATTGGCACCAATGCAACGATTGAACCATATTCGTACATAGGAGCAAACAAAACTCTGATGGGAACGGAAATCGAATTTGCACATAGGCTTAGTATATATTTGAACAGAGAACCTGAATTTTCTATATTGAATTTTAGTGAATTGATAACCGGTTTGGAAGCCGGAAAATTGGATTTGGTTATAGCTAATCTTAATATTACGAAAGAGAGAGCAGAGATTGTTTTGTATTCTGATCCGTATATAAAATCAACAATAGTTCCTATCGTACGAAAAACAAGTTTGCCGGAAAGTTTGCGAAACATAAATTCAATCGAGCAGTTGGAAAATGCAAAAATCGGAATTTTGGTCGGTTCAGTTTATGATGAAATAGCTAAAAAGTATATAAAAAATCCTGAATTAATTTATTACAATACAATACCGGACATATTTATCGCATTAAATCAGAACAAAATTGCAGCAGCATTGTTTGATGAACCATTGGTAAGAGATGCTCAGGCTCAAGGGCAACCAATCGGTAAAATTATGCCTTATTTGGAAAAATCAAATTATGCAATGGTTTTTGCCAAAAATAATCAAAAATTAAAAAATGAATTTGATGGTGTGATAAAAGAACTATATAATGACGGAACTATAAAAGAAGTTGATGACAAGTGGTTCGGGAAAGATGAATCAAAGAAAATTTTACCAGAAGAATTGGGAGATAACAGACGAGGGGTCTTAAAAATAAGTATTGATGCAACAGCTCCGCCTTTTGTTTATATGAAAAACGGCAAGTTTGTCGGATACGAAATTGATTTAATCGACAGAATTTGCAAAAAATTAGGTTATGGGGTCGAATTTCAAAACGGAGCTTTTGCAACCATTATTCCGTCAGTTGTATCAGCCAAGACTGATATTGCTTGTTCTTGCATAACAATTACGGAAGAAAGAAAAAAATCTGTATTATTTAGCGAACCGATATATCATGGCGGAGTTGTTGCCGCAATAAACACACAATCGATTAATGAAAACGGGAATTCTTTTATATCAACAACCATCAAAAGTGCTAAAAGGACATTTTGTGAAGAAAATAGATATAAGTTGATATTGGACGGATTGGGTATTACAATTATCATATCGTTTTTCTCTATATTAATCGGTACAATATTGGCGTTTATTGTTTGCATGTGCAGAAGATCCCGAAATCAATGGATTTCCGTTCCTGCAAAAATGTATATTACACTTATTCAGGGAACTCCCATTTTAGTTTTATTGATGATATTATTCTATGTAATTTTTGCAAAAGTTGAAGTAAATGCAATTTTTGTAGCAATAGTCGCATTTGCGATTGATTTTGCGGCATATGCGTCTGAAATGTTCAGATCCGGCATAGATGCCGTTGATAAAGGACAGATTGAAGCGGCCGGCGCTATGGGATTTAGCAAAATTCAAACTTTTATAAAAATAACACTACCGCAAGCGTTAAAACACATCTTACCGGTTTATAGAGGAGAAGTTATTGCAACGATTAAAATTACTTCTATCGTTGGATATATTGCAATACAAGATTTAACAAAGATGAGTGATATAATAAGAAGCCGTACTTATGAAGCATTTTTCCCTCTTATATCAACTGCTATAATTTATTTTGCGTTGGCATATGTAATGGCAAATTTACTTAAAATTTTTGAATACAAAGTTAATCCTATGCATAGGAAAAGGGTAATAAAAGGTGTAACGGAACATGAATAATAACGAAACAATTATAAAAGTAGAGCATTTGTCAAAAATATTTGACGGAGTTTCTGTATTGAAAGATGTGAATGCCGAAATAAAAAAAGGAGACGTTATTTCGGTAATTGGACCATCAGGAACAGGAAAAAGCACGTTTCTGAGGTGTTTAAATCGACTGGAGAAGCCAACCGGAGGCAAAATATATGTTCATGGCGAAGATATTAATTCTGACTCCTGCAATATTCTTAAAGTAAGACAAAAAATGGGAATGGTTTTTCAGTCTTTCAATTTATTTTCACATTTAATGGTTATTGAAAATCTGATGCTTGCCCCTATGTATTTGTTAAAAATTTCCAAACAGGAAGCATACGATACAGGGATGGAATTGCTTAAAATGGTAGGTTTGACATCAAAAGCGACCTCTTTTCCCGATGAATTGTCCGGAGGGCAAAAGCAAAGAGTTGCTATTGCAAGAACTTTGGCAATGAAACCTGAGATTATACTTTTTGACGAACCTACTTCAGCACTTGACCCAACAATGGTTGGTGAAGTTCTTGCAGTAATGAAACAACTTGCAGGACAGGGTATGACAATGTTGGTTGTAACCCATGAAATGAAATTTGCAAAAGATGTTTCAACAAGAGTATTCTTTATGAATGAAGGAATATTGTACGAGGAAGGTTCGCCAACAGATATATTTGAAAATCCTCAAAAAGAAAAAACAAAAGCATTTATTTATAAAATCAGGCAAGCGAATTTTAAATTTACAAAAAATGATATTGATATTTTTGGTATTAATTCTGAAATTGAAGGATTTTGCATAAAAAATCTTCTTTCAATTAAAAAAGCCTATGATATTCAACTTATTACAGAAGAATATTTGCAAAATATTTTGTTTTCAAAAATTGGAAGTAAAGAACCGATAGAAGCGACAATAAATTATTATAGTGATAATGACATTTTGAAACTTGAATTTTCCTACAAAGGTGAGAATTATATGAATAATATTGATCCTGAAAATGAAATATCTGCTAAAATAATTGAACAAAAAACAAAAAATATTGATTTTATTTTTGGAGAAAATAAATCAACAATTACGTTTACATTGTAATATGGTGGGAATATAAGAGTTATGGAATTTATTTATCCTAATAAAGAATTTTTATCATCATATTTAATCGGATGTAAAGAATTATGGAATAATGTTCACGACAGATACATTATTCATAATCCAGATAATTTTAATGATTGGGAAAAACATATTTTCAAAGATTACGAAAATTCAAAGAACGGTATAAATCTGCCCAATGGATTTGTACCAAGCGTAACTTATTGGATAATCGACAATGATGAATATATTGGAACGATTAATATCCGGTTTGAATTGAATGACGTTCTTTCAAGGTATGGCGGGCATATTGGAATTGTTGTCAGACCTAAATATCGTGGCGGATTGTATGCATCAAGGGCATTAAAGTTTGCGATGGAAGAATTAAAGATAAAGAGAATTTGTCCTATTTTAATCACAACACAAGAAACTAACGAAACTGTTATCAAATGCATTGAACATTTTTTTAAACCGTCAAGAACAGAAAAAGATAAGATTTTAAAAGACAATTCTATTATTAATATCAGAAGATACTATTTTGAATAGTATTGAGTATAAAATCATCCATCTTGACCGTAATCAAAGTGTGTTATATTATGAATGCATAAAGTCGTTTTGGGAGGATTGAATGATAAATATTTTGGAAGAAAATCAAACTGCTGAACAAGAAGTTTTAGATAAAAAGTGTGCAATAAAAACCATTGATATGGAAATTGAAACAATTATGAAACTAAGGGATAGTTTGGATAATTCTCTTACGCAAGCTCTAAATTTAATGCAAAAGGCAAAAGGCAGAATAATTCTTACAGGTATGGGTAAATCAGGAATTATTGCCAGAAAGATTTCTGCCTCACTTGCTTCAACAGGGACTCCATCATTTTATGTTCATCCGGCAGAAGCCAGTCATGGTGATTTGGGTATGATTACAGAGGAAGACGTAGTATTGGCAATATCAAACAGCGGAGAATCAAAAGAATTAATTGATATTTTAAATTACTGCAAACGTTTTGGAATTAAATTAATTTCCATCACAAAAAATCCGGAAAGCTCTTTGGGAAAAGCAGGTGATATAGTTCTTTCATTGCCGAATAACGGTGAGGCATGCCCTTTAGGATTGGCACCAACAAGCTCTACCACAGCAACTCTTGTTCTTGGCGATATCTTAACAACAGGTTTGATTGAAAGAAAAGGATTTACAAAGAGCGATTTCAATGAACGTCATCCCGGAGGAAAGTTAGGTTCAGTACTCAAAAGAGTTTCGGATTTGATGCATACAGGAATTGAAATGCCGATATTAAACGAAGTTACGGATATGCAAACCGTTTTACTTGAAATGACATCTAAAAGATTAGGATGCGTAGGTTTTATTAATAATAACGGTGAACTGACAGGCATGTTGACAGATGGCGATTTAAGAAGATGTATTTCCCCTAAAATTCTTGAACAAAAAGCTATTGATTTAATGACAAAAAATCCTAAAACAGTAACAAAAGATATGATGATTGCAGAAGTCTTGAAAATATTACACGAAAAGAAAATCACAAATATATTTGTTTTGGAAAATTCTAAGCCGGTAGGAGTTGTCCATATTCACGATTTATTAAATAGTGGTGTAGCATAAATTTATTTGTTGCATATTTTTATATAGGCTTTATATGTTTTGTTTGAAATGGTATCGTCAAATGCCTTTTGGATATCATCAATGCAATAAGTTGTTGTTAAATTTTTTACATTAACTTTCCCTAAGGTAATAAATTCAAACGCTTGTTTCAAATCTGCCGGAGAGGGGGAATAGCTTCCTAATACGGTCAATTCTTTATAATAAATCTCATTATTCGGATATCCGTAATTTTGTGGAGTGCTTGAAAAAACGAGTATTTTACCACCTTTTCTTACAGTTTTTAGTGCAACATCAATAGCTTTATCCGCTCCTGATGTCATAAATACAGCATCTACACCGTAATTTTGCGTTTTATTTTTAATCATTTTATCAAATTCTTCAAAATTACGGGAATTAAAGGACTCAATACCATGTTTGCTGGCAAGCTCTATTCTGTCATCAATCAAATCACATCCGTAAACTTTATAACCTAATGCCTTTAAGCCTTCACTCATTAATAATCCAATTGAGCCTAAACCGATTGTAAGTATAGTATCACCTGCTTGCAAGTTACAACGTTTAATTGCCCTAATACAACATCCTAATGGTTCATAAAATGATATCTCTTCTTCTGAAATATTGTTAGGCACAATATATGCAACATTTTGTAAATGTTCCTCTGATATAAAAACTTTTTCACTAAATCCTCCGGGAAAAATATTTGTTGATTTAAAATGTTCGCACATAGAATAACTTTGATGACGGCAGTATGTACATTCAAAACAAGGTATGTGATGAGAGGTTACAATACGATCTCCGATTTTAAAATTTGTACTTGAATTAATTTCCTCAATTACCGCAACAATTTCGTGTCCTAAAACAGTTCCGTTCGGGGATATTTTATGTCGAAATTTAACAATATCTGAACCGCAAAGTCCGCAACCTAATACTTTTAAGATTGCACCTTTTCTGTTTGAAAGTGTAATGTCCTCTATTTCTTTTAAAATAATTTTATCATCCGATATTTGTGCAGTTTTCATTATTGTTAATCCTTTTACTTATAATATTCCGGGTTAATTTTTGCCCATTTTGTATTTGCATAAAAATATTTTAATATTTGGTAAGCATTATATCCTTTTTTAGCAAGATTATTTGCACCATATTGGCTCATTCCGACTCCATGTCCGTTTTTTTTGATGCCATCATCAAATGACGGAACAGACTTTAGGAAAGCTAAGTCTTTTGTCCAAACCTGACTTGATGAACGAGTTTGTCCGCCTGCAGAAGCCGAATAATATGCAGGGATAATTTTCCCGTTATAAATAAGAACAACACCTTTGGTTTCTTCTACGGCATCATTTGTATTTGGAGTTTCTGCACTTGCCCCGCCATAAGCCTGATCTTCAGGTGTATCTTTCAAATCGTAACCATACTTAGCCCGTTTCCCCAAATTTGCGAGAGCATAACTTCGAGCGGCTATTGCTTGTGCTTTATGGGCTTCATGATTCCAACTTGGCGGCATTTCTGACGGAACAACTCCTTGCAGATAATCTTCAATCGGTACATCATTAATTACCGTAAGCCCTACTCCATCATTATAAAGTTGTAAATGTCCTCTGTACCATTTTCTTTTTGCACTAACGAATCCGTCATCAAGCGGTTTTATAACAACACGATTACTTTTAATTTTGCAAAATTTTCCGTCAACCTTTATTGCAATCATATTACGATATGGCTTAAATTCATATCCTTTCATTTTTTCTAAGGTATAAATTAATTTATTTGTATTGCAATCAATTATTTCAGCTTGAGTTGAAGCTCCAATGTATGCATGATTAACTTCAGTTTCCAATCCTATCTTTATAGCAAAGCAGGGCTGAATAAAAATAATTAAGCATAAAAATAAAAATATTTTTTGCAAATAGCGCATAAAAATATTATATAACATAAATTTTTTATGTTGTAGTAAAATATTCTTATGGATTATTTGAATAACAAATTTGATATTATAGTCGTTGGGGCAGGGCATGCCGGATGTGAAGCAGCACTATCAGCAGCAAAACTCGGTTGCAATGTTCTTTTATGCACCTTAAATATAGATAATATTGCCTTACAACCTTGTAACCCTGCAATAGGCGGACCTGCAAAATCAACATTAGTGCGGGAAATTGATGCTTTAGGCGGAGTTATGGGTGAAGTAGCAGATGCGACATATTTACAAATGAAAACGCTTAATTCATCAAAAGGACCTGCGGTGAGAGCTTTGAGAGCTCAATCAGATAAAAAAGAATATTCACGTTTTATGCGAAATATAATAGAGAATACTCCTAATATTTGGTTGAAGCAGTGTTGTATTACGGAATTAAAAACTAAAGACAAACGGATTGTCGGAGCGATTGATGAATACGGAATAGAATATTCCTGTAATGCCATAATCCTAACAACAGGGACATCTCTTGAAGGCAAAATGTTTATAGGTTTGCAAGCGTATTCCGGCGGACGACTCGGAGAACGTGCCGCAATAGGTCTTTCTCAATGGCTTAGAGATAACGGAATTAAAACAAAAAAATTAAAAACAGGTACTCCTGCAAGGGTTGACAAGCGTACGATTGATTATTCAAAAATGACAGTTCAACCCGGCGATGATGAGCTTAGCTTTTATTCATTTAAACCAAATCGTCCGATAAGACCTCAATATCCATGCTATTTAACAAGAACTAATGAAGAAACTCACGCAATAATCCGTTCTAATTTAGACAAATCCCCAATGTATCAGGGTTTAATACAGGGAGTAGGACCAAGATATTGTCCGTCAATAGAAGATAAAATAGTAAGATTTGCTTCAAATCCTTCACATCATATTTTTATAGAGCCGGAGGGACTTAATACTTATGAAGTCTATATTCAGGGATTTTCAACAAGTTTACCGGCATGTGTTCAAGTTGAGATGTTGCGCTCGCTTCCGGGGTTAGAAAATGCACATATAATTAAGCCTGCTTATGCCGTTGAATATGACTATGTGCCTGCATTACAAACTCAACATTCTTTGATGTCAAAAGACATAAAAGGGTTATTTTTTGCAGGACAAATTAATGGCACAAGCGGTTACGAAGAGGCTGCTGCTCAAGGGTTAATAGCAGGAATTAATTCGGTAAATTATTTGAATAATTCCGAATTCCTTGAATTATCCAGAAGTTCATCTTATATCGGGACTCTAATTGATGATTTGGTTACAAAAGATATTCAAGAACCATATAGGATGCTGACTTCACGTTCTGAATACCGATTGCTTTTAAGACAGGATAATGCAGATTCAAGACTTACTGATATAGGCAGAGCTGTCGGATTAATTGATGATACACAATATGCAAGGTTTAAAGAGAAACAAGCTAATATTCAGACTGAAATTAAAAGGTTACAACAAACAAAAGTTTCTGCAACGGAAGAAGTTAACAAAGTTTTAGAAAAATATTCCGAACATATTGATACGGGGATAAGGCTTTCCGAATTGCTTAAACGTCCTAATATAAATTATAATGTTTTTCGTGAAATTGACGAAATGTCCGCTAAGTTGAATTTTTCAAAAGATATTACAGATGAAGTTGAAATTCTTATTAAATATGACGGATATTTGCAAAGGCAACAACAACAAGTAGAAACAGCTGAAAAACTCGAAAAATACAAAATTCCTGAAAATATGAACTATGCGGAATTAAAGCACATATCTACCGAAACCAAAGAACTCCTTCAAAAAGTAAGACCCCAAAATTTAGCTCAAGCCTCAAGAATTGGCGGAGTTAAACCTGCTGACATCTCAGTTCTAATGGTGATGCTAAAATCATAAAAATTATGCATTTTTATATTTTACAAATGAAAAATCAGGTTTATAATTTTTTATGTAATCAACTGCTTCTTTTGGTGTTGTAGCAATATAATATGCTTTATCAGAGTTTTCTCCTGCAAAGCGATTAGCGATTATATTATCAAAAAACTTAACTAAATCATCATAAAAACCGGCAGTGTTAAGAATTACAATCGGCTTTTCATTATATCCCAACTGTTTTTGTGAAATCATCTCTGATATTTCTTCCAATGTACCAAATCCGCCTGCAATAGCAATTACCGCATCTGAGATTTCATCAAGTTTAGCTTTTCTTTCTCTCATCCCAAATTCAATAAACAATTCATCACAATCCTCAGGATTTGCGAGTCCGTAATTTGCAAGTTTTTGAGGGAGTACGCCGTAAACTTTACCACCGGATTCTTTAACAGCTCCGGCACAAGCATACATTAACCCTCTGCGACTGCCGCCATATACAATTCCATAGCCTTCTTTTGCTATTAACAAGCCAAGTTCTCTTGCATGTTGGTAATAAATTTCATCTAAATCTGCCGAAGCCGAAGCAAAAACACATATATTTTTATTGTTGTAAATCAAAATCTCCTCCGTTCAAATAATAGCTTGAACAAAATAATCCTGTTCCTCTTTTTGAGCAATCTGTTTTTTGCTCGTTGAAAGTTTTATTTAGTCCGAAAGGCTCTAACCTATGTTCATATATATTAAACCCGAAAACATCTTTTCCCCATGTATTAGGTCTTAATTTTCCGTTTAAATCATACATAATCTGACCTAATGAACCATTTTCATCCGGTTGTTCATGAAATCTAATTGCAACAACTGCATTAGCATGTGTCAATTTATAATTATCAAATTGAAAATCCTTTTCTCCTGATTTATTTAAAAAGTGAATATTGTATTTCTTGAGGTCAGATTTTACATTGCTTGATATTACTTTATCAAGAGCTGTATTAAAGTCAAGGTTCTCATTCGCTTTAATAACCTTTGCAGATTGCAAAATATTATCAAACTCTTGTTGAATATTTTTCCACTTTGAAAGATTTCGAGCTTGACGTGTGTCATCAAGCGAAAGCGGAATAAGCAAAAGAGCGACTATCAAAAATATTACAAGTAATATAGAAACTTCTATAATTGTAAAACCTTTATTTTTAAACACAAACTCTCCTCACATTACTTATATAGCCATATCAATTCTTTTCTTTTCGTTTATAAGTTTATCATATATCCATTCAGGAATAAAGTTTTTACCCAAAATTATCTGACCGTTCATAATATTAGGAACATGAAAATCAGACCCACCTGTTACTATCAAACCAAGATTTTCAGCCATTGAAGAAAAATATTCAACAATAGCAGGCGAATGTTTCCTATGATATGCTTCAATTCCTAACAAACCATACGTCATAAGTTCTTTTATTAAACTTTCAGCTATATCAATGTCGTATGGATGTGCAATTACAGGAATTCCGCCGGAATCATAAATAACTTCTACTGCATCAAACGGAGAAACAGTTTTTCTCTCAACATAAACCGGAGAATTTCTGTGAATATATTTTTTGTATGCTTCCATTATGTTGCTTGTACCACCTGCGTTAGTAATCGCTTTTGCAATATGTGGTCTACCAATACTACCACCTTCTGCAACCATACCTTTTACATCTTCAAATTTGATTTTTATACCTTCTTTTTTTGATAAAAGCCCGAGGATTTCTTTTGTTTGTTTAATACGAGCTTGCTGCTGAACTTTTAAAAGGTTTTTAAAATCAGATTTCTCAACATTAGGAAAATAACCCAAAATATGAACTTCATATTCTTTATACAAAGTATTCACTTCAATACCTTGTATGAGTTTTAAATCTATACTGTTTTCCTGAATGTACTTTTGAGCCACTTTGTGCGACAAAACATTGTCGTGATCAGTAAGAGAAATTGCCTGCAATCCTGCTTCCAAGACTAAATCGACAATTTTTTCCGGAGCAAAGACTCCGTCAGAGTAATATGTGTGAATATGAAAATCTCCTTTCAACTCACACCTCCTTTATCAACCGCCGGTTTCAAGGTTGACCTCCTTTTCAATTTCATTATTATTAACTGTAAAATTAATTCTTTCTATATGTATTGCATGATGTTCATTAATAGAAACCGCAACACCATTGACTTGTGATGTTTCGCCTTGTGCTATTTCAAAGCGTTCAGGAAGACCGGTCGAGAGTCTTTTTAATGAAGTTGTATACTCCATCCCAATTACGCCCGAAGAATTACCGCAGAAACCGGCATCTGTAATATATGCCATACCATTAATAATCGTTTCATCTGCAGTCTGCACATGAGTATGTGTGCCAAAAAAGCCCTTTATTATGGAATGCTTTTCATTATTAAATTCATTTGCCAAATATTTTGCAAAACAAATTTTTTCGGCAGTAGCTTCAGCGTGAAAATCTATAAAAACACTCGTGATACCAATATTTTTTAATAAATTTATTTCTTCCGTAACTTTTTCCCAAGGAGAATCGATTAAAGGCATAAATACTCTACCCAAAGCATTTATAACGGCCACCTTTTCGCCATCGAGTTCAAAAATACCAACTCCTTTTCCGGCTGTTTTGTCAGGATAATTAATCGGACGCAGAATTTTTTCAGACTCTTTAATATAATCATAAATGTCTTTTTTATCCCATATATGGTTACCGGATGTCATGCAATTAATTCCGACTTCTGATAATTCATCATAATTCTTTTTTGTTAAACCAAAACCATGAGAAGCATTTTCAACATTGGCTATAATAAAATCCGCATTATCTTTTTGCGATATTAGATATTCTTTTACGGAATTTCGTCCGCTTTTACCCACAATATCGCCAAAAAACAATATTTTTTTTTCTTTTTTATCAACCATACTTTTTAGCCTCTCGGGCTTATTTTTTTTACTATTTTGCAATTTCAGTAGTTCTGAATTCACGAACAACCGTAACTTTTATTTGTCCCGGATAATCCAACTCGTCTTCTATCTTCTTTGCAATATCTCTTGCCAATTTTTGAGATGCCAAATCATCAAAAATTTCAGATTGAACAATAACTCGAACTTCTCTACCTGCTTGAACTGCAAATGATTGTTTTATGCCCTCATATCCGTTTACAATTTCTTCAATTTTTTGCAATCTTTTTATATAAATTTCAAGAGTATCACGTCTTGCACCAGGTCTGCCTGCTGATATTGCATCTGCAAGTTTTACCAATACAGCTTCGATTGTATTAGCTGTAACATCCCCATGGTGAGCTTCTATTGCGTGTAAAATTTCTTGTTTTTCACCATATCTTGCAGCAAGTTCAACACCTAACTGGATATGAGTCCCTTCTTGAGTTTGATCAACAGCCTTACCAATATCGTGCAACAAACCTGCTCTCTTTGCCACTGCTACATTTGCACCAATTTCCGCAGCCAGCATTCCGGCAATATGACCTACCTCAAGTGAATGTTTAAGAACATTCTGTCCGTAACTTGTTCTGTAATATAATCTACCAAGGGTTTTAATAAGTTCTTTGTTAAGTCCCATAATTCCCATATCTACGGTCGCATTTTCACCTTCTTTGAAAATCTTTCTTTCAACTTCTTCAGTTGATTTCTCAACGGTTTCTTCAATTCTAACCGGATGAATTCTACCGTCTTGAATTAGTTTCTCTAATGCGATTTTTGCAATTTCTCGTCTTACGGGATCAAAGGACGAAAGTACAACGGCTTCCGGTGTATCATCAATAATTAAATCGACACCCGTTAGCGTTTCTAATGTTCTTATATTACGTCCTTCTCGTCCGATAATACGACCTTTCATTTCATCATTCGGCAGTGAAACAACGGAAACAGTTGATTCTACGACTTGTTCCATCATACATCTTTGCATTGTTGTTGTAAGAATTTCTTTCGACTTTTCTAAAGCGTCTTCTCTGATTTTAGCTTCATTTTCCCTTATTAATTGAAGTTGTTCCTGAGCCAAATCGTTTTTGATCTGTTCCATTAAAATTTTCTTTGCTTCATCAGTCGTAAGACCTGCAATTCTTTCCAATTCGGTTGTGTGCTTTTGAATTAATTCATCAAGCAAATCTTCACGTTCAATTAATTGGTCTTTTCGCTTATCTAAATCAACCTCTTTATCTGTTAATTCCTGAATTTTTGTTTCTATTAAATCTTCACGCTTATTGAGTTTATTTTCAATTTGAGCAAATTCTCTTCTGCGTTCTCTTTCATCTTCGTTAAGTTGTTCTCTTTCATTATGCAAGGCTTCTTTAGCTTTTATCATAGCCTCTTTTTGCAAAATTGTTTCCTTTTCTTTAAAATTTTGCAAATCCTTTTTTGATTGTTGTTCAAGTCCAACATACTTAATTCTTTGTACAACTACAACGGCTGCCAAGGCAACAGCTACTATCGCAACAACAAGTAATGCACTATTCATATAGCACCTTATCCTTTTCTATTTTTTTATATATATACGACATCTTGGTACATATAACCTACCAAGCAACCATTATTGTTAAAATAATTTGTCTTTTATCGCATATATCCTCAAAAAATTTTATCTACTACTATACATAAAATAATAACATACATTATTATATTTGTACATAATTAAATTTATGAGTCAGTAATCCGGGGACATTTTATGCAATTTGAATGTGCATTACCAAAAGATATTTATGTAAATGTTTATTCTGTTCTTTCTCCTAATTCTTTATCTATAAGAAACATGACAGCATTGTTTTCTCCGAAAAGTTCAATTTTTTTGACAATATTTTTAACATTTTCTTCTTCTTGAACCTGTTCTTCTATAAACCAATCTATAAAATTAAGTGTTGTTCTGTCGCATTCATCTTCAGCTTGTTTTGCAACACTCATAACAGCATTAGTAATTTCTTTTTCGTGTTCGTAAATCAGGCTAAAAACCGAAAGTAATCCGTTATATACAAAATCCGGAGTGCGAATTTGTTTTAATGTAACAAAACTGTTACATTCAATAAGATAGTCAAAAATTTTTAACCCATGTTCAACCTCTTCCTTTGCCTGCTGCCTTAACCATGATGCAATCCCCTCATACCCTAACTGTTTTAGATATGCGGAAATTGAAAGGTAGAGATACCCTGAATAAAATTCCTTGTTAATTTGTTCATTGAGTGCGTTATTTATTGTTGTGCTTATCATAAAAACTCTCCCTATACACTAAAGGCTGTTTTATTTATTAATAAACATTCTAAATACAAATCAGAAAATTTCATTGTAGGAATGGGTAATTTATGGTATCATTATGTATTATGGAAAATTTTTTTCAAACACCAAAACAGGATAATTCAGAACCGTTAATTGAGCAATATGACAATATGCGGGACAATTACAAGCAAATTTTTATAGAGGCTGCCGAAAGTATAAGAAATGCAGTTAATGAATTTAAGCCCGAAAATCCTTGTACAAATTGTCATATTAAAGACTGCAAAATAGAAACAAAAGATATGTTTGCAAAATATCCAAGCGGTTGTGCTTATAAAGATTGGCAATCTAAAATTATAACATTTCTCAACGGTGATTATCAGCAAAAACTTAAAAATACCCTGACTGCAATTATGGATAAGCAAAAGGAATATTCATGCGGTATGTGTGGGGAGTGCTGCCGACTTGCGGTAAGCGAATTTTCATATAGCCAGCTGAAACAAAAAGCAATGAGAGGTGATAAAGGTGCTGCAGATTTTGTTTCGGTATTTGTACCATATGAAAGCGAAGAAGATGCAAGAAAAGTAAATCCTGAATATTTTGATTTGCTAAATAATGTTACTGAAGACGTAAAAGTTTATTACTATTATTGCCCGAAAGTAAGCGAAAATAAATGTTCTGATTATGAGAACAGACCGGATGTATGCAAAGAATTTCCGCATAATCCGTTAAAACTGTTACCGGCAAAATGCAGTTTTAATGTCTGGAAGAAGTCTGTTGCTAAAACTTCAATGATGTTACATGCAAAAATAGATATTATAAATTATTATAAAAAAGAGTTGGGATAGGTATAAATTTTGGAAATCTTAGCTGGATTAGGACTGAATGAATTAGAAAATTTAATGCTCAAATACGGAGCTTCAAAATTTCGTGCAAAACAAATTCATAATTGGATTTACACAAATTCCGTATCAGAGATTGATGAAATGACGAATTTATCCAAAGATTTCAGAGAAGAAATGAAAAAATCACTGCTCGTTACTGATGTAAAAATTAAAACAAAACAAGTTAGCTCTGACGGAACAATAAAATATCTTATTGAATATGCTGACGGTGAGTGTGTAGAAACAGTACTAATGAGATTTGATAACAGAGCCAATCTCACAGCTTGTGTAAGTTCTCAAGTCGGCTGTGCAGTTAATTGTTCTTTTTGCGCAACAGGCAAACGAGGTTTTATAAGAAATCTGACATATAGAGAAATTATAGAGCAGGTTCTTACAATTCAGAGAGATACAGGACTTAAAGTTACAAATATTGTATTTATGGGTCAAGGAGAACCTCTTTTGAATTTAGATAATGTTTTAAGAGCATTAAATATTTTTAATACTGATTTTCAAATCGGCGCAAGACGAATTACGATCTCTACAAGCGGAATTGTTCCTAAAATTAATGAACTTGCTGATATGGGACTACAATCAACATTGGCAATATCACTTCATTCTTCAAATCACAAAAACAGAGCAGAATTGATGCCTATTGAAAATAAGTATCCTTTGGATGAGTTAAAATCTGCACTCCTAAATTATGTTGAAAAATCAGGAAAAAGAATAACAGTTGAATATATTTTGATACATAAATTTAATGATAAAATAGAAGATGCAAAGGAATTAGCGTGTTTTATAAAAGATTTAAAGTGTAATGTCAATTTAATTCCGTACAATCCTGTTGCAAATATGGCATATAAAAAACCGTCAAATGACGATATAATGAAATTCAAATGCATACTTGAACATTCCGGGAAAAAAGTAACGGTACGTTTGGAGAGAGGGGCTGATATTGATGCTGCCTGCGGTCAATTAAAAGGGAAAATTTGTGATTAAAAATTATGAATAATGTTTTTGAAAAAAATCTGATTGCATTAGAACAAAAAAATAAAAAATTAGCCGAACGGCTTAAAAATTATCTTCCGAATGAAGTACCACAAATTGTGCAAGAAAACGGTTCTTACAATATACTTTATAAAAGATTGTACATACATAATAAAATAAACCCGCTGGGAGAAGCTCGTGAAATTTTTTCAATGGCGGTTAATGAACCTAATTCCATTCATGTAATATACGGAATTGGGTTAGGCTATTTGTTTCAATTCTCTTCTCAAAATTCCAAGGGCGTGGTAATTTTGTATGAAACGGACTTAAACCTTATGTGGTTAGCATTTACGTTGGTAGATTTTTCGAATGAAATCTTGAAAAAAAATATTTATCTGACTGATAGCTATGATGATATGGCAGATGCGATTTACCAAAAATCAGGAGTTAAAAACACACCCCAATTATTGGTCTTACCTGCTTATAGGGAATTAAATCAACAGGACTTTTCGGCGTTGGTACAAAATTTGCAAAAAACTGTCGGTGAATTTGCTATGGATTTGCAATTTACCAAAGAAAAATTTTATCCTGCTTTACAAATGATGATACAGAATATACCAAATCTTTTAAAAGAATTACCATTGGCGTTGTTTAAAGATTTATACAAGAGTAAAACGGCTGTTGTTGTATCCGCCGGACCGACTTTAGACCGAAACATTGAAACTTTAAAAAAACACAGAGATAAATATGTTTTATTTACGGTAGGTACTGCTTTAAAAACTTTGTATGCAAATAATCTCACACCGGATTTTCTATGTATTATAGAAACTTTTGATTCTTCAAGACAAGTTGAAGAATTAGATTTGAGCTGTGTGAATTTTATAACGGAACCGTATTCAAATCCTGCAATAAGGAGATTTAAATATAAAAACACATATTCTCATATATCTGCTAATATGCCGATTAATCATTTTCTTGCAGATGTTTTCGGTTTTGATATCAGCGAATATTGGTCAAAAGGAACTGTATCACATACAGCACTAAACAGCGCAAGACTTTTGGGATTTTCAAAAATTGTTTTGGTAGGACAAGATCTATCTTATGTAGAAGGACAGTGTTACAGTAAGGATTCCGCATATAAGGATTTAATTTGCAATTATAACAAAGAAAGCGAAAAATGGGAAATTACCGCAAAAGATATGGATAGTTTTGCTAATGCTATTTCTCCTTCATCCGATTATAATACAAGGTTAGCAGATGCAAAGTTCAGATTAGACAGATTAAATAAGTCTTTGTATTATGTAAAAGGTATAAATGGGGATATGATTCCGACAGAAGTTGTTTATGCTTCTTTTGTAAAACCGCTCTCCGAGTATGCAAAGCACTTTAATGACAGAATTTACATTAATACTTCCTTAGTGGGAGCTCAAATTGACGGATTTAAAAATATGCCGTTAGAAGATGCTCTGAAAGATTCCGAAGAAGTTGGAAATATTTCTTTGAATACGGATTTTAAATATGATAAAGAAAATATCAAAAAGGAATTAAAATTAAATCTAACGGAGCTTAATAAATCTGCGGAATACATTGATACGGCATTGGGATATATAAAAAATTTACGAAATATTCTGAGACATTCTTCAGAAATCAATGCTGATGCATTGAAATGTTTGAAAAAGATTTCGCAGAATTATCTTTATTTATCAGGAGAATTTTCGACAAAATCAAAACTGTTTGATTTTATGATGGCAGAAGATAAAATTAATCTCGATTATGAAATGAAAATGGTAACAGAATTTAACTATAATAATGTTCAAAGAATTTGTAATTCCTCTTTTGATTATTACAATAATGCGAAAATTAAATTAGCAAATATTAGCAATCTATTAGGAGATGTCTTGAATGAAAGTTTTAATTCAGAGAGTTAAATGCGCATCTGTTACAATAGAAAACAGACTCTTTTCCGAAATACAAAACGGTATCTTGGCTTTGGTCGGGATAGAAAAAGGGGATAATAAAGAAATCGTTGATAAAATGGCAAAGAAAATTGTGAACCTACGAATATTTGCTGCTGATAATAATAAAATGAATTTATCAATTATTGATACAAAAGGTGAAATGCTTATTGTATCTCAATTTACATTATGCGGTGATTGCAAAAAAGGTACAAGACCAAGTTTTGATAAATCAGCCCCTCCTGATATTGCAAATTCTTTGTATGAAGAATTTATAAATTGCATACGGTTAAATGAAGTTCCGGTTCAAACAGGTAAATTTGGTGCTATGATGGACGTACAACTCACAAATGACGGACCGGTAACATTTATGCTTGAACTTTCACCTGACGCTTGTATGAAATAATTTCTTGTTTTTTTTCGACCCCAACTTGCAATATTTTTGAAATTTCTTCAAAAATGTCTTTCCAATTTCCGGGAGAAGTTTGTCTATATAATTTCATACTGTCATACCAATCGCAATGTTCGGTATTATCGTGCCATCTCCAATTTGTTTCATACGGCAAAAGAACAAAACAAGGAACACCCAATGCTCCGGCAAGATGTGCCAAAGAGGTATCATTACATATAACTAAGTCGAGATTTACAAGTGCAGCCGCTGTCTGCCCAAAATCGACAAGTTCACTTCCTATATCTGTAATATTATATTTACAATTCAATTTTTTTATATCTTCTGAACCCTCAAATGTTTGGAATGAATAAAATCTTGTTCCTTCCGTTTCAATTAACGGAGAAAATGCTTCAGCCGGAATTACTCTGTCTTTATCATAATATGTATTTCCTTGCCATTTGATACCAATTTTTAATTTATCAGTATCAAAATATTTTTCTTTGTAAGAATTTGTTAAATCAGCATCTGCACTTAAATATCCATCACTTGATTTAAAAACCTTATCACCTTTCAATCCCAATAAATAAGGCAGACTTAGCAGAGGAGTATGAACATCAAAATTCATTAATTTTTCGGGAATATAGCCGTCAATCAATTCGTCTATTCCTAAAGAACACTTTTCAAATAAAGGAACCAGCGCTCTCTGCGGATAAAATACGAGTTTTTTACATTTTGATTTTAAGAGTGGTAAATATCTTGCGAACATAATCACATCACCAAAACCCGCTTCATAATATACAAAAATAGTTTTGTCTTTGATGTTTTCACCTTTCCATAAAGTGCTTTCGTTTGCAAGATTTGGATAAGTTTTATCCATAAGGGCCGTTGCAGTTTTTTTACAAAGCCTGTTTTCAAAATATTTCAAACCTTTTGCATAATTTTTTGCCCGCATTAAGGCTATTGAGTAGAAATATTTTATATCTTCATCATCAGGTTTCAAATCAAGACAGGCTTTTAATGCTGAAACAGCATTACCTGCTTGACCTTCTATTTCATATACATGTGCCAAATTAAACCAACATTTATCTGAAGCAGGATTTATTTTTAATGCTTTTTCGTAAAATCTGATTGCATTTTTAAAATCATTCATATTTTTGCAGGCTAATGCCATATTAAACATCAATGAAAAACTCTTTGGATATTTTTTTAAAATTTGTTTTTCACAGGCTATTATTCTTGAATACATACAATTTCGAATGTATACTTGGAATAGTGTTTCATAGTAATATTCACAAGGAGCTAACAAAACAGCTTTTTCTGCCCATTCAACAGCTTCAAAGGTCTTGTTTTGTTGAAGTTTTAGAACTCCCATCAAGTTGCATAATTCAGCATTATCAGGGTTCTCTTTAAGAGCTTCCTGATATAGGTTCTCTGCTTCTTCAAGTCGACCGCTCTGATGATAACCAAATCCTTCATTTATTATATCATTTAATGTAGGCATAATATTCCTCCATTCTAAATTATAATGTTTTTTTATAATTTATTAATAGTTTATTTATACGAATTTTATCTCTAAATTACTTGCAGTTATTATTTATTACACATTTTATAACTTAAAAATGCCTTATATGAACTTCTTACCAACGGTCCTATTTGATAAATTTTTATACCTATTTTCTCTGCAATTTTTTTCAAATTTTCAAACTCATCAGGTGTGTAGTATTTTTTTACTTCAAGGTGTGCCTTCGATGGTTGAATGTATTGTCCGATAGTTATAATATCAGTTTTTACATTTCTTAAATCAGACAAAGTTTCGGCAATTTCATCATTTGTTTCACCCAGACCGACCATAAAACCGGATTTTGTTATTATATCAGAATTATCTTTAATATATTTCAAAACATTGATTGAACGATTATAATCGCCTTTGGGTCGTGCTATCGGAAAAACTGATTTTACAGTTTCAATATTGTGGTTAAATACATCAGGCTTTGCTTGAATAATAGTATCCATACTTGAATATTCACCTTTAAAATCAGGAGTTAGTATTTCAATTTTTATTTCTGTTGAAAGTTTTTTGATTTCATTAATACAATTTTGGAAATGCTTTGCTCCGCCATCAGGTAAATCATCTCTTGTAACAGAAGTTATTACAACATATTTTAGTCCAAGTTCCGCAACAGCTTCTGCAATATGTTTTGGTTCATTTTTGTCTAAAGCTATTGGTTGAGCAGTCGGAATATTACAATACCTGCAATTTCTTGTACAAACATTTCCCATAATAAGAAAAGTTGCGGTATTGTTTGTATAACATTCATTTTTATTAGGACATCTCGCACCGTCGCATACAGTATTAAGACATTTATCCTTAAGTATATGTCTTACTGTTTTTGTCTTTTCTGTATCTATTATCGGTCTTTTTAAATATTCAGGCAGTCGCTGTATCATAAAAATTCCTTATTCGTATATTTCTTCTTTGATTGCTAACGGCAGATATACCTTTACACAAAAGCCACACTCTTCGTTTGAATAAATTCTAATTTCTCCTCCCATCGCTTCGACCAAACCTTTAACTATATATAGCCCTAATCCTGTACCACGGGTAGTTCTTGTTGTGGAATCATCAATTCTTGTGAATTTATCAAACAGAGTTTTTAATTTTTCCCTTGGGATTATATCATAGTCATTTTTTACACTTATTACAATCCGGTTTTCTCTCATTTCATAATCCAAAACAACAGGAGTTTCATCTTTAGAATACTTAATTGCATTTTCTGTTAAATTTACAAAAACTTGCTCTAATCTGTCAGCATCAGCCAATACATCTATATTACAATTTGAAAGATTATTGATAATTACTTTTCCCTTGTCATTATTAACAAGAGTTATAACATTTTCAACAATTGTAGCGATATTAATGGGTTGAATTTCAAAGTTTAAACCCGAACCGTCTATCTCCGGAATTACCAAAATATCTTCAATCATTCGTTTTAGTCGTTCAGTTTGTTTTTTGATAATTTTTAAAGATTTTTGTTTCGTTTCTTCATCAATCTCGATATCACGACGCATGAGCCTTGAAGTATAACCTTGAATACAAGTTAGCGGTGTACGAAATTCGTGGCTTACGGTATCTATCATATTGGAACGAAATTCATTTAGCTGTTTTAGTTCTTTATTCTTCTTATTTAATTGAATATATGACTTATGAATTTGAGAAACCATTCTGTTAAATTCATTTCCTAAAAAAACAATCTCAAACGGAGTAAAGATATTTGTTAAAAGCCTTATCCTTCTTGCGTAATTACCTTTTGAAATTGCAATTATTGCTTTAAATAACTGACGTATATTTGTATAAAGGTAGGATGTATACAGTCCAACCACAAAGAATACAGCGAGCATGGTAAGCAATACCGCAAGAATAATTCTATCTCTGTTGTTATCAATAAGGTGTCTTGTAACATCTTCCGTCGTATTTACAATAATTGTAATATCAGGATCTGTTTTTTTATAATAAGCAAGCGGTTGATTTTTTATTTTTCCGAATATTGTAGATTTATTATCCACAAGTTTTTTCGGTAACTGTTCCAAGCTACTTTTAAAAACATCCTCTTTATAATTGACTGATGCGAGAAGTTTATTATCCGTTCCTGCCAAAACATATATTTGTCGCTTATCCTGATCTACCGTTTTATAGATATTATCTCTTAGTATCTTTATATCAATAACCGCTGTTAAAAAATCACCATTTGAAAGTTCTTTTTTATAGACCAAATAATCATTATTTAATTCGTAATTTTCAAAATTTTTCAAATCTTTCTGTTTGATTAATCTCAATTCTTTATAAAAATGCATATCTTTTTTTATCGTATTAAGATATTCATCAGTTAATTCTGGTGAATTATAATACTCGACTGTTGTGCCAATCTGAGAGAGTTCATTATCAATCGAATTTTTAAAAATCTCCACTTCTTCTGCCACAATATTTGCAAGGACAATAGCTGCATCTCTTAATTGGGCTCTGTTTGAGTGTTGGTTTATATTGTTAATGAATAGACCGCTTATTGTCATAGGTATTATTACAGCAAAAAACATTACAATAATAATTTGTTCGGCTATTTTAAGGCGTCTTTTGCTGAAAAATCTTGACATTTTACTCTCCGAAAGGTGTCAGTTTATAACCGACATTTGTAACTGTATGCAAATATTTTGGTGATTTTGTATCAAATTCAATCTTATTTCTTAAACCGCCTACATGAACCCTAACCATTCTTACATCTTCATCACTTCCATACCCCCAAACTTCGTCCAATAATGTGGCAAGCGTTACCGGTTTATTAAAGTGTTGCATCAAACAATATAAAATTTCAAATTCTGTCGGTGTAAGTTTAACTTTTTTATTTAAAATAATACATTCTAAAGTATCAGGTTGTATTTCAATTTCTCCGACTTCAAGTATCTCATCAGAATTAACAGTTTCGACCTGAGGTTGAAATCTCCTTAATAGGACTCTTATTCTCAAAAGCACTTCCTGAACATCAAACGGCTTTACAAGATAATCATCCGCACCGCTTTCAAAACCGTTAGTTTTATCTCCTATCGTACCTTTTGCAGTCAACATAAGAATCGGCACATTGATTTTTGCCTGTCGTATATTTTTGCAAACATCAAATCCGTTCATTTTGGGCATCATAACATCTAACAATATCAAATCATACTTGTTATTTAATGCTTTATTTAATCCGTCCATTCCATCAACAGCTGTATCAACAAAATATCCGCTTGAAGCAATATCAAATTCAAGAAGTTCACGCACTTCCGGATCGTCATCAACAATAAGTATTCTTTTTTTCTCAATCATAAAATCCCATTACCCTACAAGTATTGTAATTAAACAAAGTTTTGTTTGCAAGTTTATGATAAAAATATTAATCGTTAATCAGTTTTGTTATATCTTCACAAATTTGTTCAGGTGTCAATCTGTACCTTTTGTATAGATCTTCTATCGGAACTCTGTCTGTGAATTCTTTTTCAGCCCCGTAATTTAAAACTTTGATATCTGAGTTTCCTAAATATCTTGAAATTTTTTCACCAAAACCACCGTTTAAAACTCCGTCTTCAAGTGTAATTACAATTTTATGATTTTCTTTTAATTTTTCAAGCATAACTGTATCAATTCCTGTTATATATTTAGGATTAATTATAGTCGGCATAAAACCTAAGTTTTTATTTATGAGCTCAGCCGTTTTTTGTGCAAGTTCTAAGAAATTACCTAAACCTATTATAGCAACTTTCTCTCCTTTGTTTTCTAAAGAATACTTGTTAAGCATTGCGTAATTTGTTTTGTCTTCAATATCTGTTACCTTTATATCTCCTGAGGGGACTCTGATTGCAACAGGATGATCTGTTTGAGATATTGACCAATTCAACATTCCTATAAGTTCTTCTTTACAGGTCGGAGCAAGATACACCATATTAGGAATGTTCGAAATTAGCGGAATATCAAAAACACATAGATGCGTTGAATCTGCATCCGAAATTCCGCCCCAATATACCAACATAGTTATTGGAGATTTATTAAGACATAAGTCCTGAGATAATTGATCATAAGTTCTTTGAACAAAAGAACTCATAACAGTAAAGACAGGTTTTGCTCCGCATTTTGCAACAGCTGACGAAAATGCAATTGCATGTTCTTCTGCTATTCCTACATCTGTATATTGCTCGCCCAATTCTTTTCGGAAATCTGGGGTAAACCCAAACACACCGGGAGTTGCAGCATTAATAATAACAAACTTGTTATCAGTTTTTGCTCTATTATACAGATATTCTTTGATAAGTGAAGTGTAATTTTCTTGTGGTACGGCATTTGTGTCATCTTTTTTCTCTAAAGCTCTGGGCATTACAAAATGGAAAAACTCTTTATTCTTTTCTGCAACCTCTAATCCATGACCTTTTTGTGTACAAATATGAACTACAATAGGATGATTAATGTCCTTGACATTTTTAAATGTTTCAATGAGTTTTTCAATATTATTTCCGTCTTTTAAAAAGCAATAGTCAAAACCAAATGTTTTAAACAAATTATTTTCCGCTTTTCCGTCCGTTTCCCGTAATACCCTCAAATTGTCATACATCCCGCCCTGATTTTCCGCAATAGACATATCGTTATCGTTTAATATAACTATAAAATTTGATTTAAATGCAGCGGCATTATTTAATCCCTCAAGAGCTTCTCCACCGGATAGAGAACCATCCCCCAAGATTGCTATAACATTTTCTCTACCGTTTTCCAAATCTCTAACTTTCGCAACACCTGTGGCCAGACTAACGGAAGTAGATGTATGACCAACCTTGAATAAATCATATTCACTTTCTTCCGGTGCGGTATACCCTGTATATTTCAAATAATCTTCAGGATTTAAAAAACCGTTTTTTCTTCCGGTTAAAATCTTGTGTGTGTAGCATTGGTGCGAAACATCAAATATCATTTTATCTTTAGGCGCATCAAATACATAATGCATTGCAATCGTAGCTTCTATGAAACCCAAGTTAGGTGCCATATGACCGCCCATAACATTAACTTTTTTTATAATTAAATCACGAATTTCATCAGCCAAACAGTTAAGTTCAGATATGGAAAGATTTTTTAAATCTTTCGGATAATTAACTTTATCTAATATCATATATTTTTTCTCCTCTTATAATCGGCACTATTAGTACTATCTGGTTTTTCTAAATCTTACACCTTCTACTTCGTGAACATCCTCCGTTACAATAAATGCATTGGGATCAACTTCATGCACGACTTCTTTTAGCTTAGGGATGTCAAACTTATTAACTACACAATAAGTTATAACTTTTTCCAGTCTTGAATATCCTCCAGTTGCTTTTATGTATGTTACACTTATATCAAGCTCTTTTATTATTGCATCACCGATTTCTCTTGCACTATCGGATACAATATGTACGGATTTTGCTTTATCCAAGCCTTCAAGAACAGTATCAATAACCTTAGAAGCTACATAGTAAGTTAAAATAGAATAAAGAGCTCTGTCCCATCCAAACAGGAAACCTGCACCCGTATAGATAAAAAGATTTATACCCATTAATAATTCACCAACAGAGGCTACTTTTAATTTTTTTGCCAGTTTGATAGAAACCATTTCAGTTCCATCCAAGGATGCATTGTTTCTTAATATAAGGCCTACCCCAAACCCTAACAATATTCCGCCAAAAACAGTTGCAAGAAGTAAATCTGCCGTTATGTGATGAAATTGGGATACCACATTTGTTGCAATAGACAGCATACCTATCGCAAAAAATGTATTTATTACAAACTTTTTGCCGAGTGTTCTGTATGCCAGTATTATAAACGGGATGTTAATACCAAAAATCAACAAACCTAAATTCCACTTTGTCAAATATGATGCCATCATGGAAATACCAATGACACCACCGTCAATAATTTTATTTGGTAATAAAAACAGTTGCAAAGCAACCGCTACTATAAAAGCCCCTATAATCAAAAATATAGCTCTTTTTATGAATTCAATCACCAATTCTTTCTTAGTCTTTTTCTTAGTTATATTAGACGTATGTTTTTTTCTAAAAAACAATTTTTACCCCCTCTTATGTCATGGAAAAACTTATATCATGCGCCTTTTAATTTATCAAAAAAGTTTTTATTGTTATTTTCAGCATCAGGTTGTTTGATTCCTAATATTGAATTTAAGTCATTTTTCAAAGTTACCAAATCTTCATATTTCTTTAACATCCCATCCATACAAATTGAGACATCACCGGTCTCCTCAGAAACAACTAAGCAAGCAGCATCTGAGACTTCAGACATACCCAAAGCAGCTCTATGCCGAGTTCCATACTTCCAACTTAATTGAGGATCTTCAGTTAAGGGTAACAATACTCCTGCCGAAAGAATTTTATTTCCTTCAACAATCATTGCTCCGTCATGCAACGGTGTGTTCGGGTGGAATATTGTGAGTATTAACTCTGTTGAAATCCTTGCATTTAATACAGTCCCAACTTCTGAATACACGAGAGAGCTTAAAGATTTTTTTAATACAATCAAAGCCCCCGTCTTAGTTTTTGTAAGGTATTTAACGGCTTCTATCAATTCTTTTACGACATCGACATCCTGAATAGATTGCTGTTTACGAGTTCCGCAAGAAAAGAAAGTCTTTGTAATAAATCCGGGTTGCCCTAAGTAGCCTAAAAACCGTCTTAATTCAGGTTGAAATATAACGATAAGACTAAGTGCAACCAAGGAAACCAACATTTTCAAAAACACTCCAAATATTTGCAGATTTATCAAAATTAAAACTTCGCTTAAAATCCACGCCAAAAATAAGATGAATAACCCTTTAATGAATTTTTCAGACTGAGTATTTTGTATAAATTTTTTATAAACAAAAAAAATCAGTATAGCAATAGACAAAATTTGCAGTACATTTACCCAATTCAAGGATATGTGTATCGGGCTTAAAATGTTACGTACAAATGAATACAAACTCTTTAGCATTACTTACTCAACCTATCGGGAACTTTTTCTAACGCAATCAAATCCTCAAAGGACTCTCTATTTACTATCATATCAGATTGTGAATTATTTACAAGTACCATAGCAGGTTTTCTTGTTTGGTTATAATTTGAAGCCATTGAGCGGTTATAAGCCCCTGTATTAAAAACGCATAAGATATCACCAGCAAATACCTCCGGCAAGAGAATATCATTTATTAAAATATCTCCGCTTTCACAATATCTTCCTGCGATTGTAACTGTTTGCTCTATTCTACCTGCTGTATCATTCGCGATTTCAGCAGAGTATTTTGCCTGATACATCGACGGTCTTGGATTATCCGCCATACCGCCGTCAACCGCAATATATTTCTTGCCGTCAGAAGTTATTTTTGAGCTTCCTATTGTATACAAGGTTACACCGGCAGTTGAAACTATGCTTCTTCCGGGCTCAATAAACAGCGTAAGATCTCTAATATTGTATTTTATTTGAGCAGTACTTAATCCATCTGCAATGGCATTACTAAACTTTTCTACAGACAATGGAGTATCATCTTCTGTATATTTAACCCCTAAGCCACCTCCGATATTAAGAATTGACATATTTAAGCCAAATTTTGAATTTATGTTTGCCAATTCTCTGACTAAAACATCTATTTCATCCTTGTAACATTCAGATTCAAAGATTTGCGAGCCAACATGTGCGTGCAATCCTTTTAAATTAAGATTTTTATACTCCTTTACTATAAGTTCAACAATTTTTTCTGTTTGGGATAAGTCAAACCCGAATTTTGAATTTATTTGTCCTGTTTTGATGTAATCATGCGTATGACATTCAATACCAGGAGTAATCCTAATTAATATATCCGTTACTATGCCTTTTGAAGCAGAAAGTTTGTTCAACAATTCCGCTTCATGAAAATTATCTACGGAAAATAAACCGATACCATAGCTCAAGGCAATGTCAATTTCTTCTTCCGTTTTATTATTCCCGTTAAAAGTAACCTTTTTCATATTTACTCCGGCTTTATTTAAAACATAAAGTTCTCCGGCAGAAACCGCATCAAAGCCAAAACCTTCTTGTGCAATAATTTTTGCGATTGTCATATTACACAAAGCCTTTGAAGCATAAGTCATAACTATATTTTTACAATTACTAAAACTTTGTTTGTATTCACGGCAAATTCCGCGAATGGTTTGCTCATCCATTACATATAGAGGTGTACCATATTGTTTTGCGAGTTCAACCAGATTACATCCGCCAATTTGCAGATTTCCGTTTCTTATTGTTGTAACTGGTTTTGTGGATTGATTTATACTCATACTATTGACCTCTTGGTTAATTATAACATAAACTTCATGTTAGGAAATTAAAACATTCTAAATAGAAAATATTTAATTTAATCGGATAAACAAATAGCAAAAGATTTTTTTATCGGTTTTATACCTATATGCAAGATGTATCTTTTCAAGGTTTAACAGCTGACTTACGTAAAAATATTCTTACAAAGGAAGAAATTTTGAGATCGGTAGCACGACATCCGAAATCTAAAGGCTTTGTAGGAACGCTTCCAAATGAATGGATACAAAATATTCCAAAAGAAGAAAGAGATACTAATATTCCCAAGGTACTCGAAATGTTCGCATCTATATTAAAGATAGGCGAAGTTGATTCAAGCAGGAAAATTGCTAAAAAAATAAAGGCGGGATTAGTAAAATATAAGGCAATTTCACCAGATAAAAAAGTAAAATTCACTTTTTTAGGAGTAGGTGGTTTTGGCGGCACATATAAAATGAAAGTCGGGGAAAAAACTTATGTTGCAAAATTATTTGACAAATTTTATGAAGTCGATTGCCCAGGATTCGGAAACCTTTCCGAGCAAAACAACGCTTTGTACTTAAATGCAAAAGAAAATTCAGATTGGGTTAAATTTTATTTTGGGAATTTAAATGAAAAAAATCAATTTATGATTACGAAGTACGTTTCCATAAAGGATAAACGTCCGAAGAAAAAAATTAATCTTTTAAAAAAGGGGTTGGAATATGTTGATTATTCCATTCAAAACCGCATAAGAGGGTATAATATTGACTACGGTGGTTTTCTGCTACTACCCGATTTTCCGGTAAACAACAAACCTGCAATCAGAGTTATTAAAAGCCTGCTCAATATGTCTATTAAGGAACAGGATAAATTAATTGAGAACATTAAAAATGCACCGCAAGCAAAGGATTATGGTAAAAAAATGGCGGGAGTTCAATATGTTCTTAATCAAAGAAAGCCTGAACTTCCAAAAAACATGGGATTTTTCAAAGAATTGCTATATTATTTTTTTGATGTAATGAAAGCATAAATTTTATTATCAATCACACCAATATACACCCTATCAGGCATTATTTGTTTTCTGATGGAAAAATTTTCTTTGTAAAAAATTTTATAAAATTTCATACACTTGAAAAGTATATATAAATATGATATAATTAAAAATGTATGTAGTATGTAATTAATACATAAAATATGTAAATTACATATACCCCAAAAGTAGCGAAAGTAAAGTGAAATGACAATATCGTTCAGCGGATTAGCCTCAGGGCTGGATACATCTTCATGGGTATCTGCGCTTACTCAATTGAAGCAAGCGAAGGTTACTACGCTGCAAGAAAAAAAAGAAAATATAATTGACAGCAATAATGCTTTGGCGGGGATAAAGTCTTTTTTCTCGACATTCCGTTCAATGGTGGAAAAGGTTACTGATTCGAAATTCAAAATTGCTTCAATGGATATTTTTTCACAAAACATTGCTACATCTTCAAGAGTGGAAGTACTTACGGCATCTGCAACTGCTGATGCAAAAGAAGCTACATACAATTTAAGAGTTGACCAGCTCGCTACAAAAACAAAGGCTGAAAGTACATACAGACAGACAACAGTATACAATCAAACAACACAAGCTACATATGATACATACTTAAGGAGCATTGGGGTAAATGCAGGTGATATTGAAGTTACGGTAGGGAATGTAACGAGTCGTGTTACAATTCAGGAGAACGATACAATTTCAACTTTCGCACAAAAACTCAGGGATAAAGGAGTTGATGCAGGGTACAACGTGCAGACAGGCAAGTTTGGGGTAAATATTGATAAAGATGCAATAAATGATATAGGTAATACCAATATCAAAACCGCATTAAAACTTGAAAACACAAATCCGTCTTTCGTTAGCGGCGGATTAGAAATTGACAATGTTACCACACACTTTGCTGACAGAAATACTCACTTATCAGATGTTGGGATACATACAGGCAGTTTTTATGTAGATTATGATGGGGAACAATATGAAGTTCAAGTTGAAGAAGGCGACAAATTTGATGATTTAATGTCTGTAATGGAGGAATATGGTATTCGTACGACATTAGAAAACGGTGTTTTTTCTATTACCAACGCTGAAATTACAGATGAGGGCGATACCAATATTATATCAGCTTTAGGGTTAAGCAGTACAATAAGTTCTGTAACATTAACCAGCAACAATTTACAGTGTCATCAAGCCGGCAATAGTATACTTGCGACATCAGAGAACAAAATCAACGACATTTTGGATACTAATCATCAACTTACCGATGGAGAGACTGTTGAGCTCAAACTTGATAACGGCACTGTCGAGACAATAACATTAACATCAGCTGATACAAAAATCGGTGAATTTGTAAACGAATTAAATGAACTTGACGGAGTACATGCCGAGTTTACAAACGGAGTTTTATCATTAAGCGGTGCGGAAGTAACCGGCGGTACATTTGATGCTGTTAGTGCATTCGGTTTGAATAAACATCAAACTGTTTCCGGTGAATACACACTTTTAGGGAGTCATTCATTACGAACATATGATAACGGACATAATGCTACTGCTGATACGAAATTATCCGATTTGGGATATACCGCAGATCAAGTTATAAATATTGTTGATTCTGAGGGGAATGAATACACAGAAACTTTTGTTACAACGGCTAATTTGGGGAATATAGCCGATACTTTACATGATGAGTATGGGATTACAATGACAGTAAACGAGGGAGTATTGAATTTTATCAATGCTCATAACGTGGACGGAAAAACTTATGCTATTACAAGCGGTGGACTTGCAGACGATTGGGGTATCAGATTACAATCCACGACCGTAAACACCATACATCAAGAGTCCTCAGAAAGTCTTAATTGTATTTCGACTTCAACTGCAACAGCAGAAAATACACTTGAAGAATTAGGATTTGACCGAACAGCATATGTAGAGATATATGGGTCGGATGGAAATCTCTTTACTACAATGTCGTTTGCAACAAACACAACACTTGGCGACGTAATGGATGCTATTGCAGGTATTGACGGATTTGGAGCCGAGAATGTAACCCTTGAAAACGGAGTTTTATCGATCACATCAACAGACGGGAAGTATATTGCAGGTACATTTGCGGACAAATTTGATATCTGTGTTGTTAACGGTATAGGCGGAACTGTAACGACCGGCGTTTCACTTACATCTTCCGATGCAATTACTTACAGCTCGATGCAAAATGCAACTTCTGCAAACACTTTAAGTTCTTTAGGACTTAACGGCCCGACATACACCTTGAACATCAAAGATTCTGACGGTGAAGTTATTGACAATTACGAAATTTCATCAACTGCAAAATTGAGCGAAATTTTTGATTTACTTGGCAATTACGGTATTAATGCGACAATGTTTGACGGGAAAGTATCACTGGTATCAAATTCCGGAAACTACATTGACGGATCGTTAGCTGATGCATTAGGAGTCGGGACTGTTACAACCACTACGGATACGACTATTGGTAATGCTTTAACATCATCTGCACCGATAACTTATTCTGAAATACAAACAGCAAAACTCTCATCACGTGTATCGGATTTTGTTACAGATTCTGACAACTGGAGTTTTGCGGTTCACAATCTTGTAGACGGAACAACTCACAATTATACAATAAATTCTTCCACAACATTTGATGACCTTAAACTTACTCTTTCATCTGACGGAATAACAATGTCATTAAACAATGGTTCAATGGCACTTACAGCATCTTCAGGATATATTTATGCTGACGGAAACCTAATGAGCGAGTTAGGTGTAAATATAACAGATAGCGGAAGTTCAACGGAATTTTACAGCCCGAACACGATATCTTCCTCAGGGAGAGTACTTGTAAATTATAGCGGAACAACAGCCGGAACGCTTAATGAAAATACTACACTTGCCGACTTAGGATTCAGTTCTGACCAAACATTTGTAATAACCGGTTCAGACGGAAGCAGTACTCCTCGTACTTATGATACTACAACCTATATAGGCACAATAGCCACAGATTTGTTAAATTATGGTATAACAATGTCCATTCACAATGGCAGATTGAGCTTTACAAACGAACCTGTTGAGGGAATAAGCTACGGAATAACAGGCGGAACGCTCGCTGAAGCGTGGGATATCGAGAGTACAACAGAAATTGAAAACACATATAGCCAAGAATCTACAAGCGAGTTATTCTGTTCAACCCAGGTATTAGCAGACGGAAATACAACTTTATTCAGATTGGGAATAGACGGAAATCACACAGAGCTCAATGTTTATGACAGTAGCAACAATTATGTAACAACTTTGTCTTTTGGGACATCAAACACTTTGGATGATGTAATTACAGAAATCAATAGTGTTGACGGCATTGGTGAAAACAGTGCATCAATAAGCGGTGGTGTTATAGATATTGATTCGCCTAACGGTTATTATGTAACAGGCAGTTTGGCTGATGCTCTGGGAATATCTGTTGTAAATTCGACAAGCGGACAAACGACAACCGGTGTTACACTTACATCAACCGCACCAATTACTTACACGAATACAGTAAATGCAAGCGGAACAAATACTCTTGGCGATATCGGAGTAAGCGGCAGCAGAATATATGTCAATGATAGTACAGGTACTTGCGTAAGAACAATAAACGTATCTTCAACAACAAGTCTTAACCAAATATCGGAAGATTTGGAAGAATACGGCATTAATTTTTCTGTTGCAGACGGCAGAATAAATATAAGCTCTGACGATGGGTATTATATAAGCGGACCTGTTGCGGAGAATTTGGGTATAAGCACTTCTCTCAGTGCATCTTCGACCACTATTGTTAACAATATGTCGTCTTCAACTCCTGTAACCTATGGAAGCACTGAATACGCTATATTGAGCGATTTAATGTCTGATTATGTTGATATTGGAGCTGGCTTAAGGATAGAAACGAATCATTTTTCTGTTACGTCGACTTCGACTTTTGAAGATTTGCAAGACTTTATGGGCGATAATAATGTTACAATGACAATGGAAAACGGAGTAATTACTTTAACTCCGGATGATCCTACACTATTTATTCACGATAATCATATCCACGGGGACCAGGGGCTATTAAATCAATTAGGCATATCAGTAACTAACACTCCATATAATACGATACTCATAGCAGGAGATCAGACCTCAGACCCGATAGTATTCAACAACGGAGTCCCATTGTTGGATATGATGCTCGATACAAGGTCTGTTTCTCTTATTACTGAAATGAGTTCGTCAAATCCTGTATATTGTTCAGGCAACACAACCGCTTCCGCAAACAACACATTGGCAGATATAGGGCTTACAAGCACTTCCGGTTACAGATTACTCATCAAAAACAGTAGCGGACAAACTATTGCTGATTCTTCTAGAATATTCACAAATGCTGAAACTTTACAAAGTGTTTTTGACCACATAGATGATTATGGCATAACAGCTACAATGAATAACGGCATTATCACCCTATCTGCACCTAACGGTAATTATATAGACGGAGCTTTGGCAACAGCCTTAGGGTTTGGTAATACAAGTCATGTTACGACAGGAACTATCGGCATAACACAAACAAGTACAACTCCTATAACATATACAGGTGTAGCAACTGTAACTGTTGGACAAACAGAAACCACAGATGAACTTATAGTTACCGGTGCCAACGGAGGTTTGGCCCAATCTGTTACAGCTATGACTCAAGCACAAGCTACATCAAACGGATATACTTGGGTAACAACAACTGCCCAATTAACAGCAGCACTACAAAATAACCAAAAAATCTGCCTCGGTGCAGATATCGATTTGAGCTCTGTTCCAACAAATCAATGCAGCCTTGTAGGTACATATTCTAATGAATTGAACGGTAACGGACACACACTCTCCAATTTAACTATAAACTGGTCCGGTAATGGGAATGGAGTCGGTCTAATCGGAAATTTGGGTGGTACCGTTAAGAACTTAATTATAAAAGATTTTGATATTACATCATCGTCGTCGATGATCTGTGCCGGTTGTATTGCTGGTAATACAGTTAATGGTGCAAACATTTATAATGTTGCTGTTATTGATTCGTCAGCAAGTAGTAGAGGATCAGCCGGAGCAATAGCAGGTTTTACCAGTACCAATTGTACCGTAAGCTATTGCAAAGTTTATAATTCAGAGGTATCCGGTGATAATGCCGGTGGCTTAGTTGGACATAACAGCAGTTCAATCAGCAATAGTGCAGTCCATAATGTATCTGTTTCAGGTCAAAATGGAGCGGGTGGTATAGCAGGATCATCATGGAGTGCTACAATAACATCTTCTAATGCTTATAATGCAACAATATCTTCTGTTTCAACGTATACTGATGTAGCATATAATGGCGGGTTGATAGGAAACCTTGAAGGAAGTACATCTAATCTTTCCGGTTGTAATGCAATTAACGTTAGCGTATCCTCTTCTAATAACGGTAGTTCTGTTAATGGAGGTTTGGTAGGTATGTTTATGGGCGGTACTGTACAGAACTGTAATGTTAGTGCCACATATATTATGGCATCCCAAACTATAAAAGGAGGTAGCGATGGTGAATCAGGTAAGGCACCCGATAGCAAAGGTACTAGTACAGGAGGGGTTGCTAATGTCACAGGATGTATAGATTTTGGAAATATTCATAGCGGCGGAACTACTACTACAAACAACCATTATGATACGAACTGTACAGCATATACAATTGATGGTGTTAATATTTTTACCGGCAGCGGTACGACCGGCACAAGTATGTCAACTCAAGTAAATACTGCTAACTCATACATATTGAGCAGTTCCACAACTTTGAGCAATTTAGGTTTGAATGGTACTAAATATATAACGATAGGAACATCCGGAACTTCAACAAATACGATAGTTACATTAACGGCATCTACAACAATCGCTCAATTCTGCCAAAAAATGACCAATGCCGGAGTTACAACGGCATTCGATTCTACAAACGGTACCATAACAGTACAAGGCGGACAAAAATATATTAAAAGTATTTCGGATGAATTAACCAATATTTTAGGCGGATTGGAAGAGAATCCTTCTTTAACTCTGACATCAGGTCAAGTTAATGCAACGACCACAACAAAACTCAGCAGTATTGGGGTAACATCAACGACATACGTTACAGTTATTAACAACGGTACACAATCTGTTGTAACACTCACAAACTCCACTACCCTTGGCGGAATGGCAAGTGCTTTATCCCAAAAAGGTATAACTATGACTACAAACAACGGTACCGTTACTATCGCAGGTACAGACTCAAGTTATATAAAAGGAATGACTGCTACTCTTG
The DNA here is from genome assembly GCA_024408855.1 of bacterium. Lineage (GTDB taxonomy): Bacteria > Cyanobacteriota > Vampirovibrionia > Gastranaerophilales > Gastranaerophilaceae > CAG-196. Next base: position 50,164 of record JAKSUQ010000001.1, on the reverse strand, counting down.
CAACAAAATTGCACATACAACAAGGTGCCGGATACACCTATGCGACAGGTAGCAACACGACTTATGCCCAAACTACAAGTAACACTCAACACAACGTAAGCAGTCAACTTGCTGATGATTATACGACATTCGGAGAATTGGGCTTAACCGGTACGAGATATATGACGATTGTAGGTAACGGCACATCTTCAGTTATAACCGTAACCCAAAGTACGACTATTCACGATCTGAGGGTTCTTGGTGCACCTGTATTCTTAACTAATGATGGTGTAGTATTTAAAACCGATAGCGACAATAAATATCTGCTTGGAGGATTAGACCCCGACATCGCTAATTGTTTGAACTTATCTCCAGCAAATTCTCCTACTATTGTTAGTCAGCGATATGAATGTGAGATTGGGAACGCCGGCATTGGAGATGGGACTCTGACAGTGTATAACAGCACAACAGGAGTTATCGGAACCGTTAATTATGGTCATCACGATACATTTATGAATGTACTTGATGCACTTTCCGATTTAGGCATAGATTATGACTTAACAGATGGAGCATTGAATTTTACTTCTACAAGCGGAAACTTTATCTCAGGCGATTCTAATACTACAAACGGTTTCTTGAATACAATCGGCATCACACAACCAAGCCAACAAAAGGTTCAAGACTCTTACTCATATTCTCCAAGCAATGTATTGGGGACAGAGAATAATGCAACACCGATTGATGATACGACAAGCTTAGGAGATATAGGGATACATGGCGGTAGTTTAACTATCCATACTACAAGTGGTGATGAAACAATAACATACTCGCCGGATAATATTGGAACAGAACTTGTTCATAATATCGGAGACCTTATTGATGCCCTTGATAGTTATGGCATAACAGCAAGTTGCACTCCTGGCGGCACATTTGTAATCAATCAAAACAATAATGCCTACATAACATCTGATACAGGTGATTTACTCGATAATTTACACATTAATATAAATACTTCCTACAATATAAGTGATGCAGGTGATACATACAATGTTACCGACGGACACCAATTCACCGCAAACGGTACCACAACAGCAACCTTAGCAACAACATTCGCTCAGCTTGGAATAACTTCTAACCAATATGTAACCGTTATGCACAACGGTACACAACAAGTATTCACAGCAACAAGTGCCAAAACAATCAGTGATTTCAAATCATTCTTGAATACAAACGGTTTTACCGCCACTCTAAACAACGGAATACTAAATATCAGCGGTTCTGAAGGTTCATACTTTGTTAATGACTTCAATGACACTTTAGACGGCATATTCCACTTTGAAGAAAAAACAGGCAGTCAATTATACAATACCGAAACAAATACATCTGCTCATAATACGAATTCTAACGTCCTCAATGTTACAAATATAGCAGAAACAACAACCGGTACACAATTAGGTACGATGGTAGGATTTGAATCAGGAAATATCAATATCTACCAAAACGGAACTCTTGTCGGAGGCATTAATCTCGCAGCAAACACCACTATTCAAAATGTCTTGGATGGTTTGAATGCTTATGACGGTATACAAGCTACTTTTAGAAACGGCTCAATGTCTTTAACATACTCTGACGACTATGTTCTCACCGGCATGCCTGCTATGTTTAATTTGGGTACAAGAACTACCGTTTTGAGCGAAACAACTTTCTCAACCTCAACCTCAGCCCAACTTAATCCGACTGAACAAGTGAACGGCACAACTCAGCTTACGGAAGGTATGCTGTCCGAAAAAACCCTCGGTGATATTGGCGTCGGCTCAGGCACTTTAACCATCTACAATACTTTCAACAATAACGTCGGTACTATTGATTATGACGAAAGTACAATTTTCGCAGATTTGTTCGACGGGTTAGGTTCTTACGGAATTAACTATAACATTAGAAACGGGTATTTGAGTTTTACAAATTCCGGCGAAAACTTTATAGGTGCTGACTCTAACTCTGTGAACGGTTTCCTTGCTCAAATCGGAGCTACAACTTCATCCGATTTGCAGATTGTTAACAACAAAACTATGTCTTGCGACAGTGTAATCTCAAAGGAAAATATTGTTAAACTTAACGATAATACGACATTCGCTCAATTAGGCATTACCGAAAGCGGTTCTCTCACAATTCATACAACCGCAGGCAACCGGAACATTTTCTATGACGGCAGTACTGAAATGGGTAATTTTATTGATGCATTGGAAGAATACGGAATTACTGCTTCTTGCACGTCTCAAGGCAGATTTCGCATCACACAATCAGATGGATTCTATATTACTGATGACAGCCTCGGTGATAACGGCATTCTCGCTAAATTGAACATTGATGTTGATGACTCATTCTCAGTCCTTTCTTCCGGTGAAATTCGCAATACTCAAGGAACTACAACATTACAATCAAATGTCGAAAGCTATATTAACAACGATACTACATTCGGCGAATTAGGTATTACAGAAGCTCAAAGCGTTACCGCTGTCGTTAACGGTACAACTGTAACTCGTACTATGACAGAAAACTCTACAATAGGCGACTTTAGAGATTGGCTCGAAAACAACGGCTTTACTACATCAATCGACGACGGAAGATTTACCATCGGATGCACAGCAGGCTCATACTTCGATACTGATTTCAACGACAATTTGGATGCGATATTCCACTTCACTGAACTTGAAGGTGATGATTTATATCATCAACAAAACTCTGTCATTAGTATGAACACAACTTCTTCTGTCTTACAGGCAAGTAATATCGACGATATTGGACTGTCATCCAGATTAGGATCAATCGTCGGTTTCGAAGCAGGCAATCTGTCAGTTTACCAAAACGGAAGCCTTAAAGGCAATGTATACTTGTCCGCTAATTCAAACGTTCAAGATATGTTAAACGGATTAAATAGTTTGGGCATAGGGGCTACCTTAAACGCTGACGGCACAATAAGTCTTGATTATACCGACGACTACACACTTTCCGGACCTTTGGGTGCATTTAATTTCACCGCACCGTCAATAACTGACAGTGAAACAACTGTAAGCAATTTAAGCTCTAATAAAATTACATATTCAGGTTATGTAAACGCTTCAACTGATACCGAAATCGGACAAATACGTCTGTCGGATAATTCCGCATACACCGGCCCAAGCTATAATTTGACTGTTACGGTTGACGGAACTGACCACATTTTGGCATATAATTCGCATACACAATTAGGAAAAATATTAGAAGACTTGCAGGAATACGGAATTGTCGGTTATATTGATGATGACGGCAAAATAAATACGAAATGCGACAGAGAATACTCATTCAGAGGTCCTTTGGCGGAATTTCTCCTCGGTTCCGGTTCACTTAGTGCTTCCGGAAGTACGGACATAGACACAAATTATAACGGAACAACTGTATATTTGCAATCCGAAGCAACCGATTTAGTTAACGCTGATGACAATACTCGATTATCAGAATTAGGCGTTACAAACGGCTCATTCTATATTTACAAAAACGGCGCAAGAGAGACTTTATATGTTGGTAGCGACCAAACTTTAGGCGATTTTAGAAATTTGCTTGAAAATAAAGGACTGCAAACTCACTATATTACAACAGAAACAGGACGACAGCTGGTTGTTTCTGCAAACGATAACTCTTATATCACCGCTTCAGAAAGAAGCGACTCCTCAAATGTAATCTCTCAACTGTTCGGTACAAATGAAAGAGATACTCAATACAACTATTCCGGTACAGCTTCATACGAAACAACAACTTCCGTAAGTGCGACCGAAGCGACAATGTTAAATTTGTTTGGAGACGATTGTGCCGGTGATTTGATTGTAAGCTTTAACGACGAACAGCATGTTGTTCACATAGCTTCAACTGACAGCATAGGCTCTATGCTTAATAAATTCAGACAAATCGGAATTGTTGCAAATATTGACAGCGATGGAGTTATTACCCTTGATGGCGGTTTGAACAGCTTTTCTATTGATACAGAAAATTCTACATCAAATCTTTTAGACAACTTGGGCTTAGTTTATAATTCGGCTCGGGGCGGATATTGCATGAGCTCTGATGCATTAACTGAAACTCACACAATTACTGAAGAGCTTGCTCTTTCCGTAGCCAATGATGCAGATATTGACACGAAACTCAGCACTCTCGGAATTTCTTCAGGATCACTGTCTATAATCAGAAACGGCGAAAAGAAAGTCGTTCAGGTAGATACAGAGGAAACATTTGACCAACTCAATTCAAAAATTCAATCCGTTCTCTCTGACGTAAGTTTGAGTTTTGATGACGGTATTTTAACAATAGATTCAAGCCTTGATGATGCCGTTATTAAAATTGGTACAACTAACGATACAACAAATCTGTCTTCAATTTGCGGTTTGTTGGATAACGAGGATGGAACAGTTTCTTCAACAAGACGATTGTATAAGGTTAATGGGGCTTCAAAACTGACAGAAGCAGGATTGTTCAGAAGGGGAACAATTACAGCCGGAGATTTTATTATCGGTGATGATACATTTACCATTGACGAAAATACAACAGTTAACGATTTAGTATATCAAATAAATTCAAGCGACAAAGCTAATGCTACTGCTTATTGGGATTCTGTTTCTGGCAATTTGATGATTACTTCAAGAATTACGGGTGCTTCTCTAATTAATATAGAAAAAGGCTCTCAAACAGATGGTGCTACCTTGAGCAACTTTACCGAAATTATGGGATATACTGATACAACAGGCAGGATGCAAACTAATGCGCAAACTATCGGTAAGAATGCAAAATTTTCTATCGACGGAACAGATTTTACATCGACTTCGAATACAGTTACAAGCGACATTTCAAGAATTGACGGCGTAACAATTAACCTCAAAAACGTTACCGCTCCGGAGGATGAAGACGTTGAGCTCACAATATCAAGAGATTCTGAAACTGCTGCAAATGCAATCGGTGACGTTATAGATTCTTATAATACCCTGATTGAAAATCTTGATAAAGAACTTGCTTCAACCGGAAAACTTTCTGACCAATCCGTACTGAAAATGATTAGAAACCAGATAAGAAGCCTTATGACAAGTTCAATTTCCACTTCGTCTGTATTTAAAAATCTTTCAGCAGTCGGTATTTCTACGAAAAACGCTACAACAGGGAACGTTTCCACCACAACAAATGATGTTTCAAAACTTTCTCTCGACAGAGATAAATTCATAAATGCGTTCAACAGTGATCCCGCGAGCCTCAAAACCCTTTTTGTCGGCAATGATGAAACGGGCGATATCGGTATTTTCAACAATTTGGAAACTATATTGGAACAAGCCCTCACATCAGCTTCAGGATATTTCTCAACCCAAGAAGCAGCTTTCAAAAAACAAATCACAAATTACAACGAAAAAATATCAAAAACTCAAAGTGCAGTTGACAGATATCAAGCGAGACTTGAAAGTAAATTCCAAGCCATGGACATGCTCATCTCCAATATCAAAAATCAATACAATTCTTTCTTAACAAACTAAATCCGTTAATTGTTAATGTTTAATTTTCGCTTCCGTAGACATTGTGGCAGCTATTTCATAAGGATTTTCCGCACCATTTTCTTCCGCAAGTTTGTATGTCAGATTGAACATTTTATCTGAATTTTCAACAATTTGCGGTTCTTCCACGATTGCCCTTAAATCTTCAATAGTGCTGTCAGCTCCCTTAAACAACATCGAACGACCTAATGCTTCAGCTTTTGAATCAGAAAAATCCTTGATTTGTACATTTTCTTCTGGCACTTGTTCAGGTTCAATACTTTGGTTATTGAACTTAGAATTATAATTTACTTGATTAACACTAATTTTAGGACCATTAATATCACTCATTATTTTACCTCACTTATGGTTAAATTATACAGCATTTTATTTTTTTTTAACCATCTGTTTATACTAAAACCAAAAATAAAAATTTTTTGCTACCTGTTTTTAAAATTTTACAAAAATTTACTAATTTGACTTTTAAAAAATATCGTTTACGTATATAATATTAATTGACTGGGTTTGGATAATAAAACAAAAATGAGAAATATAGTAGTACAAAAATTTGGCGGTACGTCCGTTGCCGATACAGATAAAATTAAAAATGTTGCGAAAGCTGTTATAAGAGAAAAGAGCCTCGGTAATAATGTCGTAGTTGTTGTTTCAGCTATGGGGCATACTACGGATGTGTTAGTAAAACTTGCAAATGAGATTACTTCAAATCCGTCCGGCAGAGAAATGGACATGCTTCTCTCGACAGGTGAGGGAGTAACTATTGCACTTTTGGCTATGGCATTGCAAGCACAAGGATGTAATGCTGTTAGCATGAACGCTATGCAAGTCGGTATTATTACGGAGAATGTACATTCGAAAGCAAGAATACTCGATATAAAAACAGATAAAATCTATCAGCATCTTGATAACGGAGAAGTTGTGGTTATTGCAGGTTTCCAAGGAGTAACAAACGACTTTGAAATTACAACACTCGGCAGAGGAGGTTCCGACACTTCAGCAGTTGCTCTTGCCGGTGCTTTGAATGCGAAAAGATGTGATATTTATACAGATGTAAATGGTGTTTATACAACTGACCCGAGAATTGTTCCTCATGCTACACGTTTGAAAGAAATTTCTTACGAAGAAATGATGGAACTTGCAAACGGCGGAGCTAATGTATTGCACCCAAGAGCCGTTGAAACGGCTACAATACATAAAACCCCTGTCAGAGTGCGTAGCACTTTTAAATTAGAAGATGCGGGAACACTAATATTAGGAGTTGATGAGATGGAATTACACAGACCTGTAACCGGAGTGGCATTAGATATGTCCCAATTACGAATTGTGGTCTGCGACGTACCGGATAACCCCGGAGTTGCGGCTGCTCTGTTTGATAGTTTAGCAAATGAAAATATTTCTATCGACATGATTATTCAGTCATACGCAAGAAAAGATTTGAATACAAATGATATTGCATTTACAATTGATAAAGCGGACTTAAATTCTGCGCTCAAAGTTTTGGATAAACTTAAATCCACAATTAATTATAGTAATGTCTTTGTTGATGATAAAATAGCAAAATTGTCTGCTGTTGGTGCAGGAATGGTAGGGCGTCCCGGTATTGCTGCAAAAATGTTCAGAACACTTGCAAATTTGGGAATAAATATTAAAATGATATCTACAAGTGAAATCAAAATAAGCTGCTTAGTAGACAAGGATAATGCTGATGAAGCAGTTTCAGCTCTACATAGCGTATTCGGTCTTGATAGTTCCGAAATCGCAGAAGTTAAAGGTGATTTACCAAATATATAGGAGAAAAACATGAAAAAATTCTTAGGAATACTTTTAGTATTTACATCAATTACATTGTCGGTTTTAGCTGACGGAAAACAGGATGCACTTAATTTCTTTAACAATTACGTTAAAGCCGCTAATTCATACAGTACAGCAATCCCAAGTATGTATTCACCAAATGCTAAAATTATAAGACAAGTTATAAAACCTGACGGAACAACAGCTAATGCTGTTACTGATACTGCAACATATATGAAACAGTTAAGACTTAGTCAATCTGTTGCAAAAATGAGAAAATATAAAAACACTTATACCAATATTAACGTAACAGCCCTGCCTAATGGTTCTTATAAAGTTTCAGCTATACGTTCTCCAATGAATGACAATGATAACTTGAAAACATATATGATTATAAGCAAAGTTAACGGTAAATTGTTAATTACGGAAGAAATGATGCAAACAAGACAACAAGTATTTCTTAAATATGCTAAATAAGAGAATAGATTTCTTAAATATTTATAGGAAAAACAGGTGCAATTAAAGCACCTGTTTTTTTGTTATAAATTATGTGGATTAATTGATAGAATGGCTATTTTACAACATCCCTATAAATTTTTAGAGCCGTTAAGTTAAATTTCATAAATAAGTCTTTAATACCCATATCTAACTTCTTAAATATTTTGAAATTGTTAAAGGACAATTCTTTCAGCTATCTGTAAGAATTCTTATTTTTTGCTTAACATTTTCTGATTAAATATCGGCAGATAAAATATTTATTTGAGAAAAGTTGTTTGGAATACAAAAAGTCGGACAAAGTTAAAACTTTATCCGACTTTTAAACTTACATCAGTCAAATATTACAGACTGCAAGAGCAAACGCCGTTTTCGCAAGAATGACCGCAAAGAGCATGTTGAGCTTCTTCCATTCTTACCTTGATACGTCCGTCAACAGCAATACCTTCACCTGATTTTTCAGAAATCAATAAAGGGTTAATATCTAATTCATCAATGAACGGATAGTCATGAACTAATTGAGATAATCTCAATAATGTTTCCTTGATTTGATTCATTTGAGCCGGTGTAGTTCCTCTTGCACCTTCTAACAATTTGTATGATTTTACTGATTTAATCATTTCATCAGCATCAACATCAGTCAGAGGAGCAATTCTGAATGTTACGTCTTTAAGAACTTCGATAAATACACCGCCTAAACCGAACATCATCATAGGACCGTATTGAGGATCAGTTGCAATACCACAAACCATTTCTCTTGAACCCTTAACCATTTCTTGAATAATTACACCTTCTAAACCGTCTAACAAACCTTTTGCTTCAAGTTTAGAAATAAGGTCTTGATATTCTGCTCTCAATTGTTCAGCAGATTGAATATTAACTCTTACACCACCAACATCAGTTTTGTGTGAAGTTGTCTTTGAAGTCATCTTCATAACTACAGGATATCCGATAGAATCAGCGATTGCGATAGCTTCATCTTCTGATTTTGCAAAACCTGATTTACAAACTCTGATGCCGTATGCATCTAATACATCAATTGATTCACGAGTTGTAAGTTGTGCTCTGCCTTCTTTGATTGAAGATGTAATGATTTCAGAAGCACGTTTTGAATCAACTTCAAAAGTAGGGATTTTACCTTCAGGTCTTTCAATCCATTTTCTTTGTTGGTTCAATCTGTTGAAACCATCAGCTGCTTCTTCTGCATACATAAAGAATGGCATATTAACATTCATATCAGATAATGCTGTAAAGAACTCTGACTTAGTCATAAATACACCAATTACAGGTTTTTCAGGATGTTGAGCCTTAATTTCCATAACAGCTTTAGCAACATCAATATCCTTCAAGCCTAAGAATGGTAAATAAATAACCATAATCATATCAACATTTTCATCAGCAATAACTGTTTCTAATGTTTGCTTGTAGTGTTCGATAGGAGCTGATGCAATCATATCAATTGGGTTTTTAACAGATGCAGCAGAAGGTAAGAAACTTCTTAATTTTTCTTTTGTAGCATCAGTAATCTTAGCCATTTGCATACCATATTCACAAACAGCATCAGTTGCCATAATACCAGGACCACCTGAATTTGTAATAATAGCTACTCTGTCCCCTTTTGGAATAGGGCAGTTAGCAAAAACTTTAGCTGTTGCAAACAAGTTTTTCAAAGAATATTCTCTGATAACACCTGATTGAGAAAGCAATGCATTGGCAGCTTTATCAGCACCTGCTAATGAACCTGTATGAGATGATGCAGCAGAAGCACCTGCCGCCGATCTACCGGCTTTCAAAGCTAAAATAGGTTTTTTCTTAGAAATTCTGGTTGCTAATTTTCTAAAGTTTGAAGGATTAGCAATTGATTCCATATATAACAAAATTTGTTCAACGTCATCTTCATTTTCCCAATATTCAATAGCAGTTTCAGCATTAACATCAGCTTGATTACCGATAGAAATGAATTGAGCAAAACCTAAGTTAAGGTCTTTCAATATATTCAAAATACCGCCGCCTAAAGCACCTGATTGAGAAACAAAACCGATGTGACCGCGTTCAGGAAGTGATTCAGCAAAACAACCATCCATTTTTACTGATGGTTCAGTGTTTACAACACCTAAACAGTTAGGCCCTACACATCTCATACCATATTCTTTAACCTTAGCTAAAAGTTGTTTTTCAGCTTCAGCACCTTCTGCACCTGTTTCTTTAAAGCCCGCAGTAATAATACAAAGACCTTTGATACCCTTTTCATGACATTGGTCAATTGTATCAAGTACGAATTTAGCATTAACAACAATGATAGCTAAATCAACTTCACCGGGAACTTCCAATACAGAAGTATATGCTTGAAGACCTTCTATAACTCCACCCTTGGGATTGATTGGATAAATCTTTCCAGGGAATTTGTACTCTTGAAGTCTTTTCATGATGTCTGAACCGATTGTGTGTTCTTTAGTAGACGCACCAACTACCGCAATTGATTTTGGTTTCATAATTTTGTCTAAATTACTCATTATTGATTCCTTTCCTTTCTTAAAACCTGATTCGGCTTATATACCACAAAAATATTGTAACACAAACAATTTAGAATCAATAAGTTTGGATTATCTAAAATTATTAAAATTGTGATAACAGTACTTTATACTATTCACGGTTATAATTTTACTTTTAATGTAGTACAGATTACAACATTATTCTCGCTATCATTTTTATTTTTTATTATGTCGATTATTATTGCAATTAAAATAATTTATCTACATCATAAAAAAAATAACGGCAAATAATTGCCGTTATTTTTTTTATTCAACTCTATAAATTATAGTTTTTCAGGATTTCTCAACGGTATAATTCTGTCTAAGTCAGAGTTAACACTGAAATAAAATCTTGCAGTATTTTCATTATACTTGTCGCCAAATGGGAAGCCGACACCAACCTGTGCTACTAACCAGTCTGTCAAGTTGAAATAAGCTCCGAAACCAGCACTGTGCAAGAATGATGCAGGATAATCCATAGCATTGTTGTTTGAACCCAACCAACCAAAGTCATAGAATGCTGCTATTCTTAAACGATCATCCAACCAAGGCCAAATCTTATCCAACAAAGGAAGCGGAGTTCTGTATTCAACCGTTCCGGAGAAACCGTAATCACCGATAATTTCAGCCGGTTGATAACCTCTTAATGTGTAAGGTCCGCCTAACTGCATTTGTTCAGCTGCAAATAATTCGTTAGGAGAATATTGACCATTCAATCTCACAATACCCATGCTTCTCTTAAACAATCTCTGTACACGAGTTGCACCGGCTGTCAATTTAAAGAATGAAGTATCGGCAGTAGATCTACCTGTTTTTTCGGTACCGCCCATACCAAAATCAACACCTAAACTTCCAATCCAACGACCATAATTGTCATCTGTCATACCATACAAGCCTGTACGCCATACATGCAATTCATAGTCTGACAAATACCATTTCGGAATACCGCTTGGCTGTGCGGAAGTATATGCTTTCACAAAATCATAACCTGAATATAAGAACAAATCAGATTTTGCAGTTTGAACCAACGGTTGAGTTAATTTAAAGAAATAACTTTGAGCATTACCTTTTACGTTAGAGCTTTTGAATGGTCCGCCCAATTTGATATCAGAATCTGAAAAGTCAAAGGATAATCTTGTTCCGTATGAAGATACAGGAAGTGAATATCCTGCCATCCAACCGGTTGCACCTGATGATAAAGTTGTACCGCCATAGATTTTATCTCCTAAACCGGTTAAATTATGCATACCGACAAGGAATGATACTCTCTGATCACCGGTATAAGTTCTACCATAATCGTCATAAGCTGCACTAAATCTTACAGGGAAACGATCTCTTACGTTCAATGTAATTTCTGTATTTTCATCACCTGTTGCTTCACGTTCAACTTCAGTTTGTACCTGAACGTACGCTTCACGGTTAATTTCTTTCATAGCTCTTTGGAGGTTCTTTGCATTAAATACATCACCTTCACGTAAACCTGCCTTACCCATAATAATATGTTTTAAATACCACTCACGAGTCCATTTCTCACCCTCGATATTCATGTCGCCGACTTTGCTTTCAACAATCTTAATTGTTGCAACGCCATCAACGATTCTTTGAGGCGGAACAGTTGCATAAGAAGTCAAATAACCCTTTTGGTGATACAATTGCGTAACCTTTGAGCAAACTTCCAATAATTCATCAAAGAAGATATCTTCTCCAAGAACTTCTAAAGCCAGATGGTGAAGTTCTTCTTCAGGAATTTGCGTATTGCCTTCGAAGTTGATTCTTTCTAACAGAAAGTGCGGATTGTACAAAACACCTTCTCTTGCGATATCTTCTTCAACAGTACCGTCATAAATTCTTTCGTCATTTGTAAGTTGATCCAACGTTTGAACATAACTTCTTTCGAGTTGATAATCATTAAGTTGGAGTTGATCAGCTCTGTTAAAAACTCCGGCATCATATGTACTGCGTTCTGCCGCAGACGACATTGAATACGGATCAGCCTGAGCTTGGCTTAAAGCACCGATAAATAGCATTACAGCTAAAAAACTAAGTCTTTTTTTCATAATATCAGTTTTCCTAATTCTAATAATGGGTTGTTGTTTCATAAGCATTTTGTTCAATAATATTATATTTGAAATAAAAATTGAAAACAAAAATTATTGACAATATGTTAAGAAATACTAAGCAACATAATTATATTACTTCAATTTTATTCATTTGTAAAGCCTACTACATTAATAAGTTTAGATATTACAATATATACTTTTTATATTCGAATTGCAAAATTAAGAAACAGAATGCAAATCTATTTTAGCTACATTTGAGCTTTTGAAAAAACAGACTTGATTTTTCATTTTCAGCATTACATAATGAATACACAAAAAGAAATATTTGTCGCGGGGTAGAGCAGCTTGGTAGCTCGTCGGGCTCATAACCCGGAGGTCGTTGGTTCAAATCCATCCCCCGCAACCAATTGATATAAGTGACTTTTAGCAAATTGTTAAAAGTCACTTTTTTAGCAAATACAACACATTTTACAACACAATAAAATAATTTGAATTAAAAAGTTATAACGAATTTTGTGAAATTGAATAAGTTTTGTAACGATTTTAAAAAGCCACCCCATATAGCCCCTATAGCTGTATTTTGTGGTTTTCTGGTGACGGACACAAGTTTTCCCATTGTAGAATTTTTCTCGGTCTGAAAAAACCAAATCAAAAATTTCATTTGAGCACTTTCATCGGTTCATCGTGAAATGTTTTATTTAAGAGAGGTATAAATGTTGGTAAATTTATAAAAGAATGCTATAATCTTTTAATAAGAAGATAATCATGACTGAAAAATGTACATCAATAAATCCTGAAATTTTATCTTGGGCAAGAGAATCTGCAGGTTATTCTCTTGAGGATGTTTGTGCATTTTCATCTTTAAAAAAATATAGTGAATGGGAAAATGGCAGAGACTTTCCAACTTATACACAATTAGAAATAATTGCTTCAAAATTTAAAAGACCTCTTGCCATTTTCTTTTTCCCTGAGATTCCAAAGGAAATTACACCTAAAAAATCATTCCGTACAATACCGGAATATGAATTGGATTTACTATCTCCTACTATAAATTTCTTATTTAGAAAAGGTTTATCTATGCAAGAAAACCTTAAAGAATTGAAAGAAAATCAAAATACTGATTATATTAACTTTATTGAACAAATTGGAGATATTGATAGGTTTGATTCTTCAATACTAACAAAAATAAGAGCTCTTTTAGGTATTTCTTTTGAGACACAATTTGAAACTAATTCAAGAGAAGATATGTTTGAAATGTGGAGAAATGCGTTTGCTGATAATGGCATATATGTATTTAAAGAAGCTTTTAAAGATGATAATGTCGGTGGTTTTTGTTTATATGATGAAATGTATCCAGTTATTTTTATTAATAATTCTACAACTAAAAATAGACAAATCTTTACATTATTTCATGAATTAGCTCATTTACTTTTAAAGGGTAATCATGTTGATTTGGCAGATAGAGATTATGTAGAGCACTTACCCAATGATAGTAAGAGTGTTGAAATTGTATGTAACAAGTTTGCGGGAGATTTTTTAGTACCAAATAGACTATTTAATCAAATGATTGCCGGAAAAAGAATAAATGAAGCTTTTATTGAACAACTTGCTAATAAATTTGTAGTAAGCCAAGAAGTTATTGCAAGAAAGCTTTTGGACAAAAATATCATTACTAATGCATATTACAACAAAATTGCTAATATACTGAAAGAAGCTGTCCAAAAGAATACAAGTGGTAAAGGACATTATTATTACAGCCAAATAGCATATTTAGGTAAGAGATACGTAGAGTTAATACTAGATAAATATAATTCTAGTGCTATATCATTTGAACAAGCCGTTGATTATAGTGGTATTAAAGCAAAAAATTTTGGTAAATTAGAAAGCTTTTATATAAAAACCGTTTATGGAGGTGCTTTCTAATGTATATATTCGATACTAGTGCCTTAATTTTATTATTTAAACATTATTATAGAAACCGTTTCCCATCTTTATGGGAAAAATTCGACGATTATATTGCCAATAAAGAAATTATTTCAGTTAAAGAAGTATATAACGAAATTCAAAATTGTTCAGATAAAGATAATTTATTAAAATGGGCTGAAATGCATAAAAACGATGTATTTCTACCAGCTAGTGAAGATGAGATGAAATTTATTAGTGAAATGTTTAAAGTTCCTCATTTTAGACAATTAATTTCACAAAAAGCAATTACAGCTGGCTCATATCAAGCAGACCCATTTATAATTGCCTCAGGGCATATTAATTCTGCTTGTGTCGTAATAACAGACGGTTTTGATGCAAATACTGGAGAGATAAAAGAACATGCACCAAAAGTTGCCTATATTTGCAAGAAATTTAATGTAGAATGTTGTAATTTAGAACAATTTATGGAAAAAGAAAATTGGATTTTCTAAATTTATTTAAAAGTTGTAGAATACACTACATGAGATTTTAATTGTTCTACCAATGAAATAATTTCTTTATCTTTTTCTTTTAGTTTTGTATTATTTGCAGGAAATTTTGCAACTAATAAAATACGAATTGCAGGGATAGAAACACCTAATTTAATTAAATCTCTAATCATAGTTAACCATTCAATATCATTTTGACTAAATAATCTTTTGCCGTCTTGAGAATGTTTAGTTCTATAAGGTTTAATTAACCCCTCCTCTTCATATGTTCTTAACCTGTCACTTGTAATACCTAATAATTTAGCGGCTTGACTTATTTGATAAAATGGTTCACTAGCTTCTATTTGTTGCATAAATTACCTCGCTTTCAATTATAATCATTTGGTAATTACAATTAAATTTAGGTATTATAAGTTAAGAGATTTTAAACATTATTTACATCAATAAACATAGGTATTATAATTTATATATAATTGAATTGTTCTTAAGTGGCAGATATATAGGCTTCAATAACATGATTGTAAATATTTTTTAACAGGGAGAAATAAAAAATGTTTATTAGAAAAGTATCAATATTTATAATTTTATTTTTAAGTATTGCATTAATTGTATATGCGAATGATATTCCCAATGCTGATATAGGTATAGTACTTAAAGAAACAGACAATCAGATTATATTTGAAAAATTTTCCCCAAGTAGAAAAGGTGAGTTCAATGTTTTATGCCCTGGCGACATAATTGCAGAAATTGACGGAGTTTCTACAGAAAATTTATCATTAGAGGATGTAAAGAAAAAAATTATAGGAGAAAAAGACAGCCGAGTTTTTATAAAAATTTTGCGCAAATCAGAATATAGAAATTTATTGGGAATAAAAAAGACAACATTTATACCATTGAAAGCTACAATGATAAGAAAATATGAAATTGATAGGGATTTGCCGATACAGATATTTAAGCATGGTGATTCGTATGATGTAAAAATGAAACAGAATGATAAAGATTTATTGTGTAATGTAGTTTACAGAAAAGAAAACTCACAATATATCAGAAAAATGACGTGTAAAAGTTCTTATAAAAAAGGAATTGATGTAAAAATCCCAACAGAAACTTGGATAGATTTAGATAAGCTCATTTTTAATAAGTATAATGAATATTCATTGTGGCATGATAATCCTAACCCTATCGTTAAAGCAGAAAATGAATTAAAACTTGCAAAAATTAAAAATCCACCACCACCTAAAGATGGAACGGTATGTAGTTCCCCTTTTATAGGGAAAGGCGTGTGGAAAAACGGAGCATGTGTTGTAGATATGACAAAAGGTATGACCAAACAAGAAAAAGAAGACTATTTTCGTGCCAAAGATTTTGAAGAAGAGTATGAGAATTATTTAAAATATAAAGATTATTAATATACGCCATTGGCAAATTAAACTTTTTTCAACTTTTGCTAAAGGTATAACAGTATATACTCTATAAAAGAATTGCTTAAAACCCTGATGAATATTTTGAACAAATTCATATCATTTTACTAGATGCCACTCAAAACCGAAATTTTAGGGGGAGATTTTAGTGTAGTTTGGCAGGTAAAGACAAATTTTGTATATACAATATAAAGTTTTGTAACAAAATAAATTTATATCGAACACATCACCGATAGAGAATTTTAAATTTATTTTCACACTTTTTGCCATTGTCATAACCCCTTGACTGCGCTTTTGAAACTTGTTAATATGCCACTATACATTGCAGATTGACAACTGAATATTAGTTTTGGGTATTTCCATTACATAAATATCCCCCAGCAGTCCTGACCTCATGCTCGGTTATCAAACAGAGGTTACTCCGTTATTGAGGGGTTGAGCAAGTAGAAATTATTGCCCGCTAATATTTAGTTGATAGAGATTAGTATTGTTTAATCTTTCCTTGTACGGAGTTGTGTAAATAACTTTCGGGCAATAAGGAAAGGAGATTTCTATGTACAAAGAATTTGATAGCGAAGACAATGCTATTAAACAAAATGGTAACGGACGGCAATACTCAAATTTGTATTCGGTCAAAGAATTTTCTAAAACCTACAAAATCGGTATAAATACGGTTTATAGGTTATGTAAATTAAATGACTTCCCATTTATTCAAATCGGCGGAAAAATTTATATTGTTGCTGATGAATTTATTGCGTGGGTAAAAGAAAATCGAGGGAAGGTGGTTTAATTATGAATTTAGAAAAATATATGACATTTGATGAAAATTATTTTGGGCATAATTTAGGATTTCATACTAAAAGAACATCTTGCCTATTTGATTATGCAAGACAGTATAATCAAATTCCATGGAAATATGCAAGATCCGTCAAAAATACAGATAAAATTTCTATTTTACAAATAATTTATGCTTTAAGCGAAATAACGGGCAAATATTTATGGCAAAAAATCATAGATTTTATTTATAAGCTAGATGATTTTGAAGAAATTTTTGAAGTTGATGAATTTGGCAGAGGATATATTTCCTACGAAAAGTATAAAACATATGCATATAATCATAAAAAGTTATTTAAATTAAACAATGTGAAGAAAAAGGAGGTAGATTTATGGCTCTTGCGTTTGTAAGAATTGAACATTCTGTCAAGTTTAATACAGTTAAGGAAGCAACAAGGGAAGCGGATACTTTAAGAATGAATATCATAAGGTATTCAAAAAGGTATAATATTCCTTGTACTGCAATGATAGGTATAAGTACAACAGATTTAAGAAATGCCGAGGTAGTGCTTGTTAAAGAAGGTAAACATAGACCCAAAAGGGAAATATTTTCCAAAACACAGAGAGCCGGTATTCCTGAACAAATTGAACCACACCTACATATTATCATAATTTGTAAATCAGATTATACTGCATTAGCAAACTATCTTATTACAAGAATTCGTGAAAGATATCCAAATAGTAACGCAAATTGGTGGGGACAAGATATTGAATATGATTATGATATAAACAATAATATCCGTGGATATAGTGCCACAGCAGATTATTATATGATTACAGACCCACTGCATTATATAAAGTATGTAATTAGGCAATCAAGTTCTATAAGATACGTAGAAGATTATACTGACGAAATTGATTTTGATTTTAAAGGACAGGTAAGACTTAATTTAAAGGTTGGAAATAAGCGTACTTATTTTCACAAAAAAATGCGTAAAAATTATATCGAACCTCTTGATAAATACAATTCTGGAGATTTGTCGGATTTATAGTGTAATTATAATAAATTTAATTTATTATAGAAAAAACCCCTACATGTTGTGTACGCCTCGATTAACAAAATTGTTAATCGAGCTGTCACAAAATGCAGTTATAATCACTATTCCACCACTTTTTTACGAAATTTTATATAAAATTTATAGTAAGTGCGGATAAAAGCTATTTAAAGATTCCATTTGAGGTTATTGATTGGTACGAGAAGAAAATAAAATTATATACCAAGTGTAATTCATAAGAAAAAATAAAACTTATCATAATTCAGTTAATAAGGTGTCTATTTTAATCAACCAAATTTATAAAAATTGATTAAGAAATGTCTTTAAATAGCTTATAGCCTAAACCAACCGTTATATGTTGCTTGAAATCTGTTTGTTTAGGGTTGATTTTAATATTTTTAAATAAATATTGCCTGAAACCCTTTACAAACGGACATCAATATCCAATAATACATAAGTCGCACATAAATAAAGGAGTAAAACGATGACTATACAAGGAAAAAACATTGCTTATATCAGAGTAAGCACAGAAGAACAAAATACTGAAAGCCAAAAAAATTTATTGTACGAAAAATACAGTATAGACAAATCCTATATAGAAAAAGTCAGTGGTAAAAATACAGAAAGAACTGAATTAAAGGCAATGCTCGATTTTGTTAGAGAGGGTGATACTATCTATGTAAGAGATTTTTCAAGACTTGCAAGGAGTACAAAAGATTTACTTAATATTTTAGAACTTCTTGAAAAGAAAAATGTAAAACTAGTCAGCGATAAAGAAAATTTAGATACACGCACACCGGCAGGAAAACTTATGGTTACAATGCTTGGTGCAATTTATGAATTTGAACGAGCAAATCTATTAGAACGACAAAAAGACGGCATTGCTATTGCTAAAAGAGAGGGTAAATATAAAGGCAGAAAGAAAATATCAAAGCCTGCTAATTGGCAAGAAGTTTATAGTGAATGGAAAACTAGAAAAATTACAGCCAAAAAAGCCTGTGAAATGCTGAATTTAAAAACAAATACTTTTTATAACTTTGTAAAAGCAGAAAGAGAGGTTGTGTAATGACAAAACGCAGAAGTAATGGTGAGGGTTGCGTGTATAAAGAAAGACGTTCAGGTCGTTGGGTTGGTAAATTTGTAATCGGATATAACGCAAATGGCAATAGAAAATACAAAACTTGCAGAGGGAAAACCGAAAAAGAAGTTATAGCAAAATTAAAAGACTTAACCGACAAACATCATGCCGGAATAAATGTAAGTTCAAACGGCTTAAAAGTCGGAGAGTTTTTTGATGATTGGTTTTATAACTCTGTAATACACGGATTAAGAACATCTACAAGCCAAAGTTATGAAATGATTATAAGACGACACATTAAACCACATTTAGGCGATATTTTATTATCAGAATTATCAAGCAGAGATTTGCAAACATTTTATAACCATTTATATTCAGACGGAAGAATTGACGGAAAAGGCGGTTTAGCAGTAAAAACAGTTGAAAACATACATCTTCTTATAAGTAGCGGAATAAATTTTGCATTAAAAGAGGGTATAATTATACGCAATCCCTTATTGAACGTGAGATTAAGGCGAGAGGGTAAAAAAGAAGTAGAGGCATTTACACGAGAAGAACAGCAACAAATAATTGAAGAATGTAAAAACTGTTACTATGGAATGGCTTTTAAGTTTGATTTTTATACAGGTTTACGAGCAGGCGAATTGCTTGGTTTGACATGGGATTGTGTAAATTTTGCTAATAATACGATTAGTGTAAACAAACAGGTTCAAAGAAATAAAAATTTTAGTGAGAATGCTAAAAATAAAACTATACTTGGTTTTGTTTATAATACGAAAACGGAAACCTCGACAAGAACGATAAAAGTATTACCGCAAATTATGCAGGAACTTGCAGAATACAAAAAAGAACAGGATAAATTAAAACATAGAATTGGTAAAGATTATTACAAGTATAATTTAGTATTTCCTCGACAAGACGGATATTTTACGGATACTGCAACATTTTTGGATAATTTTAGTAAAATACAAAAGAAACTTGACATTCCACACCGTAATGTTCATGCAATGCGGCATACTTTTGCTACAAGAGCATTAGAAAGCGGAATAAAACCGATAGTGGTTTCACGACTTCTCGGGCACGCAAGCATACAAATCACACTTGACATATACGGACATGTCATACCAGATTTTGTTGAACAGGAGTTGGAAAAGTTGGAAACGATTTATACATAATTTTTGTTGATAAGTAGATATAAATTAGTGTAGATATGGTTTTTTATCCTCATTCAACCACTTTCTAAAATTTACATATTTTGTATTAGTTTCATTAATCCATAATGTTTTTGTATCTTTGCCGGATATTTGTTCCTCTGTAATATATGGATAAAGAGTTAAATATTCTTGTCCTTTAAAATTGTCATTGGCATTTTCAGTTATTGGTAAAATCGCAATTTTAGAATTTTTTAAACCGTCAAAACAACCTAACTCCCAAGGCATCCACTTTGAATTAGGACTATTTGATGACGTAGCAAATATCATGCTTTTTGAATGTCTCATTCTTATTCTTATTAACTCAGCTGTTTCTTTTGATACATTATTGCGACATAATGTTGTACCATCCGTTATCCAATCTACATATACTGAATATCCATATTTTTCAAGTATCCGTTTTAATTCAGCAATGTATTCCTTGTCATCATAACTATGAGATAAAAATATATCAAATGTTGTATCTAAACTTGTAAAGTTTAGTGAATTTTGTACAATTGTTTCACTTAACGAATAATTTTTTAATCTTGATTTTGTAAAAAACATGTTATTTATACCTTAATGCATTGTTGAGCAGCTTCTTCGATCCATTTGCCAATGTTGTTATATCCATCATTTTCTACCCAATCATATACTTTAGGCATTCCTGTTTTAGTTTTAGACCAATCCCATTTCGTAAAAGGATTTTTCCCTTTTGCGGTTGTTTTTCCCTCTTGGTTTTTAAGATTATGTACATAAACCCCGAGCAAACCATTTCCTCTATTATAGCTTGATAAGATTTCATAATTTATCCATTTTTTATCATACGTATCAGCTCCAATTAAAACAACAGTAACAGAAGTTCCTTTTAATTGTGAATCAATCCATTTTTCTATTTCACTATCATTCTTTTTCTTTACCTCTTCCCATTCAGCAGAATCAAAAAAGCCAGCACTTTCACAACCTTGGCAAACCCAACTATTTCTAACTATACCTGCTCGCCAACTATCATTCTTATATCTAAAACTAAAAAATGTTCTTCTTGTCATACCATTTATTCCTTTCTAATTCAAACAGTTTATCAATAAAACAACTATGGTTGCTCCTAATATTGTTACATATATAGGCCATACAGATTTTGAAATCATTATACGTGTCACACAAGCAACATTTATATCCTTAGTATTCATATCAAATAAAGGAACTTTATTTGTATTATTTATGTAATCTTGTTGAATAAGTTTATATAATTCCCGATACTTGCGTTCTAATTGTAAGTAAAATGCATCCAAAGCCCAAAACACTATAACTGGCAAAAAAGCAATCCATATAAAACAAAATTCTTTTTTATAATCAGCAAATATTAAAATAGCAGAAATTAAAGAAATTGCCCAATTCTTTAATTGAAATGAATTATTTGCCATTCTTGTAATTATAGCTTCTATCATTACAAGATGTTCTTTCTTTTCAGAGTTTATTTTACTTTCATTCATTCTACACCTTCCCTACTCTTGTTTTTATAGTTCTCATATTACCCTGTTTATTTCTGAATAAAGAAAAACTTAACTAAAAATTAATTATTTAAGATTAATACAACACATTCATCTGCACATGAGGTTGGAAAATCATAAATCAGATAGTGACAGTTTGGAAAATGTTGAGATGATAAGTTAAAAGTCGTGGCAGTTCGTGAAAGATACCGTTGGTTTAAAGGTTTGAGGTAATCGCTCATAACCCGGAGGTCGTTGGTTCAAATCCATCCCCCGCAACCATTTGCAAAAAGGATGAATTTATTCATCCTTTTTTATAGTAAAGGGATAAATTATGAACGTACCAAAAATTAGTATTGAAAATCAACTTCGTGAATTAAATTACAATAAAACATACGCAGTTATAATGGGAAATTTTAAAGAATATACAGCTGCTTCAAAAGAGTACGCAAAGCTTGCCGTTCGAAATTATGATATAGCAAAAAATACTAACAGTCCAAGTGTTACAGCACCAATATTCACAAAAATGGGTTTAAGAATGTTCAAAATATGGTTTTTAAATTTGTTTAGAATAAAATCCCCGGAAGAAAGGCTTTTAAGACAAATGGGAAACGCAGAACGTGCCAAAAATATGCTTAACAACTTGGACAAAAATGCATAATTCCACATAGGGAAAATTTTGACAGTCAACGTCTGACTTGCATTTTTATTGTTCACCAGCAGTGTTAAACCTGATATGAGCTTACTAATCTCCAAAGGTCTTAAATGTTTTTTCAACGTTATCTTTGATAACTTTTTGTACTGCATCAAGCTCGGTAGAAAGTGCTTTTTGTTCTGTATCAAGTTGTTTAAGTCTTAATTCAAGAGTTCTGTCTTCTTGCTGAATAATAGAGGTTCGTGCATTAATGTCTGCTATTGTTTTCTCATACTTTTCAATTTTGTAGTTATATTCATTCATTGCATCTTGATAAGCAGCCTCATCCGTAATTGTTTCTGTATTAAGACTATATACAACACTGTCATCATCAAATTTAATAGAGGTAAATCTTCCTTTTCCGTCTGTTTCTATAAGAGCGTGATTTTGTTCTTCAACTTTTGTTTTTATGTACGCTGTATTATAATATGCGAGCTTTGCTTGATTTTCAATCGGATTATCATTTATTGCTGTTGAATTATAACTGATAGCCAAGTCTTCATCACAAGTATAGTAAGTTTGACCGTTCATCTGGAAGGTATAAATACCTTCTCCTGTATATCTAAGGCTATCACCATCTATTGATAAATATCTTGCAATTTCAGACTCGGGACAATCTTGTAATATTTGCATAAGCTCTGTTCTTTGCTCTTTAGTCAGACCGACAAGTTCTGTTAACTTACAGTTTCCGACGTAACTCGGGACAGACTGTTGTATAACATGATCCGCACCGATTAAATTACCTAAATCATCAACCTCATTTCTATACATAAAATGCCATACACCGTTAACATCTTGGAATGCATAATCGCCATCAGTTAATGGAGCAAACCCGGCAGCACTCAATGCGGTTGTTAAGTCTGTAAGATTAGTAGGAGTGGGCGTAGTAGTATTAACTTCCTTGTAAGTATAATTTGTAGACTCTCCGTCAATAAAAACGTCTCCCGTGGTAGAATCAATAGTAACAATTGGTGGTGTATCATATCTCCCCAACTGACTCGCTGCCCTGTCTACCCAGTTATATTCGGAAACAACATTTTCCTCGACCTGAACCTCAGGATTTTGCAATAATTTTTCCGCTCCGGTAAATCTGTTTGTATAGTAATAGTGATTAACAATATAGTTATATTCGGGATCCGCAGTAGAAAGTTGCTGCCAGCTATCTAATACCGAGTCATTGGCACCATCCGAATATGAATACTGGAGTTCGGTATAATCAGTAGTTTTGGGGGCGGTTGGCACTTCCAAATTCAACAGCTGGTTGAACAAATTGGCACTCTGATTTGCCAAAGCCGTTCTTGCCTGATTAATTTGCTGACCTTCATATTCGGTATTTGTCTTTCTCGCAGTTAATGCCAGATATCTTGCTTGTGAAGCTGCCATTCCCATAGCGGTGTCTCCTGTTTTTATTCATGTATAATGTTATTTTTTTATAAATCAACATGAAAAAACGGATTTAAATACCAAAACTTTAACTTATATAAAAAATATCCTACAAGGATATGACTTAGCTGTTAAAAAAAAAATCACTTATCAACTTACATCAAGATATGACTTGAATTTATTAATATTATCAACTTTTCGAAGTTTTTGTATTGCATTATTCTCCAACTGCCTTATTCGTTCTTTGGAAAACCCCATAACATTACCGATTTGTTCAAGGGTTTTTGGCGTTTCATTATCAATTCCAAATCGTCTTCTGATAATTTCTTGCTCCCGATTATCAAGTGTTGCTATCAATTTAATAACATCTTTAGACTGAAGCATATTTTGAGCAGATTTTTCGGGAGATACATAGCTTGTATCTTGAACATAATCCTGAATACACAAATCTTCGGTTACGAGGGTGTCCAAACTTACCGGCTCAGTTTTTATTGCATTCTTTATCTCATCAATTTTATGAACGTCTAATCCGGCAAGTCTTGCAACCGTTTCATCACCACTTTCATTATAACAATTATAACTTGCATCTGCACAAGCCTTTTTGTACCTGCGAATTTTATCCAACATATGTACAGGAATTCTGATTGTTCTTGAATGATTAGAAATTGCCCTGATAATAGTTTGTTTTATCCACCAAGTTGCATAAGTCGAAAACTTAAAATTCTTTCTGTAATCAAATTTATCAGCAGCTTTAATCAAACCCAACGAGCCCTCTTGTACCAAATCCATAAATAATACACCTTGTCCTATGTATTTTTTTGCGATACTTACCACCAAACGTAAATTAGCTTGTATAAGTTTATTCTTTGCATACTTTTTTTCTTCATCACTCCCCTCTCTGATAAGTTTACCAAGGGAAATCTCTTCTTCTTTTGTCAACATTTTGCGTTTACCGATTTCTTTTAAATACATCTGCAAAATATCATCATTATTCACTATCGTACTAAAAACTCTCGGTTGCTCTGATATATTTTCCTGCATATTTAATTCATAACTATCTTTTTCCATATTCCAATCTCCTCTTTATAAAACCCTTAGTCTGATTTTTAGAAAATTTCACTTCCAAAAAATTGCTTACATAATAAAAGACGATTTTATTGAAAAAAAGTTCCCAAAATTTTTATGCTAAAATACAACTATGATAAAAGCAGACTATTCAGAGAAATTAATACTTAAATATTCCGAACTTGATCAAAATTTGTTTCTTAAACCGCAAGCTCTGTTCAATTTTTTGCAAGATATTGCAAGCAAAAATGCGGAAGATTTAGGCTTCGGTTATTCACATATTCATCCAAATAACTATGCTTGGTACCTTTTGAAATACAGAATGGAATTTTATCAATACCCGACAGATATTCAAGAACTTATTCTTGTAACCGAGCCAAGAGGCTACAATAAAATATTTGCATACAGAGATTTTGAAATTTATAACAAAAATTCTTTGACAATAAAAATTGCAAGCGTATGGGCGATAGTTAACACAAAAACCTTTGCAATGACACCAATAAGTGAGGCTATACCTAATAATCCACATATGCAACAGTTTAAAAAACAAGAAGATGATTTAAGTTTTCAAAAAATTGAACCCTTAGAACAAGTTGACCTGACAAAAAACTTTGACGTTAGATATAATGATTTGGATGTTAACGGTCATGTAAACAACAGTAACTATATTGTATGGGCATTAGAACCGTTAAGTTTTGATTTTAAAAACTCCAAAAAAATAAAATTTTTGGATATAGTTTATAAAAAAGAAGCCAGATATAGCGATATTGTAACATCACAAATTCAGCTAAAAGAAGATAATACTACTCTGCATAAATTGATAAATGAAAATCAGGAAGATTTATGTAACATAAAAATAGTTTGGGAAAATTTATAGATTTATAGAAATAAAACGGCGGTTAAAATTTTAACCGCCGTTTTTCTGTATCAAAACTAATTAAAAACTATGCCTTGATATCTTTTACAGATAATGCAATTCTGTGTTCTTGCGGAGTGAATTTTTTGATTAAAACATCAACTTCAGAGCCTACCTTGAACATATTGAAAGGATTTACATTTTCTTCTGACATTTCAGAAACCGGTAACAATGCTTCAACTCCAGGGAAAATATTAATAAATGCACCAAAAGTCGTAACCTTGTTTACGGTACCTTTTACAACTTGACCCTCTTCAAATTGTCCTTCAATTTGTTGCCATGGATTTTCACCCATTCTCTTTAATGAAAGTGAAATTCTCTTTAATTCATTATCAATCTTGATAATCTTAACTTCAATCGTATCGCCCAATGTAAGAACGTCTGACGGATGTTTAATTCTTTGCCATGAAATTTCAGAAATAGGAAGTAAACCGTCTATGCCATTGATATCAACGAATGCACCAAAATCTGTTATTCTTACAACGTTGCCCTTTACTACTTGCTCTTCTTCCAATGATGCAAGAACGTTATCTACAACTTGATCTCTTTGTTCAGCAACAGCTTGACGTTGAGAAAGTATAAGTTTATTTTTCTTAGGATCAGCTTCCAAGACTTTAACTTCGATTTTTTGGTCTACCAAACCTTCAAAAGGACTTCCTGTTCTAAGTTGAGAAGACGGAATGAAACCTTTAAGGTCAGCAATGTCAACTAAAACACCACCCTTAACAGTAGATACAACTTTTGCCAGAATAGTATCGCCTTGAATTTTTGCGTCATTAAGTTGAGCCCAAGCCTGTGCAAATGCAATTCTTTTTAACGAAAGTTGCATAGCATCCTCGTTATTTTCTTCTTTTAATACATAGAATTCTCTTGTATCACCAATTTCAAGTTCCTCAGATTCGCTTGAAAGTTCTTTTGACGGCAAGTATGCTTCCATTTTAATACCTTTAACGCTTACCAAATAACCGTCTGTTTCTTTCTTTATTACGGTACCTTCTACGATATCCGCAACACTGTTTGTTTTAGAAAAACTTTCTTCTAATAATGCTTCAAACTCATCTAAAGTTTTTTCTGCTGTTGTCATAATTAATCCTCCTTTTTTATATGTAATATGACTTTATCTATAACCGATTGAGGAGTTGACGCACCAGCCGTAACTCCTATATTTTGAACTGATTTTAAAAGATTATCAAATTTATCCAATTCCGCATCGTTTTCAATATGAATTGTTTGGGTATGATTTTTTATTATCTCTGCAAGATGTGTGGTATTTGCACTTTTTTTAGAACCTACAACAAGCATTAAATCACTCTCACTTGCAAGTTCTTGTGCCTCTTTTTGCCTCTTAGCAGTTGATTGACAAATCGTATTATAAATCAAAACTTCGTTTGCAATTGAATTAAGGTAATCTGTAATTAAATTTAAAGACGAAAGCATTTGCGTAGTTTGAACAACAACACCAACTTTTTTATGTGTTTTTATTTCGCCTTCGTATTGTTTCAAATCTTCTTTTGTTGCTGCAACTACAACTTTATCTGTATATAAATCTGCATTTGCTTTTATCGCAATAACTTCAGGATGATTTGATTTACCTACTATAACTACATAATAACCATTTTTGGCAAGTTCGATTGCTCTTTGCTGAACTTTCTTAACATCCGGACATGTTAAGTCTACAACTTCAAAACCGGCATTTTTCAATTTTTCAAAAACTTCCGGTGCTTCGCCATGACTTCTGATTATACAGATGCCATCCCCTTTTTCAGGAATTGTATATATGGTCTTAATTTCCAAATGTTCCAATTCATTTATTACATCTGTATTATGAATAAGTTCACCTAATATACAAATATTTTTGTCGGGATTTTCTTCTTTTAATCGTTTTACCGTTTCGACAGCACGCTTAACTCCGTAACAGAAGCCTGCAAATTTTGCTAATTTAATGTTTTTATTCGGCACTTATTAGTGTATCGCTTTCATAGAGAACTAGAGGTTTCCCTCAGTAATCTTATTTAACAATAAACATTAATTATTGTAAAGTCCCGTACATTAAAAATGCCGTTCTTTTGGATTTAATATCGTTTTTGCAAGTTTGTCCGCTCCACAAAACTGTCTTTTTGCTAATTTTTCTGAAGCAGTTTTTATATCATAAGAAACAAAACGATGTTCGCATAAAAATTTGCTGTCTGAAATTGTTAATATCAAGTAACAAGAGTCAGGATTTTCCGTAAACGGTCTGCCAACGCTTCCGACATTAACAACGGTTTGCTTATTTTTAGTCTGAAATCCGCAAGGTATATGTGTATGTCCGCAAAGAATTATATCTGCATCAACTCCGGAAGTAATTTCTTCTAACATTTCGAGGGTTGTATTCGGTAAAATATCCTCATTGTTTCTCCTTGGAGAACCGTGTACCAAGAGAATTTTTATTCCGTTTTCTTCTGTTTCAAGAGTTTGAGGTAAATTTTTAAGAAACTCTTTCTGTTCAACAGATAAAATTTCTTTATCATTTTTCAAGGACTCCGCCATTACGGGAGCCTTTTTTTGTAAATTTGCATACAAATCTTCTGTAAATGATGCTATCATCAAATCGGTATTACCTTGAATCAATTTTACATTTGCAAGCTTGCTTAACTCCATGATTTTGTTTACTGCTGCAATGGGTTCCGGACCCGCCATTGCATAATCACCTAAAAAATATATTTGCTCACATTTTTGTTCACTTGCAT
Source organism: bacterium (assembly GCA_024408855.1). Lineage (GTDB taxonomy): Bacteria > Cyanobacteriota > Vampirovibrionia > Gastranaerophilales > Gastranaerophilaceae > CAG-196. Next base: position 21,538 of record JAKSUQ010000001.1, on the reverse strand, counting down.
CTTGTAAAACTCCGTTCAATGCTTCCATATTTCCATGTATATCAGACATAACTGCTATTTTCATAAAAAATCACTCCTCTTTTTAATAATTTTAACATAAATTTTATACGTGATTAATTTGATGTATAATACAACTATGATAAATCGAAGAAAATCTAAACAAATTTGCATAGGTAATGTTAAAATCGGTGGCGATGCACCTATAAGCGTTCAATCAATGTGCAATACTGATACAAGAGATGTCAAAAAAACCGTTGAACAAATAAATGAACTTGCTTCTGCCGGTTGTGAAATAGCAAGACTCGCTGTACTAAATAAAGATGCTGCCTCAGCTATCAAAGAAATTGTTGCAAAATCACAAATTCCGCTCGTTGCTGATATACATTTTGATTACAGATTGGCTATTCAATGCATCGAAAGTGGTATTCATGCACTAAGAATTAATCCAGGAAATATAGGGAAAAAAGAACATACAATTAAAGTAGTTGAAGTCGCAAAATCACACAATATTCCCATTAGAATAGGAATTAATGCTGGCTCTTTAGAAAAAGAATTCGCAGAACAAGATATTCCACTATCTGATAAAATGATTAAAAGTGCTTTACGTCATATTGAGATTTTGGAAGATTTAAACTTTTATGATATAAAACTTTCCTTAAAATCTTCGGATGTTTTGACTACAATTGAAGCATATCAAAAAGTTTCAAAACTAATTGAATATCCGCTACACTTGGGCGTTACTGAAGCAGGAACTCTAAAAACCGGTTTGATAAAATCATCTGTCGGTCTTGGAACTCTTTTGAGCCAAGGCATAGGGGATACAATAAGAGTCTCTCTTACGGAAAACCCAACGGAAGAAGTTGAAGCAGGTTTTGGAATTTTAAAGGCTCTTAATTTACGAGAAAGAGGTATAAATTTTATTTCTTGCCCAACCTGCGGAAGAACGCAAATCGATTTAATAGGATTAGCAAAAAAAGTTGAAGAAAAATTTTCAAAAATGAATTTGCCGCCAATGACAATTGCCGTAATGGGATGTCCGGTCAACGGCCCAGGAGAAGCAAAGCATGCCGATTTTGGAATTGCAGGTGCTATCGGAGAAGGATATATATTTAGAAAAGGAGAAGTTATTGCAAGAGTTCCCGAAGCAGACTTGATTAATTCATTAGAAAATATTATAATGAAATCGTACAGTTCAGTTAAATAAGAATGGGTATTATGAGAAAATTATTTTTATTTGGATTTATTTTTACACTTATCAGTGTAGCACAAGCGTCAGCTTCAATTACAGTTAAAGAATCAACTGATGCAAATTATTTGATTAATGCTGGTTATTCACAAGTTACCGCAGAGGACGTTTTTATTTTAAAAAACAGATCTTTAGGAAGACCGATTGAACCTCTTTATGATAAACCGCAAAACAGCTTTATAAGAGGTGTTAAGTCAATATGGTCTTATGTTGATCCGTCAATTGAAACTCCTGACAGATTACATCACGATATTAAATTATCACCAAGTTCATCTGACCTGTAATCAATTCCATTGTTTAAGTTTGTACAACAGACATCTTTCGTTAAGATGTCTGTTGTTGTATTAAAAATTTTATTTTATATAATAAAGCTATGACAACGAAAAATTTTAGATTTTTAACATCTGGGGAGAGTCATGGAAAATGCTTAAATGCCATTATTGAAGGAGTTCCGGCTGGCATTAGAATCAAACCCGATGTAATAAACGCTGATTTAGCCAGACGACAAACAGGGTTCGGTCGTGGCGGTAGAATGGATATAGAAAAAGATACCGCTGAAATCAAATCAGGTGTTCGCTTCGGTAAAACGACTGGAGCACCCATTTGTCTTGAAATCAAAAACAATGATTTTCAAAACTGGGAAGACGTTATGTCAATAATGGACTATGAATATCCTACAGAAAACGCTTTGAAAAAAATAGAAGAAAAATCTTTTACAAAAGTTCGTCCGGGACATGCCGATTATGCCGGTTCAATTAAATATGGGCATCAAGATTTAAGAGATGTTTTGGAACGTTCAAGTGCAAGAAAAACTGCCATTGAAGTTGCGGTCGGTTCGATTGCTAAACAAATTTTAAAAGAATTTGGAATAATGGGCTTTGCTCATGTCATACAAATAGGAAATGTTAAATTGGATTTTTATCCGAAAACATACACATTGATTAAAGAAAAAGCAGAGAAATCTGATGTGTTATGTGCTGACGATTTAACTGCCGACAGAATGAGAAAAGCTATCTCTGAAGCAAGTGAGAACGGGGATACTTTAGGCGGTCGTTTTGAGATAATATATGGGAATTTACCGGTTGGGCTCGGGTCTTATGTACATTGGGACAGAATGATTGACGGCAGACTCGCACAAGCAATTATGAGCATACCGGCAGTTAAAGCAGTAGAAATTGGTGCAGGGGTTGATGCCGCCGGTCTTAAAGGTTCACAAATGCATGATGAAATATTTGTGGATAAAAGCAAAAATATATACAGACAGAGCAACAACGCAGGCGGAATAGAGGGTGGTATGACAAATGGTGAAACCCTTGTTATAAAAGGAACAATGAAGCCTATTCCAACAATGAGAAAAAGTTTAGCTACGGTTGATATTAAGAATATGACTCCTGCCAGTGCTCATTTTGAAAGATCAGATGTTTGTGCAGTTCCTGCTTGCGCTGTTGTTGCAGAAGCCCGTACTGCAATAATTCTTGTAGATGAATTTCTATCAAAGTATGGTGGTGATAGTTTATCCGAAATAAGGATACATTATGGGAAATAATATCGTTTTAATAGGCATGCCTTGCTCAGGAAAATCATATTTTTGCAATAAATTATCAGAAAAACTTCCAAACTTTATACCTGTTGATACAGACATTTTAATAGAAAAAACAGCAGGCTTAACTATTTCGGAAATTTTTGAAAAATTTTCGGAAGATTATTTCAGAAAATTAGAACATGATATAATAAAAACAATCTGTACAGGAAAAAACAAAATAGTTTCTGTTGGTGGCGGAGCTTTTGAAAATCCGGATAACAGAAGTATTTTATTAAAGTTTGGAACCGTATTTTATTTAAAATCCGATTTAGATATTTTATCAATTAGAATGTCTGAGAACAAAGACAGACCACTCTTGAACACAAATAATCCAGTTCAAACTCTTAATAAAATATACGAGCAACGAAAAGATAATTATCAAAAAGCAAATTATACGGTAGATACAAGTTCCCTTTCGGAAGATGAAGTTATAAGATTTATTATAGGAAAAGTAAATGAAGCAAATTTTGCATGTTGATATCAAAAATTACGACATTACAATTTCAGACGATAATTTTTATTCATTTATAAAAGATATAATGGATTATACAAATAATCAAAAAAGATTATTTGTAGTTTCAAGCAAAGTTTATAAATTATATTCAAAAGCTCTATTCCTTAATAATAGTGAAATTTTTATTTTAAAAGACGGAGAAAAAGAAAAAAATTATAAAAATTATTTAAAAATCATTGAACTTGCATCCCAAAGAGGTTTTACGAGAAAAGATGTCTTTATTGCAATAGGTGGCGGAGTAGTTGGCGATATTACCGGCTTTGCAGCTTCTACATACATGAGAGGAATTGATTATATTCAAGTGCCAACGACTCTTTTATCAGCAGTTGACTCGTCAGTCGGAGGAAAAACAGCCATTAATATGGATTACGCAAAAAATATTTTAGGTTCCTTTTATCAACCTAAAGCTGTTTTTATAAACATAAATTTTCTCAAAACTTTGGATAAACGACAATTCCGTTCAGGTTTGGGCGAAATAATTAAATACGCATTCATTGAAAACAGTTGTACATCAGATTTTCATGTATTTCTGTTTGAATACTTGGCATTATGCTGTGATAAGGTTTATGAATTTGACTCTATTTCATTGGTAAGAATAATTGAATACTGCCTTAAATTAAAGATTGCAGTTGTTAACGCTGATGAAAAAGAAGTGTCATTGAGAAAAATTCTCAACTTAGGGCATACATTGGCTCACGCTCTTGAAACAATAACAAATTATAAAAAATTTACTCACGGAGAAGCTGTTGTATATGGCTTATATTTTGCTCTCAAACTTGCTTATGAAAAAGAACTAATAAAATATTCTTATTACAGAATGGCAGTAGATTTGTTAGAAAAATACGGGTTTGCAAGTTTAAATTTGAACAAATATAACAAGCAAAAATTACTTGCAATTATGCAAAATGACAAAAAAGCCCAACATGATAAAATTATATTTATACTTCCAAATGGCAAAAAAACCGTGCAAGAAATTGAATTTACACAAACAGAACTTGCTGAATTTATATAATTTCACCTTTTTTTAATTCAAGATTAATGTAATTTTTTGTAAAAGGTTTATCAAAGTAGTTATACAAAATAACATCCTGCATTTTTAAAACTTTGTCATCTCCGCAAAGAATCGAAATCATTTTATTATCTGCATCACATTCAGTTATAGTACCACTTTTGGTATATTCAGTTGTGTTTTCTTCAATTATTGTTGACTTGCAAGACGGGACTAACAAAGTATTATTATGCATAAAATATACATTTCCCCAAGGATAAATTGCTCTCATTTTGGCATAATTTTGTTCTGCAGAATTATTAAAATTCAATTCAAGTTGATTAGGGTAAGAATAATAGGATGATTTTTCATTGTTTTGTTGTAAAGGAATAATCATATCCTCTTTTAAAGAATTTAGGAGTTCTCTCGTCAAACCTCTTGCTGCAAGTACAGTACGTTTTTTAAGACTTTCTCCGGTATCATCATCATTGATTTTTACAATTTCTTGAGCAAGTATTGCACCGGTATCATACCCCTCATCCACTATATGTAACGTTACCCCCGATTCTTTTTCCATATTGTTAATTGTCCAAAAATACGGATTTGGCCCCCTGTATTTTGGAAGTAATGACGGATGAGCGTTAATTGTTGCAATTTTAGGTATATCATATGTTGCTTTCTCAATCTTTTCCCCCCAAGAACCTACTAAAATAATGTCCGGATTGAGTTTTAGTAATTTTTTTCTGAATTTTTCGGAATTAACACTTGAAACTCCGTTTATTTCCGGCAACTTATAACTCTTAATATAGTTATATTCAACTGACGGATTAAAAATATCATTCATAAACTTTTTAAAAGGTTTTCCTTCAATGGTTTCACGTCTTAATATGCCGACAATTTTACATTCCGCATCCATTGTTGCCGCTATCAAATTTGTAAACATTTCACCGTATCCGATAATAACTACTTTAAGCATTCTTCAATATCCTTATTTATTTGAGATTTCAAATCATTTACAGTATTAAACTTCAATTCATCACGAAGTTTTTTTTCAAATTCAACGCACAATTCCTGCCCGTACAAATCTTCCGTATAATTTAGAATATGTACTTCAAGAATTTCATTATTGTTTCCGAAAGTTGGCTTTATCCCCCAATTTAATACTGCAGGCATGCCTGACACTTTTGTTTTATAGACCCCATGCGGAAGTTTTACAATATCTTTCGGATAAAGCATGTTTGCCGTCGGAAAACCAAGAGTTTTGCCAAGCTGTTCTCCTTTTATAACCTTTGATTTAAGTTTAAATGGTTCTGTTAGCATCAAGTTTGCTTGTTCAATTTCACCTGATTTCAAAAAAAATTTTATATTTGTTGAAGAAACTTCTTTGTTGCAACAAAAAATTTTTTCAATTTCATAATATTCATAATTCAATTTTTTTGCATAATCGAAAAGCATTTTTGTATTGCCGGATTTATTCACACCAAAAGTATAGTTATAACCGGTAAAAATCGCTCTTGGAGAATATTCATGGCATATTTGTTTTAAATATTCCTCCGCAGAAGTTTTCGCCAAAGTATCGAACTCACAATCACAAATACAATTTACTCCTAAATTCCGTATAATCTCATAATTAACTTCTCTGTCACATATATACTCAAAATTTTTACCAAAATACTCTGCCGGAGATTTTGTAAAAGTTAAAAGCAGAGTTTTTGTATTATATTTATTTGCATATTCAACAGCTGATGATATAACTTTTCTATGTCCGACATGAATCCCGTCGAAGAAACCTAAAATTAATGTTATACCTGATAAATTTTTAATATTGTCTTGAGAAGTTCTCATAATACTATGCAATATAATCTGTATTATTTTTAATTATCTGCTTATGGCAAAAACATTTCCACTTATTTATGCAATCGAAAATATCCAAATCAGAACTTACGTCAGCCTTTGAAATACCAAAACTTTTAAAAACACTGTCGTTAAAATTTAAATCTTTGCTTCCGTTATTTGGAATACTATTTACATTTACACTACTGACTGATATCGCCGAAACTTGCATTCAGACCTCTTTTTCTGTTAATGATTTTATCATAAATCATGAGTTTTTGCAATTATCACATTTATTTTGACAACCTTAATGTCGGAACAGAGTTGAGCAAAATTTTTGTATATTCTTCTTTTGGGTAACGAAACACAGTACCGGTATAATTTTCTTCTATCAATCTGCCTTGATACATTATACCTATTCGATCAGCAATATATCTTATAACATTCATATCATGAGATATAAAAAGTATTGTTAAATAATGCTTTTGTTTCAAATCTTTTAATAAGTTCAAAATTTGAGCCTGAATACTTGCATCTAAAGCACTTACAGGCTCGTCCGCAATGAGAAGTTTAGGAGCAAGAATTAATGCTCTTGCGATTGAAATACGTTGTCTTTGTCCACCTGAAAATTCATGAGGATATAGTTTTAAACTACTTTCTCTCAATCCGACATCTTCAATAATCTCAGAAATTTTCAACCCTTTTTCTTTTGCAGTTAATTTAGTATTTACGTCTAAAGGTTCACGCAAAATATCCGCTATCTTCATTTTTGGATTCAGAGCAGAATATGGATTTTGAAAAACCATCTGAACATTTGAAGGATACAATTTGTTTTTAATTTTATCATGTCTGTATATTGAGTCGCCTGAAAATAAAATATCGCCTTTTGCCGGTAGAATTAATTTTACGATACTTTTTGCTATTGTAGATTTTCCACAACCGGATTCACCTGCCAAAGCATATATTTCTCCCTCTTTTATTTCCAACGAAACATCATTAACCGCTATTATTTTATCTGACTTGGATTTATTAATTCCAAGATACTCAACTGATAAATGTTTAAGTTCTAAAATATTCGCCATAATTATATAATACCATTTCCTTTTAATAAAATGAATACATACCTGTACAGTTAATTTTATGATAAGATTTTTATCGGAAATATCTTATGGAAAAATACTTATATACAAGAAATAAGGATAATAATAACTATAATTTTGTTATGGCATATCCTGCAAAAAAGGAATTCGGATTATCGTCGTTGGGCTATATGTGGTTATACAAAATTGCAGACACCACAAGCGGAATTAATCTTTCTGACGCAAACACAGACGAACCGATTTTTAAGACAAACAATGTTAAATCTGTTGCTTTTTCAGTTTCTTTTGATTTTGATTTTATCGGAATATTAAAAATCTTAGATTCTAACAAAATACCTTTCAAAAGGACTGAGCGTTCGGAAAATCAACCTCTTATTTTCGCAGGAGGCCCAGTAATTACAACAAACCCCGCTCCATACATAAATCTTTTAGATTTTATGATAATTGGCGACGGAGAAAATGTTTTTGAAAAAGTTTTAAATATTCTTGTTAAAAATCTTCCAAAAACAAGGACTCTTGAAGAACTCTCACAAATTGACGGAGTATTTGTTCCGGATATATCAAAAAAAGTTAAAAAAAATACGGCAAATCTTTCTGAAGTCATTTATAGCCCAATATTAAGTGATGAAAGTTACTTTAAAAACACTTTTATTATCGAAATTGAAAGAGGTTGCAGTAACGGATGTGCGTTTTGTACAGCTTCTTATCTAAATATGCCCATTAGATACTATCCCTACGACAAAATAATTAAAGCAATAGATTTTGGGCTAAAACATACAAACAAAATTGCACTTCTTGGTGCTCAAGTTACAGCTCACCCTGATTTTGAAAAGATAATTACTTATCTTAAAGAAAAAATTAATACCGGCAACAATATTGAATTTGGAATTTCCTCCCTGAGAACTGATTCAATTACACCCACATTAATAAAAACCCTTGTTTTAGGCGGACAAAAAACTTCTACTATTGCAATTGAAAGCGCAACAGAAAGATTGAGAAATGTTATCAATAAAAATTTGAGCCAAAAACAAATATTTGATGCCGTTACAATTTGTAGAGAAAATGGTTTAAAGGGTTTAAAAATATACTCAATGATTGGGATTCCGACAGAAACAGATAAGGATATCGAAGCATTTATTGAGCTTGCAAAAGAATTAAAGAAGTCCAACAAGGGTTTTGAAATATCATTTTCGTTTTCAACTTTTGTTCCAAAGCCTAAAACTCCTTTTCAATGGTGCAAAAGAGAAGATACAAAATCTTTGGAGAAAAAACAAAAATATTTGGAAAAAGAATTTGCTAAAATCGGAATTGAAACAAAATTTTCAAGTCCAAAGTGGGATTATTGGCAAACAATACTTTCTAACGGAAATGAAAAATTATCGGATTTTATGATTGAAGTTTACAAATTGGGAGGTCGTAATTCTGCGTACAAAAGTGCATTAAAAACTTGCCACATTAATACTGAAGCGATTTTAAATAAAACATCACCAATCATGCCATGGGACATTGTCGAATGTTCACCTAAAACTGAAACACTCGAAAATACATACAAAAAGTTAATTCAATTATCTTAAAAATCTGGCAAGTCGTCTAATACAAACAACCCAATCCTGCCTTCACGATAATCTTTCAAAATATATTTTGAAGTTCGTTCCGTATCAGGAGATCCGCCTTTTAATATCCAATTCCGACTTATCGCTATGTCACTTAGTGTTAAATGCTCAACTTTATAGTATTCCGATACTGACGAATGATATTTTTCTCCAAGTATATCAAGCAATGCTTGTGCAACAGGCTCAGATGAATAGGCATTTTCAGATACAGAACTTACAAATGCTAATTTTGTTGCTTGGAGTTGATCATCTTGTCTTGTCGGAATGATTCCGGGAGTATCTAACAAGTCTAATTTCGGATTTATTCTCACCCATTGCTGTTGCCGTGTAACTCCTGCTTTTGCACCAATTTTTGTTTTTGAAGACTTTGTTAATTTATTAATAATGCTGGATTTACCAACATTTGGCATGCCTACGACCATAACTCTTGCCGGTCGCCTTAACAGACCTTTTGCAATGAGTATTTGAATTTTAGGTTCCGCTAATTCAACCGAAATCTTTATGACTTCGGACAAATCCCTCGAGCCTTTTGCCTCGGAAATAATTACAGGGCAGTCAGTGATTTTTTCCAAATATTCACACCAGTCTTTCAGGATGCTTTTGTCCGCCAAATCTGATTTATTCAATAAAAGAAGCCTTGGTTTATCACCCAACAGCTTCTTTATGTTTGTATAACCACTACTCAAAGGTAACCTTGCATCTCTTACCTCAATCACAACATCAACAAGACCTAATTGTTCTTTTAATTGACGTTCAGCTTTCGCTATATGACCGGGATACCAGTGTATATGCAATTTATCTTTTTTCAATTTTTTCCTTAATACGAGTTGCTTTGCCGGAACGTTCTCTTAAATAGTAAAGTTTTGCACGCTTAACATCACCTTTGCGCAATACTTGAATTTTCTCAATTCTCGGAGAGTATACCAAAAATACTCTTTCTACACCAACACCTTGGAACACTTTACGTACTGTTATTGTTTTATTGATACCTGAACCATGTTCAGCTATTACAGCACCTTCGTATGCCTGTATTCTTTCTTTGTTACCTTCAACGATTTTACAAAATACCTTTACAGTATCACCGGGATTTATTTCCGGCAATTCTCTTGTAGTGTATTCTGCTTCTAAATTCTTAATAATAGGATTCATTTTGCTATTCCTTATACTTTGACTATTGTGTACATTTAGACTTAATCATATTTGAAAAAAAAACTAAAAGCAAGTAGAAATTAAAAAATGCTTAGAATTGTAAACTTTTTTTTACTTTTGTAAACATTTAATGTAATATATGCAAATGTGAATATTTACAGGTTTTAAATTCGTAGCCGAAAGATAAGGAAACCACAATTAATGACCAGAATTCCGGGAAATGGAGGCGAAAACTTTTCTCGCTTCATATCTAAGATGACTAAAACTGACGCATTAGCACCAATTATTGCGTTAGAAGTAACGGTTGTCGGAGGCAGAACTATTCAGGCATATAAGAGAGGCGGTCAAGACGAAGCCAGAGAAAGACTTATAGAAGAAAGCATGGGATCCATTGTCTGGTTATTTGCTGTTAAATTCTTTAATTATTTGGGTGATAAAATTTTAGGTAAAATCCTTAAACAACCCGGAATAGAATTTGATGTCGGTACAGATAAGCTTTTAAGAACACCGTTTGACAATTTTATAAAAGACGGCTGTGCTAAGAAATATACTGCAAAACAAGTTGCATTAATGAAAGGTGCAAAAGTAGTAACCAGTGTACTTTTGGGAAATTTAATAATCGGATGGTTAGTACCTAAGGTAAACCATGCCCTCACAAACAAAGTCCGCCACAAGAGATTTGAAGAAGAAAAGAATAACCAAAACATTATAGCAGCAAATAACATAGAACAGGAAACAAATTCTGCCGTTCCGTCCTTTAAAGGTGCCGGATTTGCCGGACTTAATTGGTTTACAAATGCTATTGAAAATACAAATACCGGTAAATTGCTATCTACTGATATCGGTTGTGCCGGCGGAAGAATGTTAAATGCACGAAAAAAAGAAGAACGTCGCGAAATTGCAATTCGCGATATTGGTTCTATTTACTTCTACATGTGGGCTCAAGGACATGTACGTAATATTCTCAATTATATAGAAACCGGTAACGTTAACAGACTCAGCCCTGATGATGCACAAGTACTTCAAGACCGACTCGAAAAATACATTTCAAAACACAATAACAGCATGTCGATTGAAGAATTTAAAAAAGGCTTCTTAGGAAAACCTGAAAATGAAATTAAACTGCCGGAAGGTATAACGTTTGAAACAGGAAAACTTTCCGGTATAAACAAACTATTGAACAAAGTTCGCAAAAAACCTGTTGAACCGTTACAAGTTGTAAAAATTAGCGAATTGAAAAAAGTAATCAAAGATAACGACTTAATAACCAGACTTGAAAAAATGGCAAAATTGCAACCTGAAAGACTTGGGGAAGCTGTTATAACAAAACAACAAATTATTGATACAATAAATACATCTGAAATCAATAATCCTGAATTTCTGTCTGAAGCATTTAACAAATTTACAGACGGAGCAAGCAGTAATAAGTACAAATATGTTTCCAATAAAAAACTTTATAATTATAAGAAACATATGGAAGAATATGTTGAACTTCTTTGCAAAAAATCAAAAGACGGCAAGATTACATCCGAATTGTTAAAATCGGTAAAACGTAATAACTACATTGCAAGCGGATTAAACTTTGTAGCAGGATTTGGAGTCGCCGCATTATTCTTATCAACACTTATTCCTAAATTCCAATACTGGGTAACACGGAAAACAACAGGTGTTGATGCATTTCCTGGAGTTTACGATTACGAAAATCACCGAGAAGTTGAAGCATAAGTTACGTATTTTTATTTTTTCACAATTATTTTAATCTACAAGTTTCCATGTTTGTGTTAGTATTATGATAAGTTGGTATGTACCGTTAATGAGGATTAGATATGGAAAATTTGAGAGAAAAATACGAAGTCGTTATAGGATTGGAAGTTCATGCACAATTAAAAACAAAATCAAAGATATTTGCTCCTGACAGCACAGAGTTCGGGAATGAACAAAATACACAAATAAGTACGATAACGCTTGGCATGCCCGGAGTTTTACCTGTTTTAAACAAAGAATGTGTTAATATGGGTATCTTACTTGGCTTGGCACTAAATTGTGAAATTCCTGCAAGATGTAAATTCGACAGAAAACAATATTTTTATCCGGATTTACCAAAAGGATATCAAATTTCTCAATACGACGAACCTATTTGTATAAACGGATGGCTCAATGTAAGGGGAAAAAGAATCGGTATTACGAGGGCTCACTTGGAAGAAGATGCAGGAAAGTTAGTTCACGCCGGTGCAGCCGGTATTAACGGTTCAACATATTCACTTGTCGACCTTAATCGTGCCGGCACTCCGTTGTTAGAAATAGTATCCGAACCTGATATGAGATCCTCAGAAGAAGCACGTAATTATATGGAAGAATTACGAAATATTGTCAGATACTTAGGTGTTTGTGACGGCAACCTTGAAGAAGGTTCTATGAGATGTGATGCTAATATTTCGATTATGCCTAAGGGTTCAAAAGAATTTGGTACAAGAGCTGAAATAAAGAATGTAAACAGTTTCTCAGCTTTACAAAGAGCCATTGAATACGAAATTGATCGCCAGATTGAAATTGTTGAAGAAGGCGGTAAAGTTGTTCAAGAAACAAGGTTATGGGATGATAGTCTTAGAGAAACTCGTTCTATGAGAGGGAAAGAAGATGCCCACGATTACAGGTATTTCCCTGAACCTGATTTAATGCCGCTTGAAATTTCAAGAGAATGGGTTGAAGATATTCGAAAGACCATGCCGGAGCTACCTGAAGCTAAACGTCAAAGATATCAAGGATTAGGGCTGAATGAGTATGATGCAAGCGTTATTGTTGAACAAATGCCGTTAGCCTTATTTTTCGATAAAGTTCTTGAACTTGGCGGAAATCCAAAAACAGCAGTTAACTTTATCATGGGTGAAATAGCCGCTTACCTAAAAGAAAACAAAATTGAAATTAATGAAACAAAATTAACACCTGAGAACTTGGTTGAATTGATAAACTTAATCGAAAAAGGTGTGATTTCAAACAATATCGGGAAACAAATACTCATTGAGAATATGATTTCAAATGGTGAAAAAGCCTCTGAAATTGTTGAAAAAAAGGGTTTAAGTCAAATATCAGACGAGGGTGCAATCAAAGAAATTGTCGAAAAGGTTGTAAATTCACATCCTGCTGAAATTGAATCATACAAAAACGGTAAGACAAACTTGCTTGGATTCTTTGTTGGACAAGTTATGAAAGAAACTAAGGGCAGAGCTAATCCAAAAACAGTTAATGAACTTGTAAGAAAGATGCTTGAAAGCTAAAAATTATTTGATTAAGGCTTGAATTTCTTTAAAATTCGGATGACGAGAAGTTTTTAAAAGTTCAAAAATTGTCATTTCTACGGTAGACAATTTTGCACCGAGATCTCTCATTGCATCTAATCCGGAAGAATGCTCATATTCAGAACGGCTTCCACAAGCATCTTTCATAACGGTTACGTTATAACCTTTATTCAACAATGCCCTTACCGTTTGATAAACGCATATATGAGTTTCTATCCCTATAACAAGAATATTTTGGGGATTGTTTTTTTCAATTTTGGAAAACAAATCAGTAACTAAAAGTGCATTAAAATCGTTTTTTTCATATACAGATGCATTATGGAACTCTAAACTTTCCACTGTTTTTCCGAGTCCTTTAGGATATTGTTCCGTTAATATCACAGGTAGCTCTAATATTGAAGAAACCTTAGCCATTATACCTGCTTTTCTTTCAAGATAATCTTTATTAAAAACTGCATTTAATAATTTTTCCTGAATATCAATTACCAATAATATTGTATTTTGGGTACTAATTTCCATATAAATCCTTTTCTTGGTTATATCTTACTTTTTATTTCTATCATAAATTGTTCCATTAAATCTTCCAACACTCCGGCTTCCAGCTCTTCCGGATTAAGCGTGATTCTTTTTGACTCAATATTTTCAGGTTCATATTGCATAGACACATCTATATTTATTTTTGCAAATCCCGGATATGAAATTTTGAAAGTAGCATTAAAATTTTTAAACTTAAAATTAAAACTTTTAAAACCATCACCATCAATTTGCTCAATTGTTCCTGATAAAATTTTGGAATACTTTTGTTGAATTTGATAAAAAACAGGAGTAATAATTTTATCAAGTTTTCCTTCAAATTCTTGGCGATATAGCTTAAAATTTATACATTCAGTCGGTTTCATACCTTTTATATTAATATTCTTTACATTTTTATCTTTTATTGTTTGGTTATTGATTGCTTCATGTAAATTACAAAGGGCATCATTAATCAATTTTTGTCTTGTATGATTCGCTACACGAATCATACCAACATATATATCTTTGGGTAATTTTTTTTCAATTTTATTCCAATATTTTTCGGCAGAAGTCGTTTCTATATCAAACATCAGAAGAAAATATTTGTTTGGAGCATAATTCATTAAAATATCATTTCTTCTCATATTATCCAAAATAATCGTTTCTATTAATTTTGAATTTATTAAGAATTTGCTTTTTTCATCAGGAGAAATGGCCATAAAAACAGCTTGCTGAGAAGTATTTGAGAGTTTTTCCAGTTCTCTGTCCAAAATATTCTTATAATCAAAATAAACTTCATTATTTTTATCGAGAATATTTTTATCAACAAGCATTTCTCGATATCTACTATTTTTATCTAAAATATCCGCATATCTCAAAACCGGAATTAACCTTGCCCTAAACTCTGAATCTGGCAGGGATATAGAAATACAATCCATAGCACCGGCTCTGTAACACTTTTTCGTAAAAGACGGATCCTCATTGTAAGACATGATTACAACCGAAGATTTACTGCATAAATTAAGGAGTTCAAAAACTTTATCATTTGCATTTTCACTGTTAACAATTAATACTGCATTCTCGATTTGAGAAGATATTTTCGGAATATTATCAAAAGAATAACAAAAAAGTTCATCACTCTTTCTCAATTCAGGCTTGGTTTTCATGTAATCAAAAAAATTTGAATCATCAGAGATTAAAACTATTTTTTTAGCCATTAGCACTCCGGATTTACGTCAATTCAGCGATTAAAAATTCAGCTTTTTGCATAATTACGGATCTTAATTCATCCACATCCTCAAGATCAATAAACAGAGTCTTCAAGAAATCCTTGTCTAATTGGTTTTGGTTATAATTTATTTGCATTAACTTATCTACAAAACATACCAAATTACACGGAACAGGAATTGATGATAAAGACGGAGCATGATGATACGATACAACATTCGCTAACAAAATAGGAAGCTGCCATCTTTTTGCCAACAATGAACCTGTTTTCACATGATCACTATCAAAAAACTTCTTTTCGACATCCAAAAGATCTTCCTGTGAACTATTAACGTTAGCTATCACCTGCTCATACATACGAGGATTTGAAGCATTTAAAACAATTTTCCCAATATCGTGAATAAAACCCGCTATAAATGCTTCATCCGGATCCATGATTTTTGTTAAATTTGCCAAATATTCACATCCTGCAGCAACTCTTATTGAATGCTTCCATAATTCTTTATCCCCTGCCGTAGACATCATTGGTTTCATAGCAACTGCAACAATTATGTTTTTAACCTTTATCATACCTAATAAAGATAATGCAATACTTATAGAGCTGATTTGTTGCGAAAATCCATAGTATGCCGAATTAACAAGTGCCAATATTTTTATTGTAAGAGATTGATCATACATAACAATATCGCCTAATTCTTTCATACTTACAGTAGGCTTTTTCATTACATTTAAGACCCTTACTATTACACTCGGCATTGCCTGCACATCTTTAACAGAATTTACCAGCTCAATTGTCTTATCCATATATTCCTCCAATAATTATTATACTTGCAAGTGCTTTTTAATTGATAATAAGCTACCTATTGCTCCAAATGCAATACCTATTAATAACAAAGTTATTATTACTGTATTTTGAGCATACATTGGAGAAGGTATTTGCATAAATTTATGCATCTCCAACAACAGCCCCTGCACTCCGTTCAACGGCAGTACCGCAATCATAGACGAAACCATACCGTAAAATGCACCTTGGATTAACAAAGGAGATTTAATATACCAATTAGAAACACCCATCAAACGCATTATTTCAATTTCGTCTTTTCTGGCTTGGATTACAAGTTGAATAGTATTATTAATTATAGTCATTGTTAGTATCGCTGAAATAACAACAACAAATCCTATTGTCGTATTTACAATATGCATCAACACCTGTATTCTTTTCGCCAACTCTTTAGAAAATCCCAAATCCTCAACTCCGTTCATAGGGCGTAATTGAGTGGAAACTTCTTCCAAGAACTCTGGTTTATCGACCTTAACTCTTATTGTATCAGGCAATGGATTTGTAATATCATTCATTCCTAATTCATTTTTCAATGCCTTCCAAGACTCAGCTTTTGGTATAAGTTTTAATGATTTAACATGCTTAATTGTGCGAATTCTGTCTTGCATAGCGGAAACGTCTGTATTTGATTTCAGATAAACCGATATTTCCAAAACATCACCTAACTCATTTGCTAACGTTGATAAAGAAAGAGTAAATCTGAACAAAACACCAAATAAAATCAAAATTGCAGTCATTGTAGTTATAATAATGGTATTACCTACACCACCGGTTCTTTTTATATCATTTACAGCTTCCATTAGTATTCTGTATGAAATTCTCAGTTCACACAGCCAGTCTTTTGGGATATGCTTTTTTACCTGTTTTTTTATTTGCTGTTTATTACTGTCCATACGTTCCTGCCTGAATATCTCTTACTATTTCACCATTTTCAAGGGTTAATACTCTTTTTCTAAATCTGTCCACTAAAGTAAAATCGTGAGTTGAAACAATTACCGTGATACCTCTTTGGTTAATTTGTTCAAGAATTTGCATAATTTCCAATGAGTTCTTAGGATCTAAATTTCCGGTTGGCTCATCTGCTATTAACAAAGGAGGTCCATTTACCAATGCTCGTGCTATACTCACCCTTTGCTGCTCTCCGCCTGATAACTCTGACGGTTTTGCATGCATCTTATCCAAAAGCCCTACGATTTTTAATGCACCAGTAACTCTTGTTCTTATATTAGAAGAACTTATCCCAAGTGTTCTGATTACATATGCAATATTATCATATACCGTTTGGTTTTGAAGAAGCTTGTAATCTTGGAATACAATTCCCATGCATCTTCTCAAATTGGGAACTTTATCCGGCGGTAAATTTGCAATGTTAATACCACCTATTAATACGGTTCCTGTCGTAGGAGTTTCTTCTTTATATAACATTTTCATCAATGTCGATTTTCCGGCACCTGAAGCACCCGTAATAAAAACAAATTCACCGGAAAGAATATCCAAATTGATTTTCTTTAAAGCATAATTATTTTTGTATTTTTTCGTTACAGATCTTAATTGAATCATAATATTTCCATTATTTTGCTACTAATACTCTTTGAATCCAATTTATAATAACTTAACAATTCCTTTGGAGTTCCGCTTTGTCCGAATGTATCGTGGACACCTAATCTAACTACCTTTGTCGGAAGTTTTTCGGATAAAACTTCACAGACGGCAGAGCCCAAACCGCCATTTATTGAATGATTTTCAACCGTTACAACTAAGGAGGTCTTTTCAGCACTCCGTATAAGAGTTTGATAATCAAACGGTTTTACAACAGGCAAGCTTACCACTTCTGCTGATATACCTGTTTTACATAATTCATCCACAGCTTTTAATACTTCTTTTAATACATCACCGTTAGATACAATCGTTATGTCCGTGCCTTCACGCATAACAACTGCTCTATAAGGATTAAACTCATAATTTTCAGGATAAATATCCGGAAGATTATTTCTCGGTATTCTTACATATACAGGACCATTGTACTCTGCTGCAAATTTTACAGCTTGGCGGCATTCATTACAATCAGCAGGCACTATTACCATCATGTTCGGGAGTCCTCTCATTAGAGAAATGTCTTCTAATGCCTGATGGGTAGCACCGTCTTCACCTACCGTAATTCCTCCGTGAGTACCTATAATCTTTACATTAGCCTTTTGATAACATACGGATGAGCGAATTTGATCATAAGTTCTACCGGTTGCAAAAACAGCAAATGTAGCAGCAAAAGCAATTTTTCCGGTTAACGCCAATCCTGCGGCAGTGGCAATCATATCTTGTTCTGCAATTCCCATATTAAAAAATCGTTCAGGAAACTCTTTTGCAAAAAGCTTGGTTTGCGTGGAAGATGAAACATCAGAATCCAACACAACAAGATTAGGATAATTCTTTCCTAACTCAACAAGAGTTTCGCCAAAAGCTCCTCGTATAGATTTTTCCGTATCGTAATCAATTACAAACATCTTACCACCATATTGTTATTGTACCACAAATATCAAAAAACTAAAAATTTGTTAACAATATGAGAAGTATTAGTCGGTATACAGAAAACAAGACCTATTCGAAGTAATCACAAATGAGTTTTTTTTGTCTTGGAATAAGTTTCTTTATATTTTCAATGACAGGATTTTTATTCAAATCGTCCAATTGTTTTTTTAATATAGCTTTTTGAAGTATCAAAGAATTATACAAATCTTCGCAAATAGTACTTCCGGAACAATTCTGAGTAAGTCGTTTCAGTTGGAGTTCAGTTTGATGTATTCTTTTTTGCAACTGTTCTTTGTTATTCACTCAACACCTCACACATGAAAGAATACTCTACTTTTATAAATTATTCAATCAATCTTTTAGTTGAAATCTCTTAAAATACTTTATTTTAGCTTTCACTATGGAATACCATAAAATTAATATTAAAAAAGAGGCGGTTTGTACCCGCCTCTTTCCTGATTCAAAATTATTATTCACCCTTTTTTTGAGGTATTCTCATTGCATAGAATGAACGAATTACAAATATTAATGCTAAAATCAATAATACTAAACCAGCCGGTCTCGCATAGCTTTGAAAATCAGGATTTATTGCAATTTCCATTGCTAACAAACCAAACAAAGTCGTAAATTTAATAATCGGATTCATAGCAACAGAAGATGTATCCTTGAATGGATCTCCGACCGTATCACCT
This sequence comes from bacterium, assembly GCA_024408855.1. GTDB lineage: Bacteria > Cyanobacteriota > Vampirovibrionia > Gastranaerophilales > Gastranaerophilaceae > CAG-196. Next base: position 2,418 of record JAKSUQ010000001.1, on the reverse strand, counting down.
ACAACTGTTGCGGCATGCAAGTCTGTACCTTTTTCTGCCAAGTCAACTTCAACAATTTTCTTGGCATTATCCCAACATCCGCCGGCATTTGCCATAAATACCGCTTGGAATAAACCAAACACCGCTATTGCAAGCAAATAACTTACAAAAAATGAAACCGGTAAAAGGTTTTCACTCATAGGTGCAGACAAACAAGCAAGTGCTAAAGCAAAAGCAAAAAGTGCAATAAATATATTGTACATGCCTTTTTGTGCATATTGTGTACAAATTTTTACAACTTCCTTTGAGTTAGCTCTGTTTGCAGATTTATCATCCTCTGCGCCTAATTTGATGTGATTTTTAATAAACTCAACTGCCGAGTACGCACCTGTCGTAACGGCTTGCATTGAAGCACCGGAAAACCAATAAATAACTGCTCCGCCGGCAATAAAGCCAAGAAGTGTATATGGATTTAATAAGTTCAAGATTAGCTCCGGCTCAATACCAAGAGTTTCTTTTATTACCAGAATCAAAGAAAAAATCATTGTTGTAGCACCAACAACAGCAGTACCGATTAACACCGGTTTTGAAGTTGCTTTGAATGTATTTCCTGCACCATCATTTTCTTCCAAGAATCTCTTCGCATTATCAAAATCAGGTTTAAAACCGTAATATTTTTCAATTCCGTCAGCTACATTAGGAATTTCCTCAATCAAAGAAAGCTCATAAACAGATTGAGCATTATCCGTAACCGGTCCGTATGAGTCAACCGCAATTGTAACAGGTCCCATGCCCAAAAATCCGAATGCAACTAAACCAAATGCAAATACAGACGGATAAATCATTGTTTCTTCTGGAATAAACGTGCTTGCAAAATAAGCCAATCCCATAAGTAATACAACTATGGCTCCAATCCAAAAACCGGAGAAGTTACCTGATACAATACCTGAAAGAATTGTTAATGAAGCACCACCTTCACGGGAAGCAGTTACTACTTCACAGGTATGTTTTGCCTTTGGACTTGTAAACACTTTAGTTGCTTCAGGAATTAAAGCCGCTCCTAAAGTACCGCAAGAAATGATTACAGATAAAATTAACCACAAATTATTAGGTAAATCTTTTAATAAAGAATTACTAACTGTAAATGTCATAATTATTGACAAAATTGAAGTAATCCATACTAAATTGGTTAAAGGAGCTTCAAAATCAAACTTTTTAGTATTTTTTGCATAAATCTTTGTTATTAAACCATTAAACCAATATGCAACAACCGAAGTAATAATCATTAAAAATCTCATTGTGAATATCCAAGCAAGTAGTTGTACTTGATAATCTTTGAATACGCCCAATAAAATAAACGAAACAAGAGCAACTCCTGTTACCCCATAAGTTTCAAAACCATCAGCCGTAGGTCCTATTGAATCACCAGCATTATCACCAGTACAATCAGCAATAACACCAGGATTGCGAGGATCATCTTCTTTGATACCGAATTGAATTTTCATTAAATCAGAACCGATATCAGCAATTTTTGTAAAAATACCCCCTGCGACACGAAGTGCCGACGCACCCAATGATTCACCTATTGCAAAACCAATAAAACACGCACCTGCAAGCTCGCCTGGAACAAACAAAAGGATTGTTAACATCATTATCAATTCAATTGATACCAATAAAACACCAATACTCATACCGGCTTTCAACGGAATATTCATTGTTTCAAGAGGATTACCTTTAAGTGCCGTAAACGCTGTTCTTGAGTTTGCCAAAGTATTCATTCTTATCCCAAACCATGCTACAAGATAAGAACCCAATATGCCGAGCACAGACCAACCTAAAATGATAAATACGGATTGAGGCTGCATACCTTGCAGGTACCAGAAGTAAAATGCAATACATAAACCGATCAAGACTTCCAATACTAACAAGAATTTGCCTTGTTGAATAAGATAAGTTTTACATGTTTCAAAAATAGTATTCCCTACTTCAGCCATTGCTGCGTGAACAGGAACCTTCTTTACTCGGAGAAATTCGATTAAACCGAATATAACACCAATTACGGATACTCCTAAACCTATTAATAAAAGGTTATAGCCATCCGCACCTGCTTCCTTAATATTCGGAACAACCAGAGATGCTTCACCGGCAAAAGAAGGAGCTGCAAAAATCATTGTTAATAAAAAGGCAAACAACGATTTCAAAAATGTTTTTTTCATAATATCTCTCTCCTTTTAAAGCATATTTTATACAAAATACCCCCATGTATTATATAAAAATTCTATACTTCTTGCAAGCATAATATTTTATAACCAAACGGTTAATTGATTATTTATTTGAGAATACAAAAAATTTATTAATTTTTGTAAATTTTTATTCAAAAACATTAAAGTTTTAACCTCAAAATGCCGTAAATCATGAGGTAAGTTGGGTTTTATTTTT